>NZ_VEGP01000012.1 GCF_007679495.1 Paenibacillus sp. 32O-W | reverse complement strand
AGCTTTCTGTGACTGAAAAAAACTGTCACGACGCGGCTCTTTCACCTTTTGACAACGGTACTTTCCGATTTCATGTTAAAAGATCTATCGATCCTCTCCCATTATATTTGATAGCGTTTACATTAAATAGAGGAAAGTGATTACTTTTTATCGGACTTTTATGACTTTTGCCGAGATCTATCGGCTCTATGAGGAGCTTTACGAGATACGAAATCCATAACTTAGAGCCAAAACTCATGTTAAATGAAAACATGATTTAATGCCCAATCAAGTCGTCTGTTCCATTCTTTTTTTACCGGTTCCGGAAAATCATCCTTAACAATCTCAATAATCCTCCAGATCTGAAGAATTATGTGTGCGTGTAATATGTCAGACGTAAAATCTTCTTTTCTCCGCTCAATGTAGGCATTTATGAAAGCTCGTACACAAACATGTGCAATATTTGGAAAATGCAAATGGGTCCAAAACAGAACATTTGCAACATCTACTCTCGGATCTCCATAACCTGCAAATTCCCAATCAATTAACTTACTATTGCCTTTTACATCACGTATCACATTGTGGTAACCGAAATCACCGTGTAGTAATAATGAGTTGAATGGAGAAACGGACATGCATAAACGAAATGTTACATCGCAACAGTTTATTAAGTTACTTCAGCTCAGATACGATTTATCGGTAAATATCAAAAGCTGTCCCCCATGAAAAAAACACGCGCTATTTAAAATATGCGCGTGTTTAGAGGGCAGACGAAGTAGTGTCAAGAACCTGCGCTAGACAGGTCGGCTGAACGGTTTGACCGATTTTCGGGTTTTGGCGTCGAACGCCTCCGTCAACGTTCGATAATTGCTTGGGCAATGCTTCGCCCATGAAATCGGCCGTTTTCTATGAAAATTTCATTAGCCCGGCTTCCGGCCGCTATCACTCCGGCGATAAACAGATTGGGAACGTTCGTCTCCATCGTCTCCGGATTATGCCGGGGAGCCCCCGTTTCCTCGTCCAACTCCACTCCGCATGCTTGCAGAAGCTGGCGGTCGGGACGAAACCCGGTTAAAGCCAGGACAAAGTCGTTGTCTAACCTGCTAACCTCCCCTTCGCTTTCGACCATGATGAAGCCTTCACCAATTTCCGTTATCTGTGAGGAGAACAGCATTCGGATTTTCCCTTTGTTCACTGCGCTTTCGAAAAGCGGACGCACCCAGGCCTTCACATAAGGAGACAGCTCGCTTCCCCGGTAAATAACCGTCACTTCCGCACCTACCCGCTCCAGCTCCAGAGCGGCGTCCACCGCCGAGTTGTTCCCGCCCACGACCGCAACCTTCATCTTCGCATAAGGATGCGCCTCCTGAAAGTAATGTGAGACGTGGGGAAGCTCTTCCCCCGGCACCTGAAGACAATTCGGCTGGTCGAAATAACCGGTGGCCACAATGACATGCTTGGCTCTGTAAGTATGTTTACGGCCATAACGGTCTTCACTGTCCAGTTCGAACCCGCCGTCCTCGGGCCGGATGGCAAGAACCCTTTCATATAAGCGGATCCGCAGCTCCTTGCGCTCGGCCACCGTCCTGTAATAGGTCAGTCCTTCGAGCCGGGTCGGCTTCTCGTTCGGAGTTACGAACGGGATTCCCCCGATTTCCAGAAGCTCCGGAGTACTGTGAAATTGTAAAAAGGTCGGATAACGATAAATAGAGTCGACGATGGACCCCTTTTCAATGATCAGAGGTTCAATCCCCTTCTCCTTCAACTCAGAGGCGGCGGATAAACCGCAAGGTCCCGCTCCGATAATGATGACTTGTTCCATGATGTCGCCTCCCCTTCATTGATCTTTAGTTTAGAAGCTGTGAACTAAAACGGTCATTCAATCCGTTCATCACGAATCTCATTAATTATACCGGATACCCGGAAGTTTTCCAAGATTTACGGGGATGGCGGAGAACTATAGCTTGCCTCCCGACAACGAGCACGTTTCTTCCATAGCTTCCCTTTCATCGCTAACTTCGGGTACATGCCCTTGGCTTGCATCCATACGCTCTTTCATTCCCGATCATAGAATAGAATTATGGAATGGGGCCACCCTGCGTTTTCATATAAACGGATAAGAAGACATAGACTAGGCTCGTCCCCAGAATCCCTAAGCTCTTTGCGATAAAGGAGGTGGAAGCATGAACCAGACAATTTCCCGTCGTGAAGTGGAAAAACTCGTCGGCAAGTATGTTTATGCGGTGAAGAAAGACGGTTCCTTAATCAGCGGCAAGCTGAGAGCCATTCAAGGAAACCAACTGATATTTGAATACGAAAAAGGAAAGGATGCCAGAACTAAAGCTATTATTCCGCTTGTTCTGTTTGATTTGTTGGCCATTGGCACCTCTCCTTTTGCCTTCGGCGGATTTCCATTTGGTTTCGGAGGCTTTGGAGGTCCGTTTATCTGGTAATCTATTGCGAATTCCAAAAGGCACGTTCGCTTGCAGAGCGGCGTGCCTTTCAGCTTGACCGTCGTTTTATGGTACAATAGGATCATTCCTATTCATTAGACAGAAAGGAGGGACGGCTATGTCCACCAGCCTCGTTAATCGCACATTAAGCCATCCCCAATATTTGCTCCGTGTGGATCGCGATCCGGACAGCGGCAGCTATTTCGGCAGAATTATACAGCTTTCTGAAGGCAAGGCTTCCTCAGATGCGGAACAATCCGGGGAAATGATCTTCTCTTCCTTCCCTCAAGATTCCGTTGAGCAAGCGGAGAAAGCGGCCATGGATTACTATATTCAAATCAGGAAATAATGGTTGCCAGTGCCCGTTTCCCGTTCTACAATAATATAAACATGTAATATACATGTTCTATATCATTGCGACAGGGGCGATCCTAGTTGATTATTGACGTACATAACCATCCGGATTGGTACGGGTATAATCTGGAACGATTTTTGGACAATATGAAGCAGTATAACATTGACAAGACTTGGCTGCTCAGCTGGGAATGCCCGGCAACCGAATATAATCCCGAATACATCAAGCACATTCCCGACCCGGACAAGCCGAACGGGCCCATTTCCTTCGAGCGCTGCGCCGCTTACAAAGAACAGGCGCCGGACAAGTTTATATTGGGCTATGCCCCCGATCCGCGCCTGCCCGATGCCATCGATAAGCTGGATCATGCCATCCGACTGTACGATGTCAAGGTGTACGGCGAGCTCAAGCTGAGGATGATGTATGATAATCCCGACGCTCTTCGTCTGTATCGTTTCTGCGGGGAGAAGGGCTTGCCGGTTCTCGTCCACATCGATTACGAATTCGATACCGGCTCCACCTACCCCCGCCCCAATTGGTGGTACGGCGGAGGTATCGGGGCGTTCGAGCGTGCCGTCCAGGCTTGTCCGGAAACGGTCTTTATCGGTCATGCCCCCGGGTTCTGGGCACATATTTCGGGCGATGACCAATATAATAAGACCGCCTATCCGACGGGCCCTGTCCTGCCGGGAGGCCGGGTGTCCGAGATGCTGCGCAGCTATCCGAACCTGTATTGCGATATTTCCGCAGGCTCGGGCTGCAACGCGCTGGCAAGAGACAGAGAATTTGCCAAGCAATTTTTGATAGATTTCCAGGATCGCATTATGTACGGACGGGATTATTTCGATAATGTGCACCAGCAGCTGTTGGAATCACTGGATTTGCCTAAAACGGTGCTCGACAAGATCTATTATCAAAACGCTCTGAAGCTCATCCCGGAGTAGAATTAGAGAGTCAAGGATACTTTCTTAATAGTTTAATTATGAAAAGCCCGGCCTCTCTAGGAGGACCGGGCCTGCTGCTATATTCAAAACAAACAGACGCTGGCGCTGGATATACTTATTGCAGAATGCCTGCCTTTTGCAAGTCCTCAATGTTGTAGTAGGGGCTGTAGCCCCGCTCGGATTGAATAGTTTCCGGCAGCATCATACGCATACAAAAAAACCATTCCGCCCTGCTCCACCAAACCTTTGGGCAGCTCGTACTTCACTTCGTTATTTTTATTTAAATTCGCAATCGCTTCTCTCTCGGCAAGTTCACGGTTCATCCCGGTACCGGAAGAGCTGGATGGCCCGGCTGAAGCAGCTTTGTCTCCCTCTGTTCTCACCTGACCGTCCGTGTTAATTTCCACCCGTCCTAATTCATTGTTCCAGTGATAATCGACACCGGTCAGATCGCCGATCTTGGCCAAAGGAATGTAGGTGCTGCCTTCATAGTTCAGGACAGGGTTCTCGCTATCCTTGTACTCGGTTCCATTGACAAAAATCGGGTAAGTGGGTTCCGTCAGAATATATTGCTTTACGGTAGCCGCAAGAGCGGTCGTCCCAAGGGTCAGACAGGCTCCAACCAGCAGTCCTGCAACAAATTTTTTCATAACTGCATTTGCCTCCATCATAAATTAGAATAAATAACGTTATTGCACAGCACCTGGCTCTACTTATTAGATTTTATTTACATTTTTCGCCATATTATCAACACATAAAACAAGGGTCCGCAATAAATACAGCCCCTTGTTCTTCCAGCTATTCAAATTTGAGTTCGGCAGGTTAATTCAATTAAACTTCTTCCCAAATCCGTCTGGCATTAGCCATTCCGATCTTCGATCCGGCGCGGGGATCTTCCATCCCTTCAAATTCAATCGATATGTATCCGTCATAACCCGATTGCTTGATTACACGAATGACCTCTACCATGTCGATATCTCCTTGGCCGACAATAGCCCCTCTCAAGAAATTGCCGCTTGTAGTCTTGAACCAGCCTTCCCCTGGATCCCGGTAGGAAGGGCGCAGATAGAAGTCTTTAAGATGGACCATGGAGGCGTAAGAAATGTTTTTCTTCACCGATACGACCGAATTTTCGTCGGCGCACATAAAGTTTCCGACATCGAGCGTGGTCTTGAAGTTCGGACGATCCACCGCATGGATAAGGCGCTGCACCCGGTCGCTCGCCTGCACGAAGAAACCATGGTTCTCTACGCTTGTCGTAATGCCGAATTGAGCGGCGTAATCGGCCACTTGCCGACAGCCTTCCACCATTTTGTCCAAATCCGCCTCGAATTGCGCAATGGAGGTTTCCGGAATCGGGCGGGAAGCGACATCATGACGCATCAATTTAATTCCAAGGCCATGCGCAACATCCACATGCCGCTTCAGCTTCTCGACTTGCTCGTTAAAAGCTTCGTCGCTGTCGGTCACAAAGTTGGCGCCTACAGCATAGTTGGAAATGTCAATGCCGACTTCCTGCGCCTTCTTCCGAATGGCCTCCACCAGAGAAGAGTCCTCGGTCAGGTTTAAGCTCATCGGAACAATCTCGACGTGCTCCCCGCCATTTTCGGCAATCCATTCGATCGCTTGAAAAATATCCATTTCGCCAGAGTTGATAAGACGATAAAGACTGTAAGAACTTAGTCCGATTTTCATTTCGGGACCATGCCTCCTTCTAACAATTATTTGTCTATTATAGCGCATTTTTTTCCATAGAGGCATCCATTTTTAGAAATCTTTTTCCGGGCTTGGACCAAGCCGTCCCCTTCGTCTTCCTGCTGATGGTTAACCGAACCGTACGGCTCGAATCGCCCGCTCTATTCAGCGGTTTATCAAGTCGCATCCGCGGCACAGCGAAATCCCATATTTCCCGTAGAGCTATCCGGCGTATTGGAGCTTCTGGCCGCCACCCGATACCGGTTGCAATACGATTTATGACACAGATAGGATCCGCCGCGGGTTACCCGGCCCGTTCCGGCGAGAGGACCTTTGGGATTCAGCCTCGGGCTGTCCTTGTAATAAGCGGGATGGAACCAATCCGAGCACCATTCCCATACGTTCCCCGCCATATTATACAATCCGTATCCGTTAGGAGGATACTCATTCACCGGAGCCGTGCCGGAATAGCCGTCAACCGCATTATCCTTGACGGGAAATTTCCCCTGCCATATATTGCAAACATATTTCCCGTCGGGCTTCAGCACATCGCCCCACGGATATTTCTTCTGAACCAAGCCTCCGCGGGCGGCATATTCCCATTCGGCCTCCGTAGGCAGACGCTTGCCCGCCCACCTGCAGTAAGCAGCGGCATCATTCCACGAAACGTGAACGACGGGATGATCCCAGCGTGTCTCCACGTTCGAGCCGGGTCCTTCGGGACAGGCCCAGTAAGCTCCTTTAACCGGCCACCACCAGGGAGTGGCTTGAACTACCTGCTCGACCGTGCGGGCGACCTCTTCCGAAACGAAGAGATGAAAGACGAAGGACCAGCCGAAGCTTTCAGCCTCCGTACGATAGCCGGTAGCCCGGACGAAATCGGCGAACTGTCTGTTCGATACCGCATACGGGTCGATATAGAAAGCATCCAGCTCCACCTCATGAACCGGGCCTTCTCCATCCGCAGGAAAGCCCTCCGCGCTGTCCGTTCCCATCAGGAACGTTCCGCCCGGCAGCAGGATCATTCCGTCTGTCTTCCCGAAGTGCGGCGATTCCTCCGAAGAGGCTGCAGCCTGTTGCGCTGCGGTCAGTCCCTCTGCAGCTTGTCCATCCGCCGCCGGCCTGCTCGCCGTGCAGCATCCTTTGCGCATCAATTTTCCGTTGTCCTCGTTCGTCATCTGTACATCCTCGCTTTCCATTGATCGGCCTCCGGCGGCCAACGCAGTCCAATTACTCCTCGGTTAACGAATCGATCGCCATCACGGCCGCTCCGGACGCAATCGCATCCTCGCCGAGCCGCCCCCGACTGAACATTACCTGGTACTCCGGATAATAATATGCTTTCTGCACGGCAACCCGGGTGCTGATCTGAAAGAACAAATCATGTGCGGTAATTAACGGCCCGCCCAAGATCACCTTCTCCGGGTGCAGTATGTTTAACAGATTGGCCAAGCCAATGCCGAAGTAAGTTGCCGCCTGCGTAAAAATTTCAATCGTCAGCGCATCCTGCTTATGCAGCGCTTGTACCAGATGGGCAAAAGTGATCCTCTCCGGACTTCCGGCCAGAGCCCGAAGCAGGCTGTCTCTTCCCTGCTTTAATTTGGACGCGGCCTCCTGTTCTAACGCATATATGGCCGTATAGGATTCCAGACTCCCATAATTTCCTCCGCTTTCCCGATGAGGCCTGCCGTCCGTCTGAATGATCATTTGGCCGACCGCCCCTTCCATATCTACGGCTCCATAAACCACCTTGCCGTCCGACATCATCGCCGAGCGCAGGCCCGTTCCGCCATGAACGTAAAGCAAATGCTTGAACTCCCTTGCAGGGTCTGCCCAATATTCTCCGCGAATCGCCGTATTGGCCCCGTTATCCAGGAAAACCGGGATCCCCAGCCCTTCCGAAAGCTGCCGGCTAATATCGACATTCTCCCATCCGGGAGCCTGAAAATATCGGGGATGAAGAATGATTCCCCGCTGCCGGTCCAGCGGGCCTACCGCGCCTATGCCCAGTCCGAGCACCGCCGCCAATGAAATTTGCCTCTCGGCCAGCATCGACTCGATTTCCCGGACTGCCCGCTGCAGCACATACTGCGGAGTAGCTTCAGCCGTCATCGGCCAGCCGCGTTCCGCCAGCTTGTTCGTCTGCAGGTCGCACAGCACCAGCTTGGCATTCAGCCGGGAGATCTCCATCCCCAGCACATATCCGTAATCGGGATTGACTTCATACAGAATTGGCCGCCGCCCGCCTGTCGATTCGCCGAGCCCCGTTTCCCGAATCCAGCCCTGGGTCGTTAGCTCCTCCAGAACTCTGGTCAGCGTGCTGACCGGCATTTCACATTGATCGAGCAAATCCTGCTTGGACACTTTCTTCTGCTTGCGTATCAGCCGGAAAATCGACTTTGCCTTGCTCCCCGGCCCGGGAGATTGACCGACCATTCCTTCACCCGCCCTTACAATCTATTCGACAGCTATTCCGCCTTGTCCCAAAAACCAATGACTTCATTAAAACCCATTATACCGTTCCGCAGCGCTTCGTCATATGCCAAAGTGCGGGAGCAAGCCCGCCGGTTAGAATGGCTAACGGACAGATTCCTAGCTGTACAGAGCGGCACCGGCCAGGCCGGACAGGGCAATGACATAAAGCGGATGGAGCTTGTATTTAATCAGCGCAAATAAAGAAAAAGCGAAGATCGCCAACGCGATACCGCTATCCCAGGAGATCGGGCCGATGATGCCGCTTGTCTGGCTGAAATGAATGGCGGCGTAGGCAACCAGACCGGCCACGATCGGACGCAGACCGTAGAAAGCCGACTTGACCAGCTTGTGCTCGTTGATGCGGACAAAAAAGGCGGCCATCAGCACGATAAGAAACAGCGAAGGCAGAACCATCCCCAGCGTAGCCGCCACTGCGCCTGCCAGACCGGCCGTATGATAGCCCACATAGACCGCACCGTTAGTTGCGACCGGCCCCGGGGACATCCCCGCGAGAGCAATGGCCTCGTAATACTCCGCACTGGTCATCCAGCCGTAAGCCGTCACCTCATGCTCTATAACGGGGATCATCGCATAGCCTCCTCCGAAGGAGAGAAGCCCTATTTTAAAGAAAGTCCAAAATAATTGCAGCAGCAGCATGAGGATACCCCATTCCATAGAATCGCCCGCAGCCACTGGTAGGCTCGGGCATATAGATAATTCTTTAATCGGCCAACCGGAAACATCCATATCGGCAGCGAACCCGCCTTTCGGAGGTTACCGGAAGAGAAAATTCTGTATTCGGCTCAAATCCCGTCGCCCAAAAAATAATCATGAGAGGAATATGCTGCCGGACGACCCGTACGTGGCGCTTCTTCCTTGCCGGAAGCTTCGTCCTTCTCCAGCTTGACCCGCCACCCCAGCCTTTCCTTCATCTTGATCAAAAGGATGCCGGCGACCATGCCTCCCAGAATAAGAACAAGCGGGTGAATCGGCGAAAATATTAGCAGCAAGGCGGTTGCTGCGGCTACGGACAGTGTAGCGATATCAAAAACGGCCGTTCGCAAAAGCCGATAGGCGGCAAAAACGATCAAAGCGGCGATGGCCGACTGTATCCCGGCAAAGGCGGCCTCAATCTTCGGTATGCTGCGCAGTTGGGCAAAGACGATTCCCAAGGCCAGCACGATGAGAAAAGCAGGCAGCGTAATGCCCAACAGAGCGGAAAGCGCCCCTCTCCATTGTCCAAGCCGGTACCCGGTATAAATCGCCGCGTTGACTCCGATCCCTCCGGGAGCTGAACCGGAGATGGAGAGCACATCCGTCATCTCCTTCTCGTCGAGCCATTTCCGGCGGGTGACCACTTCCCGCTCGATGACCGGAATCATCGCATAGCCTCCTCCGAAGGTGACGGGGGAAATTTTGCAGAAGGTCCAGAAGATGGACCAGGACAACTTCCATGAATTTGCCGGGCGTGCCATTTATCAACACTTCTTTCTTAACCATGATGTATAAATGATGTCTCTTGCGCTCATTATACCTCTCTTTAAACCATTTTGGAATAAAGATTTGTCTATTGACAAAAAAAAGTAGGCTTGCGCCTACCTCGTTTATTAATTCTGCTTATAAAATTCTAAACTTTGTATAATTTTGGATTTTATTTTGTTATCCTATGGCTTTTCTGCAGAACGCAGCCGCTTTAGGTAGGACACAAAAAACAGGAAATTTTCGCGACACCCTAAGCACACTGTGAGGAGCCCGGATCTCTTGACGTCCGGAATATCCGCGATGGCCCTGAGGAGGACAGCGATGCCGCCGCCCCAATGCCAAGACGACAAGCTTGACGGATTACTCGGAAGCCTTGTGGATACCGTCAGCTATAAAGCCGAAGCTAACTCCAGCCTACCGCCTTAATCCGCTCCGCCACGATATCGCTGACCACCTTCATGAAATCATCGGAATCGTTCAGAAATTCGGTTCTTACAAACTCCAATCCAAGCGCTTGTGCCGCAGCTTGGCCCTGGATTCCGATATCTTGAAGCACCTCCACATTCGCTGTCAGTGAGAGCAAGTCGCAGACCACCACCGCCTCCGCCCCGCCTTCTCCCACTTCGGCAATGACATCCAGCACGTCAGGCTTTAGCCAAACCTGCGGCGCCGGCCCTCCGCTGCGGTAGGCTATCCGCCAAGAGCTGCTGCCGGATACATCGGCGACGGCTTCCGCCAGCTCCCGGAATTCCCGGCAGTAGTCCGGATGGGCCTCGGGCAGCCCGGGTTGGCTGTGTGCGGTAAAGATCACCGCGGTATTCCCGCGCACCGCAGCAGGCAGCCATTCCGCAGCCGCGCGGACCCTGTCTGCAACAATGCGCACGAAGTCCGGATTCAGGTGCCAGTGGGCAGCAGTTAACAGCTCCATACGATGGCCGGAGGAGGCGATCGCCTCGCGCAGCTTGCGCTCATACCAGCCAGTTCCCGTCTTGGAAAACAGGGGCGACAGCGGCAGGCAAACGACCTTGGTTACTCCATCTTCCGCCATGCGGGTTACCGTTTCCTCGGCTGACGGTGGGGTATGCTTGCACATGTAATAGGCTTTGACAGGGCTGTTTAATTGCAAGCTGAGCCTCCGCTCCAGCGCCGCCGCCTGCCGCCTTGTAACCGAGGCGAGCGGATCGCACACTCCCAGCGCCCGATACTGCACTTCCGCTTGGGCAAGCTTATCCGGGCCCGGCTTTCGGCCGTGGAAGATATGAGTGTAGAAGGCTTCCAAATCATCCAGGGAAGATACCATCCCGTAGGCCGTCAAGACAATTCCGATCATGCCCCCTCCTGTCCGGCCGCGTACTCGCGCACCCATTCGCCGATTTCCTCCAGGCTGTCCACGACGCCGAGATTAGGATTGGTGACCTGGCTCGCCCTCATCTTCTTCACCTGTCCTTCACGAACGGCTTTAAGGGACTGGAAAGCATCCTGAGACATCATCTCTTCAAGCTCGCTGTCTCCTTTATCATCCCATTGTATGAGCAGTATCATATCGGGTTCGGCTTTCATCACCTGCTCCATCGAAGCCTTCGTCGTCCGGTTTACCCCGAGAATATCCACCGCCGGTATTCCTCCGGCTTTTACAATGAGATCGTAAGAAATATTCGTCTGGCCGAGCAAATACGGACCCGTGTTCGGGCCGACCGGAGACAAGATAAGCACCGAAGGCTTGATCTTGTTATTCTCCGCCTCCTTCTCGACCGAGGCGATTCTTTCCTGCATTTCCCGGACTATACGGTCCGCCTTCTCCTCGTGCCCTATCGCCTGTCCGATCGTTTGCAGGTTTTGCTGGAGCTTCTCCAGCGTATTCCACTGCTGGAAGGTTATTAACGGAATTCCCGCCTGCTTGAGCAGAGCGTCGGCGTCTCTCTCCCCGTCATGGATCGTTGTCAGCAGGACGAGATCCGGCTCGTAGGACAGCACCTGCTCGGGATCGAGCGCGGTTGCCCCGGCAATTTTGTTCGGCACCAGGCGGCCCTCTTCCGTATTTCTGGCCAATGCTTGGTCTTCAATGCTTCTCGGGACGACCGCTATCCGGGAGGCATCGGCCAGCTCCAGCACCATCTCGGCCGTATCCAGGGACAAGGCCGCAATGCGGACCGGCTGCTTCTCAATCGTTACCGTCTCGTTTCCGATCGTAACCTCTCTGGGGAACGAATCATTCGCTTGCTTGGCCTCCGGCCCTTCTCCCGCTCCATCTGTTATCGGGGCTTCCTGCCCCGGGGCTTGCCCGTTACCGGCTGAAGTGTTGGACGGATCCCCTCCGTTCTTCCCCTGCACAGCCTCCTGCTTCTGCCCTTCTCCCGGAATCCCTCCCGTTCCGCAAGCCGACAGAAGGGCCAGAAGCATAACGGCCGCTGCCGCCTTCCCGGCGATTCCCCTGCCGTTGACACGTCGGCCGATCCTGAAGCCTGTTTGGGAGGGCCCGCTGCTGCCGGCCATGCCTTTGCCGACATCTGCCGCCGCTCCGTCGCTGGCCCTCTCCGCTGTTGCCTGCCGTTCTTCTCCGCTGATGCGTTCTGCAATGGCTCGGCTTGTTCCTTTCCAATCCGTTCCGGGCCGGGAAGCTCCCCTCCCATTAGTTGTATTCCACCGTTGATTAAACATAAACTTGCACCTCACGTCCATAATGCTTTGCTAACAAGAATATACCGGTCTTCTTGCAATCCTGGTTGCAGCTGATCGAGTCCCGCCAAGCTGCCAAACCGTTTAGTATACACATTTGCCCGGCGGTAATTGGATAAAATACATCGATACACGAACCGCTATGTCCTGAAAGGTCCGCAATCTGAATTTAACGGATGAATGTTTTCATACAAAAGCGGACCTTCGCCGCATGTACACAGCTTTCCGTACGATATTTCATACAAAACTCACTCGTTCGCATCAATCTATTTGTACCTCTATTCGACCCCACCCAAGGGATACGAGCGAGTAACTTGGATGCTTTCTCAACAAGCAACCGCCGACGGCTCCGTGCCCCAGCGCCGGCGGTGATTCCTTATCCGGCGGCCTCCTGCAGCGCGGTCACCGACGGCTTGCCGGTCGAGGGATCGGTAGCCACGACCGCCTCCACGCCATAGGCCTCGCGAATACACGATTCCGTCATGACTTCCTCCGCACTCCCCCGGGCCAACACTTCTCCCTCCCGGATAAGCACCAGCCGGTCGCAGTAGCGCGAAGCCAGGTTCAAATCATGCAGAGCCGCAATGGCCGTTAAACCCTGGTCGCACAGCTTGCGGATCACGCTTAATACCCGCAGTTGATGAGCAATATCGAGAGCGGATATCGGTTCGTCCAGCAGCAGCACCTCGGGCTCCTGGGCCAGCGCCTTGGCGATAAATGCCATCTGCCTCTGCCCTCCCGACAGGCTCGGCATGGATCTATCGCTCAGGTGCAGTGTCCCTGTTTCCCGCATAGCTTTCTCTATGACTTCACGATCCCTCCCGTTCTCTCCTGCGAAGCGGGAAATATACGGATGCCTTCCCATTCCGACAACTTCCCGCACCGTAAAATCGAAGTCGACGGTCAAATCCTGGGGAACGAAAGCAAGCTTGCGGGCCAGGGCCTTTCTGGAAATGGCGGCCATGTCCTCGCCATCCAGCAGCACCTCTCCTGCCGATGGCTTGAGGAATCCGGCCAATGTCCGCAGCAGTGTCGATTTCCCGCTGCCATTCGGCCCGATCAGCCCGACAAACTCTCCCTGAAATACGCTCAATGTGAGCTCCCGCAGAATGAGCGCCCGTTCCATATGAACAGAAATTCCGCAGGCATTCAATCGGATGCTCATGTCATCTTCACCTTTCTGGAACGTAGTACTAACGAAATGAACAGAGGGGCTCCGATACAAGCGCAAACGACGCCCACCTGCAATGTCACAGGCTGCAGGATCATGCGGGAAATAACATCGGCTACTATGAGAAAGCATGCCCCGCCCAATGCGCTTGCGGGAAGCAGCAGCCGATGGTCCGGGCCGGCGATCAGGCGGACGACATGCGGTACGACCAGCCCTACGAAGCCGATGATCCCGCTGACGGCCACGGCCGAGCCGGTCATGAGCGACGCCAGCGCCAGAATCATGTAGCGCGTCGCCTGCACCCGGATCCCCGAGCCTTCCGCCTGTTCATCGCCCAGCAGCATCAGGTTCAAATCCCTGCCGAAGATACAAATCAATATACAACCAAGCACAATCGGCGGCCCAATCAACTGGACGTGCTCCCAGGTACGGGCTTCCAGTCCGCCTTGCAGCCAAAACACAATGCTTCTCAACTCCTGTTCATTCTTGGAGCCGGCCACCATAATATTGATCAGAGCCGACAGCAGCGCATTTATCCCTATTCCCAGAAGAAGCAGTGTCGTAATGGAAGCTTGGCGGCTGCCCCTCCAAATCAGCAAAATCAGAATAACCGCAGCCACCGCCCCCGCAAACGCGGATATCGGAAGCATCCATTTTCCGAATTGGGTCCAGCCGAAGAACAAAGCACATACCGCTCCTGCGGCCGCACCGCTCGATACTCCGACATACCCCGGCTCCACCAGCGGATTCCGGAACAGACCCTGCATGGCGGCTCCGGAGATAGCCAGAGCGGCGCCAACGAGCCCGCCGACGATCACCCTGGGCAGCCGTACCTGCTCCACAACGAGCCGTTCCCTGTCGCCGGCAACAGCTTCGACAGGAAGCCGCAGCTTCTCAAGAAGCAGACTCATCGTCGTCTTCAATGGAACGGACACCGGACCTACCGCGGAAGCAACGAGAACGGCCAGAACCGTCGCGGCGGCCAGAATCCCCATCGTAAGCAACCATTTGGTGGAGAAATGCAGGCGCCCTGTCCCTGACCCCCCTAAATTGATATCTGACCGCCGCCTCATCGGCTATCCCCCTCCTGAATGTCATTATGTCCGGCTGCCAACCAGCCTGTTCTTCCGTAAGCTTGCCGTTGAAGCGTCGCAGCGTTTTCACTCGCCGGGTTTCCCGCACACTTTTTAATTAAGCATGTATTGTCCACAGACAAATTTGTTTACTATATGCAAAAATTATTGTATATGTAAATTATTTTTCAGTCAACCATGTTTTTCATATGCCCGGACACGGATGGCCCAAAATAAAAAAAACCGAGCCAACTCAGGCTCGGGAAATCTATCTTATCAACCGCTATTCTTATTCTGACGGAATGACCGTCAGCCTTGTCCGGATGCCGAAGGGATCGGATACGATCCAGGCTCCCTCTTGCTCCTCTAACGGGACGCCGGCATCGCGTATCCTTTGCAGAGCCGTCTCCAATTCGGAAGCATCGGGATACATGATTGTATAATAAGCCAACCCCGTGCCGTGAGGAGGAGCCGGGGAAGCGCCGATTCCCGCCCACACATTCAAGCCGATATGATGATGGTAGCCGCCCGCAGAGATAAAAAGCGCCCGCATCAGTCTGGAATAATCCGCCGCCATTTCAAATCCAAGCAAATCACAATAGAAAGCTCCAGCCTGCTGAAGATCACCGACATGAAAATGCACATGCCCGATCGTCGTCCCTTTCGGCAAACCGGACCAGACCTCACTCTCCGCCTCTTTCAACAAGCCTTCCCAGTCGATCGGATCAGTCGCCATCCTGTAATTTCCGTCCGCATCTCTCTGCCAAACATCCCGCGGCCGGTCTGCGTAAATTTCAATGCCGTTATGATCGGGATCCGAAATATACAGCGCTTCGCTGACCAGATGATCCGCCTGCCCTATCGATATTCCCGATTGAATAAGCCTTCTCAGGCTTACTCCAAGGTCCTTGCGCGTCGGAACCAGAATCGCGAAATGGTACAAACCGCTGGCCGATCGGGGAGGAACAACCAGAGCATAGGGGATTTCTTCTAGAGACAGCAGGGAATGCACTCCATCCACTGTCATTTCTGCGGTAACGGAGGTTTGTTTTAATATTTTCAAGCCTACGACTTGCTCGTAGAATTCAAGGGAACGCTTCAGATTGCTTACTTTAAGCTTTACTTCTCCAAGCCGGATATCCGGATGTATAGTATACACAACGGGCCGCCCTTTCCAAGCAGTGTCATTCCTTCATGGCATTACAAAAAACAAGCGCACCGGCTGTAAATTGTAAAACCACGGCATGCCTTCCTCATTCTGCAGAGCAGTCGAAGAGACGCAATGGCCACTGCTTCATTTAGTTACTTTTTGTAACTTAGTATATATTGATAATTAACAAACGTCAATTCATCCAATCTGAACCATTGGCGCCCGCCATCCCCGGACGTGCAGCACTCTGATTCGGATTTATGTATTGGGATAGTCCGCTTTAATCTAACAGATGCATCACGCGACACGTTAAGCGCGCATGGCGAGTGCTCAGCCCCCGTTAGCGCGAACCTTCTATCGTCCCAGCTTTACCTTCCTTAAGCGAAGAGAGTTCGCCACGACGGACACCGAGCTTAAAGCCATGGCGGTTCCGGCTACCCAAGGTGCGAGCAGGCCGAGGAAAGCGACCGGGATCGCCATCGTATTATACAGCAAGGCGAATGCTAAATTTTGCTTAATATTCCTCGTTGTCCGCCTGCTTATCCAGATCGCGTCGGCGATGCCGTTCAGATCTCCCCGCATCAGGTGAACATCCGCCGCCTCCAGAGCAAGATCGGTGCCTCCGCCAACGGCAATGCCAATATCGGCGGCTGCCAGAGCCGGAGCATCGTTCAAGCCGTCTCCGACCATCGCCACCTTCCTGTCGTTCTGCTGATGCTTGCGGACCAGCTCGACTTTACCTTCCGGCAGCACTTCGGCATGGACGTCGGCAATCCCCGCTTCCTCCGCTACCGCCCTGGCCGTCCGATAATTGTCCCCGGACACCATTATGGTGCGGACTCTAAGCTTGCGCAGACGGCGGACCGCCTTCCGGACGGACGGCTTCATCGGATCAGTCACGGCAATATAGCCGCTGAACCGGCCATCAACGGCGATGAATAGCACTGTCTTCCCCTGGGCTTCCCACTCGCCGGCCCGCTGTTCATTTTCAATTCGCCCTGCCCCATGACGCTGCAGAAGCCTCCGTGTGCCGATTAATACCTCGTGCCCTTGAACGATTGCACGGATACCGCTGCCCGGAATGACCGCGAATCTCTCCGGCTCAACCGTGTCCACTTGCTCCATCTGCGCAGCTTGCACTACCGCATGGGCAAACGGATGCTCGGAAGGCCCTTCCGCCGATGCCGCAAGGCGCAGCAGGGTTAGCCGGTCCCCCCGATGAGCGTATACTTCGGTAACGGCAGGCATTCCTGCTGTAATGGTGCCCGTCTTGTCCAGCAGAACGGTGCGAACCTGCTGCATCTGCTCCATCGTCTTCCCGTCCTTGAACCAGATTCCGTGCTCCGCTGCCCGTCCGGACCCGACCAGTACCGAGGTCGGAGTCGCCAAACCGAGGGCGCAGGGACATGCCACAACGAGCACAGTGATCGCCCGCTCCAGCGCGCTGCCGAACATCCCCGGCTCCAGATAGAAATAGCCGGCCAGGAAAGCTGCCGACGCTATCGCGATGATGCAGGGAACGAATACTCCAGAGATCCGGTCGGCTATTCTCTGAATCGGCGCTTTGGAAGCCTGTGCCTGCTCGAACAGTCTGACCATTCTCGAGGCCGACGTCTCCTCACCGGCGCGAATGACGGTTACCTTCAGCGTTCCGCTACGGTTGACCGTCCCCCCGATCACCTCGTCGCCCGGCCGTTTGTCCACCGGCAGGGCTTCCCCGGTCAGCATCGATTCATCTACGGTGGAATAGCCGGAGATGACCCGGCCGTCGACCGGAATCCTTTCTCCGGGACGTATCCGTACCACCTCCCCCGGATTGACCTGTCCGGCAGGCACGGACCACTCCTGCCCATCCCGGATTACGCTGGCTTCTTTCGGCCTCAGCTCGTGGAGATGGCGGAGCGAATCGGTCGTCTTGCGCTTGGCCGCCGCTTCCATCCACTTGCCCAGCAGCACAATAGTAATCAGCATGGCGCTCGTTTCGAAGTAGAGCGGTACATGCTCCCCTGCAGGCAAATGGATGGAGCGAACCGTTAAATAATGGCTGTAGAAAAAAGCCGCCGACGTGCCGAGAACAATCAGAACATCCATATTGGCGCTTCTATTCTTCAAGGCGTAATAAGCGTTGAAATAAAAAGGCCGGCCAAAAACAAACTGGACAATCGAGGCCAGCCCGAGCTGAACCCAGGGATCAAGCAGCCATGCGGGGACCCATATCCAGGAAGTAAAAGAATAATGGGTAACCATCGTCCACAGCAAGGGCAAAGTGAATAAAGCCGACAGCACGAAAGAGCGGCGCAGAGACCTGAAGCGCTGCTCCTGTGCGGATAGCCCCAGTCCGTCTTCGCCCTTCTCCGCTTCCTTATTCTGGTCAACCCCGAAGCCCAATTGAATGATTCGTTCCTCCAACTGCTGTTTCGTGACGAGCAGGGGATCGCGAACAATCGAGGCCTGCTCCAGAGCCAGGTTCACCTTGATTTCGCGAACCCCTTCCATTCTTCCGATCACCCGTTCAATTCGCGCTGCGCATGCGGCACAGGTCATTCCGGTTATGCGAATCCTCCATTCGTCCGTCTGGCTCCTTCCTTCCATGACCTTCCCCTCCGTCTTTCCCTTCTTTCCACCCAGTATATGGGTCTTGTCCTTTGAATATGTTTACGGAGGATTTCATATTTCGAACAAGCAGGCTATATAAATGTAGATATGAAAGGAGGAATGTCCGATGACCGGTTTGATGCCGTTCGCGATCATCTATGGACTCCTTGCCGCATGGATTGTTTATACCGTATTCCGATATCGGAAGCGTCTGTCCTCCATGGCCGGTATGACGGCCGCCATGGCTCTGGGGATGGGGGCTGGTCTGGGCCTCGGCTCTCTTATAGCCGCATGGATCCCGGAATCCTTTGCCGAATCGACTGCGCTGGGAATGGCTGCAGGAGCCGCAGCAGGCGCTCTGGCAGGCGCTCCCGTCGGAATAATGGCCGTAATAGACGGGCTCCTATCGGGGGTTATGGCCGGAATGATGGGGGCTATGCTGACGGAAATGATGCCGCCGGAGGATGTCGGAGCTATCGTCCAATGGATGGTGGTTTTGTACAGTGTCATTATTTTTCTTATTTTTGTCATGCTCCACGACAGTGGTCACCAAGAGGAATCCCGGACTGACCGATCCTTCTGGTTCCGGCCCGTGACCCTGTTTCTGGTCGTTGCTCTCATTATTCTTTTTGCTCTCCAGCATGTTCCGGGTACATTGGTCGAAACACTCCCGCCGACCTCCCGCCACTCGCATTAAAATAAATGACGAATACTTCCTCAGGGCACAGAAGAAAAAAGACCTGCAAACATACAGGTCTTTGGAAGGTGTTTGAATAAAATCGACAAAAGACATGCACTCCCGCATGTCTTTAACGCTAACTGCACTATTCCATGCCATTATCTTTTCATTAATTTGCGGATTCGAAATATCACATAGATGATGCCCGCCGCGAACAGCGCCATAATCCCGAGCCATAAGTAGGTCATTTCATTGCTTTTCTCCTTGACCGTCAGCTCCATTTCCAGCATGTCCGAATGAGCTTCATTATTCTGATCCACGGCCGATATGACTATATTCCACAATCCCGCTTCGGGAAAAGTGACCTCTCCCTTATAGCCCTCTTCCCCGCTGAATACGAGCTCCTGCTTTAATTCCTGGGAGCCTTTGGTCATCCGGATGCTCACCTTGGCATCCGCCGCCGGCAGCTTGTCCCTCTCCGTGCCCGGCTCCACGCCGGCATCGATCACTTTCACGTAGTACTCCGTTTTCGTATTCGCATATACTTCACTCAAGGAAACACTGGAAATGAAAATTCCTTCTTCTTTTTCTTCTTCTGCGTAAGAAACCGCAGCAAAACTGACCATAAGCATCAAAAAAACAAGTATGGCCAGATGAGACCGCCTCTTCAACACAGGATGCCTCCCCCACTTTAATATCTATCTACAGCAAGCTCCGTTCTCCGGTTCTTATTGGCTTGGCAAAATTTCCTTGACCAGCGCCTCAATAATCTGTTCATTCATTTCTCCAACGTACACTTTATGAATGACCCCATCCGGCCGGATAAAGAACGATGTCGGATATCGGGTCACGTTATATTTGTTTCTGGCGGTTTCCAAATTACGGTCCATCAAGATCGAAAAGCGTACGTTTTCTTGTCTGACGAAGCTGTCGATCGTCACCTTGGATTCACCCAGGTTGAGACCGAGCACCTCCAGCCCCTGTTCCTTCCATTTATCATATTGATTCTGAATAGCGGGCATCTCATCCTTACAAGGCGGGCAGAACGTGCCCCAGAAATTGACAAGAACCGCCTTACCCCGATATTCGCCGAGGGAATGTTTATTTCCACTGAGGTCGTACAAAGTAAATTCCGGGGCCAAATTTCCTTCCTTGGCCGAGCTTCCGCTTGCCGAGAAGGTATTTGCAACCGTAACTACTCCCAGCACGACGAAGATGGTTAGTATTCCGATCTGGAGCCATTTCCGGTATTTCTTCATGTTGATTGCTTCTCCTTTCGTCAACTCAGGACCCACTTATTATACCGCTTCTATGCAACCGTTCCAACTCACTTACACTATGGATTGTAGTATATATAAAACAGAAACGTCAACCGGTTGCCGTTCGCACTCTTGACGTTTTTAGGAACATTTTCGAAACCAAGATTTATATTGACAGGATGCGGAATCGCCTTTAAAATTTTGCCTAGGTAAACATTTTTTCATAAGAACATATTGTATTCTTTATCGAAAGAAATGTGGCGAAGGCTAATCCTGATTAATATACTGTTAGAATGACACGCATGGAATAAGAGGTGACGAACAATGTCCGCAGCTATTACCGTCGAGCATCTTTATGTTTCCTACCATGGGAACGAAGCGATCAAAGATGTATCCTTCTCTCTTGCCCCGGGTAATCTGGTCGGAGTCATCGGCCCGAACGGCGCCGGGAAATCGACTTTGTTAAAAGCGCTGCTCGATCTGATTCCGAAAGACAAAGGCAACATTACGTACTTTGATAAATCGATTGCCGAGATTCGCAAGCAGATCGCCTATGTTCCGCAGCGCAACGATATCGATTGGACCTTTCCCATCACGGTGCTGGATACGGTTCTTCTCGGCACCTATCCCAAACTGGGCCTGTTCAGGCGTCCGAAGAAGGAACAGCGGGAATGGGCCTATCAATGTCTTGAGCGGGTCGGAATGGAAGCCTTCAGCCGGCGGCAAATCGGTGAATTGTCAGGGGGCCAGCAGCAGCGCGTGTTTCTTGCGAGGGCATTGGCCCAGCAATCGGAAATTTTCTTCCTGGATGAACCGTTCGTCGGTGTCGATCTGGCCAGCGAAGAGACGATTATCGCTATTCTGAAGCAGTTGAAGGACAGCGGCAAAACGATCATCGTCGTGCATCACGACTTGAATAAGGCGAGCGCCTATTTTAACCAATTGATCCTGCTAAACCGGGAGCTGATCAGCTTCGGCCCGGTGGAAGATGTGTTCCGCCCGGACATTCTGGCCAGAGCCTATCGCGGCGAATTTTCGTTTATGAAAGAATTGGGGGTGGGCCTATGATGACTTTTATCGATGCCATTATGAACTATGGCTTTATGCAGAAGGCCCTTCTGACCTCTATCATGGTCGGTATTATCTGCGGCGTGATCGGCTGCTTCATCATTCTGCGCGGCATGGCTTTGATGGGGGATGCCATCTCCCACGCGGTTCTTCCCGGGGTAGCCATTTCTTATATGCTGGGCATTAACTTTTTTATCGGCGCCGTCGCCACGGGAATATTGACCGCGGTCGGCATCGGCTTCGTCAGCCAGAACAGCCGGATCAAGAACGATATTTCGATCGGTATCATGTTTACTTTCGCTTTTGCTTTGGGAATTATTTTGATCACCCTGTTGAAGAGCAGCACCGATCTATACCATATTCTGTTTGGCAATGTGCTGGCTGTCCGGGCCTCCGAAATGTGGTTTACATTAATTATCGGGATTGTAGTCATCGGGACGATTCATTTATTCTACAAAGAGCTGCTGGTCAGCACCTTCGACCCGACCATGTCGGCAGCTTACGGATTACCTAACCGGTTGATCCACTATATCCTGATGACCTTGCTGACGATGGTGACCGTCGCTTCCCTGCAAACGGTGGGGATTATTCTCGTCGTAGCCATGCTGATTACGCCTGCAGCCACGGCATACTTGCTGACCAACAGGCTGTGGATCATGATCTATCTGTCGTCCTTGTTCGGGGTTATTTCATCGATCGCCGGAATGTATATCAGCTACGTCTATAATTTGGCTTCCGGGGCCAGTATCGTCATTGTTGCGACCGTTTTGTTCTTTGCCGCATTTATGCTGTCTCCGAAACAAGGGCTGCTCATTCGCACGATAAGGACACGGCGGAAAAAGGCGATGCTCGGTTCATGAAATGGAGAGTTGGAGGGAGAGAGTTGAGACCGATTATCGTAAAAATCACTTTGTTACTCCTCGTTCTGCTGTGGGTTGCGGGATGCACCCCCGATAACCGTCCAACGGATTCTTCCGGCGGCTCCTTCGGACAGCAGAATGACAAGCTCAAGGTCGTTGCCACCTATTCCATCATTTATGACATTGTCCGAAATGTCGGAGGAGACCGGGTAGAAGTCGTCAGCCTTGCCCCCGTCGGCTCCGACCCGCATGAATACGATCCCCTTCCCGCCGATGTCAAGAATACGGCGGATGCGGACGCGGTCTTCTATAACGGCATGAATTTGGAAGCCGGCAACTCCTGGTTTGAAAAATTGCTTGAGGCCACCCATAAGGACGGCCCCGATGCACCCGTATTCCAGATAAGCGACGGTGTAGAACCGCTGTTCCTCACATCGGCCGGCAGCGAAGGAGAAATAGACCCCCATGCCTGGCTCGATATCCGCAACGGAATCCGTTACGCCGAGAATGTCCGCGATGCTTTGATTCTTATAGACCCGGAGCATGAGACGGATTATAAGGCTAACGCCGAGCTGTACATCGCTGAGCTCGATAAGCTTCATCGGGAAGCTGTGGAACGCTTTAACGACATTCCTGAAGATAAGCGCATTTTGGTCACCAGCGAAGGAGCCTTCAAGTATTTCAGCCGGGCTTATGGCTTCGAAGCGCAATATATATGGGAAATCAACTCGGAAAAGCAGGGAACGCCGTCCCAGCTTATTACAATCATCGATCTAATCCGCGATAAGCAGGTGCCCGTCCTGTTCCTGGAAACAAGCGTAGACCCGCGCAGCATGGAGATGGTTTCCGAGGATACGGGTGCTCCGATAGGAGGCACAGTATTTACCGATTCCCTCGGAAAACCGGGGACGGACGGAGATACTTATCTTAAGATGATGAAATGGAACATCGATACGATCCTCAACGGATTGACCACGAATTCGAACTAACCGGTTAATAGCGGTCTGACTTCGAGTATGACTTCCTGCATGACCTCCGAACAGCGGCCGTACATTTCCTTCGCTTCTTTATCCTCGGAGGACAGAGCGAACATTTCCAGATCGGCTTCGCATTTCTTGAGAGTGGCCAGCAAAGCGGCTTTCTGCGAGGGCTCGGGAACTTTGATCAGATCATCGAACAAATCGACGTATAACTGCCCGTAGGTGTCCACTTGTCCGAGAAATACGTTCTCCTGTGCGACTCCCAGCTTCTCCAGCTCCGTTTTGAGCCATTCTCGGCTGAGCCCGATGGTGGCCAACGGCTCATCCATGATAACGCCGTCCATAATTACCGTCTGAGGCTCCTGCTCGGGTCCGACCTTGATCCCCAAGTGACGCGGCGTGATCGGCTGGTTTTCCCGCTTAAGCAGCACATTGATTTCCCCGCTAGGCTCCATAACGGCGAATTCAACATCCGCCGCCCGGAAGGCGTTCTTCCTGCGAAGCTGCTCCAGCAGCTCGTCCGTGGAGAGACGCTCCTTCTTCAGATTGTCCTCCATTATTTTGCCGTCCTTGATCAGGATCGTCCCTTTCCCGTCAATCCAGTTTCTGAATCTCTTGCTTTTGATCTGAAGAAATTCCGCTCCCAGAGAGACGCCTACCCACACGACCAAAGCGACGATTCCCAGATACCAGTTCGCTTCAAGATCGAGGGAAATATAAGCGGCCAAGCTCCCGATGGTAATTCCCGTAATGTATTCGAAGACCGAAAGCTGAGTAACTTGTCTTTTGCCCAGCAGCTTGGTCAACACGAATAAAATGACGACAGCCGTCAATGTGCGCAGCGCCACTTCGAGCCATTCCTGCATGAAAATCCACCTCTGGTCCCATAATTGTTAAGACATAACAATTATTCTCCTTTTTCCCTGTTTTTATGAAAAAAACTCTACCGGAGGGTTCGGTGGAGGAATGGCCGTTTTGCCGGACTGATTTCTAGGCTCCTTTGGCTGTTATCCCGTTCACTCAGTACCTTTAAGGTTGGCCCGTACGCTTTCTTCGTCCCTCTGGCTGTTATCCCATTCGCTCAGTACATTTATGGCAGGCCCGTACGCTCTCCCCGATCCTTTGGCTGTTATCCCGTTAGCTCAGTATCATCTGGAGGGGTGTGATCTTTCTTGTTATGAAACAGAAATTTAACGGGCTGGAAGGAATCTAGCCGATGGAATTCATGGTCATCTCGCTTTTCTGAGGCAAGGGGATAACAGTCCAAAGCCTCGATATAGAGGTAAACCGTGTAAGCAACGGAATCTGCTTCCGGTCTGTCCCTTTTCCATTAATATTTCGGCGAAGTTGACGTAGATTCTATCCTCAGTGGGCTTCCGCAGGAGTACCAAATTCCGACCCGCAAGGGCCCGAATCCGGATTTCCTTCCAATTCCAGCAATTGACCGTCTCTAGTATATAACGGGTTATAGAATTGACCGATTTGGCGAGCGGATATTCCCGCATAATGGCAAATAAAAGAACGGCGAAACCGGTTGGCGGAACGGTTCGGATAAGAACCGTGAATAACGCTGCCGTTAAAGAACAGAACATCGCCCGCGTTGAGCCGGGAAGGGATGACCTTCATCCCTTCAGGTACATTTACTTCTTCCTTGGAAAAGGAAACACTCGGGTCAGCCAAATGCGGGCACTCAATATCGAGTCGGTGAGAACCGGGCACCAGCATAATTCCTCCGTTTTCCTCATCCGACGGATCTATTGCTGCCCAAGCCGCTATACATGTGCCGGGCTGAACCTTCAAATAGAAATTATCTTGGTGCAGCGCCTGACCCCGGGCACCGGGGGGCTTGAAATAAAACATGCTTTGCGCCGCGATCGGCTCTTCCTCCAATAAATCCTCCAAGACATTCATGATATCCGGATGAAGCATATAGCGCTTAGCCAATTCATTGAACCGGTGGGGGTGCATAACCCGCGGAAATTGTTTCAGAATATCGCCTCCGGATTCCTCTGCGGAAACCGGTGCGAAATAACCTGGAATCGGGCCTTGTCGATGCATTTCCATAAAGGTCTCTTTAATCTCTCCTACCTCCGGTTCGCTTAACAGTCCTCTGACTATCGTATAACCCTCGCTTGCAAACTGCATTTTGTACCTTTCGTTACCCGCCTCCATTGACAAACTACTCTCCATCTCTTTTCCCTCTCCTTCTTATAAAATTTTGCCGAATTTCAATCATTCGATCCGGGCCGGGCTTCTCGTTGTCGGCAATCTTCACCGGCTATCGGCAGTCTTCACCGAAAAAGCGTGCGGTTCCCGCCACACGGCATGGCATTGTCCGACGGCGATCCCCCCTTTGCAAGGATTCAGGCCTTCTGGATCGGATGCTTTCATTGTAGAATGAGATGGAGAAGGGAGGAATGCTGGAAATGGCTGAATTCCTTAACGATCCTGCTGTCGAAACGGCAAGCCCCGCTCCGGGCATACTCGTTTCGGATCATTACTCCGAGCCCGATGGCTATCGGGTGTACCGTTCAAGAGGTACCAGAGACTGGTTGATTACCTACACCCTCTCTGGAAGCGGTTCGTATTGGATCGGTGAGCGGAATTGGACATGTCATAGAGGAGATATCGTCGTGCTGAAGCCGGGCACCGTTCATCACTATGCTGCCGGCGAAGGGACGATGTGGGAGTTTTATTGGGCTCATTTTATTCCCCAGCCTTCCTGGCTGGAATGGCTGGCTTGGCCGGAGCCGCATCCCGGACTGTTGATTGTCCGGTTGAACGATGCTTCCGCAGAAGCACGGTTACAAGCCGTATTCGAAAGGATGATCGGGGATTGCAGGTTAGAGCAGCCGTACTCCGGGCTGCTTGCCCTTAACGCGATGGAGGAAATGATTCTGCTGCTGGCACAGAGAGTCAATGATACGGCCAAGAGGCTGGATCCAAGAATCGAAGAAGTGCTCGGAATAATTACCCGTGACTTGAAGCAATCCTTCAGCATTGCCGGGTTAGCCCGCCAGGTGCAATTATCGCCTTCCCGCCTTGCACATTTATTCAAAGAACAGGTAGGCGATTCAATTGCAGCCACCCGGGCAAAAATCCGGCTGCGGCAAGCCGCGCGGCTGCTTGAATTCACTTCACGTACGGTCGCTGAAATCGCCGAGGATGTCGGCTTTCAAAGTCCGTATTATTTTACCAAACAGTTTACTTCCCACTATGGGAAGAGTCCTACTGCATACCGCAAGCAAATCCGCTAATCCGGAACACGGGCCATCCACGGCAGGGACTAATGCGGGGAACTCCCCCTCCTTAGAGCACTCTATCCGGAAAGTCGCAGAAAGTCGCTAGAGACTGCCTTTGCGGACTTCGCGGAATAAATCCACTCGGGCGGAGGCCGCTACTGCCTAAAATCCATTCTTTCGGAGCCATGCGGCACATAGCCGCGTCCACTGCTGAACATGTTCGTCTTCTTCGGCTAATCCCAGACCATGACGGCCATGCGGGAATACATGCAGCTCGAACGGAATGCCGAAGCTTGCCAGCGCGTTTACAAACTTCAGGCTGTTCTGAACGGGTACGCTCAGATCATCCGCCGTATGCCATACAAATGCAGGTGGTGTATCGGCACTTACCCGGTTTTCAACCGAAAGCTGTGCCCGAAGCTCCGGCGATGGATCGGGCCCCAGCAGGTTGAGGCGGGAACCTTCATGCCCGCCTTCCCCGAAGGTAATGACCGGGTAGCACAGAACCATCAGATCGGGACGGGTGCTTTCCCGTTCAACAGGATCAGTGTTCCCCGAAGCGGCCGGGGCTTCCATTGTTCCGGCGGATGCTGCGAGATGCCCGCCCGCGGAAAATCCGAGAATGCCGATTCGGGACGGATCCACGCCCCAATCTGCAGCCCGATGCCGGACCAATCGAATGGCCCGTTGAGCATCGGACAATGGCAGCGGATGACGATGCGGCGCCACCCGGTAATCGAGAACGAAGGCGGTAATGCCGATTCCGTTCAGCCAACGGGCGACCGGTTCTCCTTCATGTTTCGCTTTATGTCTGTAGCCTCCTCCCGGGCATACGATCATAGCCGGCTTCGGCCCTTCTCCATCCGCCCAATAAGCGGTTATGGAAGGGGCTTCCGTTAAATGGGAATCATCCGAATATAGGGAAATTTTCATCTGAATCATCCTTTCTCCGCTGTTTTTTGAAAAACCGCACGACCGCACGAACTTCTTCTGCCTTTACACGTTCTGAATAACAATTTATCGTTGCCGGCTCTCTTCATCAGGATAATTTGATTATACAAGCTACCCGTAGAATAGGACAGTACAAGTAACTCAAGAGACTAGCGCATATTATTCCATCGATGGCCAGACCCTTGAGGAAGTCACCGGCTTGAGCTTTATTGAATGGCGTGATTTATGGCAAGAAAAGTACGGCCAGTAGGAGTCGAATCGAAACTCGCGACAAGTGATATTCTTAGCCCTAAATAGAAAAACCCCCTCACCGCAAAAGGTGAGGAGGTATAGCGTCAAGCTTTTTGCCCCAGGTTAGGCCGGTCTGTCAGCGTAACGGCCGCTTCATCGGTTCCATGCAGCTCGAAGATGACTATTTCATTCTCGCCTTCTTTTAGCAACGGACCCGGGATGTACAGCGTTTGCTGCGGACCGCGCTTCCAGTACCGCCCAAGGTTAAATCCGTTAATATAGGCTACCCCTTTAGTCCAGCCGGACATATCGAGGAAGGTGTCCGCCGCCTCCTCCACCTGGAAGGTTCCCCGGTAGAACACCGGCTTCTCAGAAACGGGACCGCTCTTCTGAAACTTCAGCGGAGAGAGATCATCCAACGGAAGCGTATGAATCGTCCAGTGATACAGAGCCTGATAGCCTAACCGGACCGCCTCCGTAATTCCTTTGTAGTCTTTTAACTTCGGTCCGTAGTTGACCCTTCCCATATTTTCAACGAGAATGCTCAGCTCGGCCCCCTCCTTAGGGATTTCCAGTTCGACCTTGGATTCCTTATCCCATCTCTCCAGAACCCCTTTATACTCGCCGTCCAGGAAAACGAGCGCCCGGTCGTGAACCTCCTGCAGGATGAGGCTCGCCTTCTCTCTCGGTCCCGACACCCGGGTCGTGTACAGAATGAATCCGTAATTCTGCCCCAGCTTCTCCATCGGCTCCGGACAGGTTCTTTCCACCGGACGGGAAAGCAGGGACAGGCTGTCGAATAACTCTGCGCTCGCGGTTAACGGTATCCGGCCATAAGCTTTCTTGCGGATCGGTTCCGGCAGAATCGACTCATCCACTTCAGCGTACTTGCCGATAACCTCCCGGAAGGCATAATATTTCTCCGTCAGCTCCCCATTCTCGCTCAGAGCCGAATCATAATCGTAGCTGGTCACTGTCGGTTCATAAAAACCACCATAATTAGCCCCGTTATAGAAACCGAAGTTCGTTCCGCCATGGAACATATAGAAATTGACCGATGCACCGATCTTCAGCATATCGTCCAAAACGGCGGCGGCATCCTTCGCATCTCTCGTATGATGCTCTTCCCCCCAATGATCGAACCACCCGTTCCAATACTCCATGCACATGAGCGGCTTGTCCGGCTGGTATTCCAGCAGCTTGGAGAAAGATTCTTCGGTCCGGGAGCCGAAGTTGACCGTTGCCAGCACCCCGTCAACCATACCGCCCTGCAGCATAACGTCGGTAGGTCCGTCCGATGTAAACAACAATACATCCACTCCGCGACGAATCATGCCGTCTTTAAGATATTCCAAATATCGCTTATCGTTGCCGTAGCTGCCGTATTCGTTCTCGATTTGCATGGCGATAATAGGTCCGCCGTTCGTACACAGCAGCGGCTTGAGTTTCGGCAGCAGCACATCGTAGTACGCATCCACTTTATCGAGGAAAGGCTTATGGTAGCAGCGAAGCTTCATATCCGGCTCGCTCAACAGCCAGGCCGGCAATCCGCCGAATTCCCACTCCGCACAAATATAAGGACTTGGACGCACAATCACGTACAGGCCCAGCTCGCCCGCGATCTCAATAAACCGAACTAGGTCGGCCTGGCCGGAGAAGTTGAATTGCCCTTCATTCGGCTCATGAACGTTCCAAACCACATACGTTTCAACGGTGTTCAAGCCGCAGGCCTTCAGCTTCAGCAGCCGGTCTCTCCAATATTCCGGGACGATCCGGAAATAATGAATCGCTCCCGATAGAAGCTGAACCGGCTTTCCGTCATACGTAAATTGCTTACCGCTAACCGCAAACTGTCCCATAGGAACCCTCCGTTATCAAATAGTCATAATATCCATACTTTTATAATAGAAAGCCCGGGACATTTGTACAATTAGCAAAGCATCCTTATTTTTGCACATTTTTGCTGCGGCAGTGGTATAATCACTTTAGTTGAAATCTTATAGTCGCTCCGTCAGTTAGGAGGATTGCGGTGAATATCGACGTCCATTTCCCAAACATAACCAGTACGCTGCAAATCGTCGGCTGCCACTTCAGTGTCAAGCCTCAGGGCTGGTCTTTCCCTAACCATCATCATTATCTTTTTGAGCTTCTGTACTGCTGGAGCGGAAGCGTTACTCATATGATCAACGGAAGAAAGCTTGATCTGCATGCGGGCGATTGGCTGCTGCTGCAGTCGGGGGTCCGGCATCAGATGCAGAACATCTCCGAAGAAACTTATTCCTTTTTCAATCTTCATTTTGATATCGATGACCCCAAGCTGCGCAAGCTGTTAAGCGGCTCCAAATATAGACATATCACCAAGCAGGATTCGGAGCATTCGAGTCTGCCCCTGTATATGAAAGAAATGGAGCTGCTGCTGTTACGAAGCTTACTTCCGGTTAACGGACAGTCTGCCGCTAACGGCACCTTGGAAGCTGTACCCGACGGGGGGCGCATAGAGCTTACCTCGGATAATCAAATGGCTCTGCAAGCCTATACCTTGCTGATCGTGAGAGAATTTATCCGTTTCTCCTCAGCCGGTGCCGCCGCCGTCCAGCAGAGCTCTCCGTCTATCCCTAATGAAGCTACCCAATCGGAAGCGGATACCGCTCACGCGATTGAGGAGAAATTGCGTTCCATGATATTTGCCTCCGGCTCCATCTCGGATATAGCAGAAGAGCTTCACCTTAGCCGGAGTCAATGCAGCAAAATTTTCACCCGCGTTTACGGTATCCCGCCGCGCCAGTATTTAAGCCGGTTAAAGCTGAACAAAGCCAAGCAGCTGCTGGTGAACAGCGACATGACGATAGAGGAGATTTCTTCGCGGCTCGGCTTCGGCTCCATTAGTCATTTCTCCAGACAATTTCGCCGCTGGTCCGGCATGCCTCCTACCCAATTCCGGCCCAAGCCCAGCATTTCCAAGGAGTCCGGCGAAGCGGAGGGATAAGACGCTCCTCTCAGGTGTAAGAGTGATTGGTTTGCCGGGCTTTGGTAAAGAACGGCTTAAATAAAAATGCATATACGCGCTTATTCCGGGCATCGGCACGATATTCTATCGGTGATTCATGGATGCGACAACCAGGGACAAGGATAAACGGCTATCGCCGTCCTTAGGACGGGAGCGTTTACCGATGAAATATAAGAACAGGTATAGATGAAAACTTATACTTTCCTATATTTTAAAAAAAGCTCCTAACGGAGCCTCTTCGAAGACGAATAACCCGGTTTTAAAGGTAGCTTTTTATGCCAATTAGAAAGTTGTTCCATTTTAACGCTTTAATGAACAAAACTTTCTAATGTGGTAAGAAAAAGGGCGTCCTCTTTAACAAGGACAGCCCCCTTTTCCAAATCATTTATCGAAGTAAACTGCTTTGCCTGACTTGGAAGATTCATAGATCGCCTCTAAAATTTCCGAAACGACGCAGGCTTGCTCCGGTGTAACTACCGGATCGGTATCATTCTCGATGGCCTCAATCCACAGTCTGGCTTCCAGATCGGCTTCACTGACCGATTTTCCTTCGTAGAAAGCGACTCCGCCGCTGTTCAGCGAAATTTTATTTTCATAAAGCCGGCTCCGCTTCTCGCCGTTGATCGTCAATCCGTCCCACATGTCCGCTCCGCCTTCGGTCCCGCAGAGAGTACATTTGGCTTCGCCGACCTGACGCATGTTCAACGCCCAGCTGGATTCCAGTATGATCGTTGCGCCGTTCTCCATCGTAATCATGCCGAAAGCCGAATCCTCGACCGTAAACTTCTGAGGATCCCAAGGGCCCCAGGCATTCGCCGCATCCGCTTTGCTCGACAGCTTATGGAAAGCCGTTCCGAGAACCGCCTTGGGCTTGTAATTGTTCATCATCCAAAGGGTCAAATCCAAAGCATGCGTACCGATATCAATGAGCGGGCCTCCACCCTGCTTCTCTTCATCCAGGAAGACTCCCCACGTCGGCACGGCACGGCGGCGAATCGCATGAGCCTTGGCAAAGTAAATGTCACCCAGCTCGCCGTCCCGGCAAACCTGGTGCAAATATTGGCTGTCGGTGCGGAAACGGTTCTGGTATCCGATCGTCAGCTTCTTGCCCGTCCTTTTGGCTGCTTCCACCATTCTTCTGGCGTCGGCTGCCGTCTTGGCCATCGGCTTCTCGCACATGACATGCTTTCCGGATTCCAATGCGGCAATGGAAATATCGGCATGGGAATCGTTAGGTGTGCAGACATGAACGATGTCGATCGAACCGTCGGCCAGCAGCTCCTTATAATCCTCATAAACTTTCGCATCCGCAGTGCCGAATTTCTGAGCGGCCTCCTGCGCTTTCTGCAGATCGATATCGCAAAACGCCACCATTTCTACCTTGTCGATCTTGGCGAGACTTGGCATATGCTTGCCGTTGGCAATCCCGCCACAGCCAATAATAGCTACCCGATATTTAGTCGTCATCGTAATCCTCCAATCATTTGATTATAAGTAATTGGTTTTCAGCCAGCGCATACTGGTTTCAATGCTCTCCAGAGGCGGATTCTGACAATGGTCCTGTTCCACGATCAACCATTCGGCACCGGCCGAGCCTGCCGCCGATATGACCGCCGGAAGGTCAATTTCTCCTTGGCCCAGTTCAACGGTTTGAGCCTTGCCATCCTCCAGAGTCCGCATATCCTTCAAGTGAATTAGAGGCACTCTTCCCGCATATTTGCGAATATATTCCAGCGGATCCTGTCCCCCGTGATGCACCCAGCATACGTCCATTTCGACAAAGCATTCTTCGTTACTCATCATGCCGAACAGCCGGTCAAAGAGCCTCTCGCCGCCAACGGTCTCGGTCAATTCGAAGTCGTGATTGTGGTATCCGAAGCGAATCCCGTGCTTGGCCAATTCACGGCTGGCCTTCTGGAACAAGGATACCGTATCCGCAAGGGCTCCCTCGGAACGCTGCTCCACGGTTAAATAAGGACATACAACATAGGAGGCGCCGATAGCGGCATTCATTTCAACAACCTCTTCCAGCCTGTCCTTCAAATCGCTGACGGAAACATGACTTCCAATTGCTCTCAACTGAAGCTCTTCCAATAGGTTTTTTAATTGTGGCGGTGTCATTCCTCCATATCCGGCAAACTCTACGCCTTCATAGCCGAGTGCGGCTACTTTTCTCAGTGTGCCTGGAAAATCACGCGCCGTTTCGTCCCGCAAAGTATACATCTGCAGGCCGATCCCCATTCGCCCCATGGCCATTCTCCTCTACATGAAATATTTTACGCCATTTAATCTACTGATTTGCCCCGAACCTTGCTTTCATTCTAAACCCGGGTTAACTATAATGAGAATGAATGATCTCACTATATCATGAACTATCTTGCTATAATAATAACCTGGAAGGAGTTGCTGCAATGCATGGAACGGCATATTTTGCAGAGAGGCATGTGCTCACGGCAGGCTATTCCAGACATAACAAGCCTCATACCGTTAGCGAGAAAAAAGGATTAAACTGCTACTTATTACGATGGCAAACCCAGGGAAACTGTTTCGTATGGGTACGGGACAAATATGAATGGATCCAGCCCGGAGACCTGCTTCTTCTGCGTCCTTCGGACCCTTATGAATTGATCGTAGGCTACCAGAATCCGAACTCTTTGAAGAGATTAAGCAAAATCCACAGCTCGGACTATTATTTGATGGTCGTCGGGGAATGGTTCGATCAATGGTGGAGGATTCGTGATCGCCCTACGAAAGTAAATATAGCACCCGATGAGCGGCTGTTAGCGATTTGGAGACAGATCGTACAAGAGAAAAGAAGAGTTAACGACCAAAGCGAGGAAATCTTGACCTGCTACAGCCAAATTCTGTGCCTGACCATCGACCGGCTGCTGGATGAAACCAGACAATCACCGAAGAAATCTTCTCTGTCTTCCATCCCTTACCGGCTGAAAGAATATGTCGAGCAGCATGCGACAGAGCCGATAACGTTGAAGCAAGTCGCCGAATCGGTAGGGATCAGCCCGTCCCGGGCCAGCCATTTGTTCAAAGAAACTCACGGCAAAGCGATCATCGACTACGCAATAGAGGTCCGGCTCTCCATTGCCAGGGAAAGGATGGAATACAGCTCCATGACGCTTGAGCAGATTGCGGAATTTTGCGGCTTCCAGAGCTACTCCTATTTCCACCGTGTATTTCGCTCAAGATTGGGGATTTCCCCCAGTGAATACCGGGAACGAATGGACCGGGAAACCAACTCGCCGCTGTCTCCCGGCTCCCGAAAGTCCCCTCCCCGAGACGATAAGCGCTGACATTAAGGGGTGCAGCAAGCCTTCATATGCTATGGAAAAGGCGGAATTTTTCAACGACAGCATTCGGCGGCCGACAGTGTTCGACGTCACTTTCCGCTTCTCCTGCCGGCAGCCCAGAATGCCAGAACAATCAGCGGAATGGCAATAAACCACGGAATCGTAATGCTGCCCCCTATCAGAAACGCCAACAGAAGCAATAGGACGATGCCAATAATAATATACAAACAGCCCCTGCCAAAAGTCTCCAACCCCCGCCCTCCTCTCCGGAATATCCGGGGAATGAAATGCCACTCTATTTTTATTCGCTGCCGGCCGCAATCATTCCTGCGGATTGTTCACAGGCGTTGGAGTGAATCTCCTTTTTCTGGACGTCTCTTGCAGTAAAAATTAAGAAAACAGAGAAGCCCGTTCATCCGCGCTATCCGAATAAATGCTGGAAAGCATAACGGGCAGCCACGGCAAATCCGGTGCCGGTCACCGCACCGAAGACGACATCCGAAGGATAGTGATGTCCGAGATATATTCTGGACCAGCCTACGGCAAACGCGGCTAGATACATAGCCGGAGCAATCGAAGGAACAGCCAGGCTGATGGAAGTGGCGGCCGAGAAGATGGCTGTCGTATGGCCGGATGGGAAGGAATGGTCCGAGAGAAGCTTGGCCGGAGCCTGCAGGTGGGGAAGCGTAACGTATGGCCTTGTCCGGCCGAAGGATCTTTTGGCTGCCTGCACCGCCAGATGGCTCGCCGTCAAGGAGACGATTCCGTCCCATCCGAACGGGAAGGCCAACGGCAGAGCCATCAGCAGGGCGACCGTAAACATAGCCCCTCCCAGATGAGTAATGGCGGACATGGTTCTATCCATCCATCGGGATCTCATTTTCCCGTTAATAAAGTACAGTAAACGAATTTCGTTTTCCCTTATTTTCCCAATCCAATGCTGCAATCAGACCACCTTCTCTCGTATGATCTTGGTGTGTTCGTTTCGGTTGGCAGACGGCTCCGGATGAGTCATTGTGTACAGCGTAATGAGCAGAGTCAGGAACGACAGGGCGACGATCAGCAGCCTGACTAATCGGTCAACTTGGATGGTCCCCATAATTACTCCTCCATTCAGCCTTTTTTCTCATTATCTCACGCGATTTTCAAGCTTATGTTATAGGGATATTAATCCACTGTAAAAGTTTCGAAAGACATAACAACGAAGGACAATCCAATTTCGAGAATTGGCTCGCTTCCCGTCACTTCACCCATGTTGCAATGGAGAGCACAGGTGTCTCCCTCCTTCCAGCAGAAATCAATCTAAAGTTAGGTTTTATGCCGGTAAAAATATATGTTGACGCCATGTTAACGCAGCGGAAACGCAGCGGCGGACAGAAAGCCTGCAATTGTGCATGCTTTTGGCCATTTTGCCCGTGGTCCGCAGCAATGCCTGAAAAAATACATCTTTTTTCTAATTCCAGGGGGGATCGGGTGATTGGAGACCGAAAATAATGTATTGTATTTTCGCAGGCTTTTCTCCATAGGTGTCTGAACCGCTTCTAAATGGATATATTATCGCAGGAATTCTTGCCTGCATTAACGGCGTCTAAACCTTCCTCTAAATACGATAGTTCCTCTTGCTTTACTTCGATAAAGGTTTATACATTACACTTTGCGGGGAGCCCTGTTAAATCCCCCACAAAGTGACGCATAACCTTCTAAGCCTATTCATGGTACTTTGCGAGGAACCCCCTGAATTGAAAAAGGGCCGCTCCGCCAACGGTTGCCCGCTGATGGAACGGCCTGAACGTCACCCGCGCCCGTTCGTGTTAATTAAAGCCAACACTTCTTCAATTGCTGTATTCGTTCTACAGGGTTAGGACGACTTCGTGATCCTTGCCGTCATCACTCAAATCGACGAAAGGACCTTCCTCCCCGAATTCGGTTAAGGGGATCTTCCGGCCGTCCACCTCAAAGACCGCCGCACCGTTGCACTTGCGCTCCGGATTGCGGATCGTGATCCGGTATGAGGCATCTCCATAGCGATAACGGATGGTGACCTCCGGCCAGTCTGACGGAATGCAGGGCCGGATATACAGACGTGCGCCGCGCCGCTGCAGCCCGAGAATGCCCTCGAGGCCGACCTGATACATCCAGCCGGCGGCACCCGTATACCAGGTCCATCCGGCATGCCCCTTATGCGGGTCCGTCGTGTAGACGTCTGCCGCCATCACGTAAGGCTCGCCGACATAGCGCCGCACCTCTCCGGGCGTCCGGGTATGGGTGATCGGGTTCAGCATATGGAACAGCTCGAATGCTTTGTCCCCGTTGCCAAGCCGGCACCAGGCCAGAATCCCCCAGAGAACGCCGTGCGTGTACTGCGCCCCGTTCTCGCGAATCCCCGGCGGATAGCCTTGAATATACCCGGGAGACGGATCGGTGTGGTCGAACGGCGGGGTAAGCAGCCGGACAACGGACAGGCTGCGGTCCACCAAATTCCGGTCGAACGACTCCATGGCGCGATGCGCCTTGTCGGGCTCGCCCGCTTCCGAAATAACCGACCAGGATTGGGCAATGGCGTCTATCCGGCACTCGTTGTTATGGAGCGAGCCCAGCCACTGCCCGTCATCCGTGAAGGCTCTCCGGTACCATTGACCGTCCCAGGCATGCTCGTTGAGGGATGCGGCCAGTTCACCGCGGACTTGCCGGTAACGCTCCGCCCTGTCCGGCTCTCCCCGGCGGGCGCACAGGTCGGCGAACCGGTCCAAAATATAGCATATAAACCAGCCCAGCCAGACGCTTTCTCCCCTTCCGGCATCCCCTACGCGGCTTAGCCCGTCGTTCCAGTCCCCTATTCCGATGAGCGGAAGCCCGTGCTCTCCGAAACTCAGGGAGCGGTCAATGGCGCGCAAGCAGTGCTCATAGATGGTCCCGCTCTCTTCCGAGACGACAGTCGGCTCATACCGTTCCAGCTCGCCTTCTCCCAGCGGATCACTATGCAGATAGGGCGCAGTCTCTTCCAGGATGCTCTCATCCCCGGTATGCTCCAGGTACCTCGTAACCGCATAGGGGAGCCATAACAGGTCATCGGAGAATCGCGTCCGGATCCCTTTATGTGTCTCCTCGTGCCACCAATGCTGCACATCCCCTTCTATATATTGATGGGAGGCATGCAGAATAATTTGCGAGCGGGTCAGATGGGGCAGGCTGTGCAGCAAGGACAGGGAATCCTGCAGCTGGTCCCGGAAGCCGTAGGCGCCGCCAGCCTGATAGAAGGCCGTGCGTGCCCACATGCGGCAGGACAAGGATTGGTAGAGCAGCCAGCCGTTCATCATCAGATCCATTTCCGGACTGGGGGTAGAGATCTGAACCTGCTCCAGAACCCGATCCCAGAAGGCTGCGACCTGGCCGAATGCCTTCTCGCATTGACTTGCTTGCTTATACTTCCGGACCAGCTCCATGGCGGATTCCCGAGAATCCTCGCAGCCCAGCAGCATATAGACCGTCACCTGCTCGCCCGGCTCAACGGACAGCTTGGCTTGTACGGCCCCGCAGCTGTCATACACCGGTCCCGTCCGGCCGGATAATCTGCTTCGGCCCATCGCGGCCGGCCGTGCCGGTGTACCGTTGCGCCCGATAAATTCCTCGCGGTCCGCTGTCCATGACAATTCCTTACGGGCGCTTGCCGGCATCTCCTTATCCCCCGTTCCGGTTAAATCATCGGAATCCGTCAGAACGGTCAGGAAAGCCGTCGCCTCGCGGAACGATTCTTGATAAGTGTTGCGGGCATACAGCATGGAGGCGCGCTCGTCCCACTCCGTCACGATGAAAGGAGACGTTGCTTCGCGGCGCACCCCAAGCACCCAGTCCGCGTAGTACGTTACCGACAGACGGCGCTTCTCCTCCGTCCGATTCGTCAGGCTTAAGCGGATGACTTTCACGGGATCGTTAAGCGGTACGAATACCGTCATCTCCTGAGACAGCCCGTGGCTTTCCTGGTTGTAGCGGGTAAATCCCCTGCCGTGCGTCACCGTATGGGAGCTTCCCGCCTCCGTCCGGCCATGCGGGATTTGCCAGAATTGGCCGCTTTCTTCATCGCGCAGATAGCAAATTTCCCCGGGCCGGTCGACAACCGGATCGTTGGACCATGGGGTCAGCTTGCATTCCCGGCTGTTACGCCACCAGGTATAGCCCGTATACAATTCGGACAGAACCGTACCGAATCGAGGGTTGGCGATCACGTTCACCCAAGGGGCCGGCAAGTGGTTTCCATTTTTGATGACGATCCGGTACTCCCGGCCGTCCGGACTGAAGCCCCCCCACCCGTTAAACAATGTGAGCGGCTCGGCGGCTTCGGCAGAAGGTTGATCCCGCGTCGTCGTAATCGAAGGATTCCGCTGCTGCCAAGATTCTTTCGCCGGCACCGGAGAAGCCGACCATTCCTGTTGGCCGCTTCCGCGAGCCGGCTTAAGCTGTGCCTTGAGGCTCGGCCCCCCTGCACGGAGAAGCACTCTCGCCGTAGCCAGAAGCAGCGTCTTGTCCTCTTCCGAAAGCTGATTGGCCGCTACCAGGAAGATGCCCCCGCGGTCATTGCCGAAGCGGACCGCTCCTTGCTCCGCTATACGCCGGATCGCTTCCTGCAGATCCTGCTGATAACCGCCCTGGGATTCGTTCAGAACAACCAGATCGAGCGGCATCCCCAAACGGCGCAAGTATTCATGGCCGACAAGCAGCTTCGTAACGAAGGCCAGGTTAGCCGTATCGTCAATGCGGACCAGCACGATCGGCCGGTCTCCGGAAATTCCGTGGGACCACAAGCCGGACTGGCCCCGGACATTGTCCGCAATCCTCCGGGATTGCTCCTCGGCAAGCGTGTGGGCATACAGAGCCCGGCCGGCAAGCTGTTGGAACAGAGCCGCATCCGCCGCTTTCAGATGCAGATGCCTAAGTTCAATCTGACTGCGTGTCCAGGCCATCTGGAAGCTGCGCTCGACTTGGTGGCCGCTGCCGAACCGCTTCATCATTTCAATCACTTCTTCCCGAGAGTCTGCCACTCCAGTTACGGCAAACAATTGGACCCGCTCTCCCGGCTTCAGCGTCAACTGCCTCCGCATGATGAAGGCAGGATCGGCGACCGCCCCTAAGGTGCCGCCAAGCCTGGAGCGAAGACCTTGCGGATCGGCCAAAGTATGCCCGCGACCGATGAAAGCCGCACGGTCCGACTCGTACTCCACGGGCCCATGTTCGGAAGCAATTAGGGCGTGAGCGGCCCACAGAGCCTGCTCGCCCCCGTCCCGCGGCCTTCGTTGGGCAAGCAGGCACTGGGCATCCGGACAGTATTCCGTCTTCACAAATAGCTTGCTGAAGGCCGGATGCGCATCGTCCGCATCGGGCGGAGCAAGGACGACCTCCAGGAAAGTCGTTACTTCAACCGTCCGGATTTCCTTCCCCCGATTAGTGAGGGTAAGTCTGCGGACTTCCGCATTAGCCTCCGGAGAGACACAGACCTCGAGATGAGTGGCGAGCTCCTTATTCTCGCGGGTATACACGGCCTTCTCCAGCATAAATTGAGTCAACTGCTCCTTGACCGGCACTAGGCAAGGCTGATGTGTCGCCGACCAGACGGCATCCTCGGCGACATCGCGAATATAGATATAGCTTCCCCAGTCATCGGCAACAGGGTCCTCACGCCAGCGGGAGACCGCTATTCCCTCGTATCTGCTGAACCCGCTGCCGCTGTTGGTCAGAACGGTCGTGAAGGTCCCATTGGACAATACACAGACTTCCGGAGAAGGCGTATCCGGAGAGGAGAATTCCCGCGTCGCAGGGACACCCTCGAGCTTGGCGGCCGGGCGGGGCACTCGTTCCATGACCAGTCTCTCAATAACTTTTGGTCGCGCCGCTGCCCGTTCCTGCAGCAGCAATTCCGCTGCCCGCACCCGCTTGTCGCTGTGGAAACGGTCATACATTTTATGCGGAAGCAGCAAATTTCCCAGGGTGAGCAGACTCATTCCCTGATGATGCGCCATAAAGCTGCGGACGATCTGATATTCCTGATCCTTGGGCATCCGTTCCTGTGTAAAATCGATCGCTTCATAGTACCCATATTTGCCCCGGGCACCTAGCTTCTCCATCCTTCGCAGATCCTCAAGCCCCTGATCCCGGGCGTAGGGCAGTGCCATAATCGTCGCGTACGGGGCAAGCACCAAATCCTGTTCAAGTCCCCGCTTGAATCCGAGACCGGGAACACCGAACGCCCGATATTGATAGTTAAGGTCATAATCGAACGCGTAGTATCCGGATTCGGAAATTCCGAACGGCACCCCCCGGCTGTGAGCATATTGTATTTGTTTACGGACGACACTGCGGTACGTGCGTTCCCATATAGTGTTCGGATAGGTTCGCATGATCAGCCACGGCATCATATATTCAAACATGGTCCCCGACCAGGAGATCAATGCCGCTTCATTGCCGATCTTCGTCATGGTCCGTCCAAGCGCGAACCAGTGAGATACGGAAATCTGGCCGAGGGCAATCGCGACAAAGCTGGCCTGTCTCGCTTCGGAGGCAAGCAAATCATAGAGAATCCCTTCCCGCTCTCCCGCGGCCACATGATAGCCGAGCGAGAACAGCTTGGCCCGATGATCGTACAGAGGCCGGAAATCCGTCTCCTCGATTAATGTTTCCAGCCGGGCCAGGAGCTGGTGACCGTATGCGAGCCACTGCTCCCGGTCGGCCGCCTCCGCAGCAGATTCCCCGGAACCTTCATCATCCTCCGAAGGAGCGAAGGGGCCTTCCCCTATAGGAAGCCCGGGCTCATCGACCTCACTTCTCTCCGTCGGCTCCCACTCCACGGCAAATTCTTCATGGACGGAAAGAGTGGGCTTGCCGATACCTGCCTCCGTGTTCTGTCTTCTATCGTTCTCCCGTTTTGAATAACGGCCCCTGTCGACCTGCTCCTTACCGGAGAAGCCCTGCAGCCCGAAGTCTGTCCGCAGCCACTCCGCCAAGCCTTCCTTCACCGTCATCAGACTGGCGACAAAATTACCGGAATCGACAGTCGATACATATAACGGAGGCAGGGGAGCCAGCGTAACGGTATCGTACCAGTTGTACAAATGACCGTTCCATTTATCCATCCGCTCGAGCGTCCCCAAGGTCCTCCCTATTCTTTCCATCATTCCGCGGGTGTCGATAAACCCGAAATCCCTTGCCGCTAACGTACAGGTTAACAGAAAACCGATATTCGTCGGGGAGGTGCGATGAGCAACTCCGTTCGGCGGATCCAACTGCACGTTGTCCGGCGGCAGCCAATGATCCCGTTCCCCGGCGAAGTCTTCGAAATACATCCAGATTTGCTTGGCCAAGGTTCGCAAATGCTGTTCTTCCTCACGGGTGAAGGAAACGGCCGAACGGGACGGACGCTCGTCCAGCCAGCGGATGCCCAGCGGAGCCAACGCCCATATAAGCGACAAAATAAGCCCGATAGCCGGCCCGTAGCCCGGCGCAAAGAGCGAAACCACGGCAAAAAGTGCGGTGCAAGCCAATCCCCGGCCCATCCCCAATACAGGGGCGCCGTCTTTTCCAGAGCTGCGCCGTTCGATTTCCGCAGAGCTGACCCATTCCAATAGATGCTTCTTGGAAATATACAGCCGGTAGAGACTTCTTCCCGCGGCATCAGCCATTATTACCGCTTGGTAGGGCAGCGTTCCAATCGCCAGCAAAGCTTGGCCGATGGATGCCAGCAGGCCTCTGATCCGCAGCCCTCTTCCCAAGGCTGCCAGTTGACGTATGACCGGCAGCATGAAGGTAAGGAATACGACGGCCAGCCAACGGACGGGCGATCCGGGGAGAATGGTCAGACCCAGCAGCAGGATAAGAAAAAGAACCGGAGGCATCAAGCTTCTCCGCAAATTATCGATCATCTGCCATCGGGTCAAAGCGGATAAATCGATGGGCTTGAGCGTGCCCCGCCGGTCACATATACGGGGAAACAACCAGCAGACCAACTGCCAGTCTCCCCGCACCCAGCGGTGCAGCCGCATTTGGTACGAGCGGAAGGTGGAGGGATAATCATCCACCAATTCAATATCCGAGAGCAGGCCCGCACGCAGAAACCCGCCCTCCAGCAAATCATGACTGAGCACATGGTTGTCCGGAATTCGTTCGCACAATACCTGATGGAACGCCTGGACGTCGAAGATGCCTTTTCCCGTAAAAATTCCTTGCCCCAATCCATCCTGGTAAGGGTCCGATGCGGCGAAGGAATACGGATCGATGCCGGGGTTCCCCGACCATAGACCGGCCAGGCGGGAACGCATGGCCGCCTCCAGACTGGTTCCGATCCGCGGCTGAAGAACACCGTACCCTTCAATTACCCGGGACTTGCTCTCGTTAAGTCGGGGACGGTTATAGGGCAGATGGATCGTGCCGATCATTCGCTGGGCCGACCCGAGCGGAAGCTGCGTATCCGTATCCAGTGTAATAATGTAACGAATTCGCTGCAGCACGGAGTCATCTCCGATGGTGTACTGATAGCTCGTGTCCCGGCTTCCCTGCAGGTACTCTACGAATTCGACCAGCTTGCCGCGCTTTCTTTCCCATCCCATCCAAACTCCTTCGGAGGCGTTCCATTGTCTTCTTCTCTGATAGAGATGGAAGGTCGTCCCTCCCTCCCGGGAATACAGACGGTTCAGTCTTTCAATATGGCCCTTGGCGCTTTCCAGGATGATTTGATCCTGTGGCGTGCTCTCCGTCTCGGCATCCGTAAAATCACCCAGAAGAGCGAAGTGGATGTGGGGATCGCGGTTAGCCAAATAGTGAAGCTCCAAGCGGTCCGCCAGCTCCCGCACCTCCTCGGCTGTGGACCAGATGACGGGAATGACGACCATCGTCGCCGCTTCCTCGGCGATTCCCGCCGAAAAATCATATCTCAGCAAAGGGCGCGGGCGCGTCAAGCGTTCAATCAGCCAGTGCGCCGCGGTTACGGCCCATTCGCTGGCCGGCAGAACCAGCATGAGGGCAACGACTATCCAGTGGACGGGCCGTAAATCATATCCCGCTCCCATCCATAGGGTGAAGCCTAGCAGGGCGATGAAGAAAGCAGCAGACAGCAGAGAAAAATAAGAGCCGGTTCCCCGGCGAGTCATCCCCTGCGGCCTCATCCGCAAACGAGATTCACTGCACATTTTGAGCGCCTGACGCAGCTTCTTAATTCCTTCATTCTCCAACAAGTAATAAGCGAGGAAGGTCTGTCTCGGCAGCTCCGGTACAGGTCGGGAGGCGCTGTGGTCCGCCCCGGTTACGGTTCCCTCCGAAGCTCCCTCTACCTCCCGCGATTCGCTGCTCGCTTCGATAGCTTCGGCAGCTTTGCCGGCATCTGCCGGAGAATTCGGCCCGTCCCGAGTCACTTGACCGGATTTCGCTTCGGCGTAAGCGGCTTCGGCCAGCTCTACAGCCTGCCTGGCAACCAGGTTTTCCGGCACCCGCAGCCCGCGGGCGATCTCTTCCACCCGTTTGCGTATCGTGTCTCTGCTGGATTCATCCAGACGGGGATAGACGCCGGTAGCGTCTTCCCGGAGAGTTTGCTCTACGAGGCAAATTTTCTCGAAGGTCTCTCTCCAGTCCCATCGCTCCACCCTGCGGAAGCTCCCGATCAGATGACCGGCTGTCGCTTGAAACCCTGCCTGAAGCTGATGCTCATAAGTAACCAGGCGATCCAAGCTTTCCGGACCGTTCTCGAGCTTGCATAACAGCCACTCTCGCACCATGGAGGCATCGTCGGCCCACTCCCTGAGATGGCTTACCATATGAACGATCCACGGGCCGGACAAGGGAATATCCTGTCCCGCTTCATCCAGCGCCGTACGGAGAACTTCCGGATCCAGCCTGGCCGGTTCTATTTTCTTGAGGAAATGCTGAACTTGGGCGCAGACCTCTCTTCGTTCACGAACAAGCTCCATTTCTTTGGCCAGCCGTGTCATCAGAGAGACTCGCAGAATAAGCGGAATGGCCCATGCTTCCGCAATGGTCAGGACCGAGACCTCCTGATAGGCCCGGATGTAGGTAACGAGTGTTTCCGGATCAGCGATGCCGTCCACATGCTCCAAATAATCCGCACAGACCGATTGAATCCGCAGCTCGCCGCTCTTGCGCAGACAAGGCAGACGGCGCAAAGCATAGGAAGATAATTCTTCACGAACCGTTAATTCCTGCTCTTCTATAAATTCCGCATTATCCAACAGCCATTCTTCCGCAGGCTGCGAACAATTTGTATCCTTATTCTGCAAAGACCGCACGAACGAACGCAGGCTGTCCACGTCCGCATTAAAATTTCTCCATAACCGCGCAGCTGGACGCATCGCCGCACGAGTATCGTGCTTCAGTGCCAGCTCTCGAGCTTTCTGCCTTAATGAATCATTGTTAAGAATCATGAGTCCCCCCCCGAAGAAGGCCAGTAGTTTTGACAAAAATTTCATTGCCCATGCAATGAAGCACCAGTTCAATCTAAATATTCCCATCTTGCCCTGCTTTTATTAATTTCTGTATCCCGTTCCATCCTTCTACACGACAAAAAACAGCAAAAATCCCCAGATCTTCTGAGGATTTTTGCTGTTATGGATAGTTGGTTTCAGTTATAAAATACTGCGGTTATGTGGACTCGGAGCGCTGCCTGCCAGAATGGCTTCGCGATCGGTTATGCCGATCCTCCGGTTCTTCATCGAGCAGGGCCAATTCATTAAACAAGCTGTCCATTCTTTCCACTTCCAATTTTCTCCCCGCTTTTCTCTTGCCGTAGATCCTCCGGCCGTTTCGCGGAGCCTCACTCTTGGGATCCGGAACGATAACGGTTCGCGACTCGGTTGTGTCCTCAGGCTGCTTCTGTTCGGCCCGTCCCTGCCTCTTCCTGGGCACAGCCGTCGATTTTGTCCTTTCCTGTACAACCTTTGATGAAGAAGCATTCGTTTCATTCGGCTCCGGGGAAACCTCGGCTGCCGCTTCCGCATTCGGGGATTTCCTTGGAACGATTTCTCTGTCCCGGTCCTGCCTGTCTTCCACAACTGCTTCAGGTGGGGCCTCCGAATTGCTCTTCCGGATAACAGGCCGTTGGGCTAACCGTCCCCCCTTCGTGATATTTCCTTTAATGCGGTCGTTAAAAAGCGGGAAGGAAGACTGGCCAAAGACGCCTTTGCGGTTGTAATAGGGGATGGATCCTCGATTTTTCATACCATGGTCTCCCTCGTAATAGATTTGTCTTTACAGCATATTCAAGTACTAGGAGAAGGACAGACAAATGAAGAAAAATGGATGGTTGTCTCCCACATTCAAACATATTCCGGGGCCAACCATATGGGATGAACCATCAGAAGATAGAACGATGTCCCAGCAGCTTTTTTTCCTCTACCTTGAAAATCGGTCTATTTTCATTTTCTGCTGGGTGCCGTGCAAACGGAATGGCACGTCTAACAGAAAAAAAGCGGCCCCCGCAGGAAATCCTGCATAAGGAACCGCTCCACCGCAATATCGCTTTATTCTTCCGGATCTTCCACCAGATCAGGCCGTCCGACAAAGCGCCAGAAATTGTTGCGGAACAGATCCGCCACATCCCGCCGTATTTCGGACGGATCGATCCTCCAGCCTGTCCGGAGGAGATCATCATACTTCTCAATCAGCACCTCGGCGATGATCTCCTTCGAATGCTTCCATTTATAAATCAATTGATCGAGGACCCGGGCATCGGAATGCTGCGGTACGATGCTTAAACCGAGAAGCTCCAGACGCATTCGGGTCATTTCGTTAATAATGACCGGATTGTTAAGAAACCACCAGCAGCCGAAAATCATCAAATTGCGGAATTTACGCCCCAGAACAGCCAGCTCATGCTGATTTTCCCGTGACAGCATCGTGACGATAAATTTGTTGTCGGGATAATGCGACAGCAAATATTCCAACGCCTCCATCCCGGCCTGACCGACGAAATCTCCGGCATCGCCCAGTGCGGGATGGACCTTCTTCTTGACGCCGATCATCATGGCAAACGGAATGCCCGCCTCGCGCGCAACCGGAAGAATACAATCGCGAATGATCCGCCCGCGGTCGGACTCCTCCGGATAAGCGAAGCCTGGAGGAAGCGAAACGGCCATATACAGGGGATTCATCCGTCCGATCCAGTCCTTCAGGAACCGGCGGACCTCCCCGGCAGACGGCTCGTTCCATTCGTCCCCGACGGCGTATCCCCACTCTCGAAGACGATGCTTGCTGGCGGAAAATTCATTCAGCAGCGGATCGATCCTGAGCGCCGCATGAAAACGGGAATCGGGCTTGGTCCCTGCCAGCCAGACGGCCCTTTCGCGGTCATCGAACGGATCGTTCGTCATGACGATATGATCGACATTGGCCAATCTCATCACTTCATCCACCTGGCGGAACCGGTCCGACTGCCCGATCCGCTCACGATACTGCTCCAAATTGCGTGTCGACAAATCCGCTCCCAATCCTTGCAGGGTGGTAAGAACGCCGCGGCAAGCTTCGCTGACAGGCGAATGCTCTACGAAGAGCTTATTCCATATGAGATCGGCCTGCTCCCGCTTGCCGAGCTCCCAGAAATCACTGATCGGGATGTCGCTCCACCTCATCACCTCGGCTACCAAGTAATGGTAGGTCAATAATTCGTCTACTCCCCATAGCAGAATGTCGCCAAAATTCGGGGAGTACAAATGGGTGTGCATGTCGGTGACTTTCTGCCGCTGGACCGCATTTTGCACAACGGCCTTCAACGTTTCACGTTCGCTGATCATATCCATGCCTCCTTAAATCATAACTATTGCAGCATTCCAACAAGTAACTCAGCCAAATGCGTTTGTAAAGAACATCGGCGCCGTTCATAACGGCATATGCCCTACTTGCCTAACAGTTCCAGATGGCGGCCGATATGATGGCGAAGCGCCTGCTCATAATCCGTTTCATGCTGTTCCAGCGTCTGATACAGCTCCTCCTTGAACAGACTGCGGCCCTGTTCATCCTTGGCCTGCAGCAGCAATCCGTAGGTAATATGAATTAACTGGCGGGCATTATTATCTTCCATATACTCCGGCAGACGTCCGTCGTCCAGCTTCTCCGGCGGAACAATCGCATCGAAATCGGTGGTTACATGATAATAAGCCAAAGCTTCCGGGTAATGCTTCATCGCGTATTCATGCATTCGCCGGTACAGCTTCGGATTTACCCTGGCTACCGTTCTCATCGCTTCCAGCCAATTCGTTCCCGCTGTTTTCACATGAAAACGGCCGCCCGTATACCGGGCAATCATCGGAAAAACGCTGAATTTATCGCTGCCCGAATGAATGCTCAGCTTGTAGTCGAAATGATCCGCAATGGCCGCATGAACCTGAAGCTGCCGCTCGAATTGTTCCAGATCGCCGATGTAATCGATCCCCTTCTGGAATTCTCCGCAGAAGCGGGGAGCCACACTGTATAAATCCAGCCCGGCCGCGTGAAGCTCGTTCGCCACCATATAATGCGCGGCGGGATCGGTCGGCGTCATCGTTTCGTCAATAGACAGTTCGAAATCGATCGGCCGGCCGAGATTACGGATATACCGTTCATAGATGTCTATTGTGAAGCGGATAGCTTCTCCGTAAATGAGCGCATACTTTTTTAAATGGAGCGGATCAAAATGAATTACATAAGAGCCCGCCTGGAATTCCTTCTGCAGGTAGGTCTCTTCCAGCCGCTTTCTTTCCTGCACCGGAAGTTTCGCATATCGGCGGTCAATCTCCTCCTCCGATTTACCGTCAATCGTATTATCGATCCGGTCGGAGCAGTCCAGGGTCAGCATGGTGAATCCAAGGCCGAGTGCCATCTCGATATCGGCCTCCACCTTCAAGTGATCGCCGTCCGCACCATACCCGTCCCGGTAGCCTTCCTGAAGCACCGCATAGCTGGCGGCATCGAGCACCTGCTTATAATCGCGGTTGGTCAGATTAAGCTCGCGAATGCTCTGCTGTGCAAGAACCGGCTTGATCTCCCGGCCCCGCACGGTCTGGATATGGCCCGGGGAGGCCAGGCCCAGCCGGTCTCCCAGACCAATCGTTGCCGTCTGTTTGCCCAGCGCCCGGGGAGCGGTAAACGGCAGCAGGCGGTTCAGAACAAGCCGGTTCTCGTGGGTCAGCCCGCACAGCTTGTAGCCGCTGCCTTCCTCCCCGCTTAATTGCCTATAGAGCTCCCCTTCTCCCCAGACAAGCATTTTCTTTCCTTCCGGGCCCTTGACCATCAACAGCCTGGCGCCATCCAGCGATGTATAGGATTGCCCGTATACCGTCCACTGCCCCGCCTGATCCCCCGTCTCCGGAAAGCGGCTCTTTCGCAAAATATTTTCCGTAATCGCATTATTTTCCGCTTCGCTCCACTTTTCAATCAAAGATAAATAAAGGTCCAATCTTGCTCCCCCTCGCCATGATTATTTCCTCCGCCTACCCTCAGCTTGGATTAACGTTCCGCCCTTGGCCGCTATCTGCCTCACAAGATGCAACCGAATATAATCGGCATGGCGTTATTAATCAGAAACGGACCAGATGATCGATGCTTATCGGCTGTCCCGTACGCAGCGAAATATTTCCCGCGATGCCGGTCAGAATCGAGATGGCTCCATCCACGTGCGAGGCCGCCCGATTAAGCGGATCCGGCTCCGGATTCCCGAAGAGATCGTTCAGCAGAATGGGATCACCGCCTCCATGCCCGCCTTCCTTCTCCTCGATAGCGACTTGATACGGGACATCGAACATCGGGTGAACGGTCACGGTTTTGTGCTTGAGGGCGCCTTCATCGGCTTTATTGCCGCCGGAATTGACATAAGGGCGCTCCACGACATTTACCTCCAAGCGGCCCTTGCTGCCGTTAAACACAACATTGAACCCTTCCCAAGGCAAGTAAGCGTTTAAAGAGTAGGTCATGATCGCTTTGTTCTTGTAGCGCACCATGACTCCCAGCGTATCCTCAATGCTGATTCCGTCCCCGAATACGCTTTGATCCCTTTGATAGCCATCCTCATGCTCAGCATCCAGATAAAGAGCCTTCAAATGGCTGTTGCGCTCCATATGCAAAGCGAACGGGTCATTGAGCGCCGCCTCGCTGCCATGAGCTCTTTGATAAAATTGCGTCACCCCGCGGCTTTCTGCATTCTCGCGCCCGTAGAACCGAAGTCCTCCCATCGCGTAGACGGTTTCCGGCCGGCTGCCCAGCCAGAAGTTGACCAAATCGAAATGATGCGTAGACTTGTGAACCAGCAGCCCCCCGCTATTGCGCTTATCCCGATGCCAACGGCGGAAATAATCGGCCCCGTGCTGTGTATTGAGCAGCCATTCGAAATGGACCGAGAAAACTTCCCCAATGACACCGTCTTTAATCAGCTCGCGAATTTTCGTATTGTGCGGGGCATATCGGTAATTGAAGGTTACCCGCAAGTGGCGGCCTGTCCGCTTCACCGCATCGATGATTTGCTGACATTTCTCTTCATCAACGGTCATCGGCTTCTCGGTAATCACATCGCAACCCAGCTCCATGGCCCTAATAATGTAAGTATGATGAGTCCGGTCGATAGAGGTCACAATGACAATATCCGGCTTGGTTTCGGCAATCATCCGGTCGAACTCGTCGGCTCTGTAAGTCGGAACGGGAGCACTTTCGTACTTGTCCTGTAGCAGCCGGTTAGCGTAATTCATCCTCGTTTGATTGATATCGCAAAAAGCGACTAACCGGGAGGTTTCCCGATATTTTTGAGCCAGCGGGCCATAGAAAAACTCCGCACGGCCGCCGGTTCCCACGAGCGCATACCTCTTCAGCGTCATCTGACATTCTCCTCTTTTATAATCAATTTTTCCTAATTCTAGCGCAAGAATAGATTATAATCTAATCAATTATTGCTTAAAGAGGATAAAACCTTGCATTTTTTGTCCATATCAAGCGCAAATATTGTATAATATTCTGAAACAGTACAAGAAAGGAAGAGCGGCTGTTGAAATCCTTCTTTATCGAGCACATTCGCAGAACCGGCCACTACACCATGTCCGATAATCATTTTCATCCGTATTATGAAATCTACTACTTGCTGCGCGGGGAGCGGGATTATTTTATCAAGGACCGGACGCATCCTCTTAAGGAAGGCGGCATTGTATTTATAGATAAATATGAGCTTCACAAGACGACTGATACCGGAGTGGCGGATCATGAGAGGATTTTGCTTCATTTTGACGAACATTGGCTGAATTCGTTTGCCGATCCGGTATGCTTTGCGCCTTTCCAGAGCCGGACCAGACGGCTTCAATTAAACTCCGGGGACCGAAGAGCCGTAGAGGAGCTGTTGTTCTCGATGCTGGAGGAGGAGGACACGAAGTCGCCGGGATGGAAGACCAGCCTGCAGGCGAAGCTGGCTCAACTGCTCATTCTGGCCGGGAGAAAATGCTTGGCGGAGCCGGAGCCTTCCCCCGAGCAGGCTAATCCGCTGCAGCTTAAAATTTATGATATCGTCGAATATATCAACAACCACTACATGTCCGCCATTACCCTTGGCTCGGTTGCGGAGAAGCATTATATCAGTCCGTATTATTTAAGCCGGAAGTTCAAGGAAGTGACTGGATTTACTTACGTGGAATATGTAAATACCGTGAGGATCAAGGAGGCACAGAAACTTCTTAGGGAATCCCGTCTGAAGATAATAGAAATTGCGGAACAGGTAGGATACGAGAATATCGCCCACTTCGGCCGGGTATTCAAGGAACTGGCCAAAGTGAGCCCTCTGGAATACCGCAAGAGGGCCCGAGGGTAAAGCGGTCATGTGGAAAGATGATAAGCCCGTGTGACGGGTACTTTCCGGGGAGCCCCGAAAACGCAAAAAAAGACAGCTCCTTGGAGAGCTGTCCCCGGTTCGTTATCCGGACCGATCAGAGGTGAGAATGGTCAGTTCGGGCATCCATTGGGTCATATGCCGACGAATCTCTTCACGATATTCAGCCGCTCCGGGGAGCTGCTGCTCCGTAACCTGATCGAGGGGGATGATTTTATATTGGCGCCAATTTTTCTTATGGGTCCAGGTGGGCAGCAGAGCCGGCTCCAATATGGATATAGATCGCTGATCCCCTCTTTCGCGCTTCTCAATCGTTACGTGAAGAATTCCCCCGATTTCCTTGTACACCCCTTCCTGCCCGGAAAGGAAATTGCCCAGCGAATAGATGACGAAGGTCCGTCCTCCATCCTCTCTTTCAATCCATTCGCATGGCTGGAGCACATGGGGATGGTGCCCGATGATCAAATCCGCCCCGGCCTGGGCCAGCCGTTCGGCCAGCTTCTTCTGTTCCTCATTAGGCATCCGTTCATATTCGCGGCCGAAATGAAGATTGACGACGACGGCATCCGCTTTCCGGGAGGCTTCCTGAATGTCACGGACGATCACTTCCGGGTCAATCAGATTAACCAGGTAGTCCTTGCCCTCCGGTACGGGAATTCCGTTCGTTCCATAGGTGTAACCAAGAAGTGCCAGCTTAATCCCGTTCTGCTCGGCGATTCGCAGAGTCTCCTGGTCTTCCCGGGAACGATAAGCCCCGACATAGGTCATCCCGATGGCATCCCAATGCCCGATAGCGTTGAGAATGGCCTGTTCGCCGCGGTCCAGCGTATGGTTATTGGCAATCGTCACCGCATCGAAGCCTACTTCCTTCAAAGTCGTTCCGATTTCGAACGGACTGTTGAAGCTGGGGTAGTCGGACAACCCGATCTCCACTCCACCAATCATGGATTCCTGATTGGCCATGGCGAAATCAGCATCCTTGATGGTTTGCGCAACCAGTTCGAACATCGGATCGAAATGATATCCTTCAGGCGTGTAGGCGTCTTTGTATAAGGAACTGTGAATGAGTACATCCCCTACCGCCACGAAGGTGAGGGAAGTGACCGTCTCTTCCGGCTCCGGAGTTGGAGAAGGCGTTGGTGCCGGTGCTGCCGTATTCGCCGCTGCCTCCGTGCCTGACGGTTCCTTAGAAGCCGAGGCACCATCGTTCAGCGATTGACGGCTATTGGATTGTCCGGGAGCCGGCTGGCTGGCGCAGCCCGTTGTCCCCCACGCCAGACAAAGCAAGAGAATCCATAAGAGGATTCTGGAAGTGCGTTTCATATTGGGCCCCCATCATTAAAATATTATCTACCTCCTTAAGCATATCGTGAAAGGTACCCGGCTTCAATGAAAATCCGCTATTTTTTTACATTTCGGATAAACAGTACACCTTCCTATTCATCCGCCTGTTCTCCCCGGTCTCGGTCCGGCAGCTGCTGCAAATAACTGTCCGACAATTCCAGGAGGCGCAGAGCCCGTTCATAGTCCCTCTCTTGTACGGAGGCAGTTTCCTCATAGCCTGCCAGCGGATATATCTCTCCATCCTCTACGCCCACGCCGGGAATGAAAATAAAATCATCGGAAATATAGGAGCCGGATGGCAAATAATACCTCTCGGGAAGTAAATTGCTCGTATAATTTATCAAGTCTTGGCCGAAGTGGATGTGATCCTTAAGCGATACTCCCATCAGGTTCGCTATCGTAGGCATAATGTCGACGTGTCCCCCCAGATGATCGACGACGCCCGGTTCAACGATTTCGGGAGCATAGATCAGCAGCGGGATGTTCAACATGTCCACATATTCATATGGTTTGCCGAGGAGCTCCTCCATATATTCCCTTTCGGGTCCATCGAGAGAATAGATCGGCAGCCCCATATGGTCTCCATACATAACGATTACGCTTTGGCTGCGGACCGCTTCTTCCTCCAGTCGATCGATAAACAAACCTAACGCATAATCCGCATAGCTGGCTGCCTGCAAATAATTGCCGACAAGCGTTTCCTTGTATTTGTCGGGAATCTCGATCCGATGTTTGTCTTCCGGCAATTCAAAAGGGTGATGGTTCGACATCGATATAACCTGCGCATAGAGTCTGTCTCCTTCGCGCACCAAATCGGCTATTTCGGCTGCCGCCTTGTTATACAGCACTTCATCGGATGCCGCGAAAGCGATCGGATCCTCATCCCCAAAAAATTCACGGTCATAATATTGATCGAAGCCTAGGGCAGGATACATCTCCATACGATTCCAGAAATTGACGCTATTCGTATGGAAGGTGGCCGAGCGGTACCCTTTCTCCTTCAGCAGCTTGGGCAGGGATGGAATCTCCTTATGGCCGATCACCTCCGAGGCCGCTCCTCCTGCTGGAATATAAAATGACGTATTGGACATATATTCGGAATCCGATGTGTTCCCTTGTCCGACCTGCTGGTAAACTTTAGGGAAATACAGGGATTGCTCCACCAGCCTGTTCAATACCGGAGTGACCTCCTGGCCGTTGACTGTAAGGTCGATCAGGAAGTTCTGAAAAGATTCCAGCTGAACGACGATAAGATGTTTATCTTCCGCCGCTTTCCAATAAACCCGGTCTTCGTCTTCCTTCCATTCGATGTTCTTAAGCTCACGTATCGTATCCAAATCGACCGGAATCGGCTCTTCCTTCCGCATGTTGGCAAATACCGTATAGACCTGATAATTCAATATCCCCATCTGCTCCGCCTGCTTCAATTCATTGGCTATCCCGCGATTGGTCCAGACCGTCATCAGACAGGTTAACAAGGAGACGGAGAGGATGACCGGAATCCCCTTGCGGGCAATGGGGGACTGCGTTTTTCCCCAGGTCCGCGATTTTTTGCTCCATAGAAATACTCCAAGCAAAATAACAATATCCAGATAAATCAGCAAATAATGCGGATGCATCAGATCAAAGACGCTCGCTTTAACCTGAACAACCTGCTTGGCTTGCTGAAGCGCTTTATAATTAACTATAACCCCGTAATATTTATAGTACATGATCGCAGCAAAATAAATGGATGTCGTTATGAGATTGGCCAGCATATAAAACAACAGCTTTCTCTTGACCGCCAACCATTCGATCAAGCCGAAGAGAACCCAGACGGACGGAATGCTGACGACCAAAAAAGGAATGACGTTCGCCGCGCCAAAAATGACGAACCAGGCTAAATTAATTTTTAACACCATCAGAAAGGAAAAAACGACGAACGGCTCAGACCAACGGAACCTTGAACTGTTCAACTACGATACCTCCCCTGCTACGTTTCCTTAACTTAACATAGAAACATTAATGTAATCTTAAAAATCGCGCTTATGGTTCCTTCGAAATCTGCCGTTGAAGGTCAGATATACAGAAAAAACATCCGTAGTTTACCGTTTCTATCTTTCACGGCAAGAACGGATGTCCGTACGAATGATGGTTTTACCTGCTTGCCTCCTTTAAATCCGCCTGACGGCTTAGGGGCTATTCGGGAATAACAGCTTCCTCGGAATGGATTTTGACGTTAAACACCAGTCCGATGGCTATCATGTAGGTGAGCAGCGAGCTTCCCCCGTAGCTGACGAACGGCAGGGATATACCCGTAAGCGGCAGAAGTCCGATATGCATCGCAATATTTTCAAACACCTGAAGCGTAAACATGGAGACGATCCCTATAATTATGTAGGAGCCGAACAAATCCTTACAGCCGAGTGCTATCCGGATCATCCGGTAAATAAGCAGAAAATAGAGCAGCAGCAAAACCGCCGAGCCGATGAAGCCAAACTCCTCCCCGATCACTACGAAGATAGAGTCGGAATAATGATAGGGAATGAAGCCGTTCTGGACGAAATCTCCATGCAAAAAACCTTTGCCGAGTAAATGTCCGACGCTGATTGCGCCTATGGAATTGAGAACATGCCAGCTTTGCTGGGGATTTGTCGACGGGTCCAGGAAGGTTTCTATTCTTCTTAGCTGATGCGGCTTAATAATTTTGGCAAACAAATCAAATTGATTGTAATAGAGCCATACAAGCAGGCCAACGGCAAGTGCGGCCAATACGAGCCCCAGAAGAATATGGGCGAGGCGCACGTTTGCCATCCACAGCATTCCGATAAATATCGCAACGAATACAAGCGCTGTTCCCAAATCCGGCTGCTTCATAATGAGCAGAACGGGAACCGCCGTCAGCAAGCCGGCCGGAAGGATATCATTGACCAGTCTGAGCTGTTCTCCCTGTCTGCGGGAAAATATTTTCGCCAGCATCAGAATCATAAAAATCTTGACAAGCTCGGAAGGCTGGAACTGTTGCCCGCCGATGCTGATCCATCGAACCGAATTGTTAATATTGACTCCTCTGAGCAGGACATAGACAAGCAAACCCAATCCTATAACATATAACCCGTAAGTACCGTATCGAATCAAAAATTTATAATTGATAAATGCCGTCAAAAACAGCGGGATCATAAGCAGGAAATACAGCTTCAGGCTGCTGATATGAAGTCCGTCCAGCCGTGTGCCGGAGGTCGCGCTGTAGATGACCATCGTGCTTAGAATCATGAAGCAGCCTAATATACAAATAATGACCGGATCAACTTTCTTCAATTTGTGAAGCACCGAATAAACCATAAAACTAACCTCATTAAAAAAATTTTGGAAAAGGGCAATATTTAAAGGATAACATTTCCATGGGGGCACAGCAAACCAAGATGGCCATTCAATGCAAAATTGACCCGGTTTCATCCGGCCGGATCGGCAGCATGATTAAGGGAAAGTTTATCGTATCGCTCTAATGGCGCCTATTTTCAGGCTTGCATCCATTAAAAGTGAGGCGTATAATGGTCAAAGTATCAAACATCCTACGTTTGGATGATTGGATAATGTTTACATCATCTATCCAAGCCTATTTTCGCCAGTTTCATCCATTCTTAAAATCACTGCTCGTATCGAGACAATTGAGTGATTACCTATACATTTATGGAAAAAAGGAGGTCATAAAATTGAAACTGCAGCAACCTACCCGACTGACCCTGTCCCAGCAGGTAGCGGCCCAGCTGGAAGAGCTGATCAGTTCCGGGAAATGGCCGGTAGGCTCACGAATTCCCGCGGAGCCGGAGCTCGTGAATCAATTGGGAGTCAGCCGGAATACGATTCGCGAGGCGGTTCGGGCTTTAATCCATACAGGGCTGCTGGAGGCGAAGCCCGGGGACGGCACTTATGTATGCTCCTCCAGTGAATTGAGGGCAGCGATTCAGCGCCGGCTGCGCAAATCGAGCGTTGCCGACACGTTTGAGGTCCGGTATTGCCTCGAACGGGAAGCGGCCAGGCTGGCCGCCATGAGGCGTACCGAAGAGGACATCGACAAGATGCGCGCATGTCTGCAGCGTCGTAATGCTGCGCTCAGAAGCAACGATACGGCCGCTTACATCAAGGCGGATCTGATGCTGCATCAAGCCGTACTGGCGGCTACCTATAACGGTCTGCTGATCGATTTATACGAGCACATGGCGGATGCGCTTCTTCAATCCATCGACACCGCCGTGGACGAAACGCTAACTATTGAGCCTCATCATGAGGCGCATCATGATATGGTTGAGGCGATTGCCAACTCCGATCCAGAAGCGGCGGAGGAAGCCGTGCGTTCTTACATCGAAGCTCTGCAAACCAGTCTTCACCACCGGGAAGGAAGGAAAGCCAACAATGAGAAACATGACAAAACCTGCAGTAATGAATAAACCTATTAAACTGACCGGAGCCTTGCTGGTCATCGGCGTTATTCTGGTAGCCGCTAATATGCGCGCTTCCATTACGGCCGTCGGGCCTTTAATCGGAACGATCCAAGCGGACACCGGCTTATCCGGTGCGCTGGTCGGCATGCTTACCACCCTTCCTCTGATCGCCTTTGCCATTCTCTCTCCGCTTGCACCGTCCATCACTAATCGGTTCGGGGCGGAGAATACATTGTTCGCCAGCTTAATTACGCTCGCTGTCGGTACCGTGCTGCGGTCGCTTCCTAATACCCTTACCTTGTTTACAGGAACGCTGCTGATCGGGCTTGCGATTGCCGTATGCAACGTCCTGCTGCCCGCTCTGGTCAAGCAGCATTTCGCCAATCATGTCGGACTTATGACTGGGGTTTATACCATGTCCATGAATCTTTGGGCAGCATTGGCCTCCGGAATCAGTGTCCCGATGGCCGTCGGACTCGGGCTTGGCTGGCGGGGGGCTCTCGTCTGCTGGGCAGGGGTTACCGTGTTGGCTATTATAGTATGGCTGCCTCAACTGCGTTCTCATCGGCCGGAAGTGACAGCGAAAGCCGATCAGAACAGCCCCTTATGGAAATCGGCTTTAGCCTGGCAGGTTACTTTCTTTATGGGGCTGCAATCCCTGCTCTTCTACGTAACCGTAACATGGCTGCCTGAAATCGTGGCGGACCGCGGTTACAGCGCTACCGCTGCAGGCTGGATGCTTTCCCTGATGCAGCTCTGCAGCCTGCCGACTTCTTTCCTTATGCCGTTGTTGGCCGGACGCCGACCCAGTCAACGCAGCTTCGTCGTCCTTACTTTCTGCTTTTCCGCGATCGGCTACCTCGGCCTGTTTGCCGGAGGGGCGTCTCTGCTGCCGCTTTGGGTAGCCTTCATCGGCCTGGGCGGCGGGGCATATATCAGTCTAGCACTTGTGTTTATAGCTTTGCGGACGAAGAATCCCCGGCAAACCTCCCGGTTGTCCGGTATGGCCCAGTGTATCGGTTATTTGCTGGCAGCCGTCGGCCCCATGCTCATGGGCTGGATTCATGATTATACGCTTAACTGGACCGTTCCGCTGCTTCTGCTTCTGGCAACCGTCTTGCTTCTGCTCATCTTTGGCCTGGGAGCGGGACGCGATGCTTATGTGGGCTTGTCCTCGGACAAAGAGCATCAAGCCTAGGCCTAACGGGCGGTCTCCCGATAATCGATATTCAATACTCTTTCCGTAGCGGTCTCATACCGCAGCGACACATACAGCCCCATCGGCTTACCGGCTTTCTTAACCCAGAATTTGAAGATTTGCTCGGTAACCGTGGGGTTGATTTTTTGTTTACCTACATATTTGTAATCTAAAATTTGATAGCCCTTCTTGCTGGCTTCCCTCATAGCCAGGTTTCCCCACTTGGCGTATTCCGGGACGTTCCGCTCCGCATTATGGACTAAAGAAAACGTGAACGGTCCCTGCCATTCAAGACTTGCCGGATTCCCGTCGGCAGACGCTGCCTCAGGGGCGAACATGACCACACCGATACAAATAATGGCTGCTGCCAATGCTTTTTTCATACAGGTTTCCTCCATCATTTTTCCTAACTTTTGTCGGGATGGAATGAATTATTCATGTGGAAGGAGGCCATGCTCATTTATTCGGCTTCAATCCGTTCCAAAAGAAGGACCGCGGCAGTATGGTCTGCAGCGGTCCTTGCCTCGAAGTGCCGTTGGGGAAAGTTTAATGGATAAGCACGTGCAATAATGCAGGTGCTTAGACGAAATTTAGCTAGCATCAGCTAAAGACGAGCAAATGTGCAGGCTAATGTCAATCGAAATCAAGGCTTCGGGCACTAGGTGAATATTATACTCTCCTATAGTTTCTAATATTTTAAAGTAAACCCAACTCGCGGGCTTCCGATTTCTTCATGCCCTTGACGACCAATTCATAAGAGTGATCCATCATCCACTTTATATCTTCCTCGGGCACGGTGCCGTCCAAGCTGATTGTATTCCAGTGCTGCTTGTTCAGATGATACCCCGGCCTGACCGAAGGATGCTGCTGCCGAAGCAGATGGGCCATTTCCGGATCGCATTTCAAGGACATACTCCCCGGATTCCCTTCTTCATCGATGAGGGCAAACATTCGGGTGCCCACCTTCAGAACCAACGGCTGCGCTCCGAAGGGGTAATCCTTGAACGCCCCTTTCTTGGCCAAGCCATATTCAATCCACTCTTTCATTCACCGTGTCCTCCTGCCAATCGTAAAAAAAGTCTGATAAATACCGAACAAAACGATCTGTCGGAAAGTAACTCAACTATGGAGCATTATCGGTTACAAGGAAGCCGTCTCTCCAACCAGCCACGCTCTGATAGATTCCGACAAAGCGATTCAGCTATTTGTTCTCGCGAAAATCCCTGCGGCGGGCTACACCTTCTGCATAAGCCGCATCGATGACCGCCTCTCTTACCTTCTCGGCTACGCTCTGGTTGAACACGCTCGGGATAATGTACAGCTCGTTCAGCTCATCCTCCCCGACAACCGAAGCGATCGCCTTCGCGGCTGCCAGCTTCATCCCTTCCGTAATCCGCGACGCCCGGCAATCGAGAACGCCGCGGAATAAGCCGGGGAAGCACAGCACGTTGTTGATCTGGTTCGGATAGTCGGAGCGGCCCGTCGCCATGACGCGCACGTAGCCCTCGGCCTCCTCCGGCGCGATCTCCGGCGTCGGATTCGCCATCGCGAACACGATCGCGTCCGGCGCCATCTTCTTCACGTCGTCGACCCGCAGGACACCCGGAGCGGAGACGCCGACGAAAATATCGGCTCCCGCGATGACGTCCGATAGCGCTCCCTGCTCGCGGTGGGGATTCGTATGCGCGGCGTACCAATTCCACGCCTCATGCGCATACGTCTTCCCCGCGACGAGCGCGCCGCAGCGGTCGACGCCGATGATATTCTGCGCGCCGGCGGCAAGCAAAATTTTCGTGCAGGCGATGCCGGCCGCGCCGAGCCCGCACAGCACGATTTTGCAGTCGGCGAGCCGCTTGCCGACGAGCTTCACTGCATTGAGCAGGCCTGCCAGGAGCACGACTGCCGTTCCATGCTGATCGTCATGGAACACGGGGATGTCGAGCTCCTCGCTGAGCCGCCGCTCAATCTCGAAGCAGCGCGGGGACGAGATGTCCTCGAGGTTGATGCCGCCGAAGGCCGGGGCGATCGCTTTGACGGTGCGGATGATTTCCTCCGTGTCCCGGGTATCCAGACAAATCGGGAAAGCATCGACGCCCGCCAGCTGCTTGAACAGCATCGCCTTGCCTTCCATGACCGGCATCGCCCCGAGCGGGCCGATGTCCCCGAGCCCGAGCACGGCGGTTCCGTCGGAGACGACCGCCACCGTATTGCGCTTGATCGTCAGCGTATGGGCGCGGGATGGCTTCTCGTGGATCGCCATCGACACGCGGGCAACGCCCGGCGTATAGACGCGGGACAGATCATCGCGGTTCTTGATCGGCATCTTCGGCGTCACTTCAATTTTGCCGCCCAGATGAAGTAAGAACGTCGAATCTGAGACGTTAATTACCTGGACGCCGGGCAATTGGGCGACGCTTCGGACGAGGTCTTGACTGAGCGAGGCGTCCGTCAGTTGAACGGTGATATCCCGGGTCGTCGAGGTTTTACCCGCCCGGGTAACGTCGACGGCGATAATATCTCCTCCGGCGTCGCCAATTGCGGTCGCGATCTGTCCGAAGGATGTTTGCTCCTTGTCGATTTCCAGGCGCAGAACAATGCTAGTACTGGCTGCTGCGTTTTTCAAGGCCTGAGCCCCTCCTCTTCCCTTTTTTTGAAATAAGGTTCATCGGTTTGCAACGGTATCGGTCAAGCACTCAGCGGTATGAAATCGAAGCTCTGCTTTGCTTTTATTGTGAAATATTTTGCCAAAATAATCAAGCTAAGGCTAAAGGTGCCATATCGCCGTCATTTTCCGGGTCTTCCTTAATCAGCCTCCACTCACGTTTTCCGGATAGGAAGGGTTGAAAATCGAAAGGAGAAGGAGAAGGGGAAGCCGATGCGTTCGTGAGAAAGCAAAGACGAATGGATCGCTCAAGAGATATCCAGACAAAGCAGCAGCGTGCCTTGAAGGGTTGCGGAAGCGCCGGCCGGGACCGACTCGACACCCCATCCGGCATACCGCCGGTTCTTGGTTTATATGTTGGAAATATTTTTCTTGAGTAAAATATGCCTGCAAGCTTTGGTGCCCGGGCGCCCTCCTTGCAGCGCTGCAGCGGCGTCATGTGGCGAAAGAATATAAGAGCACCGGACAACAGGCTCGTTAATTTATATCGCAGCCTATGCAAAAAACCGGCCGCTTCGCATGAGAATGGCCGGTTAATTACTCTATAACTATTATCGGTGCTGTCTTAATAAATGAATGGAATTAATCCGAATCCGATTCCTCCCATTTCCTGGAATAGGCTAGCCGGGTCACCCAGAATGTCATAGCGGATACAATGATCACGCATATGAAAGAAACAACCATCGCTGTGCCCACAACGCAGTCACCTCTTTACCGTATTTTGTTTCATTGTAGCATGCCCCTGCCGGTTTGAGGACGGGGTTCACCGAATGTTCACTTTTATTAAGTTTTTCACTTAAAAAACGGCAACTTATTGATGAGGGATAGGGCTATTTTTCCAATTCTGGAAGGAGCACTTCGTAAAAACGGTCTCGTGCATATCTTTCGATCCACGGAGTATGTCCGCATTTCTCCAACAAAATATACTTGAAGTCTTTAACGCGTCCGGATAAAGGCTCGATAACGCCTTGATACGGATGAGGATCATAGGTTCCATGGATCGCTACAACCGGACAAGAAATGCTTGTTCCATACTCCGCCAGCTTGCCGCTTGCCCGCAGACTGCTGGCCTCCGGCCAAATCCTCTGATAAATCTCCATGTCTACATTCATGGAATCGGCTTCCAATGGAAGGGGAGCATAACTGTCTATTTGGGTCATCAGCCTGCCGAAATCTCGTAAATCATCGGATTTCGTAGTCCCGTTACGATTGAGTTTGCTCACCAGACGATCATGAGCCAGCTTGTCCTCCTCAGACATTCTGCTCCTTCTGGCTGCCGCGATCTCAGGGGCATAGTGTTCATAGAAGGGCCCGCTGCTGATGAGTATGAGCTTTCTTACTTTGTCAGGGTATGTTGCGGAATATATATAGGACAGCCAAGCTCCCCAGGAATAGCCGCATAATGTAACCGGGGAGTCACATGCTTTGTCAATGATGTCATCTAATTCTGTCAACAGTTCATCTATCGTTCGTTTGGTTTGGTATGCTTCGACCACACCTGTTTCGCCGCTCAGCCTCTCTGCAACAGGGGCCATCTCTCCGGCCGCCCCGGGCCCTCCGTGAATTAACAGGACTTGGTATGGAGCCGTTCCGTAGGTGCTCAAGTTTCCACTTTCCCCTTTCCTTTGTTCTCAACCTCTGCGTCCCCGGCAGCAAACTGCCTGCTAGAGGTACAAATGCGTGTTAGCTTGAAGCGAACGGGTGCATTTTGTATGAAATACCGTACAGATGGGCGTACTAATTCCGTGAGTGAGGCTCCTTGGTATGAAATATCATACAGTTAAATGTGCACATATGGTACGAGGGTCCAGCCTTTGCACACCAAAAACTAGCAAATCGCCATCTTTTTCGGAGCGAACCACCTTTCTTCTCGCCGGATATTAAATGGACAGCTGGCTGCCCGATTCTTCAACCTTCATGATAAAAAGTAGAAGAGGGAAACTTCTATAGACTATAATAGGTTTGAACTCCCGCTCCGCGGGAAGGCGTGGGCGGATTGCGGCATCCGGCCGCATTTTGTCATAAGGTCCCGCTTTCCGGCCAGCGGCACATCGAATTTTCACTTCATCCACATGGACGAGCCTGTTCGTTCCATGATTTCGGATGAATTGCCCGGAAACATATGCGGTTGCGGATAATTAGGATGCATGTCCAGCTTAGCAATATTGGTTGCAATGGACACCAGAGACCTTATTCGGTCCAGAAAGGCTTTTCAGCGATTTTACCGGACTCAGATGACCTTATTTATACGAAACGCAGGCGAAAACAGCAGAAATTTATGAAATAAGCGCATCTGTGTCCGTTTAGCACGAAAAAACGGCCGATTTGGGCAGAATAAGGTCCCCTAAGAGGCTGTCGATTAATGGTATGCAACCAGAGATCATGCGAAGATCCTGCAGGGTTTTGGTTTTAACGGAACCAGATGACCTTATTCGCCCCAAAAGGGCCTTTCGGTCATTTTAACGGAACCAGATGACCTTATTCCCTAGAAATGCTCGCGAAAGTAGGAGAATTCCAAGCAATAAGCGCGCCTGGTTCCGTTAGTTTAAAAAAACGGCCTATTTTGACGAAATAGGGTCTCCCAGTTCCGTTACATTTTCGCTGTTTAACCATAACTAGTTTCATTGATACTATATCAATCAGACTTTTCACTAGTACAACATCCTGTTGTAATACCTTTCCCAAATGAATCGACAGCCTTCCTAAGTCCGTTACAGTTTCATTACCGTCTGTTGTGTCATTGATGCCCGTGCTGTTCAATTACCATTTGTTGTGCGCCATTGTTAATCGTTACAGGCTCAGGGCCATCTATTGTGCCATGTTGCCTTGTACTGTTCAACTGCCATTTGTTGTGCGCCATTGTTAATCCGTTACAGAATCGTTGGCCTCGGATGTGACATCGCTGCCTGTCCGGTTTCATTGCTGCTACACAGCCGTTGAACTTTTACCCCGGCACAATCATCTTAATTTCGCTTTATCCACCATGAACTGACAGCTCAGCAATAGTCTAAAGATCATTCGATAAAAAGGAGCTGATATGTATGGCCAAACCAAACATTACGCCCGCATTCTCTGCCAATGAAACTGCTTCGGGGCTTTCTACCGACACGAACGCCGCCCCATCCTCCGCTTCCTTGCCCTGGTACCAAACCGCTGTCAGCGAAAAACTGAACCTTCGCTACCCGATCATCCAGGCCGGGATGGCCGGAGGCGGCACGACGCCGGAGCTCGTCGCCGCCGTCTCCAATGCCGGCGGACTCGGCTCGCTGGGCGCCGGCTACATGACGGCGGAGCAAATCCGCGAAGCCATTCGCCGCATCCGCGAGCTGACGGACCGGCCGTTCGCCGTCAACCTGTTCATTCCGGAGCCGTACGAAGTGCGGCCCGAGGACATCGCAGCGATGAACGAAGCGCTCGGTGCGTACCGCCGGAAGCTCGGCCTCCCGGAAGCCCCGCCGGCTCCCGACCGGTACAGTGAACCGTTCGAAGAACAGCTCAAGACTGTGCTGGAGGAACGGGTGCCGGCGTTCAGCTTCACGTTCGGGCAGCCCTCCGGCGATGTGATCGACCGGCTGCGAAGCCGCGGCATCGTCACCATCGGCACGGCGACTACGGTGAGCGAGGCCGTCCAGCTGGAGCAGGCCGGGATCGACCTGATCGTCGGCCAGGGCAGCGAAGCCGGCGGTCACCGCGGCACATTCGCCGTCCCGCACGAGCAGGCGCTCGTCGGCACGATGGCGCTCATCCCGCAGATCGCCGACCGCGTCCGCGTGCCGATCATCGCCGCCGGCGGCATTATGGACGGGCGCGGGGTAGCCGCTGCGCTCGCTCTCGGCGCGTCGGGCGTGCAGATGGGGACCGCTTTCCTGACCGCTCTGGAGAGCGGGGCTCACCCCCGCTACCAGGAGGAGCTTAAGCGGTCCACCGATGAGAGCACGACGCTGACCCGAGCGTTCTCGGGCAAGCCCGCGCGCGGCATCCGCAACTCGTTCATCGCGGACATGGAGCGATGCGAGGCGCGGATACCGCCCTACCCCGTCCAGAATGCCCTGACGCGCGATATCCGGCAAGCGGCCGCGAGGGCCGGCGATGCCGAAGGCATGTCGCTATGGGCGGGACAGGCCTCCGCCCTGTGCCGGACGGAAGGGGCGGCCGACATCATCCGCCGGACCGTCCGGCAAGTGTCGGAGCTGTTCGGCCGTCTTAACGCTTGACCACAGAGAATGCCCGGGCCCAGGTAGCTCAGGCCTCCTGGAATGCCGGTCAGGCGTTCATCGCCTCCACTTCCCCCAGCGCCGTCAGCCTCCTTGCGGAATGTCTCTGCTGCTCATAGTTTCCCATCCGCAACCAGACGGAGGATGCCGTGAGCGGAGCTTCACTTTTTTGATGCGGCATGCTTGACTGGGCACGCCGCAAACTAAAAGGCCCCGGTTCCTCGGGGCCTACCTCATGCTAACTGTTATCTCAGTTGTTATTTCACAATAAGCACCGGAATTTCGGCATGCTGGGCTACGCTATGGCTGACGCTTCCGAGCATGAACTCGCGAAGTCCGCCAAGCCCGCGGCTTCCGATGACGATGACGTCAAAGCCGCCTTCCTCCGCATACTCCAGAATCGTACGGGCCGGCGCACCGCGCTTGAGAATCGCCTTCGCTCCAGAGAACTCGGCCAGCCGCTCATTCACTTCCTTCACGACGGATTCCGCCTGCTCGTACATCTCATTCTCGAGGTGAACCGGAATGTTAATCATCGCTTCTCCTATAATGAGGCTTTGCATGTTCAGGACGTAGACGACCTCCATCTGGGCTGCCGGATTTTCCTTGACGTAGCTGATCGCCTTATCCAGAGCTTTCTTCGAAGTCTCGGACCCGTCATAAGCTACCAGTAACTTTGAAAATAACATCGTCTTCATCTCTCCTGTCAAATACGTGAACGAATGGTGGGTTGTTCCGTATTTATAATTTTGTTGTCCAATACAAGTAAGTCCACTTATTTGAAGGGTAGCATTTGTCCGGCACCGATGTCAATCTGGTAAACAGGGCTGCGGCTCCATTTCCGAGTTCGGGGTTCGGGGTTCGGGTTTCGGGTTCCGGTTCGGGTTCCGGACCTGATTCAGCCTCCATCCCGTTCCCCGGCACCAGCTCTCTTTTAGCTTCCACAGCCCCCTTAATACCTCTTCCTTCTGCGAAAGAACAGACCACCGATTTCGAATCCCGGAGAAAAAGCCCGCAGCCCGGAACGGGAAGCAGGCTTTCTTATCTATTTCATATACGTTGTCATCGGACTGCATTCATCCCTGTCTCCAAGGCGGGTGTCCCGCTCTTGCCGTCTAGTCCAGGGTCCGATAGACTTTCGTTATGCCGCTGACGATTTCATCCAGATCGTTCTGCTCCAGCACCGGGCTGAGCGGTACGAAGACGGTGCGCGGCAGCAGGTCAACCGCCCGCGGACACATGTCCTCCGTATAGATAACCGGTTTTTGAAACGGGTAATTGAAAGGGAAGTTATCCTTCTCTGCGGTCCGCTGATGAAAAATTTGCGGAACCCTGTAAACCGGGAGATTTCCATATAACGTATGGGCAGTAATATTTTCCGCCTGCATAGCCTTCATGAAGGTCTGTGCTTGCTCAGCCGACGGCAGGATGATCCCGAGATTGGACCCGATATCACCCTCCTCATCCGGGGAAGAACGGAACCGGATGCCCGGCACACTGTCAGCCAGTGCCTGTTTCAAATACCGGTGATGGATCCTCATCGTCGCCACGATTCCGTCCAGCTTCTTCCATTGCTCGATCAGAACGGCTCCGGTAATTTCGCTCATCCGGTAGTTTTGCCCGATGAACGCCGCGGTTTCCTCATCCGGATTCAGCCCGTGACGCTCCTTCAACTGCGGCCGCAGCAGCCCCTGGTCATGATACCTTGCCGCACGCTCATATAGTTCCGCACTGTGAGTGACCACCGCTCCACCTTCGCCGGCGGTAATGATTTTATTCATCTGAAAGCTGAAAACCCCGACATCGCCGATAGCCCCGGCGTAACGACCCTTGTACTGTACCCCGCAGGATTGGGCCACATCCTCGATAACCGGAACTCCATGCTTGCGGGCAAAGTCCATAATCGGGTCCATGTCGCAGGGAACGCCGAGGATGGGGACCGCGATAATCGCTTTCACTTCCTCATCCATGACGCGCTCCAAGTCGGCGGGATCAAGATTCAAGCTCTCATCCACATCGGCAAAAACCGGTACCGCATTGGCGGATACTACGGCTCCGGCCGTAGCCAGAAAAGTGACGGCGGGAACAATGACCTTATCCCCATATCCTATCCCCAAAGCTTTCAAAGCAACTACAAGAGCGGCCGTACAGGAGGTTACCCCCAAGGCATAAGGGACATTCAAGTCCCGCTCCATCATGCTCTCCAGCGTCGTTACCGCGTTCCGCACATCGGGCCCATAGAAGCGAAAAGGAGACTGGGCCCTAATGATCTGACCGGCGTGAACCGCCTCCTCCTCTCCCATGACGACTGCCCCCGGATAATTGGGCGGGAGCGGCTTGCTCCGGGCAGGAGCTCCACCGTTTAAAGCCAGCTTCTCCAAATCAACCTTTTCCATTGTCCTTACCCTCTTTCCTCATAATGGATTCGTGCCTCGGACCGACAAAGCTGACAAGACAGGCCATGACAGCCCTTTCAGGATCGGATGGCGGGCGGCTCCGGCTGCATTTTCTACCGATCCCCCTTACTTACGACCATTATAATGCAAAAGAGAGTAAGCGACTTAACTATAAAATGTCTATAATTCACTCCCGGTAAATCAGCCTGCCTGCCGGCTCGAAGCCGCTCACGATTGGCTATCGTCAACTGCCCTACGTCGATGAAAAACCGAATTATCCGTTTAAAATGGCTTCGATTTCTTCCAGATCTCCGGCCGGCAGCTTCACTCCCGCCGCCTTGACGTTATCCTCCACCTGCTCCGGACGGGAGGCGCCGATTATACAGCTGGCCACATTATCCTGCCTCAGAATCCAAGCCAGAGCAAGCTGAGCCATACTAAGCCCGTTTCTCTCGGCAATCGGCCGCATTTTCTCCACTTTAACCAGATTTGCTTCCTGAATGAATGATTGCATGAACATGTTCGATTTCGGATCGGCGGCTCGGGAATCTTCCGGCGGAGCCATGCCCGGCTTGTATTTTCCGGTCAACACCCCTTGAGCCAGCGGAGAGAAGACGACCTGCCCGATCCCGTGCCGTTCGCACAAGGGCAGCACCTCTTGCTCCAGACCCCGCGCGAACATGCTGTACTGGGGCTGATTGGAGATGATCCGGTCCAGGTTATACTTCTCGGCAGTGTGGACGGCATCCGCAAGTTGGGCCGCCTTCCAGCGGCTTACCCCGGCGTAAACAATTTTCCCCTGCGTGATCAAATCATCCAACGCCCGCAGCGTCTCCTCGAGAGGAGTGTTCGAATCGTAGCCGTGACATTGATACAAATCGATATAATCGACACCCATCCGCCGCAGACTGGCTTCGCATTGCTCCATAATATGCTTGCGGGACAGCCCTCTGTCGTTAGGCCCGTCCCCCATCGGATGGAACACTTTCGTCGCAATGACGTAGGAATGCCGCGGGTATTTTGACAACGCCTTGCCCATGATTCGTTCTGCGGCACCTCTGCCATACATGTTGGCCGTATCGAAAAAATTGATCCCCAGCTCGTAAGCCTTGTCCACGACCGCTTCCGATTGCTTCTCTTCCATTGAATTTCCATAGGTCAGCCAACTGCCCAAGCCAATTTCGCTTATCTTCAAGCCGCTGGCTCCTAAACGTCTGTACTGCATTCCGATTCCATCCTCCATCTTGGTTTGAGTTTAAAAATGCCCACCCGTTGACCTGTCCCGGCACGGGTTCGAGGGCAAAGCTTTATCCGCCTTTATCTTTATTGAAGACTCACAAGGGGAGTGCTCACCAGCCTTCCCCATTCGTCCACGATTTGAAAAAAATACGCAGCCGCTTGCTCCGGGAGCTCGGCGCTAATTTTGCCGGTATCCTTGTCGATTCGGGCTTCCCGAGGCTCCCATTCGACTTTATACTTATCCGAATGGGATACCCTCAACTCCGCCTTGGTTACGGCAATGTCGGAGCGGAATTCAGCTTGAGCTTGCTTTCCGTCCGAATCTTGACGAATGACTTGTACAAGCGGCTTTCCGCCCCGGGCCACATGATCGGCGAAGGCATAAATTTCCGGCGGACTCCACCCTGCGTGATGGGAATGACCCAAGCCAAAATGAATGCACATCGCGGACCCGGGGATGCCGTTATGAGCGGCCTCATATGATTTGCCGGTCAAATGCAGCGGAAAGTGAGAATCCTCGCCCCCATTGACCCATAGCACAGGAATCGAGACTTGCCGGAAATAAGAGGACGGGTCCCATAGGCGCTTCACCATGGCGGCGGCCTCCGGCGGCATCTCCCTGAAGCTGTCGCCATACTGGTTGTCGGCTTCATATAAATATCCGCAGCCATATACAGGAATGGAGAAGGCCAGGCGGTGATCCACTCCCGCTGCGATACTCGCAATGACCCCTCCCCACGATATTCCGCTAATCCCTATCCGCTCTGCATCGACCCGTTCCAGGGTTCGGATAAAGGAATGGGCAAGAATGACATCCGCCACCGCGTGGTACATCCATTGATCTTCCTGGGATTCACCATAATCGGCGAAAATTCCCTGCCTGCGCGGGCCTCCCCATTCATGCCCGGATCTCAACCCCCGGCTGTCCTTCCCCAGAGGGAGCTGGCCCTCCAAATCCATGGCAATGGCGGCATAGCCTCGGTCCTTCCACAGCCGCACCCATTCTTTAAAAGCCGTTCCCCCTCCTCCATGCGCCAGCACGATGGCGGGCACCTTCTTCCCCGCAGACGATTCAGGCAGGGCATAGTAAGCGAAGACACGGGTGGAACGGCCCTGGTAAGGCATTCCCTCATAGAACAGCGCTTTAATGTCCCCATCCTCCCATTCCGGCAGAGGAAAAATCCGGGGACTTCGCGACAGCGCCTGCAAATTCCAAGGGGGGCTTGCTTTATCACTTGAATTCATACAATTTGTCTCGCAGCAGCGCCGTATCCTTGTTTTCGCTGTACCATTTGGCATACCATTCTTCGACTTGCTTGCCTCCCGCCTTGTCCCACAGAGTCTTCGCCTCAGTCATGGCTTGATCGGCAGTATAGGACGGGCCGCTGACGATGGCTTTATTCCACAGATCATCGATCTGCTTGTTGACGCTGGAGACAATCATCTGAATATCTTCCGGAGGTGTTGGCATATGCTCTCCATGCGTAATGTCCGCGATCGGTCTTTCCGGGGTCAAATAAGCTTCGTCAGCCATTTTAACCAGATCGTAAAACTCTTTCTCCACCGGAATATCCTGGTTCAACGTCTCTTCATATTTCCCGCACTTGCCTTCCAATACGGGGGAATAGAGCATTCTGAAATCATCCGTGTAGGACAGCTCTTTGGCCTTGTCCTTATCCACGAAGGTTTGACAGCCGTTGGAGCCCTGGGTGCTATGGGTGCCTTCCAATCCGTACTTCAAAGTTTTTCCGGCCGACTCCGATGAGATGAAATCGATATACTCCATCACGGCCTCCGGATTTTTGGCCTGGGCGTTAATCATTGCAGTAAGCTGCACCGGATTTTGAATGGTGGGACTGAATTGGCCGAATGGGCTCTCCGGCAGTGGAATGACGATAACTTCAGCCGACGGATTGTTCTTCTTCAAAGACTCATAAATTTGAAACCAGGCCGGACCGTTCGTCTGTCCCCCCCACATGCCTATTTTTCCGTTAACCCAGTCCTGCTGCGCCTTCTGCCCACCCTTGTCGGTCAGAAAATCTTTGTCAACCAAGCCTTCATCATAAAGCCGTTTCCTGAACTCGGTGGCCGCCTTGGCCCTTTCCCAATCGCGGACCAGCTGTCCGTCCTCGACGACCCAGCGTACATTCTGGAACATCGCATTGATGATATGACTGGTGATATAGGCGAGTGATGTGCCGTAAGTGTCCTGGATTCCGTTGCCATCCGGATCCTGCTCCGTAAATGCTTTTAACACTTCATAGAGCTCTTCGGTCGTCTTCGGAACCTCCTTATTGACCTGCTTAAGCCAATCGGCCCGGAGATAGAGGGCATGATTCGTTTGCAGTCCGTTGATTTTACCGAAGGAGTACATTTTTCCATCCGGCATGGTGGCGACCGATTTCAGCAGCGGATATTCCTCAAGCAGCTTCTTATAAGTTGTGCTGTGCTTTTCAATTAAATCGTCAACGCTTAGCAGCTGCTTTTGTGAATAAAGCTGATCCCGCAGAGTGTTGGAGTACTCAAAGATCAAATCAGGTGCGCTCCCGGAAGCGAACAAGGTCGTCAGCTTCGCGGTAGCATCGTTGCGGGGAATGGCGACGAACTTGACGTTGGCCGGTCCGTTCTCGTTAATCCACTCCGTCCAGCGGTTCTTCTCAATCGTTCCTTCACTCTCGGGAACCAGACCGCGATCATAAACCGAAACCGTTATGTTCTCTTTCTTCTTCGATCCCGGCTCTTGACCCTGCTGCTGAGAGCCTCCGCCTGAGCAGCCCGACATCACTACCGTCATTGCCAATGCCGGCAGCATTCCGGCGGTCATCCATTTGGATCTTCTTCTTTGCATCATATCTACCCCTCGCTTTTTTGAAATAAATAGGCGCTGCAGCCACGTCCGTGCACTTCCCACGCCTGCGGTCGTGTAACCTTCAGTCGTGTAACATCCGCCCTCTGAAACGTTGCCGCCATACAGGTTACATTTGTTTGAAAACTCGCCATGGCACCGGCCCTGTTGCGAATCCAATCTTGCCCGTTCATTCTGCATTTTCCCTACCCGCCCATGCATCCGGCTACCCTTTGACCGCTCCTATCATGACGCCTTTGACGAAGTATTTCTGGAGGAACGGATAGACGGCCAGCAGCGGGAGAACCATGACCACGATTCCTGCGGTTTTGATTCCCTCGGGCGTAATGAAGGTTTGCATGTCGCTTGCGTTAAGCTCCTGCATTAAAGATTGGCTCTGGATCATCTGCTGTACCAGCACGGTTAAATTGTATTTGCTCGTATCGTTGATATAGATCAGGACCGAGAAGAAGGCGTTCCAATAGCCGACCGCATAGAAAACGGACAGCGTCGCAATGACCGGGAGCGACAGCGGCAGCACTACCTGAATCAAATAACGCCACTCCCCACAGCCGTCCATCCGCGCGGCATCGTCCAATTCTTCCGGAATTCCGTCGAAATACGTGCGCATGATCAGCATATTGAAGGTGCTTATGAGTCCGGGAAGCCACAGAGCCCCGTATGTATTGATCAGGCCCAACTGCTTGATGACCAGATAGGTGGGAATTAAGCCGCCGCTGAACAGCATGGTGAACACGATGGCCAGAGTAAAAAAACGGCGGAAATAAAAATAGTTGCGGGACAACGGATAGGCGGCCAGCGTCGTAAAGAGCATGCTCAGCAAAACTCCGACGACGGTGAGGATAACACTATTTTTTAAAGCGCTAACAATTTTGGACCCTTTAAACAGCAAAGAGTAGGATTCCAGCGTCCAGCCGCGCGGCCATAGAGTCACCGCCCCTGACCGGACATAATGGGGATCGCTGAGCGATACGGATGCAACATGCAGCAAGGGGAGCAGGCAACTGGCGCCGGCAATGAACAATAGTACGGCGACCGCTCCTATAAACCATTTTTCACCTGACGTTCTTCCCATCGGACCCTCCTGAAATATAAGAATTTCGGATTAACTGCGGCCTACCAAAGTCCGCGATCGAACCTGCGGGCAATCGTGTTGGCCAGTACAACGAGAACAAAGCCAACGACCGATTCGAACAAGCCCATGGCGCTCGTCAGGCTGAACTGCCCCCTCTGCAAGCCGAAGCTGTAGATATAGGTGCTGATGACTTCAGAAACGTTGGCCACCACCGAGTTTTGCAAGGTATAGACCTGATCGAAGCCGACCTCCATCACTCTTCCCATGGAAAGAATGAGCATGAGGACAATGACCGGGGTAATTCCCGGAAGCGAGATATGCCATATTTTCTTCCATTTGCTGGCCCCGTCTATGCTTGCCGCTTCGTATAGGCTGGGGTCGATCGTAGACAAGGCCGACATATAGATAATGGCGCTGAATCCGGCTTCCTTCCAAATGCCCGACCCGACATAGATCGATATCCAGGAGAACTCGTTGTACAGGAAGGCGTAGGTGGACCCTATCCACTGCTCCAGAAGATGGTTAATGACCCCGGATTGCTGGGAGAAAATCGTTACCACCATGCCCCCGACAATGACCCACGACAAAAAATGAGGGAGAAAGACTAGGGTCTGCACCGCCTTCTTAAACCACATTCTCCTGACCTCGTTCAGCAAAATCGCGAGCATGATCGGAAACGGAAACCCGATAAACAAACTCAACAGGCTCAGCATCAGCGTATTACGAATAATGAGCAGTGAATTCGGGTTGCTGAACAACAGCTGGAAATTTTTCATGCCGACCCACGGACTCCCGAAAATCCCATCGGCAAAATTATAGTTTTTGAACGCGATGATCACGCCAACCATGGGCGCATACTTAAAAATGAGATAAAAAGCGATGACGGGAATAAACATGATGAGCAAAGGAAGGTTTTGCTTGAATCTTCTTTTGCGATCCAGAGATAATTTCCGATTCACTGCAGGTATGTTCGGGCTGTTTAACGGCTGCTCCACCGCCTCACCTCTCCTTCCATAAGATTGAAATCCAATGTAACTGAATCTACCTCCACAGACAATTGTCAATATTCTGTGGCGTTACAAATTTCCAGAAAGCTGTTGTTTCCCCTAGTTCGGAAGTCCATATGTCATATTTCTTCAAGGGTCATTTTTCCCTGACGGCATTATTTCTTGCGATATTCCCCCGGCGTCACTCCCGTTACCTTCTTGAACACACGCAGGAAAGACCTCGCGTTGGTGTAGCCGACGAGGGCTCCGATTTCCTGAATCGGCTTGTCGGTTTCCGTAAGCAGCTTCTCCGCATGGCCGATCCGTACCGCCGACAAATAATCAAGGAAATTGATGCCGAGCTTATCCTTGAACATCTGACTGATATATTTGGCGTTCAGGTCAAATTGGCAGCCCAAATAAGTAAGACACAGATCCGGGTTGGAGTAATGCTCATGGGTGAATGCTTTGATCCGCAGCATCAGGTTGTCATGATTCCGGGATTCCCTCCATTGCTCCATCCGGCCTGCCGCCGTCTTAAGAATGGACAGCAGGTCCCGCTCCAATTCCTCAAGTGTATCCATCCGCTCGACGGCCCGGTTCAGCAGGGGGAGAGTTTCGTCATTCCATATTTTCTGAATTTCCGGAGGCTGCTCCATCATTTCCCGCTGCAGATGATAAATCATATTGTGGAGAATAGCCGACAGATTGTCGCGGGTGAGAAGACCGTCGGCGCATTCACGGAACATTTGCTTCAATTCCGGCTCCCATTCCGCATCACCCAGCCGGTACTTCCGGCCCACAGAGCGCAGTAAATTCAGATGCTTGTAAATTTCCCCTTGCGGGCATATTTTTACAGCTTCCATGCGGATAATCCGGTTTCCGCCAAGAACAGGCTTGTACTTCAAAGACTCCAAAGCTTCTTCGTGCAGACCGGGAACGTCATCGATCTTTCCCGTTAGGGAGGAGAGCCCTATGGTGACCGTGAAAGCCAGATGCTCATTCACCCATTGAAGCACGTTCTCGAATATTTGTTCGGCGAAACGTATGTCGTCTGCCGTATCCGGAAGATGGACCATCACGCTTAATTGCGAAGCCGTGGTCCATTCCATCCAAACCGTTATCCCGTCCTTCTGGAACAATTCCGCAATGACGCTGCTGAGAGCGAATTTGAGCAAATACTGGTCCCTCTGGCCGTAGCGGTCACTGAACTCCGCATATTTGTCGAGCTCCACCGCCGCCAGCGCTATCTGTCCGATATGGCCTTCAAAGCCCAGCAGCCGCATCTCCGCCTGGAATTGCTCCGGTGTTATGAGGGAGGCTCCCTCGACCAGTTCCTTGAAAAATATTCTTTTGCGATAGATCAGATCGTTCTCCCTCTGCTTCTGATAATTAATCGATCTTTCCACCAGATCATCCAGGGCCGTTTCTATAAACCGGTATTCGTCCTGGCCTGCGAGTGGCCCTGTTTTCTGTGCAGCATAGGCATCGATCCGGGCCACAATGGCTTCAATCGGCCGGTAATTGCGGCGGGTCACTACAAGCATCCAGGCTAATCCGATGCCGATCAGCAGCAGATTCAGGGCAAAGCCCTGGGATGAGTAGGAAAAAATGAAGACCGGCAAGCGGCCGCCGACCAGGCCGCTCTCGATTTTCCAGCCGGTATAGCCCGATTCCTTGCTGGTCAATACTTTCCCTTTCGTCTCGTGGCCCAGAATAGGATGCCCCTGCCGGTCCAGCAGCCGGATAAAGTTCACGCTGGAGGCGGCCAAGTCCTCCATCATATTTTCAATGGCGGAGGTTTGTACATTGACCGCAATAATGCCCTGTTCACCGCTCAGAAGAGGGACTTGTTTGACGAGGGTGACCACCTTGATGGGACGCGGCTGATTTTCAAACACTTTGTAGCTTCTTATATCCGTCCACCGGTAAGTCCTAGCGGTGTGCTGGTTCAACGCTTCCATAATAAAATCGCGGTCTTCGAACTCCTTCACCGAAGTCATGAAATGGTTGCTCAAAATCGTCAGGTCGGAGGAACGGACCAAATAGACCGAATCGATCATCGGGACATTGACTATCCATTCTCTCAGCAGATTTGAGATTTCATAAAGAGTCATAGCCGAAGCCCCGTTATAATTTTCGGCATAGAACCGGGCCAGCTTGTCGTTCGTCTGGACTTCCTTGATGATTTGCTGCTCTATCGACCGCATCGTGTGATCGATCATCTGCATGACATGCTCCGCAAAGACTTCGTTGGCGTGAATGGCCTCCTTCTTGGAAAGCTCGCTTGCGGACAGCACGGAAAGAAATATGATGGCCGTAGTGGTAAAGAAAAAGATAGGCAGGTAGGAGAATAACAGGCGTCTGTATCCTTTTCTCTTCATATCCTTCCCCTCCTGAAGAAGCAGGTTTTATCGACTCTAATAGAACAAGCACTCGCTCGGGAAACCGGCTGTCTGTCTGAATCCCCACGATAGCTATCTCTATAATCTGCAGCAAATCAGCAGCGTCTTGATTTCATAAGGCCGGATTGTTGTCCGGATGGGGCGGTTCAAGAAGCGTTCGCCCTCCGGCTTCTCCAGCAGATTGCACTCCTGCCACCAATCGACCGGGAATCCGCACTCGATGTCCACCTCCCCGCGCTTGCCTCCATATTCATGAAAGCGCAGCACGACCAGTTGGCTGTCCTCGGCTTTCTTGACGGCATCTATCATCACATGATCGGAAGAAAGTGCAAACAGGGCAAAGCTCGGGGTCACGGACCGGCCCCTGGTATATGTAAGCGGCTGATTCAACGCCCACGCCTCCTGCACTGTTCCCCCTGCAAACCAATCCCCGGGATGTGGGAGCAGCGAATAAGTAAACGAATGCCGCCCTTGGTCGGCAGCCGGGTCCGGGGCCATCGCCGATTTGATTAACGATAGGCGAAGAACCTGGCCTTTAATGTCATATCCGTACTTGCAATCGTTCATCAGGCTGACTCCATAGCCCCTCTCGGACAAATCGGCCCATTGATGGCCTACCGATTCGAATTTCGCATAATCCCAACTGGTGTTCCAATGCGTGGGCCTCTTCACGTTTCCGAATTGGATATCATAGGTCGCCTCCGTCGCCCGGACCTCGACCGGGAACGCCGCCTTGAGCAGCCGTCTTTGCTCGCGCCAATCGACCTCCGTCTCGAAATCAATGCGCCGGCTGTATTTGTACACGATCATATTCTGCACTATTTTCGAGTCCATGTAGGTCCATTCCCGGCGAATTACCGCTCTTAAGGGACCGAGGTCGGGGTAAGATACTGCGGCAAGCTCGTTGACTTCTCTCATTTTTTCCTGATAGAAAATATCGATATCCCAGGCTTCGTGGCGGCTTTTCGGTTTATCCTCAAATACCTGCAGCACGTTACCCCGCCGGCCTTCCTGCAGCACCTCGCGTTCGGCCTCTTTATCATAGATGCGGGTTAACTGCCCGCTCTCATTCCATGTGATCTCGTAATAAGGGGTTGTAATCCCCCCTTCCGTAACGGAGAAAGCATCGTTGTCTTCCGAAGCCGGTTCCGGTGCCGAATGGCCGTCAAAATACAATGTCGTCCATCCCATGGAAGGAACGTTCTTCGCCCGGACCCACCACTTCCTGCCGTCATACTGGGCTTCCAGCCTGCTTCCGCCGGCATCCCGCCAGACACCGTGCCCGGCCGTCTCCCCTAATTCGATCTCCACCGGCTCAGACCGTGTCCAAGGGGCGGAATTAAACACCGTTACGGCCACCTGGCCGCTGGGTACCAAGTCCACGATGGCTTCAGCCGCCTTCCTCCACACTTGCTGCCCTGTCCGCCAGGCTTCGTCATACTCCCTGCGGCTGTCTTCATAAACCTCCGTAATCGATGAACCGGGAATGATATCATGAAACTGGTTCCGCAGTATGATCTTCCAGCCGTCCTCCAGCTCGGCCTGGCGATAGTGCGACCAATCCTTGCCGAGCAGGCCGGCAGCCACCCCCATCCACTCGGCTTCCCGATACAGAAGCTCGAGCTTCCGATTCATCCGCTTATTATAGGCTTGGCTCGTATAGGTTCCTCTGTGCATCTCCAAATACAGCTCTCCGTCCCAGATATGCACGTATTCCTCCGAGGCACCCACCCGCTCCTGCAATCGGGTAAAATATTCATCCGCCCGGCCGGTCGTTACGTGCGGAATTCCCGGAAGCTCGGCCAGACGCCGCCTCATCTCCAGCATCTCCCGGTTCACCCCGCCTCCGCCGTCTCCATAACCGTAACAAAGCAGAAGCTCCCGGTTGATTTCCTTATCCCGATATCCTTCCCAGATGCCGGTTACCGAGAAGGGAGTTACCCCTCCGTTGTACGTATAATAGAAGGCACCTACTCCCCCGCCGGGGTCCGGTGTCGTAACAAAATGGGTCAGGATGTCGGTTCCGTCGATTCCGCGCCAATAGAATGTATCATGCGGCATCCGGTTGTATTGGTTCCAGCTTATTTTGGTCGTCATAAAAACTTCGATGCCCGCTTTTTTCATAATTTGCGGCAAAGCCCAACTGTAGCCGAACACATCCGGCAGCCACAAATATTTGCATTCGATGCCGAACTCTCTCTTCATAAACCGGGTTCCCGCCAGAAGCTGGCGGACCAGCGATTCCCCGGAAGGCAGATTGCAATCCGCCTCGAGCCACATAGCCCCGCCGGGCTCCCAGCGCCCTTCCTCGATGCGGGCCCGGATTTCCCGGTACAGCTCGGGATAATCCTGCTTTAAATAGTCGTAAAGCTGCGGTTGTGTCTGCATGAAGACATATTCGGGGTATAGCTCCATGAGACGCAGAACGGTGGCGAAGGAGCGGGCGCTCTTCTCGCGCGTATGCCTCAGTCGCCACAGCCAGGCTACATCAATGTGGGTGTGTCCCACGCAATGAACCGTTACCGCATGATGCTTGGGAAGCTTGGCTAATCCGGCTTTCAACCGCTGCAGAGCGCTTTCTATAGAATCGTAGAAAGCCCGGGAGCCGGGGCGCGACCAATCGACGAGCAGGAAGGACCGGTGAAGCACAGACAGCAGTTCATGCCTCTCCGGCTGATGCTCCGGCAGCACCTGGACGGTTTCGATCACCGCCCTGCTTGTATAATAGAAATCGTCGGCCGCCGGATCGAGCCAGGCCAAATCCGCTTGCATCAATTGATGCTCAACCGGCCTCCTTGCGCCGTAGCCGTTGAGACCCGTCCACAGCCTGAACCTCAGCGACACCTGAGAGCCCGCACAGTCAGACGGAAGAAAGACCTCTTGGTGGTTCGTGTCCACCCCCTGATAAAGCCGTCCGTTAAGAAAGAGCAGAGCTTCAAAGCCTCTATTATTTCCTCCTCCCCCGCTGCCGAAGCAAAATCTGCCGACCACCTTCCTGTCCTTCCATTCCAGCGGGATGACTGTATCGGCCGCAAGCCAGAAATAGGCATCCTGCCCTTTCCAGCGGTCCCCTATCCGCACCTCGGTCCAATCTCCTTCCTCTGTCGGGTATGCGGCCGCCTCTCCTGAAGGATCGGGCTTGAGGCGCAGAGGAGAAAGGCGCCTCTGCTCCCGGTAACGATACTCCGCCAATTCCTCCACTTGCTTGCTCAACTGTTCTATTCTGAAGAACATCCTTCACTCGCTCCTTTATCCGAAAACGGGCTTATGACTTGCGTGAGCCGATTCATCATTACGACAACCCAATGTCTGTCATGCAACGGACTTTTCTTCTGCTCAAGAGTCGAACTCTATCTCCATTTTCAGCTCCTGGCCTCTTTGAACAAATACTTCCCGGTAGAGTAGACCATAGGAGGAATCCCTGCACTCGCCGGTACAATCAAGCTGCCTTATGGCCCGCGGGAATTTGACCGTCAGCCATTGATCCCTGCTTGACCGAAGCCGAACCCCCGCACGGGCGGCCTCCATATCCCACCGTATCGCGACCTCCACTCCGCCTCTCGCCTGTATCCCCCGTATGCTGCCTTGCTTCCAGCGTCCGGGAAGAGCAGGCAGCACCTTGATGATTCCCGGGGCGGAGAACAGCAGCATCTCCAGCATCGCCGCGGTCCAGCCGAGGTTGGCATCGATTTGGTAGGGAGCGCTGAAGCCCCACATCGACTTCATCGTGATCCCCTGACTCCGCCAATCGTTGTGATAAGTAAGGAAATTGTCTCCAACACAGGATCGGCCTGAAATTTCCAGACATTCCAGCGCCCGGTCTCCCTCTCCCAGCCTCGCGTAAATGTTGGCCATATGGGACAGAGACCAGCCCGTCTGCTCCTTTAAGCCGATGACCAATCTTTTCTCCACGGCGACACGGCAGGCTTCGAACCATTCCGGATGCGTCTCCTCCGTAACCTCCAGACCGGGAAAGAGCGGATAAATATGTGATTGATGCCTATGGTGGTAATTATCCTTCAAATCCGGATGCATCCATTCCCGGATCGCACCGTCTTCGTTTATTTCATAAGGAGGAATTTTGTTAAGCATAGCCTCCCATTTCTCCACATTCTCCGGCTCTATCCCTAGCTCGGCACAAGCCTCGCACAGATGGCTCAGCACTTCCTTGGCCACGGCGAAATCCATCGTCGCGTTGACACAAACCGATATTTCCCGAGCCCCGTCAAATGACCCGTCCGCCCAGTTTTCCGGGGAATTCGAAGGGGATGAAATGTAGTACCCGTTCTCCCCTTCATAGAAGAAATCTTCATAGAATAAGGCGCACTCCTTCATGAAAGGAAGCGCCCGGTTCCGCAAAAATTCCCGGTCTCCGGTAAACAGCCAATAATCGTAAAAGTGCTGGGCGAGCCAGCCCGCTCCGGCTGTCCAGTAAACGACGTGGGGCTGCAAATTTTTCTTCAAGCCTGAGTCTGGCGAGGCAAATAGCGGGGCAAGAATCCCGCGGCAGCCGTAGAAAGCTTGCGCATTCTTCCTCATATCGGGAACCAGCGATTCGAAGAAGTCGAAAAAAGGCAGCATCGTTTCCGGCATATTCCCGGGCATGGCCTGCCAATAATTCATTTGGATATTTTCGTTGTTGAAAAAAGCGCTGGACCAGGGAGGAGCATAGGAACCGTTCCAAACTCCTTGCAGATTGGCAGGAAGCCCCCCAGGCCGCGAGCTGGACATAAGCAGGTAGCGCCCGTAATCAAACATGCGTTCCATAAATGCCGGTGAGGCCTCTCCAGCGTAAGCGTCGAGCAGCATCTGTTCGTTCACCCCTGCTCTTTCGGATTCCGAGGCTCCCAAATCAAGCTCTGCCCGTAAGAAAAGCTCCCTATGCTCGGACTGATGCCGTTCGAACAGCATGTCGTAGTCAGGCGGCAGGGATAGCAGCTTCTCTTTCAGATTCGGCATCTCCGCACGGCTGTCCCCGTTCGGGAATAGCCGGATCAGCAGCAGAACCTCGTCCGCCCCCGTGATTTCGAGCTTATCGCCGCGGATCGTGCGGCTTCCTCCAACGGCAGCGATTCGGGCCAAGGCTCCGAATTCCGTTCCTTCCCGCAGCCGTTTCCCGGTAATCATCAGGAACTCTTCCTGGACAGCGCTTTCAAAGGAAAAGGGAAGTTCCAGCGGACGTCCGGCCTTATCCACCGCATCCTTCAAATCATGAGGCTCAAGCCGCATCTCTACCGAAATTGCTTCCTTCTGATCTGCTCGGATGACGAGGGCGATCATATCATCGCTTCGTGAAACAAACAGGCGGCGTTCATACCGGATGGGACCATCCAACCAACGGACAGAAACCTGACCTGTCTCCATGTCCAGCTCGCGAACGTATTCGCGGAACGCATAATGCGTCTCCGTCCACAGCTTGAGATCGAACCCGGGGTGAAACCGGGCCGTCTGTACGATATAATCCGCTTCTCTAAGCTTATCCGGATACAATCTATTGGCTTCCCTGTACCTCCCTTCGGCCAGCAATCTTCTGACTTCGGGCAAATGCCGGGACAGATCGGGCAGCGGCTTCGTACGGCTTCCTTCCCACAGCTCTTCATGATTTAACAGGATCGTTTCTTCCTGAATGCTTCCATATACCATGGCTCCCATTGTTCCATTTCCGCTCGGCAAGGCATCCAGCCATTTCAGGGCAGGCTTGCGCATGCTCATCAGGTGTCTGTGCCGCTTTGGTTCCTCTGAATGTTTTGTCAAAGTGGTTTCCTCCTTCTCATTAAAGACAATTATTGCTAATTCACGTTTATGTTATGTTTCAGAAACGTTTCATATTCACTATTGTAAGAGGTCTGTCCGGAACTATCAAGCAAATTTTAGCCGGTCCTCGTTTCCCTAAATATTGCTGCACCTTTTTGCCGTACAACCTTTTGACAATAAAAACAATCCTAAGTTATGATTAGAATCAAATTGCAACGTTTCAGAGAGGAGACCGGCAATGTCGAAGCTTCAAGAAGTTGCGGATTTGGCCCGTGTATCGAAAGCAACGGTTTCCCGGGTCATCAATAATCATGAGAATGTCTCCGCTGCCGCCAGACAAAGCGTTTGGGAAGCGATGCGAAAGCTGAATCTGAACGCCAATGAGATGAAACGGTCCCATGAAGGGACGATGATGATCGGATTGGTGCTGCCTCTTACGAGCAGCATTGCGGCCAATTCCTTCGGAATGGATATTCTGTTGGGAGTGGAGGAGAAAGCCTTCGAGAAGGATTACATGGTTCTTGTTGGAAACTCCAGCGGCCCGAATAAAGAAAAAGCGGTGGTCAGCCAAATGATGGCCCGCGATGTCGAGGGGATCATCCTGCTGAGCAAGAACGAATCGAGCGATCACCTTCTTCAGCTTAAGCAGAGCGGAATCCCTTGCGTATTGGTGGACCAGAGGGTGGAAGGAGAACATCTGCACCTGGTTCGCGGCGATAATCTGTCCGGGGCGATGAATCTGACGAATTACTTGTTTTCCCTCGGGCATTCCAATATCGCCATGGTGACGCCGTCGCGTTTCTCTACCTATAAGGACCGGATCCGCGGTTTCCAGATTGCCCTGCTGGAAAGAGGAATAGAGGCCGGTCCGGAGCGGCTGATCGATCTCGACAGAGACGGAGTAACGATGGAGCAGGCCATGCGAAAGCTCCTGGTTCAGGAGAACAGGCCGACGGCTGTCTTCATTGCCCAGGCGGCGGATTTGTTAACCGCTGTCCGAGTGATTAGCGAGTACCGTTTACAAATTCCAGAGGATATTAATCTGGTTACTTTCGACGACGTGTATTCCCCTCTGCCGGCAGAATACGTCGATTATTTCACCTCCATAATCCAACCGGCCAAAATAATGGGCGGCATGGCGGTGGAGCTGCTGTTCCAGCAGGTCAAGGAGCCCGCCGGGATGCAGGCTCAGGAAATTGTCCTGCCAGGCACTTTAAACATCCGGAAGTCAACCTGCCCCCTGGCCTGATTCAGCACTAAAGCTCCCCTGCCGCTGCGGGGAGCTTTAGTTAACGATCGGAAACCATAGGGTACATTTCGGCCAACAGATCGGATACTCCGACAAAGTTAAATTTCTTGTTCATACCGGGAATAACTTCCGCCAGAACCTCTGCCATCAGCTTGCCTCCGGCTCCCACATGGCCTATTGCTATACAAGGCGTATGGTCATCCAGATGCTCCTTCATATAAGATAACTGCCTGGTCATATGCTTCTTGGACTTAACGTCATCCAGAAATAGATGATTCACCAGGCAAGGGATCCCAACCTCTTCGGCCACTTGGGCAATAACGCTGCGGTAATGGGTATGGCTGTCGATGAAGAAGAGTCCCCTTTCCCTGCATGCTTCCAGAACAGCCTTCATTACTCTCGGGTCCGATGTCGCTTTGGAGCCCATATGATTGTTCAAGCCGATGGCATGTGGAACATCATCGATGGCGGCATGGACTCTGCGGCGAATTTCCTCATCCGGCAGATCGGTCGTGATGGCCCCCGGGCCGAGCCAGCTCTTCTTCCCCGATAGGGGCTCCATCGGAAGATGGACGATGACATCATGCCCGGCCTTATATGCCTTCTCCGCATCCTGCTTGGTCGAGGGCAAGAAAGGCATGACCGCTACGGTTATTTTGAAAGGAAGATTGATCATTTCGTCGGTTCCCTTCATGTTATTGCCAAAATCGTCAATGACCACGGCCGCCGAGCTCATGTTGGGCCTCATCTTATCGGGCTTGGCGTAAGCTATGCCGGGTCCAAGGATCAGAGGCGGTAGCCAAATTGCCTGTAATATGAATATGAACAGCCATCGCTTCACCAGGATCACTCTCCTATTCGTTGGATTTCCTATGGCTTGCCGTTCGCAAGTCCTTCCACCCCGGCTAAAACCCAGCTTCCAGCGGCATCCCTATGCATTCTAAAGAGCAGCTTGTGCCGGACCGCTTTCCGCCCTGCTCTCTCGATTTGTACCTCTGCCGGAATTTCCGCGGCCCATCCCGTTGCTTCCTGACTGATCTCCTTTTTTTGTTGGATCGGACGGAGTGAGATCAGCGGACGTACCTCTTCCATAAGACGGACATATTCCGGGGAACGGGAAGATTTGAAAAATAATCCGAGCATGTGATGCTGCTGGAGGTGGACGGCCGCGATGAAGGCATCTGCTAACTCCTGCGGGCCCAGGCTTCGCACATACTCTTCCAGGCGGCCCGAGGCTTTATGAACCATTAATTGATGCTCAGGGTCTCTAGCTTTGGAGCCGTGGGTGGTACTGTTCCGAAAATGAATGCAAAAATGCCCGGAGAAGCCGTTATCCGGAATCCCGTCTCCCCCATGCGGCATTCCATGCATAGAGGCCGCGTACAGCCTGTCTCCATGGCGAATCAGAACCGCCCTTCTTTTCCAGCTCCATTTATCATTATAAATTTGCTTCATCACCTTCGTATCTTCCTTCGTAACCGGCTGCGCATCGGCATGATGCCGCCCCGCTCTGCGCTGTGCCCGGAACGACAGACCTGTCTCCAAATCGATCAACGTCACTGTGCTTTTAACGGAAATCGCTTGACGGGCCTCCGTCCAGTCTACAAGCTCCCCGTAATGCTTCCTGCTCATTTCGTCGGCATACTGCTTTAACTTATCTGTCCATTCTCCGGCCAACTGCAGCCGTTCCCCGGATTCCGCATTATACAACCTCCCGTCTCTCCCTACCTGCCACACCGAAGATTGCCCCCCGCTTCTTATAGTCAGATAACGGTCCGTATAAGGCAGAGCTCCTGCATGGACACGATCGGCTTCGGCAATGGCTTTCTTTAACCCTTTGAAGGGCAGTTCCCCAGTCGTTTCGTATGAAGCGGAGGGAGAGCTCTTGACCGTTAGGAAGGCCGAATCTGCCGGGCGTCCCCGGGCAGCAGCTGGCGGCTCCAATCCGGTGCATATTACGGCTATTAGAAGCAACCCTATCCAAGATCTGATTCTCATTGCGTATCACCTTTAAGGGGCATTGATCTCATATGACCATGCCATAATATTTGCTTTTTAATATGAACATTCTGCCGGATAAATTATCGGAAGCGGACTTGGTAATACTATGCTTCATACCCAGCCATGCCCGGAATGGAATGGAGAAGGGCTGGACAACCTGTGAACAGATTAAAGACTACCGGAGGAAGCTATGCGATCCATTATATTTAGAAAAATTCTCCTATTGATGCCGCTCGCCATGGTGTTGGCCGCCTTTCCTTTCCCTTCGTTCGTTACAGCTCAGAAGCAAGGCGGAAGCAACGATAAAGGCCGGGAATACTATGAAGCCCGGGGGGAGATCGTATGGGAGATCAATACCGATGAGAAAGTCATCGCCCTCACCTTCGATGACGGCCCGAATGCGGCACAAACCCCGCAAATTCTCGACTTGCTCAAGCAATATGACGCCAAGGCGACCTTTTTCGTGGTAGGCAAACGCATGGAGAAGTACCCGGATCTTGTCCGCAGGGAAGCGAATGAGGGACATGAATTGGCCAACCATACTTATAATCACCCGTATTTCAAACAGAGCACCCCGATCGAACAGATTCGTCAGGAAATCTTGAAAAATGAGCAGCTAATCACTTCGCTCACCCGGCACAAACCGAGATTATTTCGGCCTCCTGGCGGATTTTATAGTGAGAATATAGTGGAGGCCTCAAAGGAAGCAGGCTATTTAACCGTACTCTGGTCATGGCATCAGGATACGAAGGATTGGCGTTCTCCTGGGGTAGATAAAATCGTCCGTAAAGTACTCGATAATGCAAGGAATGGTGACATCGTACTGTTTCACGACCATGTGGAGAAAAATCCGCAGACCGTTGAGGCTCTAAAGCAAATCCTGCCCGAACTCAAGCAGCGGGGCTTCCGCTTTGTTACCGTCTCCGAACTGCTTCCCTTTAATAAAATGGAATCATCCGTTCATTCTTGACGGTCGTCAGAGGTGAATCATGAACCCGATTATGCTGCTTCTAGCCGCCGGCTTGCTGTGTGAAACCTTCTCCTTTTCCTCTATGTCATTGCCTGATGTTGACGGCCCCTTGGAGCGGAAAACAGCTTTGGTTTGGATGCATCCGGATAGGGAACGGGGGATAGTCCGGGAATCTGCTCAATCCTTGGAGAATTGCTCTTCCCTGGAATGGATGGGCTCGACAGTTATTGGATCCATGGAACAAGCTATCGTTCAGAACGATGCTCAAGGGGGAAAACCAAGTCCTCACCCGCCGGGCGAGGTAACGATTGAAATTCTGCCTTTGCGTAACGAATTAAGAGTTATGATTGACGGCAAGCTGTACAAAAAATACAAGATCGCTCTGGGGAAACCTCAGACTCCTACACAAGCTGGAGACTGGAAGGTCATTAACAAATATACCCATTGGGGCTCGGGCTTCGGCACCCGCTGGATCGGTCTGAACGTGCCTTGGGGCATTTATGGAATCCATGGAACGAATCGGCCTTCCTCCATTGGACAGGATGCCAGCCACGGCTGCATTCGCATGAGAAACCACCAGGTGGAGGAGCTGTTTGAATGGGTGAAGGTGGGAACTACCGTCTCCATCCTTGGGCATGCGCTCGGTGAACCTCACCGCAACCCGCGGGATCTTGCCAGAGGCGATAGCGGAGCCGATGTGCAGCTCATTCAGAGCCGGCTTCGCAGTGCAGGCTATTATGAGGGGCCTTGCGACGGCAAATTCCGGGCCTCTACGGAACAGGCTATGAAGGCCTATGAAAAGGCGCATGGCCTTCCGGTCGACGGGGTGGTCAACCAGCATGATTATATGGCTATGGGACTGGTGGAATGACAAAACGGCCCCCATAAGGAAGCCGTTACATGCTTATGCCGCAGTTCCCCAACCAATAGCACAGCGAGTCATTAAGAAATTTTCTTAACGCGAGCTGCTTCATCATGCTTTGCAATGCATGGCGGGGCGACCGGATCGATCTCAGCGATTGCAAACGTTAACAATGCCGTAAAACCAGCAAATTTTCGTTAATTCCAGGACCAGTTCAAATCGGAAAGCAGCTTCTTCAGTCCGCCGGTAGCTTCCTTGAACAAATCCGGGCCGCTAAAGCCCTGGAACGTTCCCGCTGCCTGCAGATGAGGCTCCAGCGACATGAAGCCCGTATATCCCGATTCCTTCAAAGCCGCCAGCACCTCAGGAACCTGGCCATCCCCTTGTCCGGCCACAGTTACCGAGCCGTCGGCAAAAAGCGCATCTTTAATGTGAACATATTCCACATGAGGCCTAAGCGGAGCGTAAGCTTGATCGAAAGGCTTGACACCGCATTGCACGAAATTGGCCGGATCGAAAGCGGCGCGCAAATGACTGGAGCTGCAGGTCGTGAGAATATCCAGACATCTTTCCGTGTTGTCGCCGTAAATTTCCTTCTCATTCTCGTGAAGCAGAATAACGTCCGCTTCCTCGGCTATTTTGACCAATTCCTTCAGTCTCCTCATCACTTCGTCACGGTACACGGATGGGTCTTCGTTCTCCGGTATAAAGAAGGAGAAGATTCGGATATAGCGTGTGCCAAAATACTTGGCGATCTGCACCGCCCGATGAAACTTCTCGATGTGCGGCTCGAAAGGATCGGTAATTTTAATTTTGCCGATCGGGGAGCCGATAGCGGAAATTTGTACTCCCCGTTCATCCAGCATTTCCTTCACTTGAGCCAATTCCTCGTCCGTCAAATCGAGGACGTTTTTATTCCATACCCCGCGAAATTCGAGATAACGGATTCCTTCGGATTGAAGGCAATCCAGTTGTTCTTTCAGATCTGCGGAAATTTCATCGGCAAAGCCGGTTAGCGTAATCATGCTGATATGCCCCTTCCCTATTTTATGAATCATTTTGTATCAGGATAGCTTCAAGCCTTCCATCAGAATGAGCAGCGAAAGCGCCTGTCCATAAGTCATAGGACTGATCGGAATATCCTTGTAAAATTGCACGTCGTTGCCGACAGGAGTTCCATACGAGACCTGCCCGACGACACCGTTAGCGTCAATCTGTCCCATTACCGCTTCGAGCGCCCGTATGCCGCTGGACAAGCAGGACGAATCCAAATATCCTTTGCGGACTCCCTTCAAAATGCCATAGCCGAATGCGGCTGTGCAGGAGGTTTCCAAATAAGAGGACGGATCGTCCAGAACCGTCGGCCATAATCCGGACTCATCCTGAAGCCGGATCAGCGCGGCTACCTGGGTACGCATCGTATCAAGCAAATAATCCTTGATTCCGCCTTCCAGTCCGATCATATCGATGAAATCGACTACCCCGCAGGTGTACCAGCCATTGCCTCTGCCCCATCGGACCGCCCCGTAATTATGTTTGCCGTAGAAATCCCAGCCGTGATAGAACAAGCCTGTAGTTTTGTCGTACAAATATTTGATATGAATCAGGAACTGCCTCTTGGCTTCCTCCACATATTCGGGGCGCTTGAAATAAACGCCCGCCTTCGCCAGGAACAGCACGGTCATAAAAAGGGTGTCGATCAGAATCTGCCCGTCGTTGGGATCACCCGTAATCATATGCTGGAACGCCCCGTCTCCGGTCCGGATCAGCCCGTCCATAATCCAGCGGCTCCATTCATCGCACACCGCCTCAAATTGAGGATCCCCTGTCTGCTCGCATATCGAAATCAACGTAATTAACGGCGAGCAGGTATTGACATTCTTCTCCGGCAATCCTTCCCGGATCCGAGCGCGGTACCAGTCCACCAGAAATTGAAAGGTGGCTTCGTCCTTCGTTTCCTCGTAGTATTGATACATGCCGTAAAGTCCCACGCCCTGAGGCCATTCCCATAAATGAATATCGATCAGTCCGATAGGATACTGCTCTTCCATGCTGTCGTTTTTCATAGTTTTCATGGCTTCCGAAACCTTGTGAATGGCTGCCATTACTTGCTCTCTATTCACAGTCATTACTCTCCCTCCCCTAACCGATCACAAATACTCCAGCTTTCCTTGTATTCCAAACCCTTCGATAAGCTGTTCCTCGCCATTGACTATAATCGGACGATCCCATTGCAGTTCGACTTTTCCATAGTCGGGGTCGTTAAGCGCCAGATGCTGTCCGCCCTCCGCGGTTATCGCGATGCCGGCGATACGCTCAATAAACTGCTCGAAGCTGCCGCTCTCGTCCTGATCGGACACCCGGATAATCCAGGCATTATTCAAGCCGTCGGAGAGCAGCTCCTTGCCCCGGTCCGGACCATGCTGCTGAAGCCTCAGGCCATTAGCCGCATAGATGGCCGCATAGCTGTCTCCACTTCTAGCAAAATACCATCCGTTTCTTTCCGCATATTCATCGAAAATACCGGTCGGAAAATAAGCATGAGTGAAGTGAACGTCATGCTTCGGATTAATTTGATACAGAAGAATGCCCAGTCCCTTATACTGTCCCGCCTTCGGCAAATAGCCGTTGCCTGCCCAATTGCTCGGCCGGCCTGATCCGTGAACGGCCAATTCTCCGGGATGATTCACCCACAGATTAGCTTCAGGTCCGAAGGTCAAGTGCATGACGTGCTCCTGATAGCCTGGCTGACCCGGTTTAAAATCGGCTATGGAGGACAAGCTGTATCGACCGGTTTTATAGTTATACAGCTTGGCGTATCCTCCGATCCCCTGTTCAAAGCGGAAGATAAATCGCTCGTCCTTACCCAGGGTTAAATATTTCCGGTAGGCCTCCGGGGGAGCATATTCGGACAGACACAGGGAAACGTTGCTGAACGAGTAATTGTTCAAATACCCGATTCCATAACCGATCCAGCACATAGATGAGGTTCCTACGATATAGTGACCCTTCAATTCCTTCTCGTAGCTTCTGCCATAAGTAGAAGCCAGCACCCCGCGGTGCGAATTCAGTGTCATGTAATAATAGAGCAGGTCCAGAGCCTCCTTCGCCATCCGGCGAATTTCCGGAGACTGTGCCAAATCATGCAATTGGATGAAGCCCACCGCATCGATAGGAAAATAGGCGCTCGAATTCCATTCCGCCAACCCTTCAGCCATAAACCGCTCGAACCATTCCTTAAGCCTGCTTTCCGCTTTCGCCTGATGCTGCGCCCCCGTTTCCCCGCTGTTCGTAAAATGCCCCTCCGGAAATAATTGTCCTGCCAGAAGTTCACAAGTATGGAATAACAGGGCATGGTTCTCGCTGAAGAACCACATCACATCATCCCCGGGCTCATCCATCCAGTAGCGGAAATTCAGAATGCATTCCCGCATCTCTTCCCAGAATGCTTCGGAGAATAAGCCGCTGTCCCTGTAATCCTGCCAAATACGGAATAACGAAACCAGGAAGAAGTCACTGCAGTCTGCACGGGAATTAATGCCTTCCATTCCTTCACGAATCATCGCTTCCGCCGCTTCCACCGACCCGCCTGTCTTGAGCAAGGCCAGCGCCGTATGAATATTCGGTTCGCCATATTGGGCAATGGTCTTCAGAGCGGCATCCTTACGTGCGCGAATATCGCCTTCCGTCATAAATTCCAGAGCGGACTCCGGATAAATTTGCACCCCTAACCGTTTCTTAATGGATAGAGAGCCGATGCGGGCAGACAGCTCGATATATTTATAGCCCATCCCGAAATCTTCCGCCTGGCCCAATTCCATCGCTTCCGCCCGGTCCGGCAGAACCGCATCCTTGCTTTGCAGATCCCCGAAGATGTCGCTGCCGAACCGGAGCCGGAACGGAATTTCCCGATTAAGCGGGTTTCGGATATTCAGCACAACCGGACCCGAGAAAACCGTATCTCTCGAGAAATAAGCTTCAGACAAAGCGTTCTCCAGCTGCCGTACCTCTTCCTCCTTCACCTCGCCGAGAGGAAGAACGATATCTATGTCCTCTGTCCCCATGTAATCGAGCCGGAAGTAATACTGCGTGTCTCTTTCGGCCAAATCTTCGAAACAAACCGCCACTGTATGGATTCCTTCCATCCACTCGACTTCGATTTCTTTCTCCGCCTCATGATTTCGGGTAAACGGAGTGAAATCGTCCACCAGCTTGCCGTTTATCCACAAAGTGATAGAACCGCAAGTAATCAGCTTCAGCTTCGATTTATGGGCGCGTGGAGAGTGAATCTGCGTCACGGCGTACGTGGACAGATGAGTAGGCACCATCCAGAAACCGGATCTTTCCACCCTGGGATTGCCCCAAGGGAAGTACAGCTCCGATGGCTCCGAATCTGCACCGCCGCCGGTACCTGCGCCCCCTTCCATTCTTCCGGGCGGTTCGGGGGTATTTTCTCTCCGCTTGGTTACGAATTCTTTCCTGCAGGGATTTTCATGGATCGCAAACCCCTCCAGCAGCCAAGCATTAATATCTCCATCCATCGTCATCGGTTCAAAACGAACTCTTTGCTCTATTGTCTGGCCGATCCGCCATCGATTGATGCTTTGATGCTTAAGGCGAAGAGGCTTATAGCGGGCTTCATTCTCCATAACCTTTAATCAACCTTTCATTCCTGTAGTGACGATTCCCTGCACTAATTGCTTCTGGAAAATAAGGAAAACGATCAGCACCGGAATCATTGTAATGACAGACATCGCCAGCAGGCTGCTCCAGTCTACGTTATATTCACCGATAAAGTTGGACAGCGCCAGCTGGATAGTGTATTTCTTCGGATCGCTGATAACGATTAACGGCCATAAGAAATCATCCCATCTCCACATGAAGGAGAAGATCGTCAACACAGCGAGAATCGGTTTGGCAATAGGTAGGATAATGCTCCGGTAAATTTTCCACTCCGAGGCTCCGTCCATTCTTGCCGCTTCAAGCAGATCATTAGGCACGGACAGCAGATACTGACGGATGAGGAACACCCCTGTAGGCGTAGCCGCCGGAGGAATAATAATTCCCCATAAGGAGTTGTACAATCCCAGCTTACTGATGACCGAGAAGATCGGAATCATGATGACCTCGAGCGGAATCATCAGCGTAGAGATAAAACCGACCAGAATCAGCGTATCCCCTTTAAATCTATACTTGGCCAGAGCGAATCCGGCCATGGAGTTAACCAGCAGCAGCAAAACGGTGGAAACGACGGTGACAAAAGCCGAGTTCATGAAATAAACGCCGAAATTTCCCTTATCGAAGGCTGCCTTGTAGTTCTCCAGAGTAAACACGCTGGGAAAGATTTGAGGCGGCCAGGCGTATAAGTCGTTATTGTTCTTAAATGAAGACAGCACCACCCACAGGACAGGAAACAGAAACAGCAGGGAAATGATGATGAGCGCGGTGTAAACGAACGCTTTGTTTGCCCCTTTCATCAGTCGATCGCCCCTCCTTTCCCGAGTTTAAACTGGAACACTGTGAAAATAGCGATAATGATAAACAGCACGACCGACATGGCACTGGCCAAGCCAAGCTCCTGGGCCGTAAATCCGGTTTGGTAGATATGCTGAACGACATAAGTCGTTTCGCGTCCCGGTCCGCCGCCGGTAAGCGCGAACATAAGCGGATAAGCCTTGAACGCATCAATCAGGGACAGCATCAGAACAAGCAGGCTCGTCGGCTTCAGCAGCGGCATAGTAATGCTGAGGAAGGAACGAATTTTGCCCGCTCCGTCCATCTTGGCCGCTTCATAGTAATCCTGCGGAATGCTTTGAAGACCCGCAATGAAGATAACCATGAAAAATCCTACTCTGGACCACAGCGTGGCCACGATAACCGATGCATTCGCATAGAAAGGATCGGTCAGCCAGCCGATAGGCGACATTCCCATCGATTCGAGGACATAGTTCGCAATCCCGAAACTGCCGCCGAGAATCCATTTCCAGGTGAGACCGACAATAATGAAGGAAATCATCGTCGGCCAATAAATAATCGAACGGAAAATTCCCTTTCCCTTCACCTGCTGAATAAGCAGAATGGCGATTCCTAGTGCGGCCGCAAACAGCAAAGGCACGACAAAAACGGCATAGACCGCAGTCCGGCGAAGAGCCGACCAAAATTCGGAATCCTGGAAAATATAAATATAGTTTTCCAGTCCGATGAAGTTCATCTTGTTAATCCCGTCGTAATCGGTAAACGAATAAATAAGCCCGAATAAGGCAGGAACGACGATGAACACTGTAAATATCACTAAGTTTGGCAGGACAAACAAATAGGGAGCGATCGTTTTTTTCCACTTTGGGTTTTTAGGCGCTCTGTATTCGTTGGAGCCGCCGGTGATGCTATCCGCCATAGCTCAAGCTCCTTTCCTAATGGGATAAAACAGGAGAGGCTGCCTCCAGTGCAGCCACTCTATGTTTTCCTTATACCGCTTACTTCCCTTCGATAACTTTCGCAGCTTTCTCGGCTACTTTGTCCAACGCCTCCTGAGGAGTAAGCTTGCCGGTTAACGACTCGATGATATTGGTTTTCAAATCGTCCGTAAACTTCGTGATGACATCTTGTCTGGACCAGTCATTAGCCGCTTTGGGAGTGGTAGCCGCCAATTCTTCGGAGAAGATCTCGAAGAATTCCTTGCCGAATTCATAATCCAGCTTCGCACTGTCTTTGCGCGGGCTGATGAACAGAGATTCCTGATTGTACTTGCTGTTGATATCCTTGGAGGTCAGAAACTTGATGAATTCTGCCGCTTCTTTCTCCACTCCGGAATTTTGGAATGCCATCAAGTATTTACCGCCGGGAACCGAAGATCGTATTTCTTGTTTGGGCATATAGGTGACGCCCCATTCGAAATTATTAATATCCTTATAGTTGCTCAGCATCCAGTTTCCAGCCAGATGAACCCCTACCTGGCCTGTGCGGAACAGGTTGTTCGGATTTTCGCCGCCGATCCATACCGAATCCGGCATGATTCCGTCCGCGTGAAGCTTTTTAAAGTATTCCAAAGTTTTGACGGCATTCTCATCATTAATAAGCGTCTTGGTACCGTCTTCATTGAACACGCTGCCGCCAAATTGATACAGCATGGTGGACCAGCGATGCGGAGTTACGTCAACGACCATTCCGTATTTCGCTCCGCCTTTTTCCTGGACTTGCTTAAGAGCTTCTGCGAATTCATCCCAGGTCCATACATCATCCGGGGAAGACGGCACCTGAACACCCGCTTTGTCAAACAGCGTCTTGTTATAGATCATTCCGTTCGCCGTCACATCCATCGGTGCAGCGATGACTTTGTTATCGACAATGTAATACGGCTTGATGGAATCGATAAACTGGGAAGAAAACTCATCCGCTGTTCCGAGATATTCCGTTAAATCCAGAGCCTGGTTGGCAAACATTCCGGTATCCGATACACGGCTTAATGCGGGTGGTTTACCGCCGGAAATCATCGTTTTCAGCTTGGTTCCCAAATCTTTATAGGCTACTTCGATCAAATTGATTTTAACGTTTTCGTTCTGCGCCTCGTACTCTTTAATCAGCCCTTTCATGACCTCTCCCTCTACTCCGTCCGTAAACCAAACGAAATCAAGGGAAACTTTCTTGCCGCCTCCGGTAGAATCTTCTTTAGACCCGCCGCCGCATGCCGCAAGAGAAAACGCGAGAATGACAGACATAAGAAGGACTGCAGCTTGTTTCCATGTTTTTCTCATCATGACAACTCCCTTTTTAAAATAATAATTATTTAAGACCAGCCATTCCGACCAAAGAACGGCTGTGGCTTACACCGTAATGAATCGGCATTAACGGGATAATAATTTAATAATCGGGATTCGTATTCATATTCCGGTACGCTTGAGGACTGACGCCCAAATGCTGCTTGAACAGCCTGCTGAAATGGATCGGGCTGTTGAATCCGATCTGGTCGGATATTTGTCCGATAGGCAGATCGGTCGTCCTCAGCATTTTCTTGGCTTCATCCAGTCTTCTCTTGGAGAGATAGACATTGATCGTATAACCGGTCACTTCCTTGAAGCAGTGGCACATATAATATTTGTTCAGGTGCAGGGAGCCGGCAATCTGATCCAGTGACAGATTTTCCTGATAATGATCGTTGATGAAACGGAGGATCCGATGCACGTACATTTCCTTCTGCGTAGCATTAGGAACGACGAGGGCCGGGTCCATCTCTCTGGATTTGCGGTAAATATGCGTCAGCAATTGGGCCAGATAGGCCTGGACCATGAACCGATGCCCGGTCTTCTCCTTCTCCCTTTCCCAAACGATTTGGGTAAAAATAGACTCAATCTCTTCCTTCTCTTCCGCCCCCCAGCGAATCAACTTGCCGTTGACATTATTGAAAGGGGTTAACAATTTATCAAGAAGGTCCGCAGGCACCAACGATTCGAGATAGGACGGCAAAAAGTTGATGTAGCTGCGAACATACGGCACTTCAGTATCCGGATTGACGCGATGGAGAGTCTGCCCTTCAAAAATCAGCATATCTCCCGGCAGCAGTTGAAAAATATTGTCCCCAATAATATAGCTGGCCACTCCCTCAATAAAATAATAGATTTCATAGCCTTCATGAGAGTGCAGCGGCCAGGACGTTTGAATGCCCGATTCGCGGTTGCGGATATAAATTTTGTCTTTGGAAAGCGCCCGGTTGGTAGGTAAGTGGGTGTAGCTTTTCAAGATCCGTCCCTCCTTCACAACATAGGTTAACCGGAAGCCCGCCCATTTATTTGTGAACGCTTTCGACAATCAAATCTTAACATACGTTAAAAGCAAATAATTTTCATTTCTTGTTGAACTGTTAACATATCTTGCTTTCCCTCTCTCTGGCTAAAAAGACTACAAAAGCACCACTTTATTCCTATTTTTTCTATGAAAACGTTCAACTTTTCACAAAGTACGCCTTTTCAAGGTAAAAGTACCCAGATTTTTTTAACCAAATTTTGCTTCCGTCAACACAATATCAGTTTAGTCCCTTATCTTGATGACATAAAACCTATCTTGTTATCCCTAAGAGATAATTTCCCTGAAAAAATAGATACCGACCATTATCCCTTTCGTTCAGGATCTTTCACGTTGTGGGCCGTAATCCCTCTCGCAGCTCCCTTCCGGGCACTATCCCCTTCAGTCAGGTGTGTTCAAGAAGAAGCGCCGGGCTTATTCACGGTTTGAAACAATACAGATGGATGAAGTCAGTCGGATGGAACCCGGGTTACGGGGACATTTCTGAGCAAAGGGGATAACAGTCAGAAGCGCAAAGCAAACTGGGCATTCTTTCCGTATCCCGGAGAAGCGATGGAATCCCCGAAGCCTCAGTTTATGAAAAAAGGGCTGCCTCTAAGGTCAACAAGACCCGGGCCTCCCCTTCCATTCCATTAAAACCTCAAAAGCGCTTCATTATCAAACCGGCTGTCTCTTCAATGGCTTTGGCCGTCACATCGATAACGGGACAGCCCAGTTGTTCCATCACGCGGGCCGCGTGCTCCAGTTCATCCCAGATTCTTTCCATAGAGGCATACTTGGCTCCAAAGGGAAGCCCGACGGCTTGCAGCCTTTCCGTGCGGATTTTCAGCAGATGCTCCGGCTCCATAGTCAATCCGATGATTTTCTTCCGGTTGACATGATAGAGCTCCCTCGGCGGCTTGATTTCCGGGACGAGCGGAATATTCGCCGTTTTGTAGCCCTTGTATGCCAGGAAGATGCTGAGCGGAGTTTTGGAAGTCCGGGACACTCCGATCAGCACCACATCCGCATGGGTTAATGAATGCGTGTCCTTGCCATCGTCACATCGTACGGAAAATTCGATCGCTTCAATGTAACGGAAATAATCGTCGTTCATTTCATGCAGCAAACCGGGCTTGCGCTTGGGCGAACCGTTGAACGTATCGATATACGCCTGCATCATAGGCCCCATAATGTCAACGGCTCTTATTCCGAGACGAATCGCCTCGGCCCGCAGCATCTCTCTTAATTCCGGCTGTACCAGCGTGTAGACCACGAAACCGCCTGTGCTCGCCGCTTCCTCCATTACCGCCCTAATCTCATCCTCAGTCTGAATATGGCCGAACCTGCGAAGTCGTACAGATTGCGAGTCAAACTGCCGAATCGTGGCCCTCGCAACCGCTTCGGCCGTCTCGCCGACGGAATCGGAGCAAATATAGACTGTGTAGCTTTTACTCTCGTTCAATGATATTTCCTCCCTGCCGCGGACCTGGTCCGTACCATTGTCCGTAATTGAATGGTTCTACTCTCCCGCCATCCCCATGAATACTTTAGTTATGGTCGTTTTCGTAATCCGGCCCACCACTTCCTTACCATCCGGATGCTCTTCCTCGGACACGACCGGCAGCATGTCCACCTCATGAGAAATCAGCTTGCGGGCCGCATCCAGCACCGTATCTTCCGGAGTAACGGTGACGATATTCGGTTCCCTTGTCATAACAAGGCTGATGGGCATAGAAGCGGCGGCCGCATTGCCGAGAGTCACCTTGAGCAGATCTTTCCTGGAAACAACCCCGGCCAGCCGGCCGTTGTCATCCAGTACGGCAAGCCCGCCTACGTCCTCTGTAAACAGAGTGACCACCGCATCCTGAACCGTACTGGTATGCTGCACAACGACCGCCACCGCCTGAACATCTCTTACTTTCAATCCCAGAGTGCGGGCATAAGTTCGCGACGTTTCCGCGGCGAATGTCCCGAGAAAATAACCGACCTTAGGCTTGGCATCCAAATATCCAAGCATGACGAGCAGCGACAGATCAGAGCGGATGGTCGGTCTGCTCAAACCAAGCGCCTCGGCGATCTGCTCGCCTGTAATCGGTGCATGCCGCCGGACCAGCTCCACGATCTCCAACTGTCGGGTAGATAATTCGATGACGGCTCCCTCCTGACATCTAAGCAGGTTTCCCTGCGAATGATTTCCTTTAACAATCCCTATTATAACGTCATATTGCTGCCAATAAAAGCCACCCTAATTCGTAATTTAATAAAGCAAAATAAAATAATTGCACATATATATGATATATCATAAAATTATTTATGATGCATTACATAATTGACAACAAGGGAGAGAGAACGATGGAGAGAGAATTGGCATTGGAAATCGTGAGGGTAACGGAACTGGCCGCGCTGGCATCTGCCCGCTGGATGGGACGTGGAGATAAAATAAACGCAGACGCCGCAGCCACCGAAGCGATGAGAACGATGCTCGACTCGGTTTCCATACGGGGGACGGTCGTCATCGGCGAAGGGGAAATGGATGAGGCGCCAATGCTTTATATTGGAGAACGTGTCGGTAATCTTCAAGGACCGGAGGTGGACGTCGCCGTCGATCCGTTAGAAGGAACGGAGCTGGTGGCGAAAGGCCTGAACAATGCGCTTGCCGTCATTGCTGTTGCAGGGAAGGGCAATCTGCTGCATGCTCCCGATATGTACATGGACAAGCTTGCGGTAGGGCCTGCGCTTGCCGGTAAGGTAAGTCTCGATGACCCTATCGAGGCCACTCTGCGCACCGCTTCCTCAACACTGAACAAGCCGCTGTCCGATTTGACCGTAATGATTCTTGACCGACCCCGCCATCAGGAAATTATGAACACGCTGCGCCAGGTAGGAGTAAGAATTAAATGCCTGAGCGACGGCGATGTTGCCGGAGCGATGGCTCCCGCCTTCCCGGAATCCGGTATCGATCTGTATCTCGGATCGGGCGGCGCCCCTGAAGGAGTGCTTGCCGCCGCTGCGTTAAGCTGCCTGGGGGGTGAGCTGCAGGGAAGGCTGAAGCCTTCCGGAGAGCAGGAATATGAGCGCTGCATTCAAATGGGGCTGAAGGATCCCGTCCAAATCCTGACCATGAAGGATATGATTGGCGAGGAAGACGTTATCTTCGCTGCCACGGGGATTACTCCCGGCGAATTTCTGGGCGGGGTATCCTATTTGCCCGGACAGCGCGCAGAGACGCATTCCATTGTTATGAGGGTAAAGACGAGAACCATACGATTTATCAAGACGCTGCACTATTTACCGAATAAACCGTTTATCCATGCAGTGGAACAGGAGGAATAAGGAGGCCGGTCAATGACCGCCTCGCTGCCGTCAGCTTACGGAGGTCAACTTATTCATCACCCGAACGGGAAATCCGGTGGCTGACGGCGTAGGCGGCCAACTGAACGCGGTTGTCCAGACTGAGCTTCTCCAGCACATTCTTCACATGATTCTTAACCGTGTTCTCGGCAATCACCAGTTTGTCGGCGATTTGCTTGTTCGTGTCGCCTTCGGCAATGTAAGCGAGAATTTCCTTCTCCCTTGGGGTTAACAGGCTCGGCGGAGGGCCTTGAGACGGTTTCACCGCCTTAAATTGATAATATAATCTATCAGCCATTCGGCGGGCGGTTTCGGTATCCTCCTCCAGCAAAGCATGCAAATAATCGGCCCAATCCCCCGGGTCCATATTTTTCAATAAATATCCCTGGGCCCCGAACTGTATGGCCGTGAACAAGTCTGCGGCGGCGTCGGATACGCTCAGGATAACAATTTTAATGGCAGGATCCTGCGCCTTAATTCTCCGAGTCGCCTCTAGACCGTTCATCTCCGGCATATGGATGTCCATAAGCACCACGTTCGGCCGGAGCCGTTCGCAAGCTTCCACGGCCTCGATTCCGTTGGTTGCCTCACCTACGATGTCGAATGCCGGATCATCCTCCAGCAAAGTTCTTACCGCCTGCCTCGCTAACGGATGATCATCCGCTATGAGTACCCGATATTTATTCACTGCAGGAGGCCTCCTTTCTTGCAGGCTACGGTAAGCTCCGTCCCTGCTTTCGCTCCTTTGCCGATATGAAGAACGGCTCCTAATTGATCCGCGCGCTGCTTGATCATCGAGAGTCCATATCTTCTATCCTGATCATTATTCGGCATAATGCCAATTCCATCATCCGCAATTTTAAGCATCCAGCCTTCTTTCTGTACTACCAACTGCGCTTCAGCGAGGCTGGCCCGCGCATGCTTGCGGATATTCGTAAACGCTTCCTGGATAATTCCAAATAACAAAACCTCTTCAGCAGAAGTAAACCGATGGCCGTTAAGCTCCATTTTCAAGCGAACCTCCACCCCGGTCACCAAACTCCATTCATCGAGCCATTTCTCTACCCGATCTTCGAAGATAACCCCTTCTTCCGGCAAAGACCGCAGATTAAAGATCGCTTGACGCAAATCATTATTAATCCCGGAAATCATGGACCGCGCTTCCTCAAGCTGGCCCTTCTGCAGCTTTACGTTGAGAAAAAATAACGTTTGCGCGATATTATCATGCAGCTCCGTAGCCAGCCGTTCTCTTTCTTCGTAGACGGCCCGTTTCGCCTGTTCTTCTGCCAGTCTCTTGTTCGTCATTTCAATATGCCGGAACATCCAGGTCGCAAACAGATAGAACAGAATCAGAGTCATGACGGTAATATAAACGTTACCGGCTTCCATCGTAAGAACATCGAGCAGGAATTCGTGGCGGATAAATTCGAATCCTCCGATAATCAGAGTCGGCAGCAGAATGGTAAACCATTTATAAACGGGATACTTCACTTTGTGATCCACACTTCCTTTGATGTTCTTTGACTGCCCCAAGGATAAACGGCTATCGCCGTCCTTGGGACAGGCGCGTTAACCGATGAAATCTAAGAACAGGTATAAGGCAAAATTTATACTTTTCTATATATTTGAACCAATGCTTCCGCTCCCGGTTTAGCGGATATGCCCGTAGAAAAAAACCTGCTCCTTGGATAAGGAACAGGAAGTTCTTCCTACTTTTATATTGTAAACTTAGATAGCGAATCTTTCAACGAGTTAGACAGCTCTTCGAGCTTTTCAGAGAGCTTGACCAGCTCATCGCTGACATTAAGCTGTTCGTTGCTTAGAGATGCCACTTCTTCAGAAGTAGCGGAGGATTCTTCGGACACGGCGCTGACATTCGTCATAGCTTCATGCAGAACAACCTGTGATTCCTCCAGCGTCTGGATGGAGTCGGTTACTGCGGATAATTGCTCCACGAATGCTCCCATCTGCTCCTGCACCTTCTGGAAGATCAGCTCCGCATCTTTAACCGATTCTATCTGCTCCTGGAACACCGGATAAGCCTCGGACAGAACAGACACCGTTTCATCTATTTCGCCTTGGATTTTCTCCGTAATCTCTCCTACGACTTCAATAGACTGCTTGGACTGATCCGCCAGCTTGCGGATTTCGTCGGCGACAACCATGAATCCTTTGCCTGCCGCGCCGGCCCGTGCCGCTTCAATCGTAGCGTTCAACGAGAGAATGTTGGTCTGTCTCGTCAAGTTCTGAAGCACATCCAATATTTTTCGAATGGAGCTGGTGCTTTCCTTAAGCTTGTCCACCTTCTCGACCATGGAGCGGGTCATCTTCTCCGTAAGGTTCGTCTTGTTGGTCAGTTCACCCATGTAAGCCGTTCCCTGCTCGCTTGCCTGATGAACCTCAGCCGCAGCAGATCCCATCTCGACATTGGCGGCCACCACTTGCTTCATCTGAATGCCGATCTCCTGAGTAAGACCGTTCCCCTTCTCCGCTTCCATGGCCAGGCTCGAAGCACCGTTAGCAATTTCCTCCGTTGCGATAGCGATCTCTCTTGCGGAGGTCGCTGTCTGCTTCGAGGAATGGAGAAGGACGCGGGCCGTATCCAATACATCGGCGGCAGACTGGTTCGTCTGTTGAACAAGACGAGTAATCTGCTCCATCATTTGGTTGAAGCTTGTCGAAACCTCGCCGATCTCGTCTTTACCGGAATGCTTGATTCTCACAGTCAAGTTCCCTTGTGCCCCTTGACTCATGAGATCCCGCAGATGAGACAGAGGTTTGCCGATCATCCGAACGACATACATTCCGATCAGGACAGCAACCACTACCGAAACGATGACCATAATTAGAGTAATGTTCGATATTTGGTTCGTGTCTTTGACCAGCCCGGCCAACGGGGAGTTGGTAACAACAGCCCAGCCGGTAGCATTCATCTTCTTATAGACGATTAAATGCTCTTCCCCGTTATAAACCTCTTTCTTGGACACGGAGCTTGCATATGCCGAGTTGTTGTCCGTCGTATCAATCTCGAATACCTCTCCGATTTGATCAATATCCTCGACGCTGACCAACCGGTTCTGGTTATCCACGATAACCGCTTCCCCTCCGGCAGTTGCAATGTTCGCTATGCCGGAGTTCAGTACGTTGACACGGATTTCAGCGAGAATGACGTATTCTTTGGAGAGCAGCCTCGATATGCCGAAGACGGTATCCCCGCCTACATATCCGTATCTCTTGGTGGGCAGCCATACGGGAACTCCGCCGCCTTCGATCGTTTCCTTAAACCATTCTTCATTTACGATTTCGGCCCTGTTAATTGTGCTGAGGGACCCGCTGCCCAGCATCCGGCCTTCTCCCGTCGGAATCAAATAAATTCCGTACATCATGTTGTTGGAATTGATAAGCGTATTCAAGCGCTGCTGAATCTTGTTGATTAAATCATAAGTGGTGTAGTCTTCAGTGGATTGAACGTTGATCATCTGCAAATTTCTCAAAAATTCACTGTCGGCAAAAAGCTGGGTCGTCACATCCATAATATTCTGAAAGATCAGATCCAGCTTATCCGTCGCCTGCTCAACGGTCTGCTCGCTTGCCTGGGACACTTTGTTCTCGATAATGTCTTTGGACAAGTTATAGGAAAATATACCTAGTGACACTACCGGCACCAGAATGCTGAAGAAGAAAATGAGAAACAGCTTCATTCCTACGGATTTGCCCGGGCTTTTCAGCTTTATATTTTTCCAGGAAAAAGAGCGACCATCTTGAGAAATAGGTCTTTGGTTGCGTGAAAACAGCTTCTTAAATGGGTTTTTCGAAAGTTTCAAAGACAGCCACCATCCTATTTAAGTCTTGATGACTATTTTCTCGGCATTTCGACCCATTTTTTTTAGTCTTTTTTAAAAATTAACCGTCCATTTTTTTCCGCATCATATCCAAAGGTTGAACCGGGCTGTCCACTTTAAGCTTTACAATCTGCAAAGGATGCCGGGCCGCAGTCAGCGGTTGACCTTCCTCGTCCCAAATCTCGCCGATGATTTGCTTGAAAGCCGTGCCGTTCGGGCCGAAGAATTCAACCTCCTGCCCCGGCTTGAAATGATTCCTTTGCTGGATTACGGCCATACCGGTGCTCTCATCATATTCCATAACCATGCCGGCGAATTCATATGGAATCAGCTTCTCTTCAGGCCCGAAAATATGATCCTCATGATCCGGGGCATCGAAGAAAAATCCCGTATTCAACGGCCGGTTCGCGGCCTTGTGAATTTCATCCAGCCATTCCTGCTTAAGCTCATACCGCTCGGGATCCGCCAGATAGCTGTCTATCGCCTGGCGATAAACGTTCACAACGGTAGCTACGTAATGGATGCTCTTCATTCTTCCTTCGATCTTGAAGCTCTCCACCCCGGACTCGATCATCTCGGGAATATATTCAAGCATGCACAGATCCTTGGACCCCATTGTAAATTTGTCATCCTCCGGTTCAAATAAAGGGGAGTCCTCGCTGCCTACAAACAAATCGTATTTCCAGCGGCAGGATTGGCAGCAGCCCCCGCGGTTCGAATCCCGGTCGGTAAAATGGTTGGACAGCACACAGCGGCCGGAATAAGAGCTGCACATGGCCCCGTGGATGAAGGTTTCAATTTCGATGTCCACCTGTTTTTTGATTTCTTTAATTTCGGCCATGCTGACTTCCCGCGCCAGAACAACCCGGTCGACCCCGTTGTCCTTCCAAAATTGTACCGCCTGCCAGTTCATGGTCGACTGCTGTGTGCTCAGATGAATTTCCAGCTTCGGCGCCACCCGGCGGCAAGTTTCGATAATTGCCGGATCAGCGACAATAATGGCGGCAATACCTATGTCTTGGAGAGTCCGCAAATAATCCTCCAGTCCCTCCAAGTCCTCATTATGGGCATAAATATTCGTAGCCACGAACACTTTGGCCCCGTAGCGGGAGGCAAACTGGACGCCTTCCCGCATTTCCTCGAATGTAAAATTGTCCGCATTCGAACGAAGCCCGTATTTCTGTCCGCCTATATAAACCGCATCCGCACCGTAATGAACCGCAAATTTCAGCTTCTCCAAATTGCCTGCCGGCGCCAGCAGCTCCGGTCGGGCAAGCGTCCGCTTTTGTCCTTCAGACGTTTCCAATTGCACTGACATCATATCACCTCAATAAACCTGTTCTTTGTAGAAAAATCCGAAAGAAAGCTCCCTGCCGGCCGGCTGAATCTTCTCTATCGCTTCCAGCCACTCCGGATTAAATTCATAAGCGGACGGATCAGCCGCATAAGCATCAATCGCCTGCCGGTAGGCTCTAACGGCCGTTACGTTATATTCCAGAGGCTTGAGTAAGCCTTCTATCTTGAAGCTATCGATGCCGGCAGCCAGAAGCTCGTGTAAATCCTCCAGCATACAGATGTCATCGGAGCTCATAATGTGGGTACCGTTGCAATCCTCATACACGGGGTATTTCTCCTCCTGCCGTTCCACCTCGATAAGGAATAATCCCTGATCCTTGCCGTGGTCAGACGGATTTGGAGCCAGCCCCTGATGCTTCCGGTAATTGGAGACCATTTCCCGCTTCGAATGGAAAATGTTCGTCATCCCGTGAACCTGAACCTGAACCTCCATCTTCACATTTTGCTTGACCGCCAAAACTTCCTCCAGATTCAACTCCCGGGCAAGAATGACACGGGTAGCCCCTTTGCCCGCCCAATAGTTGGCCGTCACATAGTTGGTCGCCGTCATTTCCGGATTCCAGTGCAGGGGCATTTCGACACCGGCCTGCTTCAGAGCCATCAAGACGGCCGGATCTCCGAATACTAGAGCGTCCGCACCGATCCGGGCGACTTCCTTAACGTAGGCCGGCAATTCCGGCAATACGTCATTGTTCATTATGTTGTTGGCCACCACATAGACCTTGGCTTGCTTGGAATGGGCCAATCGGACAGCTTGCTCCAGCATCGGAAGATCGAAGTCTCCCGGCAGCCGCATTCCGTATCTCTGCTCGCCAAGCTGCACCGCGTCGGCCCCTGCATCGATCAATCTCTCCATTTCTTCCAGTGTTCCTGCCGTAACCAGCAGCTCCGGTTTGGTCATTGTCTTTCCCTCCTGCCGTTCCAACGAATTAGCCATCTTCCTGGCTTCAACTTATTGTTCAAGAATTACTGCTTCTCGCTCTCTTCCTTATTCTTCAAATGCTCGGAATAGGTTTCGGCGAACAGATGGCGCTGGGAGCCATCCTTTTTAGTCACATAGTACAAGTACTTCGTTTCCTGCGGATACAGCGCAGCTTCAATAGAAGACAAGCTGGGGCTGGCGATCGGCCCAGGCGGCAATCCTGCATTCTCATAGGTATTATAGGGACTGTCCACCTCTAAATCCTTGTAGTACAGCCTTTCTTTAGGCTTGTCCAGCGCGTACTGGACCGTAGCGTCGATTTGCAGCTTCATCCCTTGCTGAATCCGATTATAAATGACTCCGGCCACCAAAGGACGCTCGTCCTCCACGGCTACCTCCCGTTCGATTAGCGACGCGAGAGTAAGCAATTGATGGAAGGATAATCCGCGTTCCTTCATGACGTTCTGCCAATCAGGAGGCAGCTTAGCCAGCTTCCGGTTCCATTCGTCTACCATACGTACAATAATATCCTTGGGGGTGCTGTCCAGCTTAAGCTCATAGGTTTCGGGGAACAAATATCCTTCCAGCCGATACTTCACATTTGGATCTTCGGGAAGCGAATCGAGCCAAGGGGATTGGACTGCGGACGGATCCTGCGCGATTTGAATAAATTCCTCCGCATCAACAAAACCTTGCTCACTCAATCGCTCCGCGATTTGTCGAATGGTGAAGCCCTCCGGAATGGTAAAACGCATCATCTCTTCCTTAACGATATCCCCCGAATTTAACTTCGCGATAATCTGATCGAAGGTCATCCCGGGACTCATTTCATATTCTCCGGCCTGGAACCGCAGCCCTTCCTTCTTATATCTCAAATAACCTATAAATACCCACTGATTCCGTATGATTCCCTCCTGCTCCAGCATTTCGGCAATTTGCTTGGAGCCCGATCCCGGCTGGATAGTAACGCGCGCGGTTTCGCCGTTGGAGGCTGTCGGCTTCATGCCATTGACAATATATAGGGCAATCAAAGTAACCAGTACGGCCAGCAGCAAGAAGAAAATAAGAAGCACTGCAGGCCAACTCCTTTTTTTGCCGAGAGCGGCACCATGATTTCTATCGTTCTTTAATTGATCGTTCACTAAAACCCGTTGCCAAGAAACTTATAAAAGTCTATAAATCCTTGTTTGCTTCCTGTTTCGCCGTGTCCGCTTTTGCCGGAGCTACTCGCGTTTGGTATGACACTCCACAGGCGTAAATTCGGATGCAACGAATCCTACATATTGGCGATGACGAGATATGTGTCA
>NZ_VEGP01000129.1 GCF_007679495.1 Paenibacillus sp. 32O-W | reverse complement strand
GTACGGATCTGTGAGGGGTAAGGGGCACAATCCTCGAAGGAAAGGCCCCGCCTACTCGACCTCGTCTTTGCGACGTCCTTACGGATCTGAATGCGACCTTCATGCGTAAGGGATGGGTAGGTTTCCTTGGCAGCAATTAAGAAAAAAAGCCGCATTCCTTATATTAAGGAGTGCGGCGTTGGAAGGACACGATAGTTTAAATTTATCGATGCTCCGGAGAGCACCTGTGGATGCTTACTTGAAGTCCTCTCCCGTCAGATAATGGTAGAACGGTTTATCTACCCAGAAGGTGTAGTTGATGACCTCTATGTCCGGAGACAAATTCCGGAAGCCTTCCGCGATCGACTCGGAATCTTCCTGTAAAGTAAAGGATTGGGCGTAGTAATGTCCGTCTACAATTTTGTTATTCGCAATAATTTCGTAGTCGTCTATTTCCGTCAAGGAATAGTATAACGGCTGCCACCATGAATGGACGATTAAACCGGTTTGGTCTTCGCTATTCTTCTTGGCGTACTGCAGAATAACGGATTGGAAACGTTCCTTGTCCCCTGCGTTCTCGAATTCGAGCGATAGATCGTATTCCTTGGCGGAGAAGATATAGTTTCCGTTAGCGATTTGAGTCAGCTTATTCGTCTCGGATTCCTCGGGCTTCCCCCATTCAGCCAAGTGAATGAATGCGGAAGTTTTCGGTTCCAGCTGAACCTTGGCATTCAGCCCTTCGCTGCGGAGCAGCCCTACAAGTTGGAGGGCATGCTCGATATTCGAATGCCCGTATGTAAGGGACAGGGAATCAATGAAGTTCGGATCAAAGCGCGAATCCTTCAGATTATAGCCTGTAACGAGCCCGTTCTCCAAAGCGTTGTTGACGATTTGCTGCAGTGCCGGGGCTTCGATAATGTCCGAAGTCCGATATGCTTGTGCAAGCTTCCCGTAAATATCCGGGTCGTTCACTTCTCCGAGGTAATGCTTATATTGGCCCTTCAGAGCCAAAACTTTCCCCAGCAGTTCTTCCGTAAAAGCTTTGGTCGCCGGAGGATTGCCGGAGAAAATTCCGTAATAAGCGGGAGCAATGAGTCCATTGTCAACGGCTGCGGCAATTTCTTGTGCGGCCGAGAAATCGAAGGCGGCCGGATTTAACCCCAGCTTGGAGAGGGCTGCCTCTACTTTATCATTGGGATAGGTATAGGCCAGCTCCTTCAATCCTGCCGCTTTGACCGCGATGAAGGCGGCCTGGAGAACATCGAGTCTGCGGTCCGCATGGACCTCGGAAGCGGTCAGGATGCCTTGTTCATGAAGCGCCACCGAGGCAGCATAGGCAGGACTAGCGGCATCGAGATCGGTGAAAGGAAGCGGCGCGTTCTCCGAGGGCCGGATATTCAGAGCTTGGGCGACAGCTTGAATGAAGTCCCCTTTAGTGATGGAATCGCCTATTTCGATCTGGAATTTTTCCTTGAGAAAGAGAGCATAATTTTCCTGCGGGCTATGGATAGATAGCCGGGAAACCTGCGCTTGCGATACAGCCTCGCCGTGAGCCTGCTGTCCCGGGGCGGCAAACAGTACAGCCAAGGAAAGGGAGGCGGCTAGTATCGACTTGGAGAGTGAAGCTTTGATGGTGCTCATCATTAATTCCTCCTGACAAAAAGTTTATAAATCTTATTATTCCGATTAGAAATATAGGAATCATAGCCAAGATGATATCCAAAATTGGCGGTTGTGTCAATAGAAGCGATTTGGGATTGCATAATGGGATTATAAGAAATATAATGACATATAATATTAAGAATATTCGAAAAAAAGCGTTGAAGAGAAAGAGTAGTTGGACCCACTTCTTTGAACAGAGAGCTCCGGCAGCTGAGAAGGAGCAAAGAAGCATCCGGCGAATATGGTCTCTGAGCTGTGCATCGAACCCATCCGGCAGTAGGCTGCACCGGGAGCGCCCGTTATAGTGCTAGGGTATACGCACCTAAGTGCCGTACCTGAAGAGGTCCATGCTGTGAAGTATGGATGAATGCGGGTGGTAACACGTGAGATATAGGCTCTCGTCCCTTATTAGGGGACGGGAGTTTTTTTGAAATATATAGAAAGTATAAGTTTTCATCTATACCTGTTCTAATATTTCATCGGTAAACGCGCCCGTCCTAAGGACGGCGATAGCCGTTTATCCTTGTGGGGTTACTACAATATTCCAATATACTGGAGGTCATGATCATGAGTGTTTTTATTGGGGGCGCTTGGCCGTATGCTAACGGGTCGCTGCATTTGGGACATATTGCAAGCTTATTGCCGGGCGAAATACTGGCGCGCTATTACCGTCTAAGAGGGGAGGAGGTGCTCTATGTCTCCGGCAGTGACTGTCACGGAACACCCATATCGATCCGGGCTAACCAGGAGGGGGTTTCCCCCGAAGTCATTGCGGAGCGTTATCATAACGAGTTTGCCGACTGCTTCCGGAAACTTGGCTTTTCTTATGATCTATATACCCGGACGGATGAACCGTTCCACCATCACCTCGTCCAGCAGCTGTTTCTCCAACTATTGGACAATGGATATATTTACAAAAAGGCGATTGAGCAAACCTATTGCGAAGCCTGCTCCCGTTTTTTGCCGGACCGCTATGTAGAGGGACAGTGCCCTCATTGCGGCCAGCAGGCCCGCGGAGATCAATGCGATTATTGCTCTAATCTGCTGGACCCCGGCGATTTGCTTCATAAAAAGTGCAAGCTGTGCGGGAGCCCCCCTATTACTAGACAGGACGATCATTATTTTCTGGCTCTGTCCAAATTTCAACAGAAGCTGGAGGAATACCTAGGCGAGGCGACCGGATGGAGGGACAACGCGGTTCAATTGACTCGAAGATATTTGGACGAAGGACTTCATGACCGGGCGGCGACCCGAAATTTAACCTGGGGAGTAGATGTTCCTCTTGAAGGAGACAGCGATAAAAAAATATATGTCTGGATCGAAGCAGTCAGCGGATATCTGTCAGCCAGCATGAGGTGGGCGCAGGAAACCGGTGGGAGCTGGGAGAACTACTGGTCGGAGAAGACCATCGCCTATTATGTTCATGGCAAGGACAACATTCCGTTTCATACACTCATTCTTCCTGCCCTGCTTATAGGGGTGGGGCGCCATCTGCACTTGCCGGACAGAATCATTTCGAGCGAATATTTAACGCTGGAAGGGAAGAAGATCTCGACCAGCCGGAATTGGGCGGTATGGGTGACCGACATGATTCAGCGGTATGAACCGGATTCGCTGCGATATTTTCTGACGATTAATGGGCCGGAGAACCGGGATGCGGATTTTTCCTGGAGGGAATTCATATACAGCCACAACAGCGAGCTGCTGGGCGCTTTCGGCAACTTTGTAAACCGAAGCCTTAAGTTCATTGTCCAATTCTTCGATGGACGTATTCCGGCTGGCACTATGGAGATAAGCAAGAAGCCGGAGATCATGGAGCTGTATAACCAAGCGGGCCAAGCCATAGAAGCGGGCAAATTGAAGGATGCTCTGGAGATGATTTTCACTTTCATCCGCGGAGCCAACAAATTTTTCGACGAACGCAAGCCGTGGGTGCAAATTAAGGAAAACCGCCGGCATTGCGCGGATACTTTATTTACATGCGTGCAAATCATAGCGAACCTGGCGAATGTATTGGAGCCGTTCTTGCCCTTTACTTGTCGGAGAATCAGGGACTTTCTGTCCATCTCGCAGGCGGGATGGCAATATACGGAGATAGCCCCCGGCACAATTATCCGGTCATTGGAGGTGCTGTTTACAAGAATTGATGCTGCTGTAATAGAAGAGGAAATTGCCCGCCTGGGCAAGGGGTAACGGGAAGGGGAAAGGCGGCATCGGAAGAAGGAAGGGAAGGGGGCAAGCGGGAAGCCCCCCGAAGAACGTTCCCTACTTCGTGACTATGAATCTAACGATAGTTCCCTGGCCGACAATGCTTTCGATCTGCAGTCCTTGGCCGTAGATTTGCCTCAAACGCCGGTCCGTATTAGACAGGCCGATTCCCGAGCGGCCGCTCGAAGGCTCGAGAATATGCCGCAGACGCTCACTCTCAATACCGACCCCGTTATCTTCAACATGAAATCGGAATGTGGATAACTCAAGCCTGTGGATAACCCGTCATTGTCCGCGGAATCCCCGTTTCGATGCGGGTTTTGGGACTGGATTTTGAATCTTCTTGCTTTCAGACGGGAGTGCTAATCGCTTTTGGGCAAACCCAAAGAAGACCCTGATTTTACAGGTTCCAATTTCGTCATGTTGAGGCGATGAATCGATCCGTCATGCCACTGGCTGAACGAGTATGAACCGTTCAGCCAACGCTCTAAGCTTGTGTTGCATGGTGTCGACGATGCCAGCGAGCGTCGGATTCGGCGCAAGCCGGATATGCTGGTATCGGCCGGAACCGACCACATTGGCGGGCACCCGGATCACCGTCCGGCGAATCGTTTGGACTTCGCACCGGTTGAGCGATTCCGGCATCAGCGTCTGTTTGAACCAGACCATCACGTTGTAGGCGATGGCTTTGATCCAGCTGAACAGCAAGTTCCGGAGCAGGGAATGCTGGCTGTTCTGCTCCACCGCATAACCTTCTTTCAATTCATCGATGCGATTCTCGATGTTGGCCCGCTTGTTGTACGAGCGAAGCAGCGGCAAAGGCTTGAGTTCGGCATTCGTGACGATGGCTTGGAAGGAATAGGTCGTAAGCGCCATCGTCAATTGGTCATCGGTCGTACGCTCGGTTTCGTGGGCTTCCCGGTAGATGACGCAGCGCCGTGCTTTCTCCCAGTTGGTGAGGAGAATCGGGAT
>NZ_VEGP01000128.1 GCF_007679495.1 Paenibacillus sp. 32O-W | reverse complement strand
CATTTTCGCCCATTCGCTTGAATCTACCTGTACAAAATACAGTTAGACGTGCCGCTCCGCTTGCAACGATGCCTGCACACGGTAAAATAGACGGATTTTCAAGGTAGATTTCTTTTTTCACTCCAGAGGAGCAAACTAGCTGGATGAAATCCAGCTAGACCAAATCACCGGGCTCTCAGAAGTCGGTGATTTGGTGAGATTGCGAGGAAACATCAAGCTTGAAGCTTACTGCGAGTGCCGGAGAACCTGGTTGCCAAGGCGGGTCATAGAGCCGGACGAAACCGCCTATGAGGAACCTTGCCGGCTTAAATCGCCCAATTCCCCTTGCGGAAGATGGGTTCGACGGTGCCGTCCGCATGAATGCCGTCAATGTCCATCTCTGCAGAGCCGATCATAAAGTCCACATGCGTAATGCTGGAATTGAGGCCGTTCTCGGCCAACTGCTCCTGGGACATCGTTTTGCCGCCCTCCAGATTGAAGGCATAGGCGCTGCCAATGGCCAGGTGATTAGAAGCGTTCTCGTCAAACAGCGTATTGTAGAACAGAATATTCGATTGCGAGATGGGGGATTGGTGCGGCACGAGCGCCACTTCTCCCAAATAGTGCGAGCCTTCGTCCGTATCGACGAGCTGCTCCAGGATTTGCTGTCCTTCCTCCGCTTCCACCCGAACGATGCGGCCTTCCTCGAAGGTCAGCTTGAAGTTCCGGATAAGGTTGCCTCCGTAGCTGAGAGGCTTGGTGCTCGTCACATAACCGTTGACGCCAGTTTTCTTCGGTGCCGTAAATACTTCTTCCGTAGGCATATTGGCCATGAACCCGACATTCTGCTCGTTCGTGCTGCTGGCCCCGACCCAGAGATGCTTCTCGGGGAGCTCAATCGTCAGGTCCGTTCCAGGCGCTCTATAATGAAGCTTATGGAAATGCTTGCTGTTCAGGATATCGACTTTTTTATGTAATGTAGCGTTATGCTCTTCCCATGCCTTCAGCGGATCGTCCGTATTCAGGCGCACCGATTCAAAAATAGCTTCCCACAGTTGATTAACCGCTTCTTCGGTGCTGACATTCGGGAACACTTTGGAAGCCCAATCCCGGGTGGAGGCCGCCACAACGGTCCAGCTCACCTTATCCGACTGGATATACTGCCGGAAACGTTCGAGTGCCTGCCCCGAAGCCTTCTGAAAGTTGGCGATGCGCTTCGGATCGATTCCCTTGAGCAGATCGGGATTAGGAGAAATGATGGAGATAAAGGCGGCTCTCTTGTCCAGCAATGCATTTCTCTTGACCACTTCCCATTCGGGAAAATGCGTGAATACCTCGTCTGCGGCCTTTTCGTACTTGAGCCGGGACAGCCCTTCATCGGTCCAATCGACCAGAACATTGGCGGCCCCTGCATCGTATGCTTTACTCGCAACCAGCCTGACGAGCTCGGTCATCTCCGTGGAACCGGTCACGAAGACGGTCTGACCCTGCTGCACGTTAACTCCCACTTTAACGATCAATTCCGCATACTGCTCTAATTTCTGCTTGAAATCAGTCATGGTAAGCCTCCTTGTAAAAATAATCCTGACCTTTACTATTGTACCCCATTTGTGAAAGGGAGTTCACTTAGATTTTGTCATCCTGTTCCCCTATATAAAAATGGAGCCCCAGGCGAGCCCCATCTCCTTGCTCATTATTTGGTTAATCGGGACGATGCTTCCCGCAAGGTAGCGGCAGCGGAAGGACGGATTAGATCGAGAGCATTCCGGGACACCGTTCGGAACGCCTCTTGATTTAATTCATAAGAGGAGATGAAGGGAAGTAGATGGACGGCTCGAGGAATTGACAATTAATAGACGTTATATGATAATGTCTATATAAATTAACATTATTTAGAGGGTGTGTTTATTGTTGGATGTATCGGAACGGTTTTGGAATGCGTCACTCGAAGATCTGAGACGCGGCTATGTTCGGGAGGGAGATTATTATTGGTGCCTGCTGTGCGGCAAAGCTCTGGAGCAAGGGGTCGTTTACCCTGTGGAGGGAGTGTTCTACGAGGCGGAGAGGTATATGCGCATTCATATTGAGCGGGCGCATCAATCGGTGTTCGACCATTTGATCGGACTGGATAAGAAACTGACCGGCCTTACGGAGCATCAGAGCCGCCTTCTCAGACTCTTTTATCAGGGGAAGAATGACAAGGAAGTTCAGCAGGAGATGGGGATAGGTAGTGCCTCCACCATACGGAATCACCGTTTTGCACTGAAGGAGAAAGAACGCCAAGCCAAGGTATACCTTACCCTGATGGAGCTGCTGAAAGACAAAGATAAGCACGCCCCGTCCTTCATAGAGGTTCATACTTCGGCTACCATGATAGATGACCGCTATAACATCACTTTGGAAGAGGAAGAGGCGGTTCTACAGAAATATTTTCCGCAAGAAGCAGGAGGGCGCTTGAAGACTTTTCATCTCAAGGAAAAGCAGAAGGTGGTCGTTCTGCGCGAGATTGCCAGACGGTTTCAGCAAGAACGGGTTTACAGCGAGAAGGAAGTCAACGAGATTTTGCAGGAAGTTTATGACGACTATGTAACCATAAGAAGGTATCTTATCGAATATGGATTTATGGACCGGAAGCCGGATGGAAGCCAATATTGGTTAATGGCCCGGTGAATCCGATAATAAAGGAGTAGGAAAAGATGGATCGTGAACGTAAAAAACAGCTCGCAGAGCAGTATAAAGAAATGAAGATCGAGGCCGGAGTCTATCAGATCAAAAATACTAAAAACGGGAAGCTGTTCATCAGCAGCACCCCCAATCTGAAGTCGCTAAACGGGAAGCGTTTCGCCCTGAATAACGGGACGGATGTTCATAAGGAGCTCCAGAAGGAATGGACGGAATACGGGGAAGAGGCGTTCGAGATTGAAGTGCTGGAGACGTTGAAGCCGAAGGAAAATGTATACTATGATACGAAGGATGAGCTGGCCAAGCTGGAGGAAAAGTGGATCGACAAGCTCCAGCCATTCGGAGAGCGCGGGTATCATACGGAAAAATAAGCGTTAGCATCAATGACCGGGAAGACCGCTTGTTATAGGCGGTCTATTTTTTATTGTGCCAAAAGCATTAAAAGTCCTACAATGACGCTGAAAATAGCTATATCGGAAAATTTAATTATCCCATTGTCACGCTATCCCTCACGCAAAGATTAAGGGGAGAATAAAATGATAATAATATTACAAAACATTGAATACTATTATGGTCAATTTTTGGCACAAAATTTTGTTCATTTTTTTTGAAAAATAGTGCTATGTATGATATTATAGAAAGTGAGGCGACATATAGCTCATGCCGAGTAAATTTAATGATGAAAATGACAAGCAGAAAATAATTAAACCGGATAAACGAAGAGAAAATAAAAATCGCGTAAACGAAACGAATGAGAAAAAGGATAAACAAAACAATGAACGCACAGGCGATGCGAGTCAAATAACGGATAAACGAAGCGACCAAGATAGATGCGTAGAGAATAAGAACAAGATCCGTGTTAGAAAGGAAACCTTGAAAATGATAACCAAAACGTTTGAACCAAAGGAAATGTTGCCCTTCAGTCAATTAAGGAAGCTTAATCAGAAAGATCTGCTTCGCTCCTTGGAACAAAACGATAAACTCGGCATTGTAGTCAAAGACCAACTTAAAGTGGCGATGATCGACATGGACAAATATCAAATGATGGTGGATGCCTTACAGGAGTACGAGCGGCTACTTGATTTGTTAGAGGAACGCGAGTTGTACGAGCAGATTGGCCATCGTTTGGAAAGCAATCGCGTTGTTGAATACAAAGAAGGGAAGTCACTTCTGGAACTGGCAGGTATTCATCCGGGGAGATGAAATGTAGCAATATATGAGTAAGCTGACGAAGATAGTTTTGCAGCAGGAAGTCCTGGATTTAGACATTCCTGACATAACCACGGCATTCGAAAGCAACCTAAACGGATTACAGGAATGTATGGCGAAGATTGAAGAAGAGCTGGAGCGTATCCGCTTATTTCCTGATCGTCAAGGTAAAGAGTGCGAATATGAGCCACTCAAGTCTGCAGGTTGCCGCAAAGATAAGGTGTTTTCCAGTAAGTCGCTACAAACAACGAAAGGGGAGGCACCTGATTTGCGCATCATTTATAGATACGATGATACTACAGACACTGTTAGGGTTGAGAGCATCGGATTCCGAGTGAAAGAGAAGCCGAGACCCGATCATGACCCTTACAGCAAAGCAGGGCAGAGAATAATACAACGAGAACAAGAAAGGAATAAACGCAAGAAAGGCAAAGCACAGGAAGTCATCATGCTTTGCCTTTCTTGTTGATCAATCAAGCTAATATATCCAAATGATTTGAATTTCTAGGTTTATTGGCGGATCTGAGTTTTATCCCTATGTCATAGTAAGGAGTCAAGCTTACCGTCCCCCAATAACATGACTTTCCATTTCCATATTCGGGCTACTTCTTCCTTTAACACCATTTAAATAACCAACATTTAATTTTACTGTAGAATAATTTGTAAAATCCCCGTTACCAGTTAATTCAAAAGACTGTATACCTTTTGGGTATCGTTGATTAAAAACAACAAAGCCTAATTTCTCACTATTGTCGTCATTTTTGTTTCCGCAGGAAACAGGTGCTTATTCACAAAGGATAATCTGCCAAAAAAAAGTGGAACACGGCAGATAAAGGGGCTGCCTCATAAGTCATTGAAGATGGACTGAGGGCAGCCTTTTTTTGTTGAATTCTATTTATAAATCTTTATCTAACTCGTTTAATTGAGCTTTATCCTTATTCGGTCAAAAAATAAAGAAGAATATATGGCTCTATACCAAACATAGTGCTTGACAACATGTAGAGCAAAAATTGAAAAACATCTGTACATTCCATAAGATGGTT
>NZ_VEGP01000127.1 GCF_007679495.1 Paenibacillus sp. 32O-W | reverse complement strand
CTCATTGAAACAGGCATTCCGTGGTGCGATGGCGGGTTATCCACAGGATTGAGTTATCCACATTCCGATTTCATGTTCAACACAACTGTTGCAGCAATCGCCGCTGCAATCGTGGGTATTTTGTCGGGTATCGTTGGCGCAGCCGGCGCATTCATCACTGTCCCGATCATGCTGGTTGTTCTAAAAATTCCTACACGTGTGGCTATCGCTTCATCGTTGGCGATTACGTTCATTTCCTCGATTGGCACTACGGTCGGTAAAGTGATGGGGGGTCACCTGCTGTTGATTCCATCCCTGGTGATGGTAATAGCGAGTATCATCGCCTCACCGCTGGGTGCCAAGCTTGGCAAGAAAATGAATGTGAAGGTGCTGCAATGGATTCTCGCCGCGCTCATTACGGCAACGGTGATCAAGATTTGGGTGGATATATTAACTTAACAAGGTGTGAACGAAAATGGCTGGGAAACATTCGAAAGTTATCCTCCCCCATGAAGTGCGAAAGCGGCTTGAGCAGGGGGAGAAATTGAACTTACTGGATGTGCGCGAGCAAGACGAATGGGAGTCGGGACATATTCCCGGCGCCAAGCATATCCCGCTAGGTACTATTGGTGAAAGACGCAAGGAATTGGATCCGGACAAAGAAACGATTGTCATCTGCCGGAGCGGTAATCGCAGCGGTTTGGCGTGTGAATATCTCGAGTCCATGGGCTATAAGGTCGTCAATATGCAAGGCGGCATGTCCGAATGGACCGGGGATATCGAATACGGAAAATAAACATTCTATAACGGGAGGGTGATTGTAATGACTATAGCAATCCAAACGAACCGCGTCCTTGAATGCGAAGGGCTGGCATGTCCGATGCCGGTCGTAAAAACAAAAAAAGCCATCGATGAAATGCAGCCGGGGGAAGTCCTTGAAGTGCGGGCCACCGATAAGGGTTCCGTCGCAGATTTGCAGGGCTGGGCTAAACGCACCGGCCATCAATACATTGGTCTGAAGGAAGAGAACGGGGTTTTCCGCCATTTCTTGAGAAAAGCATCGGACAGCGAGACAAAAACGGAAATAAAATTCCCTCACATCATGAGTAACGAGGAACTAAATCAAAAACTAACTTCTGGTGATAGCATCAGCGTATTGGATGTACGAGAACCTGCGGAATATGCCTTCGGGCGCATTCCCGGCGCCGTTTCCGTACCTTTGGGACAACTGGAGGAAAAACTGAGTCAGCTGGATCCGGGCAAAGAGTACGCAGTCGTTTGCAGAACGGGGAACCGCAGCGATATGGCCTGCCAAATTCTTGCCGAGCGCGGATTTTCCAAAGTAAAGAATGTGGTGCCAGGCATGTCCCAGTGGCAGGGGGCCACAGAAAGCGACGAATAATAATCGAGTAAAGGAGAAAGAACAAAACATGGCAAACAAAAAAGTGGCGATTATCGCATCTTCCGGGGGTCTTGAAACTGCATACAAAGTATTGAACATTGCAACGGCAGCGGCGGCGCTGGACGCTGAGGTGGCTATCTTCTTTACCTTTGAAGGACTGTCGATCATTCATAAGGATTCCGAGCAAATGCTGCAACTCAGACCGGGTAACGAAGGACTGGCGGAAGGCTTCAAAAAAATTAATGTTCCGACAGTAACCCAACTTCTGGACGTGGCCAAAGAATCGGGTGTCCGCATGATCGCCTGCCAAATGACAGTAGATGTGATGGGACTTGACCAAGAGCACTTTATCGATGGAATTGAACTCGGCGGCGCCGCGGCATTTTTGGATTTTGCATTCGACGCGCAGGTGACGCTGAACTTTTAAGCGGGAAAGGAGAATAAGAATGGAAAAAGTACCCTTGATTACGGCAGAAGAGCTTCACCGTAAAATGAATTCGGGTGAAGACGTGGTGATTCTCGATGTAAGGAACGAGACAGATTATAACGATTGGAAAATTGAAGGAAAAAAAGTGAGATCCGTTAACATTCCGTACTTTAACTTTCTGGAAGAGGATGAGCAGGTGCACGCCGGACTGCCAAAGGATACGGAAATGGTCGTCGTTTGCGCAAAAGGCGGATCTTCCGACTTTGTAGCGGAAATGTTGATGGAGAAAGGGTATAAAACCTACTCGTTGGAAGGCGGAATGCTGGCCTGGAGCCAGTTCTACCATCCGACCATCGTATACATGGACGAAAAGTTCAAATTGATTCAAATCAACCGTTTGTCTAAAGGCTGCCTCTCCTATGCCGTCATTTCGGAAGGGAAAGGCATGATCATCGACCCGAATCAAAAGGTGGATGTTTACCTTGAACTTGCAAAACAGCATCGTTTCAAGATTGAACATGTCGTGGATTCCCATCTGCATGCCGATCATATTTCCGGAGGGCGACAGCTTGCCGAACAAACCGGCGCAACGTATTACATCTCTTCCGGGGAGGTAAAGGATACGAATTTGAAGTTTGAGCCGTTGGATCGGCATGATCGGATCAGAGTCGGAGAAATTGATGTGGAGGTCTTGGCGATTCCCACGCCTGGGCATACCCCCGGATCGACATCCTTCTTGATCAACAACCGGTTCTTGATGTCCGGAGATACCATCTTTGTCGGCGGTTTGGGAAGACCCGATCTTGGAGGCAAGGCAAAAGAATGGGCGATGGATCTGTACGATACCGTGTTCAACAAGCTGAGCGATCTCCCGGACGATTGTCTCGTTCTGCCCGCTCACTATGCCGACATTCAGGAGATCAACGATAACGGTATTGTTGGGGCCACATTCGGTGAAATTCGCGAGAATAACGAAATTATGCAAAACGCCGACCAAGAAGCCTTTACGGAACAAGTGGCTAGCGCGGTCTCCATGGAGAAACCGCCAAATTTTGAAGAAATTGTGGCCATCAACCGGGGCGAACTCCAAGTCGATGCAGAAAAAGCGGTCGAACTCGAGATTGGACCGAACCGCTGCGCGGTACATCATCACGGTTAAAATGTAAGGAAGGAGGTTCAACTTATGGCGGATATTGTTGTTGACGCAAAAGGTCTTGCTTGCCCGATGCCGATCGTCAAAGCAAAGAAAGCAATCGATTCGCTCGAATCCGGTCAAATCATGGAATTGCACACAACCGACAAAGGTTCCATGAACGACTTCCAAGCATGGGTTAAACAAACGAACCATGAATTGATCGAAGCTAAAGAAGACAACGGTGTATTTAAGTTTATCGTAAAGAAAGGATAAGTTTTTGAAGGGGATGTGGTTCCAGGCACTGCATCTCCTTCCTAAAAGAAAGGAAGAAAACATGATTTGGTTTATTGCAGCAATAACCTTCATTGCTTACCAAATTCGAAATCACGGGCCTGTTCAAGGTCTTTATTATATATCTTTCCCCAAATTGCAAAGAATGAAAAAACAATGGGGCAAAGCCGGTGAATCTTCGCGAAGTGCTGAGCCGCGCAAATTTTAAGAAAGCGTGCAGGATAGAACGAATTGTATGCTTTTCTATATCCGGAAGAAGCTCCTATGATCAACGTAAAAAGAAAGTATGCACCAAGTATGACTAATTTTTTTCGCTTTTTAATACCCATACCTGTATGATTTACAAAGAAAGGATGATAGATATGAGCCAAAAAGAAAAAACCACCATCGTTCTTTTTAGCGGAGATTTGGACAAAGCGATCGCCGCCTTCATCATTGCCAACGGAGCGGCCGCTTATGATCACGAAGTTACGATGTTTTTCACCTTTTGGGGATTGAATACCCTTCGAAAAGATCCACCTGTTTCCGTAAAGAAAGGGTTTCTTGAGAACATGTTCGGTAAAATGATGCCGCGCGGAGCGAAAAAACTGGGACTCTCCAAAATGAATTTTGCCGGAATCGGTCCCAAAATGATCAAGCATGTCATGAAGAAACATAATGCGCTCAGCCTGCCTCAGTTGATTGAGCTCGCGCAGGAGCAGGGAGTTAAACTGGTTGCATGCACAATGACCATGGATTTGCTTGGATTGCGGAAAGAAGAATTGATCGACGGGATCGATTATGCCGGTGTTGCAGCCTATTTGGGGGATGCTGCAGACGCGAAAGTGAACTTGTTTATTTAAGACCAGTTCCCCCGGATTTAGGTTATAATATACCTATACACGTATAAGCAAATGGGGGATAACGATGAATATGAATTACGATGATGATGTAAAAAGAAGACTGCGCCGCGTGGAAGGGCAAGTACGCGGCGTACTGAAAATGATGGAGGAAAAGAAAAACTGCAAGGATGTGGTGAGCCAGCTCTCAGCTGTCAGAAGCGCAGTCGACAAAGCCATTGCCTATATCGTTGCGGTCAATCTGGAGCAGTGCATTCTTGAAGAAAAGGAAGCCGGCAAAGATACGAGCAAACTCGTTCAGGAGGCCGTGGAACTATTGATCAAAAGCAGGTAGGTGATTCCGTCATGAATTATTATTTTTACGCCATATTATTTATTCTTTTAGCATGGTTTCTGTTTAAGCAATTCGCTCCGGTGAAAGGATTGAGGAATCTGAACATCGAGCAGTTCAAGAAGGAATACAAAGGGCAAAGGCTGATCGATGTTAGAGAGGTTCATGAGTTTAAGCAGGGTCACCTTCCAGGAGCGGTAAACATTCCGTTAAGTCAGATTCACAGGAGACTAGGCGAGATTCCGAAAGAAAGTCCTGTCTATTTGTACTGCCGCAGCGGGATGCGCAGCAAGCAAGCCGGTAGGATCCTGAGCCGGAGCGGATACCGTAACGTGGCTCACTTGAACGGCGGGATCACGGCGTGGGACGGACCTTTAACAAAATAGACGAGTTTTTTCCGGAAAAGATACCATACTATCGTTAGGGTTAATACACTGACTGGGGGAACGGCCATGTTTCATTATACGGCAGAAACAACAGCGAACGTTCAGAATGCCATTGCCGCCTTGGAAACATCTTTAAAGAAACTGGACAGTCAAAAGTTCTACAGCATTAAGAAGCGAGCGAATCGGCGTCAATATCAGTCGTTTCCTGCTTGGATTG
>NZ_VEGP01000126.1 GCF_007679495.1 Paenibacillus sp. 32O-W | reverse complement strand
TTCTGTGACTGAAAAAAACTGTCACGACGCGGCTCTTTCACCTTTTGACAACGGTACTTTCCGATTTCATGTTTAATATAGAATTGAGTTTCCAGTCAGGACCGCCTGAAGCTCTTATGAGCATTATAAAAGATGACGTTACGGAACTATCAATCCCATAGATTCGGATTACCTCTTGAAAGTGACGCAACGTCATTTTGTATAATGAAGCCGACGATGAAGCTCCTCCTGATTCTATTCGTGAAATCCGCCAAATCGGGAAGCCGGGAGGAGAAGAGATCAATTACAAGGGGATATAGTTATGAAATCAGGCGATATCATTATTTATGCATGTGTCATAATAGGGGCAGGGATCGGACTTATGCTCGGCCAAGCCTTGCCCGGAGTTCTGGTCGGACTGGGACTGGGTTATTTAATTAAATATGCTGTATCCAGGGACAAGGAAAACTAGGATGTCCATCGCAGGAGGTGCCCGTGCTTGATTCATATCAAAGAGGTTGCGAAACAGACGAAGATTACAGTCAGGACACTTCGATACTATGACCAGATCGGATTGCTGGCGCCCTCATCCAAGACGGAAGGGGGACATCGTCTATATACGGAAGAAGATTTAAAGAAACTCCAGTACATCCAGTTTTTAAAAGAATTGGGCTACGGCTTGCAAAACATTAAAGAGATGTTGGCCGACCCTGACTGGAACTGGTCGATTAGCTTGGAAAAACAGTTAGTCTATATCATGGAAGAACAAGCAAGATTGCAGAAAATAGAGTCATCCCTTCGTGAACTGATTAACGGTATAGCAGCGGAAGACGGGAATGAAAGTCTGGCCATCCGGAAATTAATCCAGCTATGGAATCGCAATAAAAAAGGACGTCGAGCATTCAAGGAGAGCATGTTTAACGATAGGGAAGTGGAAAGTTGGGCAAAGCTCCCCAAAATGAACGGTGATGACCCCGATTCCATGGAGTGGATTGCTCTGTTAGGCCAGATCAAACGGTATATGTTGAAAGACGATCCCTCCTCGCCAAGGGTACAGAACATCATCCGGCGGATGCTGGAAAAACAGGTAGAAGATTTCGCAGGAGAAGAGCAATTTATCAATAAGCTATGGGAGTTGAGAAAATCGCCGGAGCAATCGGAAGAGCTCGGACTCTATCCAATAGATCAGGAAGTTCTCGAATATATGGAGCGAGCCTATGATATATACACTGCTTCCCTGAAAGATTCCGCCCGGAGTAAGGAGGAAACCCGTGAATCTTGAGTTGCTGCTTATGATAGGGGGACTAGCCCTTTTAGACACACTCAGTCCGGCAACGCTAGGGGTAACGGTCTATTTGCTGTTAACGGAGAAAGAGCGGTTAAGTTCACGCTTAATGATCTATTTGGCCACAGTCGCCGCTTTTTATTTTTCCGTAGGCATTGCCTTTATGTTGGGCTTGGATGCCTTACTGGCTGCCTTCTCCTCCATCTTGCAGAACCGTATCGTAAGCTGGGTTATGCTGATTATCGGAGGGATTCTGTTTATCGCAAGCTTCTACTATCCCAAGAGTAAAAGCTCGGATTTGCCGAGGCCGAAGTCTAAAAGTATATCCTCCATGATTGCGCTTGGGTTTACCACATCGTTGGTTGAAGTGGGTACGGCCTTTCCTTATTTTGCTGCCATTGGTCTTATGTCGACCTCAAATTTGGCGGTTTATCAGTGGCTTCCGATTCTAGCCGGTTATAATTTGATTATGGTGCTGCCGCCGTTCATCGTGTTTGTACTGCATTTATTATTGGGGCGCGTAATGCACAGACCGTTGGAGAAGCTTCGTCTGAAGCTTGCACAGCATTCGGGATCGGCCGTTTCGTGGATCATGTGTATCGTCGGTCTGATCCTGATTTTCAATAGTCTGGATTACTTGTAGCAAAATCGCTACAGCCATCCTTTCTCCTCGGCAATATTGACGGCCTGCTGCCTCGATTCGGCTTCCAGCTTCTGAATGGCGGAGGATAAATAGTTCCGTACGGTTCCTTTCGTCAGGAACAGCTTCCTGCTGATCTCGCTTGTCGTCATTCCTTCCTTGGTCAGGCGCAGCATTTCGATCTCCCTTTCGCTCAGCGGGTTTTCCTCTTTCATGAAGAGAGCCGCTGCCAAATCGGTGCTGATCACCCGTTCTCCCTTCATGACCCGGCGGATCGCTTCGATAAGATAATCAATCGGCTCGTCCTTAAGTAAGTAACCGTCCACTTGGGCATCGATAGCTTTCTGCAAATAGCCTGGCCGGGCGAAGGTGGTGACAATCATGATCTTGCAGGGCAGGTGCGCCTCTCTTATTTGCTCGGCTACTTCAAGACCGCTGGCGTAAGGCATTTCAATGTCCAGTACGCACACATCGGGCTGAAGCCGCTGAACCGCTTCCCAGGCCTGCTTCCCATCGGGCACTTCGGCCACTACCTCAATGTCCGACTCAAATTTCAACAACGAGGCGAAGGCGCCGCGCAGCATTTGCTGGTCTTCTGCGATAACGACTCGAATCATGATGCCGGGTCCCCCTTTCCATGATGATGAAGCGGAAGCTTCAAGGAAATCGTCGTTCCTCCGTGAGGCGAGCTGCTCACCATGACGGTTCCATGAAGAGCCTGCATCCGCTCCTTCATTGATTGAATTCCGTTCCCCAGTTTCCCTTCCACTAGACCGACCCCGTCATCCGTTATATTTACGCAGTAAATATGGCCCACGGTTGCCAACGTTACAGAACATCGCTTGGCTTGGCTGTGCTTGACAATATTCGTCATCGCTTCCCTGACAGAGAGGGCTATCATCGTTTCTTCCACACTGGATAACAGCGGAGGCTTCCCTTGCTCCGCAATTTCAAGCTCAATCCCCGCTGTATGGAGCAGCTTCCCGGAATGTTCCAACTCACTGGCCAGAGAGATGAATTTCATTTCGGAAACAAGCTCTCTCACCTGTCTCAGGGCGATTCTCGATGTAGCCAGAATATCCTTCAGCTCTTCCTTGGCCTGCCGGGGATCCTTATCCACCCATTTGGCGGCCAGCTCGCTTTTCAATTTAATCATGGTTAGAGTTTGTCCGAGAGTATCATGAAGATCTCTCGCTATGCGCTGCCTTTCCTCCTGTTGGACATATTTCTCAAGCTGTTGGTTTGCTATATCCAGCCTGCCCTGCAGGTTTTTTGTCTTTCGGATGATATAAACGATGATCGGAAAGATCATTTGAATAATCATGATCGGAAGCAGGATTGAACTCCACAGTGAGGCAAGGCCATCATTTTCCTTCAAAGGAACAATGGTAAACATAAGAGCTATCGCCGCGATTCCAATGGCAATATGCCACTTAGACTTCGACTTTCCAAGCATGTCGGCGAAGATAAACCCGAACAGCAGGATGCGGGGACCGATATACATTCCGATCAGAGTTAGAGTGGCAATGCCGGCCAGAACCGCAGCCAGAAGATACCGGTCCCGAAACCAGAGCCCGATATAGAATGAAGCGAGGAAGGCCGTCAGAAGAATGAGACTTCCCGAGAGACTCGGAGCGGAATCCGAACTCAAGACGATATAAAACAAAAATACGATCGAGACGACATCTATTATCAAATAACTCTTGATTTGATCTCTCGGATAGAGCTTACTGATCATCAACAGCCTCCAGTTGCGTTATCTGGGCTCGAAGATTCCTGCCGCATGTTTGCGGACCGTCTCCATAGGCCCGAGCCTGAAGACGCGAAGCCATACGGATGCAAACCATATCTGGAACAGGGAAATGCCGAACCAGATCGCAATAATTGTCAGGGAATTCAGCTTGCCGCCAAGGGCCAAGCCCCAGCCATAGAAAAGAATGGAAGAGATTATATTTTGCATGACATAACAGCTTAAAGACATTTTTCCGGCATTTTCAAGACGGCGCCACAGCCCATCCCATTTCCTATATTGTACCATCTTCGCTATGGCTGCTATATATCCAATTGAAAGCAAGGGGGCAAATAAATAGCGGACAGGCAAATCAAATGCGCCTCCCGGGACAAAAATCAGCAGGTTCAAGGGCAAGCCGATATACAGTCCTATTTTTAGCAGCTTGCCGCGCAGTTTTCGGCCGTTCTCATCCTGGGAGAAGACCCCCGATCGCATGAAGCGGACACCGAGCAGAAATAAGAATAGATTCATGGGAATGACGAAGATGGTTTCCAGTCTTAGCACAAGAAAATTGGACAGCCGGTACTGGATTTGCTCTACCCAGGTGCCGTCTTTGTACAGGGCGGTCACTTCGACAAAACTGCCCAAGGACATATTGGCATCTACCAGGCCAATCAGCAGTATCCCCAGGATGCAGACAGCGTGGATGCTTCCGATCACCTTCATCGTTATGGAGATCAGACGGTCGCCGCCTTTGACGATGAAGGCTGCAATCATGGCCGTCAAGCCGTAGCTCATCAAGATGTCATACTCTATCACCAGGATGAAATGAAGCAAGCCTTCCATGAATAATAACAAGGATACCCAGAGGTAGACTCCCGGCCAGGCTTTCCCTTTGCGCATCGCCTGCCGATATTTTAGTTCCAGTCCCACTCCAAACATGATCGTCAACAAGCCCAGCAGCTTGCCGTTCACAAGGAATAACACGATCATCCGGATCAGATCGTCGGCTCCCCACCAACCCGAATGATCGAACGTTGTCAGATAAGCCAGATCTCCCAAATGTGCGAATATCCAGATGTTCGTCCCCAAGGTTCCCAGAATGGCAAACCCTCGCAGGATGTCCAGCAGGCGGATTCTTTCTCCACGTTGTTCCATATCCTTCACTCTTTCTCTTTGAATTAGCGTAATTTTATTGTAGCTAGGATAAGAGAGAGGGAACATTCACACCTGTAAAGAGTTAAATATGACACGTGTCATGTTCAAGGCTTGAAAGGAGATTAGGTATAAATGCAGAATTAGTTTATTAGGCCGATGGCAATAGCAAAAATTCGTAGAGATTGATGCAGTACAGACCAATATTGTGGATAAGGATGGAAATCTGCGATTCAACTGGAAGGGGGCATTTCGTCGCATTAAATGGCGGTCCTCACTTCAAGTTCACAGAAGCGATCTACTTTGAAAATCCGTCTATTTTCAAAATCTAAGCGTACTATGTCAAGTAGAATTTTTAGGTTTCTGGGTAACCCAAACACACCTAACCACCCAGATTTTCAAAAAA
>NZ_VEGP01000125.1 GCF_007679495.1 Paenibacillus sp. 32O-W | reverse complement strand
TTGAAACAGGCATTCCGTGGTGCGATGGCGGGTTATCCACAGGATTGAGTTATCCACATTCCGATTTCATGTTAAAGAAAGGTGATTTCGATTGAAAAAGTTACTCATACCTTTTATGACATTTTTATTTATATTTGTCCTATCGGGCTGTAATCAGGGCGCTAATGAACAAGATATTCAAAGCATTCCGCTTAATGATTCATCTGCTATCCATATTGATAGCGGAAGTATCGCTATAGAACTGGAGAGTGCGGAAATCGACGACATGGAAATAAGGTACGACAAAAAATGGGGTCTTGCGGTCAAATCCGGTATTTCCTCCGTTCAAGATGCGGATGAAATAAATATAAGAGTCGAGAGCCCCCTAGCCCGTATCGGACGAAAGCCCAAGCTTCTGGTGCGGATTCCTTCGGGATATGAGGGAAAAATCTTCGTCAACAGTTCTTCCGGCCGCGTGACGGCCACCCAATTCGAGAATAATCACATTGAAGTGAATACCAAGAGCGGCAATGTTTCTCTTGATTTTGCCCAATTCCACAGTGATGTCCATGTGTCGACCACAAGCGGCAATATTCAATTGAAGCTAAACACCAGCGAACCGGATCTTAATCTTCGTGCCAAGACCGGGAGCGGGAAATACATTGTTTCTATCCCTATACAGAATGACTCCAAACAAAGTCGTGGCCAAATTTCCGGAAAATCGGGAAAAGGAACGTATGAAGTAGATATCAGCACTACTTCCGGCGATATAACCGTGCAATAGCAGCAACGTCACGGCGGAACCATTGATCTGTCTTTATTCATGCAATGCCTGCACACCTCTCATATTTCTTAACCATACTTCCAGTCAAATGCCTAAAATGAGCATTGAGCAATCGAGAAGAAATGTTCAACAATGCTGCGTGGTAATATCTAGATAATCCGCAGGCAGGCAAATTGTAAAATTCAAGATGATATCGGGGAGGCTAAGAAATGGGCAGAATTCTTATGACTATGCAAATGTCGTTGGACGGCATCGTCTCAAACGAGGATAAGTGGATGACATTAAGTGAGGAAATTTTCGAAGATTACTACGAATACTACAATACGGTGGAAACGATTATCGTAGGAAGTAACTCCTATTCCTCATTGGCGCAGCATTGGCAAAACGCAGAGGAATTTTCCAAAAACCCCCTCGAACAAGCGATAGCCAAGCGCATAAACGATATCCCTAAAGTGGTCATTTCCCGCTCGGAAGTGAATCTGGTATGGAGGAATTCTCAGCAAATCATAGCCAAGGACGATAAATCTCTCGCTCGCGAAATCATGAATCTAAAGAACACTGCGGGAAAAATCTCTGTGGAGAGCGGAGTAAAGACGTGGCAGTTATTCATTCAAAATGATCTCTTTGATGATCTATGGGTGCTCGTTCATCCTGTGGTCGTTTCCCAAGGCGAGAAACTATTCGCTCTTGCCAATAAACAATTCTCCATGAACTTAAGCAGCAGTAAAACATACGAGAACGGGGTAGTTGGGTTGTACTATCAAAAATAAGTGAACTCGCCCTGCCCTGTTCTTACAACACCTTCATGATCTTCTCGGGAATATTTTTCTCCTTCTACGTCTACCCTCATAGGCCTGTCGTATCGCTTTGATGTTGATTTTTGCTTATTGAGCAGCCTATGATTTCTTTTCGATTGCTCTGTTATTTCAGTTGCCTTTTCTCCACGTAAAAATAAAGCCACTCCTACAATGAAGTGGCTTTCTCATTTCCATTTGAGCAAATTATGGGAACAAATTTCGAAAAAAATGGCGCTCCCTTTGCACTACAACTGGGCTACGATCACTTTAACGCCAAGCGCCTCAATGCGTACAATAGCTTCCGGATCAGCGTCCTGGTCTGTAATTAACAAGTCTAAATCCTCGATTCGTCCGGCCTTCGCGAATCCATCGTTTCCGAGGGAATGAAGGGTTGCTATTCCAATGCGACGGCGGGATACCTGAGCGACCGCTCTCCCGAATGCCCCTACTTCCGGGGTAGCTACAAATACTCCAAATTCAATTATATTCTGTTTTATTCCATTTTGGAACAAAAATGAGGAATATTTATCCACATATTTTCCGTTTTGTGCTGTTTTATAATGAGGGACGGAGAAGGGACGGCTCGTTACCTGGTTTTTCTATATAAAAAAACCTCTAAGACCAAAGGTCTTAGAAGTCACATAATTGGCCCTTCTTGATTTCTTCTCGATTGCTCTGTTATTGCGGTTGCCGGTTCGCCTAGTACCATCACCTTCAAGCATTACCGGCCCGTTTGTATCGGAATCTCTTTATCGAAAAATACGATCGAAGCAATTTCCTTATCATTGATTACATTTTCAAAAGTTTTGATCATAAGGATTTGCTCACTTATATGTTCCGACAAATATAATCCGGAAAAAATAGCCGTCGTTTCTGAGGTGCCGTCTGCATAGTTTATCGTGATGGGAAAGTTATCTAAATGTTTATTGTCTCCAATTTCCTTTAATTCGCCGGCAGCTTCGTTAATTTCTTCCAAGTAGCTGCTATCCACTTTTAAAGTAATCGAAATGGGTGAGACCGAGATCGATTTTAACACGGCCTCATATCCGTACATGGTAATGTTTTGATTGACCGGATAAAGGGTGGAGTAGTCCTTGAAATCCAATTTAAATTCAGTTTCCCAAGTCCCCGGTATGATCGTTTCGAAAATCCCTGGAAGCGGATCGGCTGCTTGTAAATCTTTGAGCCGTAAGTGAACTTTTTGGCCGGCTATGCTATTTCTCGTCATGACACTCATAACCAAGCTAATTTTGTTGTCACTTCGGTTGCCATCATCGAGGGCTTTAAATCCTACGCTTTGAAAGTTCTGCCTTGTCGTTATGTCGTTATCCAAAAAGCGATACCGCGCTGCGTCTAATACCGTACCCTCTGGCGCAGAAAAATCCATTAAAATATAGGTCAGATTACTGTCGCCGATCACTTGCTTAATGGTAAGCGTCCCATTCTCGTTGGTCACTTGCTTGTCAACCACATAAGCGCCGTTTGACAAATATTGTGCCTGCTGATGATTTACCGGATTAAGAAATTTTAGAAAGGCTTCATCTAATCCCATATACGCCGCTGCAAAAGCGGTTGTCGTTAACCCAGCCATCAGCACCGCAGCCAGCACGGCGGATCTTAAGCGTTTCACGGGAGCAAATCCTCTGTGCCTTATCTTTTCATTCCGGCTTTGCACTAAAATGTTTTGAAGCATCTTTTCTTTTTGCTCCGTTTTTGGCGCAAGAGCTTCGAAGAGCTGATGAATATGACTTCTATTCCTCAAGGAAATTCCCTCCCAGGTTAATTTTAAGGCGCTGCCTGCCTCTGGACAGCTGCGTCTGGACCGTGCTCTCTTTGCGGCCCAACATCTCCGAGATTTCTTTAACGGAGTACTCCTCAAAATAATAAAGATATAATACGGTTTTGTATTTCTCCGGAAGTGAAAGCAGTCTGGCCAGCACCTGCCCCGACGGCACATCGCCATTCCAAGCTGGAACCTCCGGTAAAGCATCTAAAGCGATACGACGGGTCTTCCACCAATTTTTCAGAATGTCTTTACAGTAATTTCGGGTAACTACCGTCAACCACGCTTTTTCATGCTCATGGTCATTGAATACGATTTGTGTTTTGATCAGTTTTAGAAATACAGATTGAACAGCGTCTTCTGCATCAACGGGATTTTTCAAATAGATGTAGCACAGCCTGTAAACTAGATCCGCATGCCGTTGATAGAGTTCGGCCAATTCTTTATCCGTACGCAATAAAGAATTGTTTTCCATCTTTTCGCCTCCTACATACAACACGATGGCCGACTCGAAAATATCCCATTGCCCGGTATTATTTTTCTATATATCATTTTCAGTCCCCGCTCCAGTCAGAATTTCATGGAACAACAAAAGCCTTCAATCCCACCTTTAGAGTGGTTTTGGAGGCCTTCTTGTTCTAATTCTGGGACTTTGACCGGTACTTGGATGTAACCTCATGTGAATTCTATCGATGTAGTGTAATTGAGAAGTACTATGACTCTTCGAGTTAAAATTCAGGTTAAATAAGAATTACCATTCTCTCCATTCCAGCGTAATATCATGGCCTTCCTCAATCTCTAATCCGGCTAGCCTGGCCGCCTTATCAATAAATTCGGCCAATTCTTCCCGTTCACTTGTCTCAATAAAATAATCATGCTCATCATTCACATCATTTAGGGCAAGTATAGTTTCTTCTACGGCCTTCATGATCTTCTCCGGATTCCTATTCTCTTGCAGTGATACTAATTGGTTTAAGTAATCGTCCAGAACTTTATCACAGCTTAATAAGCTCTCTTTCGTATAGAAGTCATCTTCATCCTCATCTTCAATCATTCTTTCACGCCATAATTTTGTCGGTTTTTCATTAAACAGATCATGTAGTGTCATTTGAATCCCCCATTTTCTCTGCTTATTATCAGGTCTATCCTATAACTTCACAGCATTTCTCATAACGCGTTATTCTGAGCTTCCAAACACTCTGAAATAGCCTAGTGTCGAATCCGACTAACTTGTACTGTACCGCCACTATCATATCATGCTTGGAAAATCGAGGATACCAGTGCCGATTCTTTCTAAACATTAAACCTCGTTTGCACGTCCCATCTTGTTCGCCTATAATAGGAACTAATGTTCCTTTTTTGAAGGGGGAAAACACTCCAATGAGCCGCGGGAAAAAAGCAATGAAAATCGAACCGCCGATTATTCCGAATGAACTATCTGAACTGACACCGGATGATATCCAATTGAATGATTTTGTAGAGATGGGAATCATACAAAACTGCGTAATAGAGCATCTGACAGATCACAAAGTGACCTTCGATAAAATCATCTTCAAACAAGTCACCTTTACAGAATGCGCCTTGACAGGCGTGGAACTGACCGATGTCATCTTTGAAAAGTGCGATCTATCCAATGTTGATTTCAGCGAAGCCATCATTCATCGAACCGTATTCCAAGAATGCAAATTGATCGGCATTCATTTAACCGGTTCGACATTGCGGAATGTCCTCTTTGATCAATGTATAGCCGATTACGCCTCCTTCCGATTTTGCAATACCAAGCAAGTGATCATTCAGGATAGTTCTTTGTGTCATACCGATCTTAGCTACTCTAAATTACATAAAATTGAACTTAAATTTCGAAAGTACCGTTCATTGAAAACATAAAAAAGTGCCCAAATCTTTGGTAGAATGGTGTTTGTCGAG
>NZ_VEGP01000124.1 GCF_007679495.1 Paenibacillus sp. 32O-W | reverse complement strand
GTGGATACGGTCCGAAAACCGTATACGCACTGGCTTCATTCATTCACTCGTTGTTCAGTTTTCAAAGGGCAATGCTGAATCTAGCAGCCTCTCGGCTATTGCCGCATCTCTCAAGCGCGACTTTTATAATATAGCACGTCCCCTAATATAAAGTCAACTGTTTTTTTATTTAATATTTTTGAGACGAACAAAATGCTATTTCAACCTGATTTTCTGAATATCTACCATGGACTATGTCCGTAACAAAATTATCGAAAGCAAACCTATTAGACCCGAGCTTATAGCAAAACTAGCTTTATAGCCGCCAGCATCCCTATACCGGGAATGCCAAGAAAAGTGACAGCCGCAATAGTGGCGGGGTTTATCGGAAGCCTGAATCCATAATATCCGCCAATCCAGTTCACTGCATACAGCAGCACGCCGGCAATGACAATATGAATCCCCAAACGGGCAAGCCATTGAATGGATGATCTATTTTTTATAAGAACAAATAGCAGAAAGGATAGTGAAAAAATAAATACACCCCACAGCAAGAGCTGCATCATATCACCTCCCTCTCATAATTGACAAAACCTTGATTCCATTGCTGCTGTTTCGCCAGTCTGAGAAGCATCTCATACTTTTTTTCTGCTGCCACCAAATCATATATAGCGCAATCGACTTCATCCTGACCGACGACCCATTCCAGCCGATGCTGGGCATTTCTCCACTCCAGTTGTGATTGGCGTATTTCCTCCAGAAGAGCCAGCTTGTCCTTGATCGACGCGGCCGTTTCCTTATTTCTCCTCCAATTCAGAAACCACTTCATTATTCCACCCCTCGCCGAGAGTTAGTCCTTAATAATGAATATGGTGTTCACGTAGGCTTTTAGAACGGTTTCCTCCAAAATCAATCCCTTGTCATCCGTCCATCTCTGCACCGGCAGAAAAACTGCTCATAAAAAAACTGCGGGACCCTTTGTCCCGCAGGTAAATTGGCTTGCCATCCAATGTCAGATTAGCCGCCGTCTTATTTGTACATCCTATTTGCAGAGATCATTCCCGGCGGTATCCGGCCTATTCGGGGTCAGCTCCGCTTAGGAAAGCTCTCTTCTTCCTTCAAGCGCTTTGGTCAAAGTTACCTCGTCGGCATACTCCAAGTCTCCGCCCACCGGCAATCCGTGTGCAATACGTGTGACACGAATGCCGAAAGGCTTCACCAGACGGGATAAATACATTGCCGTCGCCTCTCCCTCTATATTCGGGTTGGTGGCAAGGATCATTTCCTGAACGCGTTCATCGCTCAGTCTCTTGACCAGCTCTGTTATGCGGATTTCATCCGGGCCAATGCCTTCCATGGGAGAAATAGCACCGTGAAGCACGTGGTAGAAACCGTTAAATTCCTTAGTCCTCTCCATAGCCACCAGATCTTTCGGTTCCTGCACGACACAGATAATGGAGTAATCCCGGCTCTTATCCTGACAAATCCGGCATGGGTCCGTATCTGTAATATTGCAGCAAACCGAACAATAATGGAGATTTCTTTTGACATTGACGAGCGCCTTGGCAAAATCGATCGCTTCATCTTCCTTCATCTGAAGAACATGAAAAGCTAGACGACTCGCCGTCTTGGGCCCTATGCCCGGAAGCTTGGAAAAGGAATCGATTAATTTGGCCAATGGTTCGGGGTAGTACAAGAGGCTATCTCCTTTTATCCAGTCTCGTTCGCTATTAGAACAGACCCGGGATTTTTAATCCGGCAGTAAACTTGCCCATGTCCTTGTTGGCCAGCTCTTCCGCTTGGTTCAAAGCGTCATTCACGGCTGTCAGCACGAGATCCTGCAGCATTTCCACATCGTCGGGATCGACAGCTTCCGGCTTAATGGCAATATTGACGATTTTCTTCTGTCCGTTAGCGGTAACGGTGACCACGCCGCCCCCTGCAGTTCCTTCCACCGTTTTATTGGCCAGTTCTTCCTGCGCCTTCAGCATCTGCTCCTGCATTTTCTTAACCTGCTTCATCATTTGATTCATATTGTTCATGCTTACCTACTCCTTAATCTTTTTTTATTTTCACCAAATCTTCTCCGAATAATTGGATCGCTTCATCGACCCAGGGAGATTTACTGCCCTGCTGCTCCTTATCCGGCTCAAGCTTCATCTCTTCGACAGCTTCCGGTTCTTCCGCCAACGCATCCTTCCATTCCTGGTTCATAACGGCAACAAGCTGGAGCGGATGACCCAGAACCTGCTGTATCGCCTGCTCGATAAGCTGCTTGTTTGCAGGCTTCTCCGTAGTCTCCCGATGCATGGCGCTTTTGAATGCGAGAAGCAGTTGATCATTGGATAGTGACACAGGCTCGCCGTCCACAAGCCAGGCATGCACCGTTATCTTCATTTCCTTAACCAGTGCCAATATCTGGCTCCATTTGGACAAGGCCTGTTTAAACAGCGGAGACTCCTGGTCGCGAATGAATGCCTCCAGGTTTACAGACGGCTTGCGAATGAAAGGGCCGCTTCTCCGGGCTCCGAACTGACCGGCCGGCCCCCTGGATGCCGGCTCCGGTGTTGTCACCTGGCCGGAAGCCGGCGCCGGGGAAGAGGCCATTAGCCTGGAGAGCGTCTGTTCCAGCTGCTCCACCTTCCGTTTAAGGACGGCCCAGTCTTCTCCTTGTCCGGCCGAGACGGGAGACGACGGAGAGGCTTGCGGTGACGGGGCTTCTTGGCCTTGCAAATGGCACAGCTTCATAACCGCAATTTCAAATAATATCTGAGGCTGCGAAGAATACTTCATCTCCCCGTGATAGCGGTTGAGAACCTCGATCGATTCGAACAATTCCTCACGGCTGAAGGAAGCAGCCGTCTCAGCGAAGCCGGCGGGATCCAGAATCCGCTCGGTGGAGGCTAACGAATCGGGAACCATCTTGATCAGAAGCAGATCCCGGAAATAATGCATCAGACTCTCCACGCATTTATCCGGACTCTTGCCTGCCTGCAGAAATTGCTCCACTAATTGCAGAGCTTCCCCGATGCGCCGTTCCCGAATCAACCCGGATAGTTTCTTAAATTGATCGGCCGCTACTCCACCGGTCATAGCCACTATATCCTCGTAAGTGACCTTGCCGCCCGAGAAGGAGGAAATCTGGTCCAGGAGGCTGACGGCGTCACGCATCCCGCCCTGGGACAGCCGCGCAATGTACTGAAGCGCCTCCTGTTCTATATCAACGCCTTCTTGCCGGCAGATATAATCCAGTCTGGAGATCTGTTCATCCAGAGACACCCTGCGGAAGTCAAATCGTTGACAGCGGGAAATAATGGTGGCCGGGATTTTATGCGGCTCTGTTGTGGCCAGAATGAACATGACTTGCCCCGGAGGCTCCTCCAATGTCTTCAATAAGGCATTGAACGCTTCGGTGGTCAGCATGTGAACCTCGTCGATGATATAAACCTTCTGCCGAACCTCTGTCGGGGCGAACTTGACCTTATCGCGTATATCGCGGATTTCTTCCACACCGCGGTTAGAGGCCGCGTCAATCTCGACCACGTCCATGACGGCACCTTCTGTAATCCGCCGGCAAGTATCACATTCGTTACAAGGCTCTTCGGCAGGGCCGTGCTGGCAATTAACCGCTTTGGCTAATATTTTGGCCGCACTGGTTTTCCCTGTTCCGCGTGGCCCATTGAACAAATATGCATGGGTCAAACGGTTTTCTCTGAGAGAGTTTTGCAAGGTTTTTACAATATGCTGTTGTCCGACGACATCTCTGAAAAATTGAGGCCGCCACGTACGGTATAGCGCAATATGCTGTTTCATATAAAACCTCTCCAATAATTCCTTGCATAGAATTATTTTCTTTATTATACAATACTGTCAGTCCTCATTGAAGCGCGATCAATGAATTGGTCCGGATTGCTTGAATATGGGAAGCGAAACGGGATGGATTTAGCCTGGCAGTTCAACAGAGGCGAATTATAAAAATGGCGGGGAAACACAAAAACAGCCTCTCCAAACGGCAGGCTGTTCTATGGAAAGGGAATGCTTACACTGAACGTCGTGCCATAGCCCTTCGAAGCGACGCGTATCGTTCCACCGATGTCGTGAATGATGCGCTGACAGACGGACAGTCCGAGACCGGTCCCGTTTTCCTTGGTGGTAAAGAAGGGATCGAAAATTTTATCGATGACAAAATTGGGGATTCCGGGTCCGGTATCATGAATTTCAATATGAACCATCAACTCCTCATAATCGACCTTCTCCGTTATGGTGAGTATTCCTCCGTCCGCCATTGCTTCGATCCCGTTCTTGCACAGATTGAGGAAAACCTGCTTCAGCAGCTCGCTGTCGGCAATCACTTTAGGCAGGCCGGGAATGGCATCATATTGTACGCTTACCCCATGAAGCAATGCCTCATTACTGATTATCGGCAAGATTTCGCGCATAACCAGCTTGATATCCACCTTATGATAGGATACGTTCTTAGGCTTGCTGAGCAGTAGGAATTCACTAACCAGCTCGTTAATCCGGTTGATTTCGGTTAGCATGATGTCGGTATATTCCTGTTCCTTAACCATGCCCTTCTCTATAAAGGTATTCTTGAGCACCTGCATGAAACCTTTAATGGATGTTAACGGATTCCGGATTTCATGTGCGGTTCCCGCTGCAATCTGGCCGATCATCGCCAACCGGTCGCTTCTCTGCACCTGTTGTTCCAAAGACCGCAGATTCGTTACATCCTTAAAAATAACATAGGCGCCCACCGTTCTCCCGGCCTCATCCTTAAGCACATTGGAATCGAGCAGCAGCTCATAGCGATCCTCGTTATTCGTCCAGGAAACGGCATGATTTCTCACCACGACCCCATTTAATATGGCTGGCTGAATCAGTTGGTGATGAGAGGGGACGGCATTAAAAACCTCTGTAACCGGTTTGTTGACAACTTTTTCTCTATGTAACCCTAATACCCGACAGGCCATATCGCTAATATCCACGATACGGAATTGGACATCAATCAGGATGACCCCTAAATTAATATCCTTCATAAACGTTCCGGCAAATTTCTGAAGCAAGGAAAGCTCCTCCTCCGTACAGACCCGGTCCATGTGTATGGAAAAATAGGGTCTTCCATCCAGAGTTTGTAATGAGACAATCGCATACCGCCTGTTCATCACATCCCCCTGACAATTCCGCAGACGGATGATTGGATTTAAACTGCTCTGGGATACCGCTTCCAAATATTGATGCTGCAGAATGCTAAAGGATGACTCAATCCCCAATTGCTGAAGCGACATCCCTTTAAGCTCCTGCAGTGTATAACCTGCTTCTTGGAGAAGAGCGGCGCTGCAGTCGGCGATCAATCCCTCGCCGTCCACAACAATAACACACTGTGACGAGAAAGCCTGAATGTAGGCATCCACATGTTCGATTGTGAGCGGAGAACGGCCTTTACTTAAAGAGGACAACTGCTTCCCCCCTATTCCTTAAACTACCACCTGCTCAAAGCAGGTGGATTTAGACATAAATGTCGACGACTAAAGTCGTAGCGTAAGAGTAA
>NZ_VEGP01000123.1 GCF_007679495.1 Paenibacillus sp. 32O-W | reverse complement strand
AGTTTTCAAATTTCACACTATTGAAGCAATTCAACTCTATTCTACCTTGAAAATCCATCCATTTTCATCATCTGATGATGCCGCGGTCAGCGGCATGGGGATCTAAATGGAGAAACTGCAGCTAGTTTGCGCGAAAAAGGCGGTATCAACAAAAAACCGCGATTCTAAATGTACTTTTTCTTACTTTTTCCATTTACTTCATTCATTTTCTGCCATTGGCTTGAATCTACCTACATAAAATACAGCTAAATCAAATGCCTCTCACCGATTTATAGCCGCTGCTGATTTCCGAGGATCCGACGTGGAATCGAAGGCATTCGAAAGCAAAAGCAATGGTTTTCTATTTGTGCAACACCAATCAAATCAACCGATTTTGCTCTGTTAAGGTTGAGTAATAAGTTATAACCTTAAGTTTTATAAAAGAGTTATCAGGCATTTTAGCAAAAAAACCGGCAGGTTATTAATTACTTCTATGGAAACAAAAACCTTAGGAAGATATGGTTATAAATTCAACTCACCCTAAGCATATTAATGCAAAATCTGATACTATAGAAGGTAAGCCTTTTTTTGCTTACGGAGGGTTTAAAACAGATGCCAAGGTTCAAACTTGCCAAAAACCGGATGAACCTGTTGATTGACAAATTGCAGAACCGGTTTGATCCGGAAACGCTGGAACAAGGATGGGAGCATTATCATAAGGGATTCGTAGCCAAGCTGACGCTGCAGCATGGTTACATTCTGCATGCCATCGTTCATGGAGTGGAGCCTTATGATGTCAAGATCGATCTCGAGCAGTTCGAACGAAGCGAATGCACCTGCCCGAGTACCGGCGAATGCGCCCACATGGCCGCCGCTATCTTCATGGCTTATACGGCACACGGCAGACCCGAGCTGCTCTTGATTCAACTGAAGCACACTCTGCTCACACGAACCAAGGCCGTACGTGCCGCCGGCAGGGCCAAATCGGAAGAGCGTCCGATGATTCCAGGACCGGGAGACCTTCCTGCACAGTGGCATAAAGTTTTTGACCAGCGTTTTTATGGTTTTACTCTGAGCCATCAGCATTCTGTAGATACATTTTATTCGGCGGCTGTCGATTCTCTGCTCCCGTTTGCCCAAACGTGGAACGAAGGGATCCGTTCGCTGTACCGATTGCATATCTATCTGTTCATTCTGAGAAAGATAGACGATTTTCACCAAACTCACCAAACGACTTATTTGTCTACCTATCACGTAGCCGGAAGCCGGAACGCCGCCATGAGAGCCCTCCAAGAAATAACCCAGTGGGCGAAGCAGACCGATCCCCATCCGATTTCACGGCAGCATGAGGGGCATTGGCAGGACACCATCCGGCTTGTGAGGGAATGGTCACTGCGCGGTAAACCGGGACCGGTGCCTTGGCTGGACGTCTATCGGACACTGTGGGGTCAATGGTTTGAACAAGTGGAGGAGCCGACCAAGGAACGCCACCGGCTGAAGCACATGCTCGGCCCGTCCGGCCTCCCGTCCCGCCAAGAGGATATTTTGCGCCTGGCTCTGGCCCATTTCGACATCTCCGGCGGAGACGATGAGACGGCCATTCATTCTCTGAACCGGCTGCATAACCGGCAAATCGGGGATTTTCTGTTCGTGCTGCAACAGCTTCACCAGGCGGAAGCCCCGGATCGGCTGCTGCGTTGGCTGCGCTGGCTGCTCCCGTTGATGCCGAGGCTTAAGCAGGATGAATTCCATACGCTGTGCGGTTACTGGGTAGAAGCGATGAAGCATCAGCCTTCAGACGAGGAATGGATACGCGTCATGATCGCCATGCTGCCCAGAAGCTATACTTATTACACTGATTACTTGATGAAACACGGCCGCTTCCGGCAATGGGCAGACCTTCAATTGGCAAATTCCGTCGATCCGGCCAACCTCTATCCTGATGAAATCAAAGCGGTGGAGGCATCCGATCCGGAGCTGCTGCTGCCTATCTATCATCAATCCGTGGAACGGATGATCCAGGAGAAAACCCGGCTTTCTTATAAAACGGCCGTCCGTCTGCTCCGAACTCTGCATCTTCTGTACGAGAAGCTGGACCGGCTGGACCGCTGGCAGCTGTATATCGAATTGCTGTCGGATAAATATTCCCGTCTGCGCGCTTTCCAGCAAGAACTGCAGAAAGGACAGTGGCTGTCATGATCGCTAACACTTCCTATACCGTTCATTCCAGATGGATACCTTCCGGTTCTTTCTTCCTGTGGGGAAGCCGCAAGATCGGGGGAATGGTCGATGCCTTCGAATTGAAGCAGGGTCTGTTCGCCTGGCATTCCCCCTCCTTCTACGGAATGACTATAGATACCGATGAATTTGACGGCAAGGAAGGGATTCTGCTGCCGGCCGAGCTGGCGCTGGATTTCCTGTCCGATCCTCCTTGCCCGGTCCATGGGCTAATGGAGTGGGAGCCTGAGCTCAAAGAATTAATGAGGCTGGCCCCTCACATTCAGGAAGCTCTGAAGCACGGGCGCTTCATGCCCGATTTCGCCAAGTGGAGCAAGGGGGAGCCCGGATGGAAGCTGGAGCTTCCTCCTGAGGCGCTCCCGCTCCTGTCGCCGTCCGCCAAGGAGTGGGCCGATCGGCTCATCGCGAGCCGGGTCCAAGACCAGCCGGAGCTGAGGGAAGCACTCAGCCGGCTGGAGCGAACCTATGGACGGCTCGGGCAGGAGCCTTCCGAAGCCCCGGTCTGGCGGGACGAGGAAGACTGGCTGATCGCGATCGGTTGGAAGAGCGATCCCCGCCCGTTCCGCACCTGCCTGCAGCTCCTCGAGCCCGAGAATGGGCTCGGCTGGCGCTTGCAGGTGCTGCTGCAGGACCGCGAAGACGCGGCGGTCCTGGTCCCCGTCGACGACCGTGCCGTGCCGGTCGACGAAGCTGCCGCCCTGCCCGAGAGCTGGCAGGCGGAGCTGGACCGCGCAGCGGGAGATGTGCAGCAGTGGCTGCGCATGCTCCCGTCTCTGCGCGACAAGCGCGAGCCCGACCGTCTGCGGCGGGAGGAACTGACCCACGACGAAGCGTGGGAGTTCCTCAGCCAGGGCAGCCTGCGGCTCGCAGAGGCCGGCTTCGCGGTCTTCCTGCCTGCCTGGTGGCAGCGCGTCAGGAAGCTGAAGCCGCGGATGAAGGCCCGGCTCCGTTCCGGCGCCGGGCCGCAGGGCGATTCGCTGCTCGGCCTCAATCAGCTCATGCGCTTCGACTGGCGCTTTGCCGTTGGAGACCTGGAAATGACGGAGGACGAGTTTCAGGAGCTTCTCCGGCACAACCAGCGGCTGGTCCGCTTTCGCGGCCAGTGGGTGCTGCTCGATCCGGCCCAGATCGCCCAAATCCGCGAGGTCATGAAGCGAATGAAGCCAAGCGAAGGCTTGACCTTCCGCGACATCCTCGAGCTTCATCTCAAGGAAACCTATGCGCAGAAGACCGAAGAAGACGGGGCGAGCGACGGTGACATTCGTCTGGAACTGGAGCTGACGGAGCACCTGCAGCATTTAATGGCCCAGTTCAAGCAGTTGGAGGCTATCCCGCTTGCGGAGGTGCCGGACAGCTTCCAAGGCTCGCTTCGCCCCTACCAGCGCGAAGGAGTCTCATGGATGCTCTTTCTCCGTCGCTTCGGACTTGGCGGCTGTCTCGCCGATGACATGGGCCTGGGCAAGACGATCCAGTGGATCTCTTACCTTCTGACGGTGAAAGACCAGCTGCACTGCACCGCTCCTTCACTGCTGATCTGTCCTACCTCCGTCCTTGGCAATTGGCAGAAGGAGCTTAGAAGGTTCGCGCCTTCCCTTAACGTTCGGCTGCATTACGGACCGAATCGCCATAAGGGAGAGCGCTTTGCCTCCTGGGCCGGGAACGCGGATCTTGTGCTGACTTCTTACAACCTGGCTCATCTGGACGAGGAAGAGCTCCGCTCTGTCACCTGGGACTCCATCTGTCTCGATGAAGCCCAGAATATCAAGAACGCCCATACGAAGCAGTCGTCCTCGATTCGCAGGCTTGAAGGCGGACATCGGATGGCCCTGACCGGAACACCCATCGAGAACCGGTTGACGGAGCTATGGTCCATCTTCGACTTCTTGAATCCGGGGTACCTCGGCTCTCTGCGGGAGTTCACGGGCAAGTTCGCCCATACGATCGAGCGCTCCAGCGATCCGGCCGCCCTGCAGGCTGTGCAAAGCTTGATCCGGCCCTTTCTGCTGCGTAGAGTCAAGAAAGATCCGGCTATTCAGCTTGATCTTCCCGATAAATACGAGTCCAAAACATACGTCTCGTTAACAGCCGAGCAGGCTTCCTTATACGAAAATCATATCCAGGAAATGTTCGAGCGGCTTAACCGGCTAAGCGCCATGGAACGAAGAGGGCTGATTCTCTCTTCGCTAACCAAGCTGAAGCAGCTCTGCAACCATCCGGCCCTGCTCTTGAAGGAGCCCGCGCCCATCCAATGGGAGAACCGTTCCAACAAAGTCGACCGTCTGCTGGAGATGGTCGGCGAGCTGCGGCAGGAAGGGGACCGCTGCCTGATCTTTACGCAATATATTGAGACGGGGAAAATGCTTCAATCCATCCTAAGCAGCACTCTGCAGGAACCGGTCATGTTTCTGCACGGCGGCACCCCGAGAATGGTTCGCGAGCAGATGATTGCGCGATTCCAAGGATATCCGGCCTCCGAGCATGAACCGGCGGACACCGGGAACCCCGAGCCATGCGGGATTTTCCTGCTCTCGCTGAAGGCAGGCGGGACCGGGCTTAATCTGACAGCGGCGAACCATGTCTTTCACTTCGACCGCTGGTGGAATCCGGCCGTTGAGAATCAGGCCACGGACCGGGCCTTCCGCATCGGACAAACGAGAGATGTTCAAGTGCACAAGTTCGTCACCTTGGGCACGCTGGAGGAAAGGATCGATGAAATGATCGAGCGGAAGCAAAGTCTCAGCCAGCAAATCGTCGGCAGCGGCGAGAATTGGATTACCGAGCTCTCCACGGAGGAGCTGGAAGATCTCTTCCGCTTGAGACATGACTGGATTGAAGTATGATTAGGCACTGCCGGAACGTTGTTCCGACTAAACGGCATAACAAAAAAGGCTGCTCCCCATGATATGCTTCGGGGTGCGGCCTTTTTAAGTTTACTTGGTACGACAGCTCGTTTACAGCGAAGGATCCCGAGAAAGTGGGGTCGAAAAGGCCGGCTGAACAGGTGAACGGGAGCTTTATCGTACAGCCTAGAGAGGGCTTGGGAAAATGAACGGACCTGAGAGACCCTATTTCGTCAAATTAGGCGGTTTTTTAAGACGGACACAAAAGCGCTTATTGCATAGAATTCCCCTACTTTCGCGGGCAGTTCTTGGAAATAACGTCATCTGAGTCCGTTAAAGTTAGCGAAAGGCCCTTCCGGAGCGATTAAGGTCTCTGAGGTCCGTTAAAAACCAAACCGTGCAGGTTAACCCGGTATTAGAGGTGACTTTTTTTGCCAATAGGAATTCTTCTCTTTAAAGAACTTAACAATTTCTATATGGTAAAAAAAGCTCCTAACGGAGCCTCTTCGAAGATGAATAACCCGGTTTTAAAGGTAGCTTTTTATGCCAATTAGAAA
>NZ_VEGP01000122.1 GCF_007679495.1 Paenibacillus sp. 32O-W | reverse complement strand
AAAAGAACTCTTGGAACGAGAGGGATAGCTCGGTCAGTTTTCGTTGGCTACTAAAAGCAACGATAAGTCGAGAAGCCCCCACTTCAAGGTTTTAAGTGGTGGGTAGTTCACAATAAGAGGCCTCCCGCGTCGTCTGCTGGTCAAAATTATACTGTATGTCGTCGCAGGCTTTGCGTTTTTTATCATTAGAGAGATCAATGGCTATACTCTATTGGCAGGAACGGTCGGCGCGGCTTCGGCCCTGATCTTCTATTTCGGAACCTATGCCTCCAGGCAGAGTCCTTTTTTTAAGTATATGTTTGCTATCGGTTTGCCGCTGCTGTTTCTCCTTCTGGGGAATATCGATTTTACTAAAAAAGCGGATTGGAAGGAAGAACGGACGGATTCGGGCTACACGGCGAGCTTTAGCTATTTTCATGGAAAGCACGAAGTTCCGGTGAGAGTAGAGGAAGGCCGAAGCATGACGTTCTCGGTTCAGTTCCAGCGGGAGAATAGGGGCGGCCACGGCTTCCATGTGCTGAACGAACATAATAAGCGCATGTCCATGGAAGAAACAGGCGGAGGGAAATTGAGGCTCACGGCACCGGAAACGGGCGTCTATAGAATTGTAGTAACGGGAGACGGATTAAGAGGCGGCTTTCAAGTCTTGTGGAGCGTGGAAGACGATTTTTAAAGGATAGAAAATACCCAAGCTATGAGCTTCAGTGATACTTGCGTTGGAAAAAGGAACGGATGTTTATCTGGATTAACTAAGGGGGAAATCAGGTTGAAAATTTATTGGTATTTCATTTGTGCCATTGCCGTTCTGGTTCTTTCGGGATGTACCCATAGTAATCCCGCCGCTTCTACTATCGAGGAAGTCATGAAACCAATAGCTTATAAGGAAATTGTCGCGACACAGGAGAGCCGGAACGGGGCGGTCGTTTTCTACGAAACCGAGCATGGACTGGACTCCGGCTTCACCTATAAAATGGATGGAGGATACAGAGATTTTTGTGGAGGGGGCAGTATCTCACTCACAGAAATGCCGAAAGTGGCCAGCTCTTATAATGAATGTGTTACGGAGGATAAAGGAAATACTGAACGGTTTCAGATGTTCTCGGGCGCTCTAACCGATGCGGATATTGAAGAACTCAAGGTTCAGTATAAAGCCGGAACCCGTTCGATCGAGCAGAAGGCGGAGATCATCGACACCGGAAAAGGCTATAAGGTTTGGTACATGATTCCGGAGGAAATTAGCCCGTATCATCTCGATTTGATCTCCTTGGAAGGCTACTCCAGTGAGGGCGAGAATATTTTCAAAGATTAAGGAGAGTGACGAAGAATGAACACGGATGAGAAAATCAGCCTGGCCAAATCATACGATGCAGACGCGCTGCGGCGGTCCCAATCGGAGGTTGCGGAGTGGAAGCAGACGGAGAGACGGCACTTTATGAACCTGCTGCAGACTGAACAGAGAAAAAACTTGCTGGAAATCGGGGCGGGAACGGGCAAGGATGCGGAGGTTTTCCTCAATGAGGGGTATCAAGTCACCTGCATTGATCTGTCCCCGGAAATGGTGAGGTTTTGTAAAGAGAAGGGGCTGAACGCCCATGTCATGGATTTCTATGAGCTGGCCTTTCCGGAGGGTGCTTTTGACGCGGTCTATGCTTTAAATTGTCTGCTGCATGTTCCCAATCATGAGATGGGGGATGTTCTATCCGGGATTAGGCGGGTTCTGAAGCCGGACGGAGTGTTCTTTCTCGGACTGTATGGGGGACAGGATTCCGAAGGCATTTGGGAGGAAGATTGGTGTGAGCCGAAGCGTTTCTTTGCCTTCCGCTCCGATGATATGATCCAAGACTTGGTTAAGCCCTATTTTCAATTGGAGTATTTTAATACGGTTCAACTTGGGGAGAGAAACCCGCACTTTCAATCTCTTATTCTCCGGAAAAAGAGCGAGTAATGCAGGATAGCAAGCAAGAAGAGCAGCAGGAACGGGGCTGCTCTATTTTTTCTATTTCAAGGGAGGATGCTGATATGGACGGAAAACAAATGGCCGGGGAAAAAGCGGTGGACTTTATCGAGGATGGAATGCTGCTTGGGCTTGGCACAGGCTCGACCGTGTACTGGACCCTCAAGAAACTGGGGGAGCGGGTCAAGGAAGGGCTGCGTGTTCAGGGCGTACCCACCTCCAGGCAAACGGAGGAGCTTGCCGCAGAATTCGGCATTCCGCTGCTTAACATCTCGCAAGCCCGGGAATTGGATTTAACGATAGACGGAGCGGATGAGGTGGACAGGCATTTCAATCTGATTAAAGGCGGGGGAGGGGCGCTGCTGCGGGAGAAAATGGTGGCCTCCATCTCGCGAAAGCTCATTATCGTTGTGGATGAGTCCAAAACGGTTCCCGTTCTGGGCAGATTTCCACTCCCGGTTGAAGTCGTTCCTTATGGCTGGGAGGTCACCCGCCGTCAAATTAGCGAGCTGGGCTGTACCCCTCAATTGCGCCTTCGGGACGAAGTCCCCTTCCTGACGGACAATGGAAACTATATATTGGACTGCCGTTTTGCAGCTATAGAGGAGCCGCAGGGATTAAGCCATCAGTTGAATTCCATTCCGGGGGTAGTGGAAAACGGGCTTTTTGTAAACCGGACGGATCTGGTGATTGTGGGCGGGGCAGACGGTGTTTCAATAAGGGTTTAAATCGTAACGAAACTTCATATCGTTAAATCGCTATTTTGAGCTTGTTTCGATTTCTAAAGAAACTGTGTATCGCTAATGTCGTTTTTCCGCCTCTTTTTATCGATTTTTTCGCTTATAGCGTTACTTAGTTTCGTTACAATTCCGCCGCGCCTGTTTCTGCTTAAATAAGGCCGCACAGTTTCGCTAGATTAATATTAGGAGGAAAATTTGAAGGTACTCCCCAGCCTTATGAAGGAGTATTCATGTCAAGCATCCTCCATTTATTTGTAAAACAGAAGATTTACATTTATGGTTCGTAGCTGCCTCAAAAAGCCGTAAGTTAAGAATCAGAAGGATCAGAAGGGAGGAAGTAACCATGAACGAGGAAACTTTCTTGGCGAATTGGAGAACCATTCTTGAGAATAGAGTGGAGGAAGTTATAAGCCGTTTCCGCCGGGTTCCGGGGGTTCGGGCCCTTATTCTGGGGGGCAGTCTGGGAAGAGGGGAGCCATGGCCGCTTTCCGATATTGATATTATTCCCATATATGATATTAATCATGGAGACGAGGCTAATGAGCGGATTAAAGAGCTGCGTACAGAATCGATTCGGGAGTGGGAGCAGGCCGGCTGGAGAACGGCTTTGGACGTAGGGTCCCTTTATTTTAATGTGGAGATGGTTTCGCGCGTCATTAATTCACGACCTTCCGATCTGGATTCCCTTCTGGATAACCTCTCTTGCTATCACTGTTTGGATAAAGCCTACCAATGCCGGGTATTAGTGGACCCTGACGGGTACGGAAGCGATTTGGTGCAATGGTTTAATGCCCACCGTTTCGCAGATCAAGTGGTTTCTCTAAGAAAGAGCAAGCTGGCCAGATCCTTCTCTATCAACTTAAGCCTGCTGGAAAAATCGATAACGGAACAAGAGCGCCTGACGGCGACTTTTTACCTTAATGAAGCTGTTGAGAATCTGCGCACTTATCTGTTGGAAAGCTGGGGAGAGCGGGATCATTCTTTCGCCCGTCTGGGAACCCGTTTCGAGAGGATAGCCCGTGCTAAACAGCAAGACCATCTGGCGGACAAAATCAATAAAGTAAGGTCACTGGATGATGAGTCCGTCCTTAACAGACTGAACGTCTCGCCCGATTGGATTAAAAACCGCCATCGCCTTTCCTATAGGTGCAGACGGTCCGTGGGAGAGGAGTTGACGGAAGTTCAGGATGCCCGCGACGTGCTAAGGGTCTTCGCCAGATACGAGATAAAAAATCTGTGGCACGGGACATCCGATGCTTATCCGGAATGGCTGGGAATTATGAGCAGCATAGAAGAAGCGCGGTACGGGTATGAGAGCTTACAGCGATTAGGTGATGAGGTATTGTCTTTATAGGCAGAGCATTTTTTCGTTGTCGGAATGATGTTAAACTCTTCTTCATCCTTGACATCCCCGCCTTTTTGCAAAGGCACGTCACGAGCTAGCCCTGCCTACATCCCTTTTCGGAGCTCCTCCCCTATTTTCCCGAGAGGTAATAAACCGCAAATAGTATAGCTGCCGAGGGCTATTCCCGGCATGGATTCGTTAGAATTTCTATCCTGGGGGAGGACTACCGTAAAAATTCGTCTATTTTCGTTTTCCGCAGGTGCCGTGCAGACGGAATGGCGCGTCTAACTGGATTTTATGCAGGTGCCGAGCAAACGGAATGGCGCATCTAACTGGATTTTATGCAGGTAAATTGAAGTGAATGGTGCAGAGTGGCTAGACTAGATGGAAAAACTCCATTTAGAATGGAGGATTTTTGCGGATATCCCTCTTTTCGCGGATAATAGATGGACTTTTTCCACTTAGTTTCCATTATTTCGCTCCAAAGGAGCAAACTAACTGGAGGAAATCCAGTTAGTTTTCATTTCAACCACAGACCGCAGTATCCTATCCCCTCGAAACTCCCAATGTTTAACGAGTTCAATGGCCTCGAGGACATTCTTTCTGCATTTTTCTATCAATTCATCACTATATTATATTTGCTAGCAGCTAAATAAAACTCTTCTTCATCCAAAACTCGAACGTCCTCGTCTTTTTGCAAATACACATCAAGCTCATAATCATAATATGCGACCTAAGATGATAAAAAAATAGTAAATTGTATATATGGTTAGTATATGCGGTAGTTGGCAGCTCGAGATGGATTGAGCATCATGCTTCCAGCTTTGAAATCGAGAAAATCCAAATACCGATTTTTAGAGAAGCGGTTTACCTTGTTTAGGAGGTTACAATCCATGAACGATAATCGCCGGCCACGTATCGGAATGCTGTGGGGGGATTTTCCCTGGACGTCTGCACCCCGGAAATTAGGAAAGCTGTGGAGTATGGGGAGAGTGGCACGGGATATCACTTATGCCTTGCGGCAAACCGCAGAGGTCGTCCCGTATTTACCGCCGGAGGATAAAACGGAGGAACGGGAAGAAATGAAGGCATTTCTGCACAGGATTGATCTTCTCTGGGCCGATGTCTATCCATCCAGCGCCCTGGCTCTGACTCTGCGCAAAGAATTGGGGCTGGGCATACCCGCCGTGCTGTTCGCCGGGGGAGCGATGCCGAAGGGTGCAGAGGCGATGCTCTTTCCCTGGAGGCAGCTTCTGCATGCGAAGGATGGCATTCTATTTACCTGCCGTGCGGATCAGCAGATTTGGAAACGCCTTGTGCAGTGGAGCCATTTGCAGGAATGGGTCATTCCGCTTAGTGTGGACCAGACGGTCTTCTACCCGCGTACGGCGGACGAACGGCAAGAAACGAGAAAGCAGCTCTCGATCCCGCCGGATGCCCCGGTTCTGCTCTATGTGGGTCGGTTAAACGTGCAGAAAAATCTGCATACCCTACTCCACCTGTTTGCCGCCGTGAAAGAACAGGTTCAGGATGCTTACCTTTGCATAGTGGGCGAGGAGGACGACATCGCGTTCGGAGAGTTTCGGGTTCGTAATACGGGCTATGTAGAATGGTTACGCGGGATTTCAGACAGCCTGCGAATCTCGGAAAGTGTGAGATGGGTAGGTCCCCGTTTCGGGGAAGAACTGGCGAAAATGTACTCCGCCGCAGATGTAGCCGTAAATATGGGGTTTTACCATCGCGAAAATTTCGGGCTGTCGCAAGCTGAGGCCGCTTCATGCGGACTGCCGGTCGTCTGTACCGCCTGGGGAGGCTTCAAGGATGTGGTTCGGCATGGGGAAACCGGTTATTTCGTCGATGCCGTGCTGACCAAAAACGGGATTAGAGCAGACTGGGCCTCCGGGGCCAAAGTCCTCGTTAATCTGCTTCGGCAGCGCAGCCTCCGTGAAGAAATGGGAAGGAGATCGACACAATTCGCGGAGATACATTTTAGTCTTGAAGCTCTAGCGAACAATTTGCGTGGAGTGGCGTGCGAAGTGTTACCGGGCATTACTTCGTGGGGAGAGGAGGGGGCTTACGCTCCCAGTGAATTTGCAGAACGGTATGAAGCCAACAAACGGGCATCCGGATGGTACGGGGCAGGCGAACTGCAGGGAATGAAGTGGCAGCCTCCAATGTTCCAGGGGAAAGATTATGAGCTGTACGAAACGCACATGGCCCCTTATTCCACACGTCTTGCGGAAGAATGGGGGATGGAATCGGTAACCTCCGAGCATATCCCTTATTTTGCGGCTTCCGTAACGCTAGATTCCGACCGGCTACTGATCTTAAATGAGGATCCGATCTGGCCGCATCGCCGATTTTTAACACAGCAGGAATGGGATATTGTCCGGCATATCGATGGTATCCGTACTTTAGAAGAGATAGTCCGGCAAGCGGGAACCGAATTCTCCTCCTGCGTTCATGTCGTGTGGAGCCTGTATTTGGAAGGGTTTGTCCTTTTTCTAAATAACTCAACTTTCGCACCTGAAATTCTTGCCTGATGCCAAGTATGACAAGGAGTTAACGGTATATTTCAGGTGGT
>NZ_VEGP01000121.1 GCF_007679495.1 Paenibacillus sp. 32O-W | reverse complement strand
AAGCGGCGGGTTATTTGGCCGCCTACTGTGTGGAGCACGGAGTCAAGCCGCGCGAAGTGCGCAATGATAAGCAGAAGTTGGAGGATTACCAGTCGATTCTGGTACAGGCCGGGGTGGAGCTGAAGTGGCCGTCGATTCACGCGGTCTAGCGGGTAGAGCAAACGGGCGCACGGAGGAAATTTGGGAACGGGGATAACTATCGCCGCTCCTACTGCCTTCGACTACTATCCCCTTCGCTCAGGTTTAGCAGGATGAGGCACTGGGGGCTTCATGTTTGGCGAAGAGGAGAACGGAGCAAAGAGGTATGACTGGAACTAACGAGATCGCTCCAGCTGCCTTCGACTACTATCCCCTTCGCTCAGTTTGGCGGGACGAGCCGCTGGGAGCTTCATGTTTGGCGAAGAGGAGAACGGAGCAAAGAGGTATGACCGGGACTAGCGAGATCGCTTCAGCTGCCTTCGACTACTATCCCCTTCGCTCGGGTTTGGCGGGTAGAATTGCTGGAAGCCTTATGTTTGCCAAGAGGAGAGCGGAGCAAAGAGGTATGACCGGGACTAACGAAATCGCTCCTACTGCCTTCGACTATTATCCCCTTCGCTCAGTTTGGCGGGGCAGAACCGCTAGAGCTTTACGTTTGGGGAAGAGGGATGCCAACGGTTGGAAGTCCAGCCCGTTTTGTCTTAGACAAAGCGGGCTTTTTTGCCGTCTATTCCGAACGGATTCATGCTATAATTTTGATTATTTCCTGTTAATGGAATCAAAGGTCGGGGAGGGCTAAATGCACAGACCAATACTATGCTATTTATGGGTGCTTCTAATCTTAATCCTGCTTTATGCTCCCAGGGTTCATGCGTGTGTTGACGAGGAGGGGGCATATCCTCAGAGCTTAGCGGAACTGAAGGGATTGGGAATGTTTATCGGCTTGTCAGCGATCATTGTGTTCAGTCTGGTTTGGATCGCAGTTCAATGGCGGCGATCGTTAGGCTCCAAGCGGCTGCGTTACCGGTTATGGGCCGTTGAACTTCCCCTTCTTTTGGTTTGTGCGGGAATAGTGGTCATTGTGGTCACCGTCTATCTTCCGCTGCTTTTTTTCGATAATAAGTGCGTATGAGTCCAAGGTTGAATCTATGATTGTTTGTCTATCTACCATAGAAAAATATTAAACGGGGGGCGGGGACATACATCATCCTTCTCCTCTGTACATATACCTTTTTTACGATATAAGCATGATAAGCCTTAACGGCCTTCCTTCTTATATCTCATCGTAGCGCATTCACTCTGGAAGAATCGGTGAAATCGGGCGGTTTTTAACCAACGGATTGAAGACGATTCTATCTTCGCAACGAGAGGATGAACAAGGTATGTGTGGAATAGTCGGATGGATTGACTGGCAGAGGGACTTAGCCTCCGAGAGGCTGTATATGGAGGCGATGACCGCAACACTGGCTGCACGCGGGCCTGATGCCTCCGGGCTGTGGATTTCCGGGCATTGTGCGTTTGGACATCGCCGGTTAAGCGTCATAGACCCGGATAACGGCGCTCAGCCTATGCTCCGGCAGAGCGGCGATTATACCTATGTTATCGTTTATAACGGAGAATTGTATAACGCTCCCGAGTTAAGAAAGGAGTTGGAGCTGTTGGGGCATCGCTTCCGGACGCAATGCGACACGGAAGTGCTCTTGGCCGCTTACATGGAGTGGAAAGAGGAATGCGCCGCCAGGTTAAACGGAATTTTTGCCTTTGCCGTATGGGATGAGCAGAGGCGTCATGTTTTTCTGTGCAGGGACCGATTGGGGGTTAAGCCGCTTTTTTATATGCAAGTGAATGGGGCGCTCTTATTCGCATCCGAGCCGAAAGCGGTATTGGCACACCCGGCGGTTAAACCGCAGGTCGGCCTGGAAGGCTTGGCGGAAATCTTGGTGATGGGGCCGGCGAGAACCCCGGGATGCGGTATATATTCGAATCTATCGGAGCTCAAACCGGGACACAGCCTGCTGTTTAACCGCGATGGGGTTCGTCTCAGCTGTTATTGGCGCCTCGAAAGCAAACCGCATTCCGACGGCATCGGTACGACAGCGGAGAAGATCAGGGAACTTCTTCGCGATACTCTGGAGCGCCAATTGATTTCGGATGTGCCTGTATGCACCCTGCTTTCCGGAGGGCTGGATTCAAGCGCTTTAACGGCCTTGGCCGCAGATTATTATCGTCGTACCGGCCGGGGAGAGCTTCACACTTATTCGGTAGATTACACGGATAATGACAAGCATTTTACAGCCAGCCTTTTTCAACCGAACAACGATGCCCCCTGGATCCGCCGCATGAGCGAATATTTGGGAACCTGCCATCATCACGTCGAGTTTGATACGCCGGAGCTTGTCTCTGCTCTCAAGCAAGCGGTAATCGCGCGGGATTTGCCGGGAATGGCGGACGTTGACGCGTCTTTGTACCTGTTCTGCCGGGAAATTAAACGATCCGCCACCGTCGCTATTTCCGGAGAAGCCGCCGATGAAATATTTGGCGGTTATCCATGGTTTTATCGCGAGGAAGCTCTGAACGCCGGAACATTCCCGTGGGCTCTGGCAGCAGAGGAAAGGGCAGGCCTGCTTTCCGAGGATGTCCGTTCCTGGATGCACCCCGGTTCCTATATCAAGGAAAGCTACAATCTGGCCATTGCCGAGGTCCCCCGTCTACCCGGAGAGAACCCGCAGGAGGCGCGAATGAGAGAGATGTCATACCTGAACATAACCCGGTTCATGCCGACGCTGCTGGACCGGAAGGACCGGATGAGTATGGCCGCCGGGCTGGAGGTCCGCGTGCCGTTCTGTGATCATCGGCTGGTGGAGTATGTATGGAATATCCCTTGGGAAATGAAAACGGCCGGGGGACACGAAAAAGGAATACTGCGTCAAGCACTGGAAGATCTTCTCCCGCGAGATATTCTGACCCGCAAGAAGAGCCCCTACCCGAAAACACATAATCCGAACTATTTGGCCGCCGTGAAAAAATGGGTGCTGGACATACTTGACGATGCCTCTTCTCCGCTGCTACCCTTGATCAATGCGTCGAAAATCCGCCAAATGGCCGAGGGAACAGCCCCGTTTACTTCCCCCTGGTTTGGGCAACTAATGAACGGTCCGCAAATGTTTGCCTATTTGGCACAAGTCGACTTTTGGCTTCGCACTTACCGGGTATCCATTCGATAATGCGTTAATGTAAAGCCGGAACCATTTGTAGTGAGATATCCGGCATTTAATGGCAGGTCCGCTTTCGTGCAATTCGGAACACAGCAGGCAATGCTTGCGTTAGTTTAATTATGTGTTTTCTGTGTGTTTTAATCTAGTTAGCAGTTGAGTATAAAATTTATTGTGATAAAATAACCTAGGGAAGGCCGAGTGCTACCAGCACTCGGCCTTACAATTGGTTGGAAGGGGTACCCCGTCCTCCGATTGAAAATACATAAAAGGCACAGTTTAAATTTTATGCAGCTTAGAAGGGCATCTCATGGTTGTCTCGCATATACTGAAAGCCCATTACCAGCGACTTTTAGCAAATATTCCGTGCAGTAAGATACATATCTTCATTTAATGAAAAGTAGTAAGTGCTGATCTTTCGTTCGTCAAGGAAGAACATCATGCTAGTGGTTGCCGTACCGGAGACTGATCCTTAGCCAGAGCAAGCACATGAAGAATTTTGTATCGCCAAAGTAAAGGTTTCTGTACGGAAATGCCCGCTGGTTTGGCACATTTGCGAATGGAGAGTCCCTGCTTTAAAGCTGCCAAATTGTTTACCCATTTATCTGGATGATGGGTTCGATGGAAAGGGGGATTTGTTAAACATTAAAGTACGCTAACAAAAAACAAACATGTATTCATATTTAAACGTATATTTAAACTGCGCCGAATAAAACATGGAGAGGAACATGCTGGTTTGAAGACTTTTCTAATTGTTGTGGGAATTATTGTGGCCGTTGTGATTTTACTTATTGTGGGTTTGATTACCGCGAGCAAGCGAATTGAGAAAAAGAATAAGAAAATGCGACAAGAAATGGAGATGGCTAATTCTTTACCGAAGGAGAAACAGCATTTGCTTGCCTACGGTGCCAATCTCGCTCTTTACCGGTCTGAGTCGCCACGGATACTGCGGGTAAAGATAGATCATGAAATTTTGAAGGAAGGCCTTTCTTCAGCCTGGGACGTTAGTAATCGGGAAGAAGCTGTACAAACCCTGGAATGGCTGCTTACGGAAGGGCATCGTGCGAAATATGATGAGCTTCTTATGGCGTTGAAAGCTGGACAGTCTTTTACAGAGGAGGAAGTGGGCAAATCGCAGGAATGCTATGAATCCGCCCAAGAAGCGATGATGAAGAAGCTTTCCTTTACGCAATCCGATTTTGACCGGGTGAACACGATTGCTGCCTGGGATTTTGACCGGGCTGTAAACATTGCAAGATGGAGCTGCATACTGGGCTATATTACCGAAGAACAGGCATGGGGCTATATGAAGAGAGCTGCTGATTCCGCCAGTCATATCTTCCAATCCTGGAAGGATTATTTTATTTCATTTGCATTTGGCCGAGCCATTGCTTACGAAGGGGACATTTACGATATCCTTTGGAATGGAAAAGAATTGCTGGAGGAAAAGGACTCGATCTGGAATGAATTTGGCATTAAGCGATCCTGAACAGGAAGTAGCATTTGGAAAAGGTCTGAGAGAGTGTGTGCTTGATGCACATAGGAACCTTCAATTAATAGAATACGTTATGTTCAAATGGAGAACCCAGGGGATGCCGTCCCTGGGTTCTCAGTTTGTATGCAAATGTTGAGACGGCAACCTGACCTCTGACTAAGGCCTACTACTGATTATTAATTGGGAGATTATTGCAACATTATCAAATTTGAGAACATTAACTTTAGATAAGCAGCAGTCTCTAGAATCCTGTAAGATTAGTTTCAAACACAATGGTATCGTCAAGAAGTTTGTGTAAGCTGGTAGGGTTATCCATCGGGACGGTGACTTTAGCAATCCTGAGAATACCCTACTTTTTTGTCGCCTGTGAAGGCTCCAACTCTTGGTACATAGAAAATTTTACACTCCCCCCAATATACACACACCTTCTTATATAGGGACTGACGAATGCTGCCAGTCCCTTGCTGTATATGTAGAAAGTAGTGCTGATGATCTATACATAGTTGTATATTATTGGTATGATGGGAAATATGTACAATACGGTATTTTAGAGAATGAAATATATGCTTCTTCTTTTGTTTATTCAGCATGTAGAAAGGAGGAAACAGTTGAGCACAATATTAGGAGAAATCTCGATACCAGCAGATGATCAGGGATTTGTATTACTACAATGTCCACTGTGCGGAGAGTTTTTTAAGGTTCGCCCAAGTGATTATCACGCAGATGATGTAATAGAAATATGGTGTCCAAGCTGTGGGTTAAAAGCCGATAATTATTTCACCGACGATGTAATCGAATTAGCGTTTAAGAAAGCCAAAAATCATGCTTACGATTTAATCCATAATGAATTCAAAAGTCTGGAAACAAAATTCAAAGGTTCCTTTGTTTCTTTCAAAGCGGGTAAAAAACCAACTCACGAAGAAGAATATCCGATTAATTATGGTATAGAGGCCTTAGAAATTGTTAAATATCCATGCTGTAAGCGCGAAGCTAAGATTAAACCTATTTATAAACTATGTGGCAGCTATTGCCCATTTTGTGGAGTGAGATATGAAGAATATTGATAAAAAACAATTAAAAATTATTTCCATGGAATTTAGAACGATTGCTAATCGTTTGATTACCTGTAATCATCAAACGGGCATGGCTCTATTAAAGAAATTTTTAGCCTATATAGATGAAAATGAAATCATCTCAGATTATATAAAAGAGTATGTAAAACCAGAAGATTTTGAACCTGTTGAAAGAAGTACTGCTTTCTATTCTATGGGTAATACCAAACAGGAAGAAATCTCTTATACATACCAATACCTTAAATATGCTGCAGATAATTTTCATGATTTTTATTACGATATGACATTAAACTATGCAAGAGATACCAATGATTCAGTAAAAGAATTTTGCAATCGTATAATTCTGCCTTTTGTGAATTATATTGAAGGCTATCTTACAGAAATAGGCATTAAAATGGGTTATGACGAGGATGTGAAATATGTGATTAATGTTAGTGGTGGTGTTGCGCAAGTAAACGTAGCCAATGACAATGGTACCGTGAATGCAACCCAAAACAATGGTATTGATGCTACACAGTTAGAAAGTTTGATTTCAAAAGTGATGGAATCAGTTACAGACGATCTTTCTCCTGATGAAAAAGAACAACTAAATGATTACATTGAAGTAATCAAGCAGGAAATTAGAAATACCCCCCCAAGAAAAGGATTTATCAACACAGCGATAAGAGGGTTGCAGGCTCTTAACGGAACTGCCCAATTCAGTGCGGCAGTTGTTGAATTGACTGAATTTGTAAGCAAAGCTCTATAACATGACCTATGCAGTTCAAGTAAGTAATTGGTAATCAGTCATAACCCTGAATCCGTGACCTTTTTTTAACCCGAGTTGCTGATTTGGTATGTTGTGGATTTCTTTGGTGGTCTAGCAGGGAC
>NZ_VEGP01000120.1 GCF_007679495.1 Paenibacillus sp. 32O-W | reverse complement strand
CCAACTTCACAGATACCCCGTACTTGGATATGGAGTAGATGGGGCAAATCCCTATCTACAATAGGTACATGAAGTTGTCCGTGGTAAGAAGCCCCGACTTCAACTCGCCATAGCGAAATAAGTGGGGGAGGTTCACTTCTGATGTTCAGTGAGTCCTTGGCAGGTTGATCGAGTGTAACTGATGAGTAATATTGAATATTATAAAATATTACTTAGTATTACTCATCGCTTGGCGGAGACTTGAACCATCCGGCGACTAAAGTTTGTGGGATATTTAATAAGGCTTCGTTAGAAGCTTTTTTTACCACATTAGAAAGTTTAAGTTCATTAAAGCATTAAAATGGAACAACTTTCTAAATGGCATAAAAAGCTACCTTTAAAACCGGGTTATTCGTCTTCGAAGAAGCTTCGTTTAGAAGCTTTTTTTATTGAATCGAAATTTCTTTAACAACGTATTATGTCACAGAAATATCGAATTCCAGAATTAAAAAAATATTAAGGATCAAGTGTAGTACATATAGAATGATGGAATGGGAGGAACCGGCTTTGATTGAGATGCGTGAGAAGGAAGATTTGAAATACTCCAACGCTATACCGACATGGGCGAAGATTGTTAATGCTGCCTTCCTGGGGTTGTTTTTTTTGGTCGGATTTGCAGCATATGGCTTAGGAATCCTATTTCTCTTCGGGCAACATTGGTTTGTAGCGGCCGTTTGCTTAGCCTTTGGCGGGTTCATGACTTGGGCGGTTCGGCTGGTTCGCAATTCCAATAAGATGTATACGGAAATTGTCCTCAAATGCGAGCTGCAAGAGGATGGTTATTATACTTATCTGAAGAAAATAAAAACAGGGGAAGAATGGGAGCATCTAGTTACTTTTGATCAAATACAGGAAGTGTTGATCGGCAGGACAATTCGTTACCAATCCAGAGGGTCGAATAGGCTGGGTTATCACGTGGTTGGGGCCAAGATTATTATGAAATGGACTAACGAACAAGGCCATACCGATTATTCCTTGTTCGGCTTGGAAGACCCTGAGAAACTGGAAGAATGGGTTCAACGGTTCAAACAAAAGGGGATTCCCGTCTATAGTACGGGGGCAAATGTCAGTATAGTTCAGGTAGATGATTACCTGACAGGATACGATGAATTGCCTAAAGTGCCCTATGATAGCGATACAAGCTCGCCGAGAATCGGCAGCCATCGGTTTAATAGCTTAAAGCTATGGCTTAGTTCGGAGATGAGGGCGAGAAAGCGGAGCAAGGAATTGATGCGTGACAAGAAAGTGTTTAACTTAATTCTGCTGGCGATGCTAATCGGCAATTTGCTGATCGCGATTCGATGGATGCCCTCTTGGCCGTTGGATGATGGCATGTTCAGTGAAGACTCCCCTGCTTATTGGGTAGGCGGGTTCAACTTTGTACTTCTTTTGGTTGTCGGGGCATATTGGCGTGAACAGGTGAAATGGTATCGTTCGTTAAGGGATGTGGGGCTTCTCTTAATGGCACAGTTGACTGGCTGGGTATATTTAAAGTTATTTCAAACCGCTCCGGACGGGATGCTGGAAGCGATTGTCGTTGGTGGTTTTATACTTGCATGCTACAACGGAATTCTCTTTATCATCTTTCGGATTTTGCGAAGGTTTTGGTAGAGGCGCTTATATAAAACTTGCCATAAGTGTACAGAAATAGCTATTACATTGGTCTTCTCGGAGTCATCGGGAGACATTACCTACTAACGAGCATTATATTCATTGGTCCCACCCGGAAGCCGTTCTAGGAAAACTATTAGAGATGCTTAACTAAGGGCATTCGTTGTAACGTTACTTAAGCAAAAAGTCGCCCGGAATTGGCGGGTTGCGGGCCATATATTTCCCATAGTAGCCCTTCGAATCCCTTGTCTTTGCGTCAAAGACAAGGGATTTCCTTTATTACACCCCCCTCTAACCAATAAAATAGGCAAAAAGTCACTTGTTGGCGGAGCGCTCTTCTGTTAATTTTGATATTATCAATTTGTTATTATCAGATGAATACCAAGGAGAGCCGGAGGGGATACTCATGAAGAAAACTTGGGGCGGTTGGAACTTATACGAAATAGCTTGGCTGGGCCTGTTCTCCGGGATTGCTATCGTACTGACGGTAATTATGAAGGATACTTTGTTCGGATTCACGGTCTTCCTTACGGGAGTATTGTGCGTGGTCCTTGCGGCCAAAGGCAACCTGATGACCTATGTTTTCGGTATGTATAATACATTTGGTTACGCATATTTGGCTTACGTCAACGGATTGTTCGGGGAGGTTATGCTGAATCTGCTCTTCTTCGTCCCCATGAATGCGATCGGCTTCATCATGTGGAAGAAGCATCGCCATGGCGGCAAGCTGGCCATGAGGCAGATGGATCGGAGAGGTTTGTTCCTCGTAGCGGCCGTTTGCGCATTAGGCAGCCTGTCGCTCGGTTTCGGACTGTCGTTCATTCCGTCGCAGAATTCGCCCTATATCGATGCCCTTACGACGTTGTTATCGATTGTGGCGACGGTTTTGATGGTCAGAAGGTTTAAGGAGCAGTGGCTGGTCTATATTGTCCTGAATATTTTCACGGTGCTGCTGTGGGTGATTAGAACTCTGGACGGAAGCCCGGACGGCGTATTGATGATCATCATGTGGAGCGCGTATCTGGTCAATGCGGTCTACGATTACTACACCTGGAACAGAGGGGCTAAGGAGGTACTGCTATGAAAAAGCTGGGATTGACTTTGGGAAAGTTTGCGCCGCTGCATAAAGGACCAGTTCATGATAGAAACGGCCCTGCAAGAGGTGGACGAATTGATCGTTGTCATCTATGAAACGGACGTGATGACGATTCCGCTGCATATTCGGGCGAGCTGGATTCGCAAGCTGTATCCGGCGGTCAGGGTTATCGAAGCCTGGGACGGTCCGGACGGATATTCCAATGACCGGGAGCATGAAATCCGGCAAGAGCAGTACATTCTCGGTTTGCTGAAGGGTGAGCGGGTGACGCATTTTTACTCCAGTGAATTTTATGGAAAGCATATGAGCCTTGCTTTGGACGCAATGGATAGGCGGGTAGATGAAGACCGCAATCGGGTTCCGATCTCGGCGACGATGATTCGGTCCGATCCTTATAAGTACCGGGAATATATCAGCGATGTTGTGTACTGAGACTTAATTGCGAAAGTCGTATTCATGGGTGCGATGTCGACCGGTAAATCGACGATAACGGAAGCTTTGGCACGGCGGTACCGGACAACATTCGCAAGCGAGTACGGACGGGATTACTGGACCGAGCACCAAGTGGACCGAAGAATTCGGCTGGAGGCTTTCGATGAGATCGCAGTCGGGCATATCGAGAGGGAAGAGAAGGCGCTGCTTGAAGCAAACCGGTATCTGTTCGTCGACACGAACGCGATTACCACTTACATGTTTGCAATGGACTATCATGGCCGGGCGCCGGAGTTGTTAACCCGAATGGCACTGGAAAATGCGCAGAGATACGATTTGTTTTTCCTATGCGACGACGATATTCCTTATGAGGATACGTGGGATCGCAGCGGGGACCAGAAACGGCATATTTTCCATAAACAGATTATCGCCGATTTGAAGGAGCGCCGAATTCCCTTCATTACGTTGAGGGGGAGCCTGGAGGAACGGATGCGGAAGGTAGATGAAGTATTGGCACGGTTCAAGCCATACGACAATCATTTCGGAGAACGTTAATAGCTGAAAACGGAGGATGAGGCTGATGGATATTCTGGATCGCGACGGCAACGGATTGACGGAACGGGAATTTCTGGAACGGTATCGGGCGGGGGATTACGAGCGTCCCTCGGTGGCGGTGGACATGGTCATGTTCACCGTTACGGAGGCCGAGGAGAACAATTACCGCAAGCTCCCGGAGAAGGAGCTGAGGGTTCTGCTTATTCAGCGGGGAGCGCATCCTTTCTTGGGCAAATGGGCGCTTCCGGGCGGCTTCGTCCGGTCCAACGAGACGACGGAACAGGCTGCGGCGAGGGAATTGTACGAGGAAACCGGCGTAGATAACGTATATCTGGAGCAGTTATATACGTTCAGTGATGTCGGACGGGATCCCCGGACTTGGGTCATGAGCTGCAGCTATATGTCGCTAATCAACAGCGGCCAAGTGCAGTTGAAGGCGGGGGATGACGCTGTCGGCGCGGCCTGGTTCAAGGTGTCCTATCGGCTTCTGCGCGAGCGCAAGGAGCTGATCGAGGGCGGATATGTCAAAGCGCTGCAGTACGAGCTCAGGTTGAGCTCCGATCACGGGGAGCTGACTGCCGTAGTGGAACGTACGGTGACGGCAACGGAAACCTCGACCGCAACGTCTTACACCATCGTCTCCAACGATGGGTTGGCTTTCGACCATGCGAAGATTATTGCTTATGCCATCGAGCGGTTGCGGGGCAAGGTGAATTATACGGATATTGCGCTTCACCTGATGCCGAAGCTGTTTACGTTAACGGAGCTGCAGCAGGTATATGAGGTAATTTTGGATAAGGAGCTGCTGAAAGCCGCCTTCCGGCGCAAAGTGGCCGATCTCGTAACGGAAACGGATCACTATACCGAGAATGCGGGCCACCGTCCATCCCGCTTGTACCGAAGAAGACTGGAGGAATTATAATGATATACAATATCGAGGATTTACGAAATGCTTATCTTGCAGGGCAAAAATTTAAGTTTCTGTTGTTCTGGGGCCATACGCCGTCGAGAGACGGAAGCATAGATAAAAGCTGCTTAAGCCAATGGTGGATGAGCCCGTTCGTCGTGGAGGGAACAGAGTACTCCTGTGCCGAGCAGTACATGATGGCGGAGAAGGCACGGCTATTCCGGGATGACGAGATGTTGGCCGCCATCCTGCAGGCCAAGCATCCGAAGGAGATGAAAGCCTTCGGGCGTGCGGTAAGAAACTTCGACAAGGCCGTCTGGGACAGCCAATGCTACGCGATAGTCAAGCAGGGCTGCTTGGCGAAGTTTTCGCAGAATCCCCAGCTTGGCAATTTTCTAAGATCGACGCAAAACCGCATTTTGGTAGAGGCCAGTCCGCGAGACCGTATCTGGGGAATAGGGATGGGGCCATCCAACCCGGACGCGGAGAATCCAATGAAATGGCGGGGGCGTAACCTGCTGGGCTTCGCACTGACCGAAGCGCGCGACGAGTTATTTTCGAAAGAAGGGGAATGACATGGATCGAAAGAAAATGGCTCAGGAGCCTTGCGGATCCAGCAGCAGGGCTTCTATTAATATGATGGGTGCCGGTTGGATTTTGCCGCGGCGCAGAGCTATTCGGAGGTAACAGCCATCTGATCGCTCCCGAATGATTGACAAGACAATAATCAGATGATACTTTATCAAAACATTCTTTTGCACTTGATATCACTGAAAAAGGGGGAGAAACAATGTCCGACCAAAATCATTATGTAGTCAAAGTAGTTCCTTACAGCACTGAATGGCCTCAGCAATTTGAGAAAGAGAAGGACCGGTTGCTTGAAATATTGGCCCCTCACACCGCTACCCTTGAACATATCGGCAGTACTTCTATACCCCATCAAGACGCAAAACCAATCATCGATATGTTTGCGGCCGTGGACACTTTGCTTAAAGAAACGGTCTATGAGGACTTGCTTAACCATTTGGGTTACCGCTATATTGAAACAGGCATGACCGGGCGTCATTTATTTGTAAGAGAGCTCGCAGGGACTCGTACGCATCATTTGCATATCCTGCCGATCGAAGGATTTTATGAAAGAAATGAACTGCTATTTCGCGACTACCTCCGGGCTCATCCTGATTTAGTCCAGGAGTACGGTGAGCTTAAACGTGTATTGGCTGAACAGTATCATTCAGATTCTGAGGGCTATACACGAGCAAAAACTGCCTTTATCCAACGTGTTGTTGACCTGGCACGAACAGAACGAGGACTTCCTCTTCAAGATGTATGGGACTAATTGTAATGAACAGACGTGCCTTTCCTTTCCACTTTTAATCGAATGGGAGGTAGTGTTGTCGGTTTAAAAGCGGATGAACGAAATAAAAATCGCACCTCCTCCAAACCTAGTCAAAGCGTCGACGATTATCTTGCCATGATTCCGCATATAGAGCAAGATTTGCAGGATAGCCCGGACTTGCTTGCCTTTTATCAATCGCTCACACCGGGGTATCGCAAGGACTGGGCCCGATATGTGTATAGTGCGGTACAGGAGGAAACAAAAGTAAAGCGGCGTGCAGAAATGAAGGCGGTTCTGGCTGCCGGGTATAAGAGTATGGATCTCTATCGAAGAAGATAATCGAAGAAGATATCCCGGCGAGGCTGACATTCTCCTCAGCCCAGATTCGCCAATGCTGGCGTTCAAGAATCCTCCTTAACAATGAGTCCGAACAATGATGCAAATAGGTAGGCTTGTTCACGGGTAATGATACAGCCTTGCAAATCTTCCACCCCCACGCCTAACCCATTGAACTGACAATCGCTTAAGTCGATTCCGTTCAGCCTGGTACCCGACAATTGAGCCTGGTCCAGGTTGGAACGATAGAATTCAACCTAAATTTCGAAAGCCCGTAATATCAAACACTGAATATAGTGGATCTGCCTCGCGGACTGTAAAAAAGTGGAGG
>NZ_VEGP01000011.1 GCF_007679495.1 Paenibacillus sp. 32O-W | reverse complement strand
TCCACTTTTTTACAGTCCGCGAGGCAGATCCACTATATTCAGTGTTTGATATTACGGGCTTTCGAAATTTAGGATCATTTGTCGACGAGCTGCGTCCGGGCGTTTACACGAGACGGGTCAGGCCGCTGCCGGCGGCTTCGGACATTCAAGCTGACTCTTGCATATTTAAGGACGATTTAAAGACTTGTCTTTATATAAATGGACGAATACAATTAAGTTATAAATAAGCGAAAGATGAAGGGAGAACTGTTATGAAAACGGTCGAAGAACTGGAAGCGAAGCTGGCCGAGCCTTCTGCGGCATTGGTTAAAGAGATTGCAGAGCTGGACGGCGATATCATGCTGCTGGGTGTCGGAGGCAAGATGGGGCCGAGCTTGGCGCGGTTGGCCATGAATGCCATTAAGGAAGCCGGAGTGAACAAGAAGGTAATCGGAGCCTCCCGTTTCTCCTCGGGTACGCTTAGACAGGAGTTGGAGAACGACGGAGTGGAAACGATTGCAGTCGACCTTCTTAATGATTCGGAACTGCAAGCGCTGCCAGATGTCAAAAACATTATTTATATGGCGGGAAATAAATTCGGTACGACCGGCAATGAGCATTTTACCTGGGCGATGAACTCCTACCTGCCCGGGCGGGTGGCGGAGAAATACAGAAATTCCCGGATCGTCGCCTTCTCGACCGGGAACGTCTATCCTCTGACGCCTGTCATCGATGGCGGAGCCACTGAATTAACTCCTCCGAATCCGAACGGGGAATACGGCCAGTCGAGCTTGGGCCGCGAGCGGGTATTCGAATATTTCTCTCATAAATATGGGACTCCGCTGACTGTATTTCGCTTGAATTATGCTATAGACTTGAGATACGGGGTCTTGCTTGAAATTGCCAAGGCAATCAAGGAAGGAAGAGAAATCGATGTAACGATGGGCCATGCCAACGTGATCTGGCAGGGAGACGCCAATGAGATGGCCATCCGCTCTTTGACCGTCGCCAGCAATCCGCCGACTGTGTTGAACGTAACCGGTCCCGAGACGATTTCGCTGCGCTGGGTGGCCAAGGAATTCGCCAACCGTCTTGGTACCGAGGCCAAGATTATCGGCAAGGAAGCAGAGACGGCTCTGCTCAGCAACTCTTCGAAAGCGATCCAAACCTTCGGTTATCCGAGAGTTTCCTTGCTGCAGATGATCGATTGGATTGCCGATTGGGTCCAAATAGATGGAGCTACCTGGAACAAGCCGACTCATTTCCAGGAAAGGGAGGGGAAATATTGATATGGCCAAGCGTAAAGAATTAACTCCCGAACAGCTGCGGGCGCTGCACGACGGTTTGGCGATTCCCGCTCACCCGCTGGCCCTGGATGAGAACCGGAAGCTGGATGAGCGGCGTCAGCGGGCACTGACACGCTACTATATGGCAGCCGGTGCCGGAGGAGTAGCGGTTGGGGTCCATTCGACACAATTTGAAATCCGCGATAAGGACGTGAACTTGCTGGAGCCTGTGCTGCGTCTGGCTGCCGAAGAAGTGGACCGGGCCAATCTGGACCGTCCCTTCCTGAAAATAGCCGGGATTTGCGGGCCGACAGAGCAAGCGATAGCCGAAGCAGAGCTTGCCGTGCGTCTCGGCTATGACATGGGGCTGCTCAGCATGGGCGGTCTTCAGAACTGGACGGAAGAGCAGATTCTCGACAGAACCCGGGCGGTTGCCGAGATTATTCCGGTGTTCGGCTTCTATCTGCAGCCTTCCGTCGGAGGGCGGATCTTCAGCTTCCGGTTCTGGGAGCAGTTCGCGAACATTCCCGGCGTTATGGCTATCAAGATGGCTCCGTTCAATCGCTACCAGACGATTGACGTAGCCAGGGCGGTATGTTATTCCGAGCGCAGAGACGAAATCGCTCTGTATACCGGCAACGATGATAACATTGTCAACGATTTGTTGTCAGTCTACCGGTTCCAGGTGAACGGACAGCCGGTGGAAAAAAGAATTGTAGGCGGTCTGCTCGGACATTGGGCGGTCTGGACCCGTAAAGCCGTGGAATTGCTCGAGGAAATCAAGCAGGTCCGAAATAATGAGCAGTTGTCTGCCGAGTGGCTTACCCGGAATATCGAGGTGACGGAGACTAATGCCGCTTTCTTCGATCCTGCCAACCATTTTGCAGGCTGCATTCCGGGAATTCATGAAGTGCTGAGACGCCAAGGGCTGCTGGCCGGCCGCTGGTGCCTTAACCCGAAGGAGGAGTTGTCTCCGGGGCAGATGGAAGAGATTGACCGGATGTATCGGGATTATCCGCATTTGAACGATGATAAGTTTGTCAAGCAACACTTAAATGAGTGGCTGGAGCAGTAAGGTAACGCCCACCATGAGCGGAGGGGTATTCCATGCGGTTTAAAGATGTGTTTTCCATAATAGGACCGGCGATGATCGGTCCTTCCAGCTCACATACGGCGGGGGCTATTCGTCTGGGACGGGTAGCCCGTCAGCTGTTTGGCGAGCTTCCGGAACAGGCGGAGATTACGCTGTTCGGTTCATTTGCCGAAACCTATCAGGGGCATGGGACAGACTTGGCCCTGGTGGGTGGCTTGCTGGATTACGAGCCGGACGATTCGCGGATTCCTCATTCACTGGATGATGCGGAGCAAGCCGGCATGAAGGTCAGTTTCCTGCCGAGCTCCCTGCCTGCCTTCCATCCGAATACAGCGAAGATTGCCTTGTCCGGCAAGGGAAAGACGCTGTCGGTGACGGGGGCATCCATTGGGGGAGGCAACATTGAGATTGTCAACGTCAATCAGTTCGACATCAAATTCACCGGCATATATCCAACCTTGGTAATCGCTCATCAGGACCGGCCCGGAATGATCGCGGAGATTACGGCGATTCTCAAGTCGGAGCAGGTGAATATCGGGTATATGGATCTGGACAGAAAGTCCCGCAACGGCGAAGCGATGACGGTCATTGAAGTGGACTCGCCGATTTCCCGCGAGCTGATCGATCAGCTTCTTAAGGTGGACATGATTCATACAGTGGGGACGGTTGACCTCACGGAAAGAGGATGAACAATGAGATTTCGGACGCTGAAGGAATTGGCGGAGTTATGTGAGCAGGAAGGATTATCTATAGCCCGTCTGATGATTGAGGAGCAATCTAAGGAATCGGGCCGGACTCCGGAACAGGAATTTAATAAGATGAAACAGTATTATGAAGTGATGAAGGAAGCGGTTCATAAAGGGCTGACGGAGGATACGACTTCACGCAGCGGTCTGACCGGACGGGATGCCCAGCGGGTGAACAGCTTCATGCAGGATCAAGAGCCGTCCTTGGGGAGAGAGGCCTGCCTCGCCATGACGTATGCGCTTGCGGTTTCAGAAGTGAACGCTTCCATGGGGCGAATCATCGCTACGCCGACGGCGGGGTCCTGCGGAATCATTCCGGGTGTCTTCGTCAGCAGCCAACAGCGATTCGGTTGGACCGACGACCATATGGTGGAGGGACTGTTCTGTGCAGGGGCGATCGGCTACGTTATAGCGAACAATTCGTTTGTCTCCGGAGCCGAGGGTGGCTGTCAGGCCGAGGTGGGATCCGCGATCGGAATGGCGGCCGGCGCTATGACGGAACTACGGGGAGGAACCCCGGCTCAAGCGGTACACGCTGTTGGATTGGCGCTCAAAAATACGCTTGGCCTGATCTGCGACCCGGTCGGCGGCCTAGTTGAAATTCCGTGCATCGTCCGAAACGGCTTCGGCGCAGTGAATGCGCTGGCCGCAGCGGATATGGCACTGGCCGGCGTGAGAAGTGTGATACCGTCCGATGAAGTGGTCAATGTTATGTACGAAGTAGGCAGCGCCATGCCGTCGAAACATCGCGAAACGGCTCAAGGCGGGCTCGCTCAGACTCCGACAGGCAAGCAGATCATGAGCGAGCTGAACTTGCGAAGGGGGAAGAAGCAATGAGCATGGCGAATCGGAAATGGTTGGATGACGGGAAACGGTTGGAGACGGAACTGGTCGAGTTTCGTCGCGATTTGCACCGTCATCCCGAGCTTAGCCTGCAGGAATCGAGGACAGCGGGCAAAGTTGCGGAGGCGTTAAGCGGGTTGGGGCTGACCATACGTACGCAAGTAGGGGGGCACGGAATTGTCGCCGACCTGGTTGGGGAAGCCCCCGGGCCCAGGATTGCTCTGCGCGCCGATATGGATGCGCTGCCGATAGAAGAAGAGAGTGGAGTTCCTTTCTCTTCCGAAGTCCCGGGTGTTATGCATGCCTGCGGTCATGACGCCCATACGGCCATTCTTCTGGGGGCCGCCCATATTCTGTCTGCGAGACGCCGGAGCCTGAAGGGTACGGTCCGCTTTCTGTTTCAGGCAGCCGAGGAAATCAATGCCGGAGCGAAGGCTATGATCGCAGATGGAGCTCTTGACGGAGTAGACGAAATCTACGGGCTGCATAATTTGCCCACGCTGTCGGCCGGTAAGGTGGCGACCCGCTATGGTTCCTTGATGGGATCGGTTGACCGGCTGGAAATCAAGCTGGAGGGGCGCGGGGGGCATGGTGCGATTCCCGATCAGAGCATCGACCCCGTCGTTGCCGCATCGGCCATCGTCATGGGGCTGCAGACGGCGGTGAGCCGCGAAATCTCTCCGTTCGAGCCGGCTGTCGTCACTATTGGGAGCATTCACGCCGGGGAGGCGAATAATGTAATTCCCCACCGGGCCATCCTGACCGGGACCGTGCGTACTTTCTCTCCTCAAGTGCAGAGCGGAATGAAGGAGCGTCTGGCAAGAATTATCCAGCAAATTAGCGAAGCCTATCGCTGCCGCGCAACGGTAAACTATATCGAACAGACACCGGTGCTGGTCAGTACGGATGAATGTGTCAGCCATGTCGAACAGACTACGGATCGTCTTATCGGACAGGAAAATCGGGTTGAGGCGGCTCCCACTATGGCCGGAGAAGATTTCTCCGTTTATCTTAACCATGTACCGGGTTGTTTCTTCTGGCTCGGATCGGGGCCTGCGGAGAATGCTGAACAGGCGTATGGTCTTCACCATCCGAAGTTTGCAATAGATGAACAGTGTATTGCTCTAGGTGCTTCATTGCTGTCAGCCATTGCAAATGATCGGCTGAACGGGTATAAATGAGAGGGAAGCCATCATCTTTAACTTGAAGCTGGAGGCACATTGCTCATGATTTCTAATTGGAATACCAATGAATTGGACAATATCAAAATCGGTGTCATCGGTTCCGAAGTACTTATAAAAAAGATCAGCAAAGTGATGAAAGGATTCCCTTCCTTTCAGCCGATTTATTCTGCGTTTAAAAGTGAACAAGAAGTACCGTCATTGGCCCAAAAATTGATGGACGAGGTGGAGGTCCTTCTATTTTCAGGGCCTCTTCCTTATCAGCGAGCGAAGGACAAGCTCAAATTCACCGTTCCGGTTCATTATTTGCCGCTGACCGGGACAGGCTTGTATCGGGCATTATTCCGTGCATATAAGAGTTTTGCCGCCGCCACACTATCGGTCGACACCTTAAAGATGCAGATGATTGAATCCCCGTTGAACGAATTAGGGGAGGTCGGGCTGCAAACCTTCGTCTATAATGGCAAGGATCCGTATTCCAGAGAGGCCCTTATTCAATTTCACCGCCAAATCTACGAGGAAACGCAAGGGAAGTCGTGTGCCTTAACCGGATTGAAATCGGTTGCAGCCGCACTGACGGAACTTAACATCCCGAACGAGTGGGTCGTGCCGACCGAGCAGGATATCATCGTTACCCTGGAAAGAGCCTTGTTATCGACAGAGTCCCGCAAGAGTAAGGAATCTCAGATTGTGCTGGGATTTATCGTCATTGACGATTCGGCCAGGTTATATGAAATGAAAACGACCGAACACGAGGTGCAGAAGCTAAAGCTGGAAATTCACCGAATGCTTCTGGAATATGTTGAGTCATTGGATGGCCATCTGACCCATCTGGGCGGGGATGAATATTTATTCACAACGACTCGCGGTATTTTTGAACGGGAAACCGGGGGGTACAAATATATTCCGCTTGGAAGAGAAGCGGAAAAATCACTTGGCTTTACCATCAGCATGGGGGTTGGCTTCGGCCAGTCCGCAGGAGAAGCGGGGACGCATGCGCGCATCGCTCTGCGGCAAGCCCGGGAAGCCGGGGGCAATATCAGCTTCATCGTCCGCGAGGATCGAAGCGTCATCGGTCCGCTAGAGATGTCCCAGCCACTGGAGATGAATTTGTCGCTGATCGATTCGAATCTGATCAAGAAAGCGGAGAATAATGGAATGACACTGGCTTACTTGAGCAAGCTGGCGGCTCAGGTGGCGCGTAAAGGGCAGACGGATTATACGGCCAAGGAGCTGGCGGAGATTCTGGGTGTAACCATCCGGAGTGTGCACCGGTTTCTGCTGCAATGGACCGATAGCGGTTTGGTGGACATTGTAGGCGAGCAGCGAAGTCCGTCCAAGGGGCGGCCCAAACAAATTTATCGGCTTTTGTTTATCGATAATCAACAAGAAAACTAAGCCATAGTCCAAAAAAATGATTAAAACAACAATAATAATGATTGAATCTTTCAAAAATAAGACATATAATTTCATTAAGATTTCTTATTTTATAAAAGGAGCGATCATTCATGAACTATGGCAAGTTTACTTATCCGGAAATTTCTTCTCAGTCTGAAGCGATTCAGGCGGCTCTCCAGATTGTTGAGCAAAATCAAGGCTGGATTGACCGTTATTTGAAAAACAATCAATGTGACGAAGTTATTTTTATCGGGTCCGGATCGTCTTATTATCAAGCCCAGACGATGGCCTCGACGTATCGAAAGTGGCTCGGTAAAGATGCCTCGGCATGGCCATCCTCTGAAATTTTCTTGTTTAGAGATCAGGCGGCAGCGGCAGGACGTAAGTATCTGTTGGTAGGTGTATCCCGTTCAGGAGAATCCACAGAGGTTATCCTTGCTCTGGAATCCGTGAAAGATTTGGCCAACTGGACGACCTGCGGAATTACATGCTATGCTGACAGTAAAATGGCTCAAATGACGGAGTGTCTTGTATCCGAACGGGGTCAGGAGAAGAGCACGGTCATGACCAAATCGTTCAGCAGCATGACTTTCATGATGCAAGCTGCAATCGCTTCCGCTTCCGGCAAGGCGGAGCTATGGGATGATATTCGCAAGGTGGCGGAAATGGATGAGCAGGTAGTCAAAGCGGCAGATCCCGTAGCCAAAGAATTAGCTTCAAACAAGTTCAGCAAATATATTTATTTGGGGATGGGAGCGTATTTCGGGTTGGCTCAGGAAGCCTGTCTGAAAATTAAAGAGATGTCTTATGTCTGGACGGAAAGCTTCGGCACATTGGAGTTTCGTCATGGTCCCAAATCTGTCGTTGACAAAGATACCTTCGTGTGTGTTATGGTCTCCGAGCAGGCCAGAAGCTACGAGCTGAAGGTAGCCGAAGAGATGAAGGCTTACGGAGCTCATGTTATGCTGATTACAGCCCGCAAAGGGGACGATACGGCTTTTGCCGATACGGTTTTTGAAGTGGGTGGAGCTGACTTATCCGATGAAGCCAGAAGTGTTCTTAATCTTCCAGTCCTGCAGTATCTTGGTTTATATACAGCTATTGAATTGGGTGTCGACCCGGATAGCCCGCGCAACTTGACGCAAGTCGTTAAAATCTAAAGAACTAGTATTACATTGCCACATTTATTCAAATTTGTACTAAAGTCTAACATTTGGAGTGAGCAGAAATCATGGTCGGAAAGGGTTCATCCAAAGGTGAGCAACGGCGCGCCAACATTCTGAATATGCTTAAACAAAATGGACGGATAACCGTGCAGGAAATAGTGGGCAGATTCGCATGCTCGGAAGCGACGGCCCGCCGCGACCTGGATCTGCTCGAGAAGACGGAACCGATCATTCGTACGATAGGCGGAGCTTTGTATGACGGCTTTAGTGCCACCCGGGAAATATCGTTCACCGAGCGCAAGCATTATTCCTGGATAGAGAAGGAAGCTATTGCTGAGAAGGCGGCTTCTCTTATCGGGGAAGGTGATATTATAGGTTTGACCGGGGGGACCACCACCTTTTTGATTGCCAGAGCGCTAAAGACGCGCAGAGGGATTACCGTGGTGACCAACGCAGTCAATATTGCCATGGAGTTAGCCGATAACGACGAGATTCAGATCGTCGTTATCGGCGGAATCATGCGGAACAAAAGCTTCGAGCTATGCGGTCCCCTGGCCGAGAAGATGGTCGACAGCTTGAACATAGGCAAGATGTTTATCGGAATTGATGGGATTTCCTTGCAGGGCGTGACCACCTATTCGGAATCGGAAGCGGAGATCGCCAAAGCGCTGATCAAAAGATCCGGGCAAACCTATGCCGTATTCGATCACTCCAAAGTGGGGAAAAGCTCGCTGTTTTCCATCGCTCCATTGTCATCCCTGCACGCTTGCATTACCGATGCGAAGAATATGGGGGCCGAACTTCATGAGCAATTGGTGAAGCTTGGTGTTAAGCAGTATTTAGTTGATTCCAGTGGAAAAAGAGAGGGAAGCGTATGAAATATTATGCCGGTATCGACTTAGGGGGAACGAATATTGTCTGCGGCCTCCTGGATGAACAGTTTCAACTGCTCCGCAAACTCAAGCTTCCAACGGAAGCAGCCAAAGGCGGGGAACACGTGATTGCCAAAATTGCCGGGATGGTGGATGAACTGATCGGCCAGCAAGGGATTACCCGCAAGGATGTCCGCGCCATCGGCGCTGGAATTCCCGGTTTAATTAATCCGGCGGAAGGAATTTGCAATTTCGCGGCCAACCTGTCCTGGAGAGATTTCAAAGTCAGTGAGAAACTCAATCAATTGCTGGGCATTCCTGTGTTTATCGATAATGATGTGCGCATGTATGTCCAAGGTGAAGCAGCCAAAGGAGCCGGGCAAGGCTATCCGGTAGTATTCGGCATAACCATCGGAACCGGTGTAGCGGCCGCTTTAGTTGAGAATGGCAAGCTGTATTACGGCGGATCCTACATTGCCGGTGAGATCGGCCATATTCGGATGGACGGGGAAGAGAGTTTGTGCGGATGCGGGCTAACGGGTTGTTTGGAAACGGTTGCTTCTGCGACAGGTCTGGCAAGACAAGCGCGAGAAGCGGTCGAGAAGGGGACCTCCACGATCATGTCCTCTATGGTTTCCAGTCCGGCAGAGCTAACCGCGACGCATCTTTCTCAAGCTTATGATCAAGGAGACCAGGTTGCAATCGATATTATGACGCATACCGGCAAGCAGTTAGGCAGAGGGCTTTCTTATGCGGTTACATTACTTAACCCGGACGTCATCGTTATCGGCGGCGGAGGCGCGAACGCGGGAGAACGTCTGCTGGGTCCGATGAAGCAGGAGCTTCAGCGTTTAGTTCTGCCTATGTATTGGGACCGTTTGGAGATCAAAACAGCAGAACTGCTGGATGATGCCGGAGTCATCGGCAGCGCGGTTAACGCCTCCAACCGGGTAGCGGAGTAGAAGAAGGGACTCGCTTCCAGCAATCTTCTTGCGTCTTTCTATCTCCCTAAATAACATCCATATCACTAAGCCGTTCCATCTTTTGATAAAAACTGCCCAAACTGAACTGCACCTCTTATGTTAGAGGGTCTCTAACTTTCGAGGGTCTCTTCAAAAATAGGGGCAGTTTTTATTTTTTTACCGCATCAGAAGGTTAAAGTTTATTAAGGCAACAAATGAATACCTTTCAAACTGGCATAAAAAAGCTACCGCGTAAAATCTTCACACGATCAGACACCCTGGCAAGCGACCGCGCCGGGGCAGGCTAATGCCATATTACTCCACGTCCTTGCCTCGACCAAGATGGCCGACCAATTTCTTCAAACTTGCCTGTTTTTCTAAGCCTGTTTTAGTTAGCCTGTTTTAGATAGCGTGTTTTTCTTAGCTTGTTTTTTTGCTTACCTGTAGCTTGTCTATTCACTTACTTATACACAAAACGTATACACTTATCTATCAATTGCCTATATGCCACCCCTGTACAAGACGTATACACTTATCTGCCATTTGGTTATGCACTTTCTGCTGTGCAAGACGTATACACTCGTTTCTACCACTTGCCTATGCACTTACCGATGCACTAGATGTAACCGCTTTTTATCGCTTGCCTATGTGCTTATCTTAGTACTCACGTATTCACTTAATGTATATCTTTTATCTCTTTGCGAAGCCTTTTGACTGTTATCCCCTTTGCTCAGAAAAAGTACATGGCTTGATGGATTAAATGTCAGATAAATAGTCAATTTAAAAAGATGTTTATTAGTCATGCTCAGAAAAGAGAAGCAATCTGAAGTGTCGCCCGTTATTCAATAATTATAGATGTTCAATTCGGTTACAGTTATCCAGATGTCCGCAAACAAGCACTAGCCAGATGTTCAAAAATCGGGACGTTCTGCAATTGTAAATTCAGACGAAAACAGAATTCATCCAGGTAATGCTGTAAATACTTCGGTCCGATCCCGTTAAATACTCGATTGGTCCACGCTCTCGCTTTGCGCAAATAATTCCGCAGGGAAGGAACGCGTTGATAATGGTAGCGTCTCGTCTCGATATCCACATCGAGCGCATCCGGGCTGACGTGCTCCTTGATGAAGTGCTCGCCCGCAGACCGATAGATTCTGCCATCCTCCATATCTTCCGGACGAACGGTTTTGATTTTGACCTGCTGAGGTACAGCTCCTTTGTCCAAGGAAGCAACGACGAATACAGGCCTCTGTTCGGGATAGAGCCCTAAGACCGATGCAGCGCTGCGGAAAGGGCGATGAAAGGCTGTACCCCCCTTCACCACACCGGTAAGCGGCTGCTTATGATCTGCTTGAGACAAAGCTTGGCGAATCTTGTGAAGGATCGCCCAGGCGGTTTTATAAGTGACCTGCAGGAACGAACTGAGCTGAACGGCATTCGTGCCTCGCTCGGTGTTGGCAACGAGATGAAAAGCGAGAAACCATTTGCACAGCGAAGTCCGGCTTCCTTCCATCACTGTACCAGCGATCAGGGAAGTCTGATGTCGGCAGCTTCGGCACTCATAGAGCGGCAGCCGACGGGAACGGATGACATACGCCTGCCTATGTTCGCAACGAGGACAGGAAAAGCCATCCGGCCATTTCGCTTGATAGATGAATTGTACACAATCCTCCTCGGTTTTAAAGCGATTCCGAAAAGCTTTTTCCTCTTGCTTGAAGGCACTTTCGTCCCATTTGGAGTACCGATCCATAGACAGATTTAACAAAACATCTTGAATTATTTTCGAATCTACACTTCGACCCGCATCCGTTTCTGGCTTTCGGTGCAAATCCGAACGGCAATCTTTATCCGCGTTTCGAGGCAAAAATGCCCCCAAGCCAAAACTCTTGTCCGACTCTTCATCCCTCTTCGAATCGAAACTTCCAGTCCATTTTCGATACAAACCTGAATGAAAGCCAGTACGCCGCTCTAACTCCATAGCCTCCGAAGCAAAAGAGGACATTGCACTCACCTCAATAGTACGAACATATGTTTGTTTTTATTATAACGAATATACGTTCTCGTATCAAGAAGTATTTATAAAAAGAGTAGAGGTTTAGATCGAGTCTGGACGGAATTTTTAAGAGCAACTATGGTAAATCTTAAAGACAAATCAACTCTGAATTTTGACAAATAAAAACTGTGTTTTTAAGAGTCAAAGAAACAAGAAAAGAGGGGAGTACTGAGTGAATGGGATAACAGTCAAAGAGCCGGGAAAGAGATAATGACACAACCAAACGGAACTGAGTGAACGGGTAGCAATCAAAAGGGGGGCGATGTATGAAGCTACTGCAGATAAAAAACTGAGTGAACGGGATAACAGTCAAAGAGCCGGGAAAGAGATAATGACACAACCAAACGGAACTGAGAGAACGGGATGGCAATCAAAAGGGGGAGATGTATGAAGCTGCTGCAGATAAGAAACTGAGTGAACGGGATGCAATCAAGGGGGGGTAGATATATGAAGCTGCTGCAGATAAGAAACTGAGTGAATGGGATAACAGTCAAAGAGCCGGGAAAGAGATAGCAATCAAAAGGGGGCGATGTATGAAGCTGATGCAGATAAGAAACTGAGTGAATGGGATAACAGTCAAATGGGCCGGGAAAGAGAAAATGACACGACCAAACCGGAACTGAGTGGTCGAGAGGCGTTCCTAGACATAAGTAACCGCCCGGCGGCCGCCGGGCGGTTGTATGTGACCTTCTTCGGGCTTAGGCGCCCATTGAAGTTGTCATTAAACGGTTTGTTTTCCCTTAACCCAAATGCTTGAGATGTCAAGATCAGGAGTGAGAAGCAGGATGTCCGCTTGCTTGCCCACTGCGAGGCTTCCCAGCTTGTCGTCCATTCCGAGCATACGGGCCGGATTGCCGCTTGCCAAAACACTCGCCTCCTGGACGGATATTCCCACCGTATTCACCATGTAACGGAAAGCAGAAATCATAGTCAGGGTGCTTCCTGCCAGACTGTTACCTTCTGTTAGGGTGGCCATTCCGTCTTTAACGGTGACGGCGAGCCCTCCAAGGCTATACTGTCCGTTACCCAGTCCGGCGGCAGACATGGCATCTGTAATCAGCATCAAATTATGACTCTGTTTAGCCCGGGTCAACAGCCGGATGGCACCCGGATGGACATGAAAGCCGTCTGCGATGATTTCCGCGCTGATTCGGTCATCCGTCAAGACAGCGCCGACCGTACCCGGCTTCCGGTGATGAAGTCCGGTCATTGCGTTAAAAGTATGGACCGCATGCTTCAGGCCGTGCTCCACCGCTTCCTCGATCACTTCATAAGTGGCATCTGTATGTCCGGCGGCTGCTACAATGCCGTTAGCCTTGAGCCACTCGATCAATTCGTAGGCACCTTCGGTTTCGGGTGCGAGGGTAAGCATTTTGATCAAACCAGGATATTGTTGAGTCCAATCCTGCAGCCATTGCTTCTGAGGAGGAACGATAAACTCAGGATTTTGCGCACCCGGCCATTTATGGCTGATGAACGGGCCTTCCAAGTGAACACCGATCAGTTGAGCATAGGGCATTTCCTTGCTTCTATAGCTGCTGACAGCCTCCAATACGCGGGATAAAGCATCATGAGGGCCGGTTACAGTCGTGGCCAGCATGGAGGTCGTTCCGTTCTGGCCATGAAAGCGGGTAATTCCATCCAGGCATTCCTGGGTTGCATCCATGAAGTCATGACCGAATCCCCCATGAACGTGAACATCGATAAAGCCGGGAACTACCCAGCCTTTCTTGGCGTCAACACGTGTTCCCGAGAAGGATTCCGTCAGTTCAGGACGGCTCCCACGGGATCCAACCCATACAATTTTATCTCCTTCTATCAGCACTTCTCCATCGCTGATAACCTCTTCCTCCGTAACTACTGAAGCATTGGTAATGAGAATTTGATTGGCGCTCATTTTAATAACCTCCCTGCTTCGGAATCCGTCATAACGATCAGTTGAGGATGCAGTTGAAGGAATGATGCCGGGCATTGCGGGTCAATAGGGCCTCTCAATGCTCTATGCATAATTTCTGCTTTATCCGAGCCTTTCGCGAGCAGCAGAATGGTTTTCGATTTCATAATGGTCCCCAGACCTACGGTAATTGCTTGGACAGGAACATCATCGATGGAATCAAAAAAACGAGCGTTAGCCTTTCGCGTCTCCTCGTGGAGATCGACCAGATGGGTAGCACTTTGGAGCGTTGGGCCAGGCTCATTGAACCCGATATGTCCATTGTGGCCGATTCCCAGAATTTGTATGTCAATTCCTCCGGCTTGTTCGATCATTTGGTCGTACCGGACGCACTCCTCTTGAACAATCTCGGCATTGCCATTAGGAATATGGGCATTCTCTGCCGGAAGATCGATATGCTGGAATAAACGGGTATTCATAAAAGTGTAGTAGCTTTCCGAGTGATCTCGGGGCAGTCCAACATACTCATCCAGATTGAAGGTCTTGGCCGATTTGAAGCTGACGCTTCCCTTTTTATAGAGCTCTACCAGCTTCTCGTAAACACCGACCGGTGTGGATCCGGTCGCCAGGCCAAGTACTGCATTCGCTTTCGTATGAAGCGTGGCGGCCAGCAGCCCGGCTGCCGCTTCGTTCAGTTCTTCATTGGATGAAAAAATGTGTACATTCATTCTAATTCTAACCTCCGACGATATTGTACGGACAGCAAAAAGAACCTGGGTCCGCCTAATCAAGAACAAAGAAATCCGCAGAAGCAGTCCAGGGACAGAGCAATAGATCATCGTCCCAACACAGGACCATCAGGATAGTACAATGGTAGTCATATAACGATGTCCTATTTTAAATGTAAGGTTTCTGAGGGGCTATGTCAATAAACAGAAAGTTTATCTCGATCATAATCCTGATTGCAAACATCATTTGTAATGTTAGAAACGATAAAAATAAATGCTACAACTATTAAAAGCCCGCAGCTGCAGCTTTTCCATTGAAAAACAAAATATCTCGTTAAATATTATATTTGGAAAGGATTGACTAGCACGTAGACCACTTATACACTATAGGGGAACTCATTTTTTGTCTGATGAAGACAGGGGCAAACCGGGAGAAGTCTTCAGCATCTGGGTAAACGCTTGCAGGCAGGCAACGCTTTGTCAAGTATTTCGTCGAACGTTTATCTGGCTGCGGAATTTGTAAACAGAGCCGCTCTCGGATTCACACTGGCTCATCAGATAATTAATATTGCAGATTGGGGTGGAGGATATGAAGCTGACGAATAAAATCGGAGTCATTGTGGATAGTTTTGGAATTGGAGTTAGAGAAGGACTGAAGAAAGCCAAAGAGGTTGGGGCTGAGGGAGTTCAGATTTATGCTGTAAAAGGAGAGATGGATCCCGCTAACCTTAACGCGGCAGCACGCAGAGAGCTTAAGGACTATATTGAATCACTTGGTCTTGAAATCTCCGCTTTGTGTGGCGATCTCGGAGGTCACGGATTTCAGGACAAGTCAGAAAATCCCGCTAAAATAGAGAAGTCTAAACGAATTCTAGATTTGGCCATGGATTTGGGTACGAATGTAGTAACGACTCATATCGGAATTGTTCCCAACGACCGTAATAGCGAGGTTTTTGCAGTGATGCAGGAGGCTTGTGAGGAATTAAGTCAATATGCAAGCAGCATGAATGCTTATTTCGCGATTGAGACGGGTCCGGAAACGGCTGAGCATCTGAAATCATTCCTGGATACGTTAAGCTCCAAAGGCGTGTCCGTAAACTTCGATCCGGCCAATATGGTTATGGTGACGGGAGATGATCCGGTACAGGGAGTCAAGCTGCTAAAGGATTACATTGTACATACCCATGTTAAGGATGGTATCCGATACAAGGAAGTGGACCCGCGTGAAATTTATGGAGCGCTTGGATATGAACCGATGGATCATGGCAAAATTGCGCAAATGGTAGCATCGGGAGAGATTTTCAAAGAAGTTCCTCTTGGAGAAGGAAAGGTTGATTTTGATGCTTATTTTGCCGCCCTGCAGGAAATCGGTTATCAAGGTTATCTGACGATCGAGCGGGAAGTAGGGGATCAGCCGGAGGTGGATATCCGCAAGGCTGTAGAATTTATCAAACGTTATCGGTAAGCCCGAAACGGCTCTTGAACGGGTCCGTTCCCGTTCAAGGGCCTTCTTTGTATGATGAGAGTGGAAGGCCGTTTAATGGTTTCGCGATGGCTTCGCCTCTAACCTGATGTGAAATCTTCGCAGCTATTTTTGGAATGATTCCGGTCACAAAGAAGGTGCCAGGATATGGACGTAATTAAAAGTCGTTGGTCAATCCTCCAAATAGTCAATCTGGGAACCTTTATGTCCACGTTGGATGTGGGTATTGTTAACGTAGTGCTGCCGACAATGGCCGAACAGTTCGCGGCCCCGTTGGCCCAGGTTCAATGGGTTGTTACCTCTTATTTACTGACTATGGTTGCCCTGCTTCCGATATTAGGCAAATGGTCCGACCGGATGGACCGCAGTAAAGTCTACAGCTACGGCTTCTTGGTATTTGCGGTCGGATCTTTATTTGCTGCTTATTCACCTAATTTGGCTTCTATGATTGTGTCCAGAATCGTTCAAGGAATAGGGGCCTCGATGATTCTGTCGAACAGCCAGGCGATGGTGCGCAAATTATTTCCCAATCATGAAATTGGCAAAGCACTGGCGATGAATGCCGTTGTGATCTCGATCGGAACTCTGTCCGGACCCGCAGTCGGAGGTTTGCTGATGGAATGGGCTGATTGGTCCGTCTTGTTTCTGATCAATGTCCCGCTAGGTCTCTTGGCCCTGCTGTGCGGGCTCAAATGGTTTCCCCGGGATACCAAGCGAGGATATCAGCCGCTGGATGTAATAGGCTCGGTTTTGCTGGCTATCAGCACGGCGCTTCTGCTGCTGGGGGCGGTATATGGTGAAAGCAAGGGCTTCACCGGCACAATCATTGCACTGTATGCTTCCGGAACCGTGCTGCTTGTACTGCTGTTTCTCTATGAGAGGCAAATCTCCCATGGAGTGATTGACAAAGTATTATATACCAATCGAGGGATGGCGGTGGGCAATTCTGCCTCGCTGTTAATGAACGTTGCTCAAATGTCCACTTTAATTCCGATAACCTTCTACATGCAGCAAGTGTTGGAGTACCCGACCCGCACAGTGGGGCTGATGCTTGCCCTGCAGCCGGTATTTCTCGGAATCGCATCACCCGTTTCCGGATGGTATAGAGATAAGTACGGGGCGTATTATCCGACTATTGTCGGAGCGTCCATTTGCGCTATCTCCATGCTGTTTATTATCTGGGGCGGTGGAATCCACCCCATAGGCATTGCGCTTCATCTTTCGTTATTTGGGGTAGGAATGGGATTGTTCCAAGCCATAAATAATGCCGAAATTATGTCTGCGGCCCCGCCCGAAAAAATAAGCTTGATAGGAAGTATGCTGGCTCTGATCCGTTATTTCGGAATGATTATAGGGATCGGAATGGCGGTACTTATGGCTGGCGGAATGGGGGCAACCGCAGTAGATCCGGTTGAGTTGACGGGAAGGATTAAAGGTTTGTTCGGTGCGGCCTGTGCAGTCTGTTTCGCGATGGTGCTTATTTGCTTGCTGCGGCCCAAGGAGAAGCCGCAGGCCGAAGCTCCGACGGGCTCTGCCAAGGCAAGCAAGCCGTTATAAGCGGATAGGGGGAACCTGCAGTACCTACAGGTCCGCAGAAGAGAGCCCATTATGACGCTGCAGAATTCGCATCCGGTAGCTGTTCTTGGCTGCCACATTCAGATCCTCCAGCAAACCGTAATTGGCCCAAGCTCCAATTACAGCTCCAATTCCCGGAACCAACTGGAGAAGTTTGCGGAGATCAAGGGAGTCTCGATATTCCTGCTGCAGCTTCTGCCAGTCGATCTCGTCGCTGTTATTGAATCGTCCTGATGATTCGTGATGCTGATGTTCCCAATTCTTCATCCGTTCAAACACCGTCAGCCGGTGCTCTCTGCTGGAGAAGGCCAGTTGAAAGATTGAGAGAATATAGAGCCTCTCGTTCATGTCCGAGGTATCGAAGCCGTAAATATGCGCCATCTCGAATAAATACTTCATCTTGATGGCGATCAGCGCGGGAAAATCCACTGCTCCCAGCAGAAGGCCCCCGGCTCCGGTACCCGCTCCTTCGGCGGCCGCTACTTTCTTGTATACATTCGTCAGCTGCTCCGCCTGGCGGTCTCTCTCCTCCAGCGTAATGCCGTATGCTACCGGCCGCTTAGGAGTGTACTTTGCGCCGACGAGAGAAGCTTGCACGATTCCTTTGATCGCGGAGGTCAACGCTGCGTGGACTTTCTTGGGCAGGACATTGTTGATTTTGTTGCTGAATGCTTTGGAAGTCGATTCCAGAACTCCTTCTTTCTTGGCCAAGTTCCGTGCCCAAAGCCGCAATTCCATGGCGACTTGTTCTTCATATCCCATCATTAGTCCACTCCTGATTTCTAATTCTCCATCCGGATGACAGACCATCTCGCCCGGGAAGGATCTGTTTGCCATTCTTACTTGACCGATCGCCTGCGGATGCCGGATGAAGATTGCGGTAGTTAATCATCGAAAGTGTCTTCCACCCTCGAATGTCCTTCCAAAATACATTCCAGCTCCGTCTCAAAATTCAAATAAAGAGGAGGGGGTAGAAGCTCGATCATTTTGGCGATCTCGGGAAGCGCCAAAGCTTCTTCCATATTTCTCGGCCTGCGCTTCATTCCTTCGATCCAGTCTCTAACCAGCTCTATCAGCTTATAGAAGCTATTTTGAAACCGGTCCGCGTCCGCTTCGGAATCTTCCGGAGAACTGACGCTCATTTGCTGCCAGTTCTCCATCATTTCCTTAAATGCCCTATCGATAATCGAATTCATCCCCAATCTCCCCTTTCATGGCTTTCATAGCTCTTTCTCGGCTTGTTATCCGCCTTCTAATTCATTGTAACGGAATTTGTATGCAGGGTAAAAGTAAAAATTAATAATGAAGAGTAAGTTAAGTTTAACATTTTTAGAATATTCAACGTTTTTTTATCCAATTTTCTCCATTTTTCACTCTCTTTGAAGTATAATAATGGGGAAGAACCAAGCAGCCGTCAACTAGGACAGGGAGGAATAATCCTTCAACGCGGTAAATTCGGTGCCATGCACTCGAGAAGGATAACCATTCATTTTCGAAAGGAGCAGATACGAAATGAACTATCGTCAATTGGGGGCTTCCGGACTGAGAGTAAGTGAAATCAGTTTGGGTAGTTGGTTGACCTATGGAGAAGGGGGATATGTCGATTCGGCTAGAGCCCAGGAGACTATAGACAAGGCTTATGAACTGGGCATCAACTTCTTCGATACAGCTAATATTTATATGCGCGGAGAGGCTGAGAAAGTAGTCGGACAAGCTTTAGGAAAATATGCCCGGGAATCGTATGTGATTGCTACCAAGGTGTGGGGGCGGATGGGGGAAGGGCCGAATGACAGAGGCTTATCTCGCAAGCACATTATGGAGCAGTGCGAAGCCAGCTTGAAACGGTTGAATCTGGATTATATAGATCTTTATTACTGCCATCATTTTGATCCGGACACACCGATGGAGGAAACGCTGCGTGCCATGGACGACCTGGTCACACAGGGCAAAGTCTTCTATATCGGAGTAAGCAACTGGACGGCGGCACAAATTGCGGAAGCTGTCCATTTGGCAGACAGGAAGCTCCTGAATCGGATCGTTGCCAGTCAGCCGGTATACAACATGTTTAATAGAGCGATTGAACAGGAGCTGATTCCCGCGTGTACGCGGTTTGGGATCGGTCAGGTCGTATATTCCCCCTTGGCTCAAGGAGTGCTTGCGGGAAAATACAAGAATGCGACAGATGTGCCTCCGGACAGCAGGGCCACCCACTCCAGCGGAAAGCAGACGATCCAAAGATATTTGCATGACGACAACCTGCTCAAGGTGGCTCGAATCCGTGAAATAGCTGACGAATTAGGGTTAACCCTGTCTCAGTTGGCCATCGCCTGGATTTTGCGTCAGTCCAATGTTTCCAGCGCGCTCATAGGCGCCAGCCGAGTCCAGCAAGTGGAGGAGAACGCAGTGGCGTCCGGGGTAAGTCTCCCAAACGATGCGTTAGAACAAATTGAATCCATCCTGAATAATTGATGATTGGGCCCGGGACATTGCTCCCGGGAGCTTCCCAAATTGCCTTGCAGCAGCCTCAATACATACTCTCGCCAGTATAGCGCTTCTCGGTATAGATACCCTCTTCTTGCCACCATACATACTCAAAATTTAAAGGCAGATGATCATATTTTCGCTTCCGGAGAACGGCCTGAACTGTTTCAAATCGCGTAATTTGGTTTATTTGTTAGGGGTTATAGGGGGAAGGCAGCTACAAGATGTAAGTCACCACAGATGGTTAGTTAGAAAATATCGGACTAGGGTGAGGAAAATGATAAGGCTTCATTCAAAAGGAAGAAGGATCACTGGAAGCGCTCGCAATGGAGTGCCTTTAAAGATATCCCGTCGGGGTTATGTGCGGAAAGAAAAAGATTCTCCCATTCAGAGTTCTTCCCAACGGATGGAAGAAAAAGGGGAACAGGGAGACGGAATCGACCGTTCAAAGGAAACTCAACAGCACTGCGATTCCTTGGTGGAGCACAATCCGGCAGCCATCTCCTCCCTCGACTTATCCGGCGCTATCCAAACGGCCAATCCGGCTATGGAACAGCTAAGCGGCTATTCGGCCCAAGAATTAATCGGAATCAATTTGCTAAGCATGATCGATCCGGCCGATGTTTCGCGGACCAAGGGCTGTCTGGAGCAGACGATTCGCGGAGAACCGGCAAGCTGTGAGATGGTCTTCTACCGCAAAGACGGCACGGCAATGGATTTGGGGGTCAAATTTGTCCCGATCATCGTCCGCGGAATGCCAACGGGCATATATTTCATCGGCAGGGACATCACCCAGCGCAAGAGGGCAGAGAAAGAGCTGCGGCGAACCAAGGAGCAGCTTGAATCTCTATTCACGAATACATCGGATGCAATCGTCATTTTTAACAGGGCTGTCACCGTTCTTCAGGTGAACCCCGCTTTCGAGAAAATGTTCGGATGGACAGCGGAGGAAGTGGTCGGCCGTCATATTTCCGAGATGCTTCCTCATGAATGGGACAAATTGGAGCGGGCCTGCGATCATGTTCTTCATGTCGGCCCCTTGAACGGAACGGATGTCGCTCTATGGAGAAAAGACGGCACCGTAATTGAAATCAGCGTCACCATCTCTCCAATTAAGGATGGTACGGGACAGGTCAATGCTTTCGCGGCAATGATACGAGATCTTAGCGAGCGGGTTAAGATGGAGAAGACTTTGCGAGAAAGTGAAGCGAAGTACAGATTGATCGCGGAAAATATGACGGATCTCATCGCCATTTATGACAGAAACGGAAGGATGACTTATGCGTCTCCGTCCTTTAAGCATGTTCTCGGTAAAGAGCCGGAGCTGCATGGGAGAATAGAACAGATGGTCCACTCCCAGGATCGCAGAAAGATTCGTGAGAGGTTTACGGAGATGGTAAACACGAATCAAGCCAGCCGGTTTGAATACCGGTATGCCCTTTCCGAAAATCAGTCCCTGTTTCTGGAGGCAAGCGGCATTCCCGTGATCGGGGAATCCGGCCGGGTAGAAAGCGTCGTTATCGTCTCCCGCGACATTACGGCTCGCAAGAAGGCCGAAGACGCCCTGTTGGAAGCGGAAGAAAAGTATCGCAGTCTTGTAGAAGAGGCTCTTGTAGGAGTATATTTGATACAAGACTGGGAAATCACTTACGTTAATCCCAGATGTGCAGAGATGCTGGGATACCGAAGTGAAGAAATACTCCATAAGAATGTGATGCATTTCGTATATCCGGAAGACCATGACCTGTTCCTGAGCAAGTTCCGCAATCGTAAGGGCAGAAGCGTCCATTTTTATTTTCGTGCCTTGCATAAGGATGGCAGGGCGGTGGATGTCGAGCTGCACGGGACGATGACGACATACAAGGAGAAGCCGGCGATCATTGGCACGGTTATGGATATTACAGAGAGAAAACGAACGGAGGAGCTTCTGCGGAAATCCGATAAGCTGTCGGTCGTCGGGCAATTGGCGGCAGGCGTGGCTCACGAAATCCGCAACCCGTTAACCTCTCTCAAAGGCTTCGTCCAGCTGCTTAAAGCCAAGAACCAGGGACAGGAGCAGTATCTCAATATCATGCTGTCCGAGCTGGATCGAATCAATTACATAGTGAATGAATTCATGGTGATTGCCAAACCTCAGGTCATAGAATTCCAGCCGAAAGACGTCCGCCGCATTCTCTATGACGTCATTCCACTGCTGGACACCCAGGCCATCATGAACAATATTCAAATTCGGATGGACGCGGAAGAGAACCTTCCGTTGATCCATTGTGATGAAAACCAAATGAAGCAAGTTTTTATCAATATTCTCAAGAATGCTATCGAAGCCATGCATCATGGCGGGATCATTCAAATAAGAGTCAAGCAGGATCACAAGCGAAAGCTGCAGGTACGCATAGTTGATCAGGGCTCGGGAATCTCGCCCGAACGGCTGGCCCAATTGGGGGAGCCTTTTTATACAACGAAGGAGAAGGGGACTGGCCTCGGATTAATGGTCTGTTATAAAATTATTGAGATGCATCACGGGACCATTAAAATTAAAAGTAAGCTAGGCCAGGGGACAACCGTGGATATTGTGCTTCCCGCATATCCATCCCCGGAACAAAATCATTTCAAAGACAAAGGGACTGAACTATGAAGACGAACAAGATATCGGATTTAAACAACTCGTTGCTTATGATCAACAGCATTTACTCCTCTCTCACCAAATCGGAGAAGAAGGTTGCGGATACCGTTATGAAGGATCCGGAGGCCGCTGTCTTCTATACGATAACGGACCTCGCGGAGAAGGCGGACGTGGGGGAAACTTCCGTCATCCGGCTTTGCCGCAAGCTGGGGTTTAAAGGCTACCAGGAATTCAAGCTGTCCATCGTCCAGGATTTGGCCAGCCCGGCGGAGCAAATTATGGGAGAGATTGAAGAGAACGATAATATGGAAACCATCGCCAAAAAAATAACGGCCCATAACACTCAAGCGCTGCACAATGCACTGTCACTCCTTAATGAGCAGCATCTGAACAAGGTGGCCGATGCCATCATTCGTGCCGACCGACTGTTCTTCTGCGGAGTCGGCTCCTCGGGATTGACGGCCATGGATGCCAAGTACCGGTTTATGCGCCTCGGTTTTCAGGCGGACGCAGTGATGGATTCCCATATGATGGCCATGAATGTGGCACTGGTCGGCAAGAATGACGTAGTGGCGGTGATCTCTACAAGCGGGAGCACGAAGGATGTGGTGAATGCAGTTTCGATTGCCAAGGCCAATGGGGCTTTTATTTTCTGTATTACCAACCACGGGAAATCCCCTGTCACCCAGCAGGCGGATGCAGTGCTTCTGGGGACGTCAAGAGAAACCCCGCTGCAAGGAGGCGCGTTCTCTTCCAAATTGACCCAGATCCATCTTCTGGATATTTTATCGACCGTTGTCGCTCTCCGGCAGAAGGATCGGACCTACGCCGCTCTGGAGAAAACAGCGAAGGCGGTGTCCGATAAGCTATACTGATGAGCTGCTGGCCGATCAATACTGATAGTTAACAAGGAAAATGGAGCAAAAGTTCATTTTATTTAAATTATTGGAAGGAAAATTCTTTCTTTCTTCGGTATAGGGATGTATACTTAAAAAGTAGAGAGTAAAAGACCGAAAAGGAAAGTGAGAATTATAATGAAGAACTCTTTGATCCCATCCTTGTATAACCAATGTATTGTTTCTTGCCAGGCACTGGAAGATGAGCCTCTGTACGGCTCTCATATTATGGCGGCGATGGCCCAAGCGGCAGAGCGTGGTGGAGCTGCAGCCATACGCGCCAATACCCCCGTCGATATTCGGGCAATTAAACAGGCTTGCTCCCTTCCGGTGATCGGACTGTACAAGAAAGATTACCCGGATTCCGATGTGTATATAACGCCTACGTTCCAGGAAGTGAAGGAAGTAATCGAGGCCGGTGCCGAAATCGTGGCGATGGATGCTACCCGACAGCAGCGGCCGAATGGGGAGACTTTGGAGGGGCTGATTTCCCGTATTCGCGAGAGCTTTCCAGAAACACTTATTCTGGCGGATATTTCCACCTATGAAGAAGGAGTCCATGCGATGGATCTTGGGGTCGATCTGGTCTCAACGACATTGTCCGGCTATACGAGCTATAGTCTGCAGCAGTCCGAACCGGATATTGAGCTGGTCGGCAGACTGGCGGCTCTCAAGCGGACACCGGTCATCGCGGAGGGACGAATCTGGACGGTTGAGCAGTGCCAGGAATGCTTCCGTCAAGGCGCTTACGCTGTTATAATCGGGTCGGCGATTACCCGCCCGATGGAAATTACGAAGCGGTTCGTCCGGGCTGTTCAAGAAGTCACGGGCACGAAGTAATCCATTACATGATCTTATGGGTATGGTGAATGAACGGGGGACTTAGAATGAATGAACTGGCCATTGGAGTGGATCTGGGCGGGACCAAAATTCATTTGGCCGCGATAGACCGTTCCGGGCAGACGGTAGTTGAATCCATCGTTCCTACCGAGGCCAAGCAAGGTTCAGCCGCTGTGCTGAACAAGATGGTTAACGGCATTGCCGATATTTTGAGCCGGCTGAAGGATGTAAGCAGAGAAGGCGATGTGGTCGGCATCGGTATAGGAAGCGCGGGTCAGATCGACTTCAGCAGCGGTACGGTCGCTTTTGCCGTCGATACATTACCCGGTTGGACCGGAACTCCGATTCGCGACAAGGTCACCGAGCGTTTTGGGCTGCCGGTGTATGTCGATAACGATGTGAATGTGATTGCCATCGCGGAGAAAAATTTCGGGGCGGCGCGCCCTTATAACAGCTTCGTATGTATCGCGCTGGGTACCGGTGTAGGCGGAGCTATAGTTGAAGAGGGCCGTTTGGTCCGGGGCGCTTTCGGAGGAGCCGGGGAGCTCGGCCATATTTCGGTCGATTTCAACGGGCCTCGATGCAGCTGCGGCAATCACGGATGTATTGAACTGTACGCTTCCGGTACAGGAATAGCCCGAGTTGCGGCAGAGATGATTAACGCGAATGGCTGGCAGCCGAAATGGCAGGCCGATTCGCGGGAAGTGATTGCCGCCTGGAATTCGGGTGACCCTCATGCTTCTGAAGTGATGGCTAAAGTCATTAGCGCATTAAGCACTCATATAAGCAGTGTCATTCACACTCTGAATCCGGAAGCGGTTATTATCGGCGGCGGCGTATCTGAAGCGGGACCGGCCTTCTTCGAGGCTCTAAGAGAGGAAACCGGAAGAAGAACGGGGGCCGCGATGTGGAAGGCAACAACTTTGCTTCCTGCAGAAATAGGGAGCGGCGCGGGTGTCATCGGAGCGGCCGCCCAAATCTGGCATTATGGAACGAACACAATCAATCACGGATAAAAGAAAAGGCCGCGTCAGCGGCCTTTTATGTTGGTAGGGATTTTACGCATCCGCGGGAATCGGCCAAACCTCACGTTCTTAGTTTGTACTTGCCGCTTGATCTAATGTTAACTTTCACTTTAATCTGTTTAAGGCTGTCCGGTTCCACGACCAGATCCCGGGTTTCCCGTATGTTCTTCCAGTTGGACAAATGATCCCGGTAGACAACTTCCCCCAGACGAAAGATGTCCGCACGTATTTTCATCCCTTCATCGAAAGTTCTTCTAATCTGTGAACGGATGGCTTCTTCCGTTGCTTTCTCCAGCTCGGCGGAGGAGATGTTCTCGTGTAATTCATTAACGATTCCCTTCAATTTGACTTCGATGTTAAAGTAGACCTTATGGTCATGAAATGAGGCTTCAACCTCATATATGGGCCTAGTCAATACAACTACAGCCAACAAATCATTATCCCTGTAAAGGGTCACGGGGGCACGTGCCGTATGCCTGTTAAGCCATTGGATGCCAAACAGGTCATGATTTTTGATCCATCCGGCCAACGAGCCGTCCGACCGGATGAAATAGGCGCCGTCCACTTGAAGCAGCTTGTGCTTCTTCAGTTTGTCTTTCTCACTGCTGATCCAATGATTCGTATTGGTTGTCAATGAAGGGAGATAGCTCGTTTCCCCAGGCTCCCGGTATCTCTGGATGAAACGGTATAAATAAACCGGTTCAATAATGGATCTTTGCTTATAGGTATTTGCCGGCTCATGCAGGATGGAGACCAGAGCGTTCGCATTGAAAAGGGGAGTGGAGGCGAATAATTCTTCAATGGGCTGTTTGGTGCCGAACACCCAAGTGTTGTACCGCACCTCCCGGTAACGGTTGATTAAATCGAGAGCTTCTTCCACTCCATGTCTAAGCACATTTTCCGAAACGACCAAGGCGGTAATATGTCCCCATAATATTTGCTTCTGCGAAGTGGAATATAATTGATTCATCGCTTCGGTAATGGTCCGCCCTCTCCCTTCTCCTATGTAAATAGGCGTAGGCTGGGACGCCGAGGCGCCTTCCTGCCTGACAATACTCGAGAAGTCCAATATTTGGGCATAGGTAATGTATTCCTTATCTACGTACTCCAGGCCCAAAGCGCTAATATAGCTGTAGCTCTGAGGCTCCTGGTAATTCCAACAGCCGCTTAGCATGATCGATATCATGACAAGGCAGAGCATTAGCCGGACTCTTCTCCCTGCCGTATTTTTCAAGAAGATCCCTCTCCTTGCTTCGATTGGTTTTTGGTCTTCAGATATTGCGGACGTTTCTTGCGCAGGCTCCATGGAATCCGCAGAACAGATTCCGGGATGTCCCGGAAAGTAGGCGGCGATAGCGGGGCCAGATAAGGAACCCCAAACGAACGGAGGTTGGCCAAATACAGGACGAGAGCAAAGAATGAAAACAGGAAGCCGAACATTCCAAGCAGGGAAGAGGCGAACAGAATAATCAGTCGTAATACATTCAGCGTCCCGGACAGAGCCTGGCTGACTAGAGTGGAGCCGGCCACTGCCGTGATGGCCCCTATGACAATCATGGATGGGGAGAACAGGCCCGCCCGGATAGCCGCATCCCCGATAATCAATCCGCCGACAACGGTTATCGTTTGCCCAATGGCCGACGGCAGCCGAACCCCGGCTTCCCGGAACAATTCAAGCAGGGCGAGAGTAAGAAACATTTCCAGTGCAGCCGGCAGAGGAATCCCCATTCGCGATGAAGTAATCGTGGCTAGCAGCATAAAGGGAATCTGATCCTGGTGGAAGGTCAGCAGAGCAATATAAAACCCCGGCAGCAGCAGCGTTACAAACAAGCTGATGAAGCGGATCAGCCGTCCGAAGGCAACATTCAGGAATGTAAAGTGCGTATCCTCCGCCGTTTTTAATTGGAGCATCAGATCGGATGGGGCGATAACTGCCGAAGGATTTCCATCGACAAGCACGACAAACCGTCCGTTCATCAGGCATTCGACTACAAAATCGGGTCTCCCCGTATACCCCATTAATGGAAATATGGAGAAGCTGGAATCGGCAATCATCGATTCCAATTGGGTGGTGCTGTAAAGCCCCGCGATGTTCATGCTCGTTAATCTTTTTCTGGCTTCCTCCAACAGTTGAGGATTGATAACATCTTGTATGTAAAGCAATCCTACTTTAGTCATCGTCCGGGTGCCGATAATATATTTTTCGTAGGCCAAGCTATTGCTGCGAATTCTCTTACGGATCAGGGCCAAATTCACTGAAATATTTTCCACAAAACCGTCCTTCGGCCCGCGAATCGAAACTTCCGCATTGGACTCTTCCGGCTGCCGGTCGGGAATTTTGGCTACATCCACTGAAAACAAGGAGGAATTGTCTACAAAATAAATAAGCAGCTTGCCCTCGAACACTTTGCCAGCCAGATCGGCATCAGAGGAGTCATTCTCTTCGCTCAGCTCCAGCTTCTTCTCCCGCTGGATTTGTTCCACGCTTCGAAAATGTGTTAAAGCATGCAAGTCCTGCAAAGAGGGGAGCACCATCTCATTAATCATCTTTTCGTCTGTCATGACCTCGCAGAAGACGAACAAAACAGCCGACTGCACGGGAGGATTACCGAACTGATAATATTGAAATTGAACATCGTCACAATGGGAGAACATCTTTCGGATCTTTTGTTCATTCCAGTGGGTAGCTGCCTTCGCTCCGCTCCTGGATTGCGTGTCCGGCGGAGTCATCCATTTTGGAATCCATTTCATGTTTGCCTGCTCCTTTTCTTCGCGACAAGCTCGCCAGCAAAGTTAGAATAAGGATGACCGATATCATCATAAAGAACGAATATGGGTAGTAATAATTTTTCAAAATCGATAGAAATACGGGGTCGCTATAGGGCAGTTCACATATAAAAAATGTGATGACGCCTAAGCCGAAAAGAACGATCACTCGTGCCAGCTTCTTGCGGACGTCCAACAGTTCCAGAATGAGAAATTGGGTGATGCTGATCCGGATAAAAGCGCCGGTCAACCATTGATAAATAGAGAAAAAGTCGAGATGTTCAATGTATCGGCCAACCTTGACAAGCCTCCATTGCTCGAATGGGGGATAGCGCTGCTTAGCCGCTTCGCCCGGCCCGAATTCGGCAATCGATCCCATGGTGGGACCTAACGTTAGCCACGCCAGAATGATCGCGAGCAGAAGGATGTGCCATAGCTTGACTTTCCTGCGCAGACGATGCTGTATAAGCAGCAAAATTACGATTTCGCTAAATCCGGAGAGCACGAAGAAAGCCCCGCGCAAAGACGGTGTCCAGCCATACTCGAATAGAGGAAATAAATAATTATAATCTTTGTGCTCGAAATTGGCGGACATGACGAAGAAACCGAGGAGAATGACGATCGGCAGAAGCATTCCCGACGTGATGGAGATGGCCTGAAGGCCGGAATAAGCCGCAACGGAACAAAGCAGCAGACCGGAAAGTGACAGGACGAACGAGGGGGTTCCCGGAAGATAGGAAGAGATAGTCCATGTATTCGTATCTTTGAGAGTGAAGGCACCCATGAATACAAAATATACTATGAAGATAAGTAAGAAAGGCCAGGTGGCCCAACGGCCGAAACGATCGCTGAGCCAGTCCCTGATCGACATTTGCCCGTTTTTTTTGATTATGTAATGTATACAAATGATGATAGGAATGTAGGCCAGGGAGGCTATAATGACTGAAATCCAGGAATCTCTCCCCGCTTCATCCAGAAGAATAGGGATAATCATTACGTGGTTGGTCAATCCGACAGTAAGCATGATGATGGAAGCCGCTTGAATGAAGGAAATTTTCCCCGTATTTACCATAACCACCATTCCTATACTTTGAAGTTACGGTTATTATTCCAAGAGCTTCATAAAATATGCCACGAAAGGTCAGCTTCAGTATCCGTTGACAAATCCATCCAAATAGATAGACTTAAAGAAAAAATGAATGGGGAGGCTTGGCCTCTCTTCCATGTCATTCGGGGGGAAAACTTTGAATCCTTTCTTTACGTTCCTGGCAAGACTTTCCTACAAGAGAAAGCTGATGGTATATTCTTTGCTGATCAGTATTCTGCCGGTTTTTCTCATTGGATTTGCCGCTTCCTATCGGGTTACCAAGGTCATTCAGGAGGAAGTGGACCATACTCAGCAAATGGTCTTGAATCAAATCAAAAATCAGCTCAACGATTTTATCATCAACCTGAACATTGCTTCCATCAGCCTTTCCTCTAATTTAACTCTGGAAAAATCGGTGAATGAAGGCCTGTCGGCCGATAATGTCAATCAATCGTTCGAGATGATTGAAACCATCCGCAAGCAGAAGAGCTTTTCCTCCATTCGTTTTGAAGTTTCAATGATTAGTAAGCGCTACCAAATGGTTTACTCCGACCTGGCCAAAACTTCTTTTGAGTATTTCAACCAAATGATGGACAGCGAGAAGCCCCAATACAATTCCTCCTTTATTATTACACCGCGTACTTATCCGAATCAGGAGGATTTGCTGCTGTTCCGGCCGATACCGCTGCATACGTATTATACTGACGGAGTGATCATACTCCATGTCAGTATTAGCGAAATTCTGCAGTTTGTCGACAAGCTCAATTTGGAAGACAACCGTAGATTGTATGTGGTCGACCCGTCGGGCAAAGTCATCGTCAGCCGGAACGAGAAAGACATTGGGACACGCTTAAGCGGCAGCCCCGGTATGCACGAATGGTGGCAGCAGCCTCCCGATACGATGGAGATTGCCTTGGATGGGGAAAAGTATCAGGTTGCATCTCTGAAGTCAAGCCTTAATGATTGGACCTACATCCTGATGATCCCCAAGGCCGATTTAACCCGCAAAGCCGATTCCATCCGGGGGTTCACCTGGGGCATTATGGGTGCCATGGGCCTGCTTTCCGTCATGATTGCGTTAATCGGTTCGCGCAGGTTCTATCATCCCATAGAGAAGCTATTAAAAACGATTTCGGGAGAGGGCAAATGGGAGGACAAGCATAGGGACGAATTGCAAGCTCTGGACTCTTTCATGCTGCATATGTTGAGAACGAACGGGGAGCTTAAGGACAAGCTGAAGGAACAGATCCCCGATCTTAGGGCAGGGATTTTCCAGCAGCTTCTGTGGGGGGAAATAACGGAGGCGGAAATGCGAGCCAAGGTAGAGCAATGGGACCTGCCGTTGAAGGGGGCTTTATTCAAGGTTTGCATTGCTGCCGTGGACGAGTATAAACAATGGGTGGAAGCCTATAGAGAGAAGGAGCTGCCTCTTATTCATTATGCATTGAAGAAGGTAGCGGAAGAGACCTTTGCGGAGAAGCTGCCCTGCATCGTATTCACCTCTCAGCAGGGCCAGATCGTTATCATGATCGGCAGCGACATGCCGAATGAAGAATTTCAAGCTGCGGTGAGAGAACGGGCCGATCAGGTAAGACATAATGTGGGCCGGTATTTTCCGTTTACTGTCAGCGTTTCCATCAGTCCGGCCTGCAGGGATTATTCCAGATTGACAAGCAGTTATCAGGAGGCTTTGACCTTGTTGAATTACAGGCTGCTTCTGGGCAATAATGTGACCCTGAGTGACGATGATATCGGGCCGTCCGTGAGAACTTCCAGCCGCCAGATTTTTCAGCTGCATAAGCAGATAGTCCATTCGCTTGTGCAGCGTGATCTGAATGGAGCTAACCGTGACTTGCAGCAATTGGTCGAAGCGATCCCTCAATATGCGCAGTCGTCCGAAACCGTGATGGGCTTGTTCTCTTATTTACTTGGAGAGCTGGAGTATGTTTTCCATGAAATCAAGGAGGATCTTCATGATGTTTTTGACTACCCTCCGTACAAGACGCTGTACAGCTTCACGACATTGGAGGATTTGCGGAAGTGGATGAGCAATGAGTTATTTCCGTCCATTGTGAAACAACTGGAGACCGACTCCGGATCAAAGCAGAAAAAAATTGCCCAACAAACCCTTTTATTTATTCATGATTCCTTCGACAGCGACCTGTCCCTTCAGCAGGTTGCGAATTCCTTCCAGATGTCCGATTCACAGCTTAGCCGGATTTTCAAGGAAGAGACCGGAAAGAACTTTAGCGAGTATTTAATCGAATACCGGATGAAGAAGGCGAGGGAATGGCTGGAGTATACCGACATGTCCATCAAGGAAATTGCCGAGCGGCTGAGGTATACGAATGTGCAGAATTTCTCGAGAACCTTCAAGCAGATCAGCGGCGTTCCCCCGGGAGAATACCGCAAACATGCGAGGAACGATTAAGCTTTAGCCCGAAATTTCAATGATTTCGGGCATTTATCGTTATTTGCCGGGCATTTATCAATATTTTCGTCCGTCTGAAAAAAGTGATTATTGCCTGATCAAACCGAAACAGGTTAGAGTAGGCTCACAACGCAGAGATTCAGCGCGGATTCCACCATACTAAAGAATGAAAGGGGTTACAACAATGGGGAAGACGATAAGCAAAAGACTGGCTGTATCGGTCAGCGCGCTAGTGGCTGCGGCGGCCATGGTGTCCGCCTGCGGCAGCAAGCCGGCAAGCGGGGGCGGCCCGGGCGGGGAGGCGGTCAATAAGGATATTCACATCCTGTTATCCCACTCCAATGCGAAATATGCCATGCAGCTCAAGGATAATGATCCCTATGTGAAGAAGCTGTCCGAGTTGTCCGGGTACAATCTGAAATTCGAGTTTCTGGGCCATGGCAACGATTATATCCAGCAATTGACGGTACGTTTTGCCTCCGGGGATCTGCCTGATTTAATCCGGACCGATTCCATCGATTCCACGATGCATCCCGGGGCGCTGCAGCAAGGAGTATTCCATGAACTGGGACCGTTGATCGACCAGTACGGCCCCAATATCAAGAGTAAAATTCCGAAAGAGGCGTGGGAAAGCACCCGGGTAAGCCGAGACGGTAAAATTTACGGGATTCCTGCCCTGTCCGCTCTGCCGGCTTCCCGAGTGATGTATATCCGCCAGGACTGGTTAGATAAGCTGGGGATGAAGGTGCCCGAGACACTGGATGAGTTCTTGGCTTTCTTTGAAGCGGTGAAAACAAACGATCTGAACGGTAACGGGGATCCCAATGATGAATACGGCTTTTATGTGAGGGAGAATCTTCAGTTCTCGGACGTCTTCTTCCGTGAGTTCGGTGCCTCCCCTAACCAATGGTATTACCGGGACGGCCAGCTCATTCCCGGCATGGTGCTTCCGGAAATGAAGGATGCCTTGAAATTTTGGAAGGAGCTGTATGACAAAGGCTATATCAACCCGAACCTGTTTACCAACAAGAGTGCCGATTGGGAAGCCGGAATCAAGCAGGGCAAAGCCGGCCTGTGGATGCACGACATAATCAACTATATGTCTAACTGGCAGCCCGAAAATTTCGTCAATCAGCCCGAGGTCAAGCTAAGCGCAATTATGCCTCCGCAAGGGCCTAAAGGAGGCGGCATTACGGCCCAAAGCGATCAGATTTATTTCGTCTGGGTCATTCCGTCCAAGGTCAAGAACCCGGAGGAAATCATCAAGTTTATCGACTGGGCATGGTCTGATGAGGCGGAGACCTTCTTCTCCCTCGGCATCAAGGATGTCAATTACACCGAAGAGAACGGCAAAGTGAAGTGGGATCCCAAAACTCCGGCAAATTACGAGAACGACGCCAGCATTTTCTATCAACTGTCCATCAACCCCCGCGGCGATGGAAGGATGCTCCCATCCTTGATTGAAGCTCACCCTGATGCGGAGTTTCTGAAGAAAGGGGTAGAGATTGCCAAGAACAGCAGCACGCCTAATGACGGTCTTCATATGCCGGTTCTCGAATCGCTGAAGACGCATCCCGAACTGGCGGTAGGCACGAATTCCGGCACACTGTTCCTGGATATGTTCGCCAAGGTCATTACCGGCAAGGAAGATGTCGACGCAGCGTTCGACAATTTCGTAAGCGAATGGAAGAGGCGCGGCGGGGACGCGGCAATCAAGGAAGCTACGGACTGGTACCACAGCTTCCACAAGAAATAAAGGGCTGAGGATTGCCGAAGCCTTCAAAAGGTCAATCAGGCGGCTGTGCCGTTATCTCGGGCCGGCCGCCTTCCGTACAAACGAGTCCATGCCATTGGATAAATTTATTTTCCACTGACCCTATAGGAGGTTGCGGAATGCAAAAAATAAAAGGCGATCGGATCGCCCTCCTGATTATAGCGCTGCCCGGAATATTACATTTTCTCATTTTCAAATATATCCCGCTTGCCGGTAATTGGATTGCCTTTCAGGATTACAATTTGTTCAAAGGGTTTGCAGGAAGTGATTTTGTCGGCTTAAAGCATTTTATTGCGATGTTTACTTATGACGAGTTTTTCAATATATTGCGCAATACGATATTGCTGAGCTTTTACTCAATTATTTTCGGCTTCCCCGCGCCGCTCCTGCTGGCCTTGCTATTGAACGAAGTCAGGACGATGTGGTTCAAGCGTCCGGTTCAAACATTACTCTACCTGCCGCATTTTCTCTCTTGGGTTATTGTAGGGGGAATCTTCATCAATCTCTTGGACCATGGAGGGATCGTCAACCAATGGCTGGAGAGGCTGGGAGCGGGTCGCGTTGATTTTCTCGGCAATCCGCAATATTTCCGGCCGCTGATCATTACGATTTCTATCTGGAAAGAAATTGGCTGGGGAACGATCATTTATTTGGCTGCCTTATCGGGGATTAATCCCAATTTATACGAAGCCGCCATGGTGGATGGAGCCGGAAGGTGGCGGCAAATGTGGAATATTACGCTGCCGTCGTTGCTGCCTGCCATTATCATCCTGTTCTTGCTGAGAGTAGGAAGTGTTCTGGAAGCCAACGTCGAACAGGTTCTTATTTTTCTGAATCCGTTAAACCGCGAAGTGGGGGAAGTGATCGACACCTATGTTTACCGGGTAGGTCTGTTAAGTGCCCAATTCAGCTTCTCTACGGCGATTGGTTTGTTTCAATCCGTTATCGGACTCAGCCTGGTCATGTTCCTGAATCAGCTAAGCCGAAGAACGACCGGTGAAAGTATTTATTAAAGGGGGAGGAGCGCCATGAATCTGTCAAAATCGGACCGGGTTTTTCCCATCGTTAACGGGCTCTTCCTGATTTTAGCCTGTTTAACAATGATCGCTCCGTTAATCCATCTGGCTGCGATTTCTTTGAGCTCGCCGGTCTATGCCAATGCCAAACTCGTTTATTTATGGCCGAAGGGCTTTAATTTGTCCGTTTATGAACAAATTTTCGGTATGGATACGCTGTGGCGCGCATTGGGAATCAGTATTTATATGTGCTTGATGGGGACTCTCATTTTTTTGCTGTTGACCACCAGTCTGTCTTATTCGCTATCCCGGTCCATTATGCCCGGCCGCAAATGGATTCTGAAGTTCATCCTTGTTACGTTCGTATTCACCTCGCCGTTGATCCCTAACTATTTATTGATTAAATCGTTGGGAATGGAGAATACTTTATGGGCCTTGATCATTCCCGGGGCGCTCAACGCTTTTTCGGTCATCATTATGAAGACCTTCCTGCAAGGGATTTCCTCCGAATTGTTCGATGCGGCCAAGATGGACGGCTGCAGCGAATATGGAATTTATGCGCGGATTGCCATTCCGCTCTCCAAGCCGGTGATCGCAACCTTGTCGCTGTTTTACGTAGTCGGAATGTGGAACTCATATTTCGGCGCCTTGATCTACATCCGAAGCAAAGAGCTGTACCCGCTTCAGCTTGTGCTGCGCAGCCTAATTCTGGAGCAGGATATGGGAGGGGCCGCACCCGCAGCGGTGGAGGTAGCTATGGAAGCGACCCCGGAAATGATGAAGGCGGGTGTCATCTTATTTACGACTATACCGATACTGGTAGTGTACCCCTTCCTGCAAAAATACTTCGTTAAAGGGGCATTGCTGGGCTCGTTAAAAGAATGAGGGACAACGTGAAAAGGCATCCGAACAATCGATCAGATGCCTTTTCTCTATATTGATGGTATGACGAGAAATGAAAGGATAATCAAGATTCGCAGCGGCTCCATTCCTTCTCTTCGCATTCCTTGGAGCAGAACCCGTGATGAAGCTCTTCACATTCCTCGCAGCATATATGCTGCAGATGACAAAAATCATTGGCGCAGTTAATGTAACGGTCTTCCGGTTTGCCGCAGTGGTGGCAGCGCCCGATCACAACATCCTCAGGCGTGTTATTGATACGGACGGAGATTCGCTCATCGAAGACGTAGCATTTCCCATCAAACAGCCGGCCCTGCACTTGAGGATCCTTGCCGTAAGTCACAATTCCGCCATCCAGTTGGGAAACGTCCTGAAACCCTTCCTCAATCATGAATGCGGTAAGCTTCTCACAGCGAATTCCCCCTGTACAATAGGTGATGATCGGCTTGTCTTTATGCTGCGCAAGATTGTTGCGGATCCATTCCGGGAATTCGCGGAACGATTCCACATCCGGGCGAATGGCATTACGGAAATGACCGATATCGTATTCATAATTATTTCGTCCGTCGAGGACAATGACATCTTCCTTCTGCAGCATCTCGTAAAACTTGGCCGGTGATAAACGTTTTCCGCCGATTTGGTTAGGATCGAGGTTTTTGTCCAGACGGAAGGTAACGAGCTCTTTTTTGGGACGGACAAATATTTTTTTGAAGGCATGTCCTTCCGCTTCATCGATTTTAAACACCATGTCTTTAAATAGAGGATGATTATGCATATCCTGCATATATTTCTCGGTTTGGGCAATGGTTCCCGAGACGGTCCCGTTAATGCCTTCTTCCGCTACCAAAATTCTTCCTTTGACCCCTAATTCCTTGCAATACTGAAGATGGTCTGCGGCAAATTGCTCATAATCGGGAATGTTTACGTATTTATAATATAGCAGGATACGATAGGATAGATCCTTGCTCATCAATAAGCACCACCTTGTTTTAAATGTAAAGAAAGTAACCCAAACATTGTATTATACACTTATTATTGTAGTCAAGTAAATAGATTTTTTCGTCTCTGCTTATGAAAACTCCGATAAAGGCATTAATTGTGAAAAATGTTGGAGAATGTTGGAAAGCAGTCTTGCTTCTTACAGGTATCATCACTAAACTAGTATAAGATGATCAGTCTTGTATACAAGTATACCTGTTAAAGGGTCTTAAACATGATTGAATTTTATTCATACTTGGAATACCATATGGTGAGATCACGCTATCCGGAACAACCATGATAGAACCCAAACCATTCAAATATTTTCTGTAGCAACCGTCTTCTGAGGGATTAGGCCGGCATGCAAGAAGATAGAAAACGAGCCTAAAGGCAGTTAAGCCAATAAGATACTTTTTACGTATTAACGCTGTAAAGAAGATTAACTTCTTATGTAGTAATATTCCGTTATTGGAATGACTTGGATTCCATTAGTTCGGAGGAATAGCATTGAGTGAAAATCATTATGTAAAAGATATGATAGACGATCAAGAGGCGGCAGAACATAAGCTGGATGTAGATGACCGACCCTCAATATGGTCGTTCAGCGGCGGCTTTCGCCATATATTCTACCATTCCAATATCGGAATGGCACTTGTCGACTTGTCCGGCAAGTGGCTTGCCATTAATTCTCCTTTAAGCACCTTATTAGGAGAGAGTGAACACAAGCTCGTTTCGTCGAGGATACAGGAGCATTTTCAGCCGGATACCTGGCCGATCATCCAGAGCCGTCTATTCGATCTGTATAACGGAAAAACAGACAGTGCAAAGCTGGAACTGGTATGGATGCTTATGAACGGAAAGCAAGTTCGAATATGTATGCACCTGTCCGTGATGAAGAATACAGCTTCCGAACCTGAAATTTATTTATTCCAGTTTATTCCCGATTCTAAGGAATACAGTGCTTGTATACAAGAAGAGGCAGACCTCAGAACCCCTTCTGTACAACCTATAGAGAAAGTCAAGATTGCCTTTCCTTCTCAAGAGACCAATAGCTCGGAGCATAGGAGAGTGGCCTTCCTGCGAGGCGGCAGGCCCCATCGCAATTCCTCCCGTATGCGGTTAATTCACCCACGAGAACTGCGTTCCCAGGAGTTATCGGACATTCCCGAGCGGGACATAGCGCTCTACCATAAGCTGGTGGAGAAGGCGCAAGTAGGCGTATATTTGTATCAGAACGGACAATTGATCTATATTAATCCCCATTTTGCAAAAATGTTCGGTTATCCGAGGAAGGAACTGTTGGGGCGCGATTTGAAGGAGTTTATGTATCCTGCGGATCACTTGAAATTAGACAAGGTAACGGAATGGGAAGAGAACATGCATTTCCAGTGTCGCGGGACAAGGTACGGGGGCTCCATTTTGGAATTAGAGGGCCATGGAGCTTGTATTATGTTTCGGGGAAAGCCCGCCTGGATAGGTACTGTGGTGGATATTACCGAACGCAAGAAAAACGAAGAGCGCCTGAGAAAATCGGAAAGGCTATCGGTTGCCGGACAACTGGCCGCCGGCGTTGCTCATGAAATTCGAAACCCGCTCACTTCTCTTAAGGGCTTCCTGCATTTAATGCGCACCAAGAATAGCGATAATCAAATGTATCTTGATATCATGCAGTCTGAAATCGAGAAAATAAATTTCATAGTTAATGAATTTCTGCTCCTGGCCAAACCGCATTCCGTTCAGTTTAAACGGAGGAAAATTTACGATTTAATCTGGAAGGCCGTGGACCGCTTGAAGCCGCAGGCGATTCATAACAAGGTCAGAATGATGACGGAGATTGAGCCGAACCTTCCTCCGATCCACTGTGAGGCGGAGCAGTTGATCCAAGCCTTCGTGAATATAATGATGAACGGAATCGAGGCAATGCCTAACGGAGGAACATTGGAAGTTTCCGTCTGCTTAAGCAGTCCGGATCGGATATCCATCCAGTTTAAAGACGATGGTCCCGGCATTCCGGAAGAGAGGCTGGATAAGCTGGGCGAGCCTTATTATTTGCCATCGGAGAAAGGATCTGGCTTCGGCCTGATGTTGAGCTACAAAATTATTGAAGCGCATAACGGGACTGTCAATGTTTATAGCGAAATTGACGAAGGGACGGTCGTTGAAGTATCCTTGCCCGTCCAGGCTCGAGCGGTTGCCGAATAACCGGCATGCTCGCATCGGGTCGGTTCATAAACAAAACACGCGAGGCAGCGGGAGATCGTTGCGTTAAGTTTGTGTTTGTACCGAGTACATAAGATATTCGCGGAAATTTTATATTGGATGGCTTCTTAAAGTGTGCTGATAATAAGGATTGGGTCATAATAGTGGTAGAAGATATTGAATGTATAAGGGAAATATGGAGAAATTAGTGAAATTGCAACCATCACAATAAGGGACAGAAGGAATCATTTACGTCATACCGTTCGTTTATCCGGACGGTATTTATTTTTTCTCAGCAGGATTTCGGATTTCTCGATCCCAGCTCCTTTTTACACATACCTTTGGACTGTTATCCCATTGAATCAGGAATCTATCTGGGAAGAGTAGCATTGAAGTAACCAAAGGAAGGATTTCACTTCCGATGTTTGCTTATTTATCTCGATGTGAGGGCCTTGGACTGTTATCCCGTTGAATCAGGAATCCGTTTGGGAAAGAGTAACATTGAGAGTAACCTAGAAAGACATTACTCCTGATGTTCGAGCATTTATTCCTTTGTCGGTTCCTTGGACTGTTATCCCCTTGACTCAGAATGCTTCTATGAAAAGATTCCATCAGACTCCTCTTTTCATTTTATTGAACAGGCACGAATCGTCTCTCCTTAAAAATATGTATCCCTCCTCGAGATCCGAATTACCCTCCAGAAAACTGAAACAGCGCCCTCAGAAATTCGATTTTCCTCCCACAGGTCCGAAACATCCGACCTAACACCTGGCCACCATAAAATCGCATCACACCCCCACAACAAATCGGAGGCACCCCTCCATAGAAATTTTCTGAACGAAAGGGATAATAGTCAAAAGTACGCAGACAGAGAGATGCGGCTCGATATGAATAAGTCTGAGCAAAGGGGATAACAGCCAAAAGGACGCTGAAAGAGAGATAGGGCCCGATACGAAAGATAGCTGAGCGAAGGGGATAACGGTCAAAAGGACGCTGAAAGAGAGATAGAGCCCAATATGAAAAAGACTGAGCGAAGGGGATAACAGCCGAAAGGACGCTGAAAGAGAGATAGGGCCCGATACGAAAGAGAGCTGAGTGGAGGGGATAACAGCCAAAAGGACACTGAAAGAGATAAGAGCCGGCACAAAAAGATCGAACGCAGCTTTGCCTGGTGTAAAATCCGTAACCAACCCCGAATCAATTTCAAGCACTGAACTTATCCAAATAACCCCAGGAACCCATCCATCCGCCTCAGTCACCTCAGCGAAGACCAACAATCCACTAAAATCCGAACATCGAAAAACCAATAGTCATCAGAAACAAGCGGACAAATCATCAATAAGTGATCTATCAAAAACTCCCCAACTCCAAACTCCAAACTCCAAACTCCAAACTCCAAACCATCTCCTTAAAACGAATCATCAGATTAGTTTGCGCCATCACTTTGTCTTGAAAAGTGGCCGACGATGTCGGAGATTAGCGGAATGTCGGGCAAGCTGTCGCCCATAGGATTAAAGGGGGACCCTGAAGAGCAGCCGGCTCAAGCGGTTATTGGGCAAAAACAAGTTTGCAAAAGGGGAAGGAGGAGCTATGAAAACGGTCGTCTGCATCAAACAAACGTTTGACACGGAAGAGAAGATAACGCTGGACAACGGGGCCGTGTCGGAAGAGGGAGTGAAATTTGTCATCAATCCTTATGACGAATATGCACTGGAAGAGGCGATCCGTCTGAAGGAGCAGTTCGGAGGAGAGGTGATCGCGGTCAGTCTCGGGCCTGACCGTGTAGAGGCCGCGCTGCGCACCGCTTTGGCGGTCGGAGCTGACCGGGCAGTTCATATCCGCGAAGAACTGAACGGTAATGACGAATACACATCTGCACGGAAGCTGGCGGCAGTCATCAAGTCCATGGAGTACGACATGATCCTCTGCGGACAAATGGCGATCGATTCCGGGGCTTCGCAAGGGGGACCGAGACTGGCGGAAGAGCTGGGAATTGCTCATATAGCTACAGCGGTAAAGCTTAGGTTAGAAGACGGCAAGGCAGTGGTGGAAAGGGATGTCGAAGGGGATATTGAGGTGGTTGAAGCTTCCCTGCCTCTCCTGATCACAGCCCAGCAAGGATTGAATGAGCCTAGATATCCGTCTCTTCCTGGAATTATGAAAGCCAAGAAAAAACCAATAGACGTTATTGAGGCGGAAGAGCTTGGATTGGCTAAAGAGGAAGCGGAGCCCAAGACTCATAGGGTCGAACAAAGGCTTCCCCCGGAGAAGCCCCCTGGCCGTATTCTGCAAGGGACAGCGGAGGAGCAGGTACGGCAATTGGCCGATCTTCTGCGGAACGAAGCCAAAGTGATTGGATAAGGAGGTATGGAATGGAACGATCGGTTCTTGTTCTTGCCGAAGTCAAGGATGGGAAGCTTCGTAATGTGACCTTCGAAGCGCTGACGGCCGCGCGGCGGTTGTCGGAAGGAGGCCGGATCAGCGCCGCTTTGTTCGGGCAGGGTCATCAGCCGCTGGCGGCTGAGCTGGCCATGCATGGCGCGGACCAGGTGTACTTGGCGGAGCATGCCGAATTAGACCGGTACACCCCGGACGGCTATACCCAAGCGTTTACGCAGTTGATCGTTCACGATGATCCGGATGTCATTCTGCTGCCGCATACCGCGATCGGTAAAGATTTGGCGCCTCGAGCCGCAGCGCGAATGGGCTGTGGGCTGATCAGCGACTGCACGGGCCTTGAATGGAAGGACGGAGAACCCGTATTCATACGGCCAATCTATGCGGGTAAAGCGTTCGAAAGCCGGAGATTTGCCGCGGGGAAATGGTTTGTCACGATTCGCCCCAACAATATTCCGGTGGAGGAGCACCAGAGCTCCCACGGCTGCCGGGAAATTCCTTTTGCCGTGGATATTAAAGATTTGCGGACCGTCGTCAAGGAAGTAATCTCCAAATCGTTGGCGGGGGTTGACCTGAGCGAAGCCAAGATTGTGATCTCCGGCGGAAGAGGCGTCAAAAGCGCCGAAGGCTTCGAACCGCTCCAAGAATTGGCCGATGTGCTGGGAGCTGCCGTCGGGGCATCACGCGGTGCTTGCGATGCGGGGTATTGCGATTATTCATTGCAAATCGGGCAAACCGGGAAAGTGATCACCCCGGACCTCTATATCGCTTGCGGGATATCCGGAGCCATCCAGCATTTGGCGGGAATGTCCAATTCCAAGGTGATCGTCGCGATCAACAAGGACCCGGAAGCGCCTATCTTTCAAGTTGCAGACTACGGAATTGTCGGCGACCTATTCGAAATCGTGCCTCTTCTGACCGAGCGCTTTAGAGAAATGCTGGCAACGTAAAGTGATTAACCGGAGGCAGGTGGTTAAACATGACGAACCGACCGTGGCTATCTTCTTATGAACCGGAAGTACAGCAGCGGCTCGATTATCCGTCCGTCGCTTTAACCGATTTTTTACTGGAGGCAGCCGAACATTATCCGAACCATGAGGCTGTGCTGTTCATGGGCAAGAAGCTGTCTTACCGCCAGCTTCTCGATTCCGCTTACCGTTTTGCCAATGCGATGATCCATCTCGGGATTCGGCGGGGAGACCGGGTAGCCTTGATGCTTCCCAATGTTCCCCAGTATGTCATTGGTTACTACGGGATATTGTTTGCGGGGGGCACGGTAGTTCAGACGAATCCTTTGTACACTGAACGGGAACTGGTACGGCATCTGACGGATTCCGGAGCCAAGACGATTGTCTGTCTGGATTTGGTTTATCCGAGAGTGAAGAAGGCTTCGCAATCGGTAGCTTTGAATAACATCATCGTAACCGGAATACAGGATTATTTGCCTTTTCCGAAAAATATGCTGTATCCCCTGGTGCAAAAAAAGCAAGGAGCCGGCAGACGGCTTGACCCGGAAAAGGAGAACATTCGGATGTTCAAGCAATTGATGGCGCGCTCCTCTCCGAAGCCGGTCAGGACAGAGGTCGATTTGTCCGAGGATGTAGCCGTTCTCCAGTATACAGGAGGAACGACGGGAACGGCCAAAGGGGCGATGCTGACACACGAAAATCTGGTCGCTAATGTTATCCAGTGCGCATCCTGGATTCACCGTATCCGCAAAGGTCAGGAAACGATACTGACGGCGGTGCCTTTGTTCCATGTATACGGGATGACTACTTGTATGAATTTGGGGTTATATCTGGCGGCCAGAATGCTGCTGGTTCCCAAATTTGAAGCCGGCATGCTGCTGAAGCTGATTGATAAAGAAAAGCCTACTTTGTTTCCCGGAGCACCTACCATGTACGTCGGTATTATTCATCATCCTCAATTAAGTCGCTATAATCTTTCCTCTATCGAATGCTGCATCAGCGGATCTGCGCCTCTGCCGCTGCAGGTTCAGCAAACCTTCGAGCAATTGACCGGCGGAAGGCTCGTGGAGGGCTACGGGTTGACGGAAGCATCGCCCGTTACTCACGCGAACCCGATATGGGGGAGGAGAGTGCAGGGCAGCATCGGTATTCCATGGCCGGATACCGAAGCGGTTATCATGCTGGATAACGGAGAGCCCGCCGAGCCCGGTGAGATTGGTGAGCTGCTGGTCAAGGGACCGCAGGTCATGAAAGGGTACTGGAACCAACCGGAAGAAACGGCATCCGTCCTCAAGGACGGCTGGCTTGCAACCGGTGATATGGGCTACATGGATAAGGACGGTTATTTCTATATTGTCGATCGCAAGAAGGAAATGATCAATGCGAGCGGCCTTAAGGTTTATCCGCGTGAAATTGAGGAGGTCTTATACCAGCATCCTGCGGTCCAGGAGGCGGCCGTCATTGGGATTCCTGATGAATACCGGGGAGAGACGGTGAAGGCGTTCGTCGTTCTGCGTCAAGGTCAGCAGGCGACGGAGCAGCAATTGGAGCAATTTTGCAGAGAACGGTTAGCCTCGTACAAAGTCCCCCGTGTCTATGAATATCGCACGGAGCTGCCGAAGACGCTCGTAGGCAAAGTACTGCGCAGGGCATTGGCCGAAGAGGAAAGAAACCTCCGGGACAGTCGGACCGAGTAACTGAATCGAGGCATTGCTTGGCCGTTGGTATTTGATTAAGGAAAAATAGGCACAGCGTGCTTCCGTGCTGTTATTTTACTCCACACGGGTAACAGCGAGCCGGAGGAAGCTACCATAAAGCAGAAACCTTCGGCATAGCTGTATAAAGGAAACGGGTTAGTCCTGGATCAAAGCCCTGGATTCCTTTGAGAGTTGTCAAGGCTCACATGAGGAGCGTTCCGGGGCAGTCGATGAAGGTGGGGTTCTTCCGTCTCGCCTTGGGATTATTATACTGACCGGTCAAAGTATAACGTTAAAGAAGGCTAAAGAGGGAGAGAAACCTGCGCAGTCTGTCGTTGCTTATGTGTAGACATGGAATGATCTTACTTTCAATATTCGGATAAAGGAGGTTAAGTTACCGATGGAGCGGACCTTGCAAAAGGCGGTTGTGCTAGGTTCTGGGGTGATGGGCGCGGCTATAGCGGCTCATTTGGCCAATGCGGGCCTGTCTGTCACTATGCTGGACCGCAAAATAGGGGGGCAGCGGCTGGCCCAAACGGCTCTGGAGCAGCTCCCACGGCAGAAGCCCAGCCCGCTGTATTCGAAACGCGTCCTGGAACGGATCCGGGCGGGAAGCTTCGAGGAGGATTTGACCGCTGTCGGAGAGGCGGATTGGGTGATCGAGGCGATCGTGGAGCAATTGGAGGCCAAGCAAGAGCTCCTCGCGGAGGTGGAGAAGCATTGGAAAACCGGGACGATCGTCAGCAGCAACACCTCCGGGATTTCCATAGCGGCCATGTCCCGACAGACAGGGGAGAGCTTCCGGCGTTATTTTATGGGAACGCATTTCTTCAATCCCCCCCGTTATATGAAGCTGGTGGAGTTAATTCCTACGGAGGAGACCGATCCCGAAGCCGTGGCGGCGGTAAAGAGATTCTGCGAGAGCCGGCTGGGCAAGAGAGTGGTCCTTGCTAAGGATACGCCGAATTTCATCGCGAATCGGATCGGAACCTACGGGCTTCTGGTAACCATGCACGAAATGGCGAAGCACGGCTTGTCCGTATCGGCGGTTGACGCCCTCACCGGTCCGGTGCTGGGCCGGCCGAAAAGCGCTACGTTCCGCACACTGGACATGGTGGGTCTGGACACGTTCGTTCATGTGGCAAACAATGTCCACCGTCAGGCAAGCGACCCGGAGGAAAAGGCTGCCTTCGAGGTCCCTGCCGTAATGAAGGAAATGCTGCAGAACGGACAAATCGGCGAGAAAGCCGGTCGCGGCTTCTATCAAGTGGTCCGCACGGGCGGGGAGAAGGTTATTGAACAATGGGACGCGGCTTCCGGGTCTTATATTGCAAGGGACAAAGCGCGCTTTCCCTCCTTGGAAGCCGCGCGCAATGCCAAAACCTTGAAGGAAAAGCTGCGTGTTCTGACGGAGGCCGGGGACCCGGGAGGGCGCTTCGTCTGGACGGTCATGAAAAAGGTGCTGCTCTATTCGGCTTATAAACTTCCGGAAATTGCCGACGACCCTCTGGCCGTAGATGAGGCAATGAAATGGGGGTTCAACTGGGAGCTGGGACCGTTCGAGACCTGGGACGCCCTTGGAGTGGAGCGGACGGCCAAACGAATGAAGGACGAAGGGGAGACTTTGCCGTCCTGGATAGAGGATATGCTGGCCGCAGGCAGAACCTCCTTCTACGAGAAAAAGGAGGGGCGCACCTTCTATTTCCTCCCCGGCGGCCAGGCCAAAGAGCTTTCCCGGCGGCCGGAGTTCCTGTCTCTGCGTTCGTTGAAAGAACGGCAGGGGGTTGTCCTGATGAGCAATGCGGGCGCCAGCTTGATCGATCTGGGAGATGATGTGGCCTGCCTGGAATTCCACTCTCCGAACAATGCCGTCGGCCCGGATATTTTGCAAATGCTGTTTCGTTCGCTGGAGGAGGTGCGGAGCCATTATCGCGGGCTGGTTATCGCGAACGAAGGCAGGCATTTCTGCGTGGGGGCCAACCTCATGCTGCTGCTTATGGAAGCGCAGGACGACAACTGGCTGGAGATCGATCGGATGATCCGTCAATTTCAGGAAGCCTCCATGGCTATTAAATATTTCGAGAAGCCGATCGTTTCCGCCCCATTCGGCATGACGCTGGGAGGCGGGGTCGAGCTGGCCATTCCGACGGCCGTCGTTCAGGCCTCCGCCGAAACGTATATGGGACTGGTTGAAACCGGGGTCGGATTGATTCCGGCGGGCGGCGGGACGAAGGAGCTGCTGATGCGTTTTACCCGGAACGTCGACTATGACGGCAAGGTCGACCTGCAGCCCTTCGTCAACCGCGCATTCGAAACTATAGGCATGGCCAAGGTTTCGACCAGCGCTCAGGAAGCCAAGGAGCTGGGGTATTTGCGAACGACGGATCGCATTTCGCTGAATCGGGACTCCCAGCTATACGACGCGAAACGGATGGTCATCGCCCTCTCCGATGCCGGATATTCCCCTCCGGAAAGAGAGAGCTGCAGGGTCGTAGGGGAGCCGGGCAGAGCCGTTCTCCAGATGGCTCTGTATCAGATGAGAGGCGGGGGACATATCACCGAGCATGACGAGCTGATCGGACGCAAGCTGGCCTATGTGTTAACCGGGGGCCTGAGGCCGGCCAATGCGGTCGTGTCGGAGCAGGCTTTGCTCGACCTGGAGCGGGAGGCTTTCCTCAGCTTGTGCGGAGAACCCAAGAGCCAGGCGAGGATGCAGCACATGCTGCTTAAAGGTAAACCGTTAAGAAATTAAACGAAGGCCTGCGTCCGGCAGGCCGAACGGACAGGAGGCCAAGCGATGAAGGAAGCAGTCATTGTAACCGCCGTCCGGACGGCGGTAGGCAAGGCGCATAAAGGGTCTCTCCGGCAGTTTCGGCCGGAGGATCTGGGAGCGGCTGCCGTTCAGGAGGCGGTCAAGCGGACACCGGGCATCTCGGGAGCCGATGTGGAGGATGTCGTCCTCGGCTGTGCCATGCCCGAAGGGGAGCAGGGGCTCAATCTCGGGCGGATCGTGGCGATTCGGGCCGGACTGCCTGACGGAGTCCCGGGACAGACCGTGAACCGGTTCTGCGCCTCCGGGCTCCAGTCGATCGCTTCGGCGGCGGAGAGGATCATGTGCGGCTTCGCGGATGTGATGGTGGCCGGCGGGGTCGAGAGCATGAGTCATGTACCGATGAGCGGCTACAAGCCGATGCCCAATCCGCATCTGGTGGAGCATCGGCCGGAAATGTACATGTCGATGGGACACACCGCCGAGGAAGTCGCGGCCCGGTACGGCGTCACCCGCGAAGAGCAGGACCGCTTCGCCGTATCCAGCCACCGCAAAGCGGCCGCTGCGATCGCGGCCGGCAAATTCCGGGACGAGATTGTCCCGGTGACGGTCGAGGAGGCGATCGTGGACGAAAGCGGTGAGCCTGCACGGCGCAGATTCGTGTTCGCCGAGGATGAGGGCGTGCGGCCGGATACGTCGCCGGAAGCGCTCGCCAAGCTAAAGCCGGCTTTCCGCCTCGGCGGAACGGTGACAGCCGGCAACACGTCGCAAATGAGCGACGGGGCCGCGGCCGTAGTCGTCATGTCCGGCGAGAAGGCGGCGCAGCTTGGCTTGCGGCCGCTGGCGGTACTCCGCTCCTTCGCCGTCGCGGGAGTGGCGCCGGAGGTCATGGGCATCGGGCCGGTAGCGGCCATCCCCAAGGCGCTCCGCCTCGCCGGCTTGACCGCGGGGCAGATCGATCTGTACGAAATTAACGAAGCATTCGCCTCGCAGTGTCTATATGTCATCCGGGAACTGGGGATAGACGAGGCGAAGGTAAATGTTAATGGAGGAGCGATCGCGCTCGGCCACCCGCTGGGCTGCACGGGAACCAAGCTGACGACAACTCTTCTTCATGAAGGAAGGAGAAGAAGAAGCCGTTACGGAATCGTCAGCATGTGCGTCGGCGGAGGAATGGGTGCGGCGGGAGTGTTTGAATTTATCCATTAACCTGACAAATAGCCATCATCTTCACCAGTCACTGGTGCCGTCTTGGCGGCCATGGGGGATAAGGGCTAATTGAAAATCCAGTTTCCCAGGGAAGAAGGGAGAGGAAGCGGTTTGAGTAAGCTGGCTAATCGCGGCGGAGGATTTTTGCTAGCCTCGCCGGATGTGGACGATGTATTCACCCCGGAGGATTTTACCGAGGAACAGAAAATGATCGCCGAACTGACGGAAGATTTCGTTGAAGGGGAAGTGGTCCCGCACGAAGAACAGATCGAACGGCAGGATTTAAACCTGACGGTGCAATTGCTGAAGAAGGCCGGCGGGCTGGGATTGCTGGCGGCAGACGTACCGGAGGAGTACGGGGGGACCGATCTGGATAAAATCAGCTCGACGCTGATTACAGAGAAGCTGGTCAGGGGAGGCTCTTTCGCTCTGTCGCATGGGGCGCATGTCGGAATCGGCAGCCTGCCGATCATCTTGTTCGGAAGCGAGGAACAGAAGCAGCGTTACCTCCCGGCGCTGGCAAGCGGAGAGAAGCTGGCCGCTTATTGCCTGACGGAGGCTTCCTCGGGTTCGGATGCACTTGGTGCGAAGACGACAGCCGTATTGAGCGAAGACGGTAAGCATTATGTGATGAACGGTTCCAAGCAGTTCATTACCAATGCAGGCTTCGCCGACGTGTTTATCGTATATGCCAAGATCGATGGGGATAAGTTCACCGCATTTATCGTTGAGAGGGATTATCCGGGCGTATCGACCGGACCGGAAGAACAGAAAATGGGGATTAAGGGCTCCTCGACCCGGCCGCTTATTCTGGAGGACGTCCCCGTGCCGGTCGACAACGTGCTTGGAGAGATTGGCCGCGGGCATGTGATCGCCTTCAACATTCTTAACATAGGCCGGTATAAGCTGGCTGCCGGTTGTCTCGGGTCCGCCAAGTGGGCCATCCGTCTGGCGGTGGATTATGCCAAACAGCGGAAGCAGTTCGGCAAGGCGTTGGCAGAGTTCCCTTTGATTCGCAAAAAACTCGCCGATATGGCTATCCGCACATTCGTTATGGAAAGCATGGTCTATCGCACTGGGGGATTGATGGATGCCAGTATGAGCAAGCTTGACAAAGCGGCGCCGGATTACAGCCGGAAGGCGGCCAAGGCGATCGAGGAATATGCCATCGAATGCTCGATCAACAAAGTATTTGCTTCCGAGGCGCTCGATTATGCCGCGGATGAAGGAGTTCAAATTCATGGAGGATACGGCTATATTCAGGAATATAAAATTGAACAAATTTATAGGGATTCGCGAATTAACCGGATTTTTGAGGGGACGAATGAAATCAACCGCCTGCTTATCCCTGCTGCCCTTCTGCGCAAAGCGTTAAAAGGAGAGCTCCCCCTGATGGATGTTACTCAGCAACTACAGCAGGAGCTGATCACTTATATTCCGCAGATGATGATGGAGGAGGAACCGCTCGCGCGCGAGTCGGCGATGATAGAAGCGGCCAAGAAGATTTTTCTGATGGTGGGCGGCTCCGCCGTAGAGAAGTACAGATTCGAGCTGGAGCAGGAGCAGGAAATCGTAGAGTGTTTGGCCGACGTCATCATTGAAGTTTTTGCGATGGAGTCCGCCGTACTGCGCGCCAGAAAAACAATGGGCCGCAACGGGCCGGATCAAGCGGTTAACCAAGCGGAAATGGCATCGGTGTACGTTCATGAAGCCTTCGCGCGGATCGAGTCCCGGGCGAGAACGGCGATTCTTGCTATGGAAGAGGGAGACCGTCAGCAGGTCCAAATATCGATTCTCAAGAAGCTGAGCCGCTGGGCTCCGCTGGATGCGATTGGAACGAAGAGAAGGATCGCTTCCCGAATTCTGGCTTCCGGGGGATATACCACGTAGTGTGACGAAAATCTTCGTAAACGAAGCGGAATTAATCCCTGAGGTTCGGTATATAGTGAGGCAGCGTTCATCCTGGGGATAAGGGTGCATCGGGGGCAATCGGGAAGGAGGGCTGTGAATGGCTCTGCAAGATCTGGAGGACGTGCAGAATACGGCGTCCGGACAACAAGCCGGAGTGAACGGGAGAGCCGGTAAGCCCGGGAAAGGTTCTTCGGATGGGGTGATAAACCGGAATAACGGAACGCCCCAGTCCGCGCAAAGAGGGAAAGATATGGATACCCGGACGAAAAAGGAAAGAATTTGCGAAGGAGCGCTGACGGCTTTCGCCCATCAGGAATTCAGCGAGACAACGATGGATTCCATCGCCGAGCTGGCAGGAGTGTCCAAGGGAACGCTGTACTACTACTTTCCAACGAAAGAGGAATTGTTCTTATATGTCGTAGAGAGAGGGATCGAACGGCTGCTCGGTCAGATCCAGCCGGTAATCCGCAGTGGGATTTCCCGCGAAGAGATGCTGGTTAAGCTGCTGAAGGTGCATTTGAAATTTTTTGACCGGGAGCAGTCGCTGTGCCAACTGCTTATGAGTAAGTCATGGGGGACCAAGTCGCTTCATCAGGATATCCAAAAGCGAATTTGCGGTTATTTCCGCACTATGGAGCAATTCTTTGAACAGCTTCAGCGGGAAGGCTGGATTGACCCGGCAATCAGCATCCCTACTTTAACTAGCGCCCTGTTCGGAATGGTCGGATTTACCGCGCTGAGAAGAATCGAAATGGGACTGGATGTGTATACGCAGGAAACGAAGCTAAGCTTGATCGCTTTATGCCGGGGAGCGCTTAGGGCAGAGGGAATCTCTCCCCGGACCAACCACATAACGATGGAGGACCTGAGATGAACGAGCCGTTGGACTGGGAAGCTTTGGCCCGGAAGCTCGAACAGGACGTGCAAGGAACGTTCTGGGAAGATCTGGGGGCGAAGCTGGTAAGCTTCGCGGATGGCAAGGTGGTCATCTCTTTGGAAGCCTGCGACAGACATATGAACCATATCGGGATTTTGCATGGAGGGGTCCATGCTTCTCTGCTGGACAACGTCATGGGTTTGGCGGCAATGCTCGCCAAGCCCAATGACAGAATCGTAACGACCAATCTGAACGTTCATTATGTCGCACCGCTTAAGAAAGGGATGAATTATGCAGTAGGGGAAGTGCTGCATCTTTCCCGCAAAATCGTTACAACTCAAGCCAGCTTGTACAGTGAGGAAGGAGTGATCGGTTCGTTCGGTACCGGATCCTACCGATTGATTTAGGGGAAGGCGGGTGAAACCTGTGACCGGATGGGCATGGCTTCATTGGATCGGTTTTGTCGTGGCAGTTGGTTATGCAGTGTTCCTGTTTTCTCATGTAATGTACAGTCGTTATTTATTTATCCGGTTAGGAAGAGAGGAGACGGAGAAGGCCCGGAACGGGGAACGTATTCGCGAGCTTGCGGTTCAGATGCTTGGGCATAGGACTTTGATGAAGGACAGGCGCAGCGGCTGGATGCATTTGGTCATGTTCTACGGATTTATAGTTCTTCAATTCGGTGCGCTCGATCTACTGATTAGGGGACTTGAGCCGGGGCATCATCTGCCGCTTGGCCGCGGCTATCGCTATTTTGTACTGCTGCAGGAAATAACGATTGTGCTTATTTTGTTGGCGGTGGGTTATGCGTTCTACCGCCGATATATTGAAAAGTTAAAAAGGCTGAAGCGGGGCTGGAAGCCGGCTCTCGTTCTGCTTTTTATTACCGGCCTTATGCTGTCGCTGCTGCTGACGGAAAGCATGCGGGCAATCTGGAAGGGGGAGCCGTTCTCCGTCTATAGTCCTGTATCTTCCACGATCGCCGCATGGACGGGTGGAATCGGACCGGGCGCGGCAGAGCTGCTGTTTTATTTATTCTGGTGGCTTCATCTCCTGATATTGTTGGCCTTTCTTGTGTATGTGCCGCAATCCAAGCATGCTCACTTGCTGTTTGCTCCGTTTAATCTATTCTGGAGAACGCAGGGGCCGCCGGGCAAGCTCAAGCCGATTGATCTGGAGGACGAGACCGCCGAGGAATTCGGAGTAGGTCGTATTGAGCGGTTTACCCGCAATCAACTGCTTGATTTATATTCCTGCGTGGAGTGCGGACGCTGCACGAATGTATGCCCGGCCTCCACTACCGGCAAAATGTTATCTCCAATGGAATTGATCGTGAAGCTGCGCGATCATCTGACCGTCCGTGGAGCAGCAATCACGTCACGCACCCCCTGGATGCCCGCTTTCGCCTTTGCGAATTCGGAAGCGAATCGTGTCGCCCTTTCGTCTCGTTCCATGGCAGAGGCTGGCAGCCGCACCGGCGCCGGATCGGGAAGGATGAAGGCTGCAGAAATGGTGAAGGCGGAGTCAGATTCGGAGGTTAACCTGATAGGGGATGTCATTACCGAAGAGGAGCTGTGGGCCTGCACAACCTGCCGGAACTGCGAGGACCAGTGTCCCGTCGCCAACGAGCATGTGAGGATGATTATGGATATGCGTCGTTATCTGGCGCTGACCGAAGGCAAGCTTCCTTCCGAAGCGGGGCGGACGTTGAACAACATTGAGCGTCAAGGCAATCCGTGGGGCATCCATCGGCGTGAACGGAGCGGCTGGATGAGCGGCTTGGTCGACGGGGACCACGCTCCTTCTATTGAGGAGGCCGGTGAATTCGATTATTTATTTTTCGTCGGCTCTATGGGCTCTTATGATAAAAGAAGCATGAAGATTACCCGGTCGATGATCCGGATTATGAACGAAGCCGGAATATCATTCGCTGTCTTAGGGAACGAAGAGGGAAATTCCGGAGATACCGCCAGGCGGCTCGGGAATGAGTATTTATTCCAGGAGCTGGCTCGCAGCAATATCGAATTGTTCCATCAGTATAAGGTCAAGAAGATCATCACGATCGATCCGCATGCGTACCATTCATTCAAGAACGAATATCCTGATTTTGGCTTGTCTCCCCGAATAGAGGTTTATCATCATACAGAGATTCTTGCGCTTTGGATCCAAGAGGGAAGGATCGTGCCGACGCAGTCATTAGAGGAAAGAGTGACATACCATGATTCATGCTATTTGGGAAGATATAACGGCGTTTATGATGCGCCTCGTATCGTTTTGTCGGCAATTCCAGGCGTGAAGCTGGTAGAAATGGAACGGAGCGGAAATAACAGCATGTGCTGCGGCGCCGGGGGCGGCCTGATGTGGCTGGAGGAGAGGGAAGGAACAAGAGTTAATGTCGAGAGGACAAAACAGGCTGCGGCAGTTCAACCAACAGTAATCGCAAGTGCCTGCCCTTATTGCTTGACAATGCTTGGCGACGGGACGAAGGCGCTGGGCAAGGAGGATGAAATGGCCACCTATGATATTGCCGAGCTGCTGGCTATGTCGATCGGTAAATCTTACAGTTAATAATGCTGAAGCTCCGCGTAAGGTGCCACTCAGATCTAGGTGCCATGACGGTGGCCGATCAGCACTGTGAATAATGATTTTACTACAGCTTTATGGATTCAGAAGGAGTCTGAAATTTGTTTATCATTTTCCGTAATACAGGCTCATTTGATTTGGAAGCTCCTACAGCATGCAGCTCAACCATTCTTTTGACCATTATCCTGTTGACTCAGACATGGCAGCTCAATCGGTTTTTTGCTCGTTATCCCAACAGCCCAGATAAGCGGCTCAATCAACCTTCTGACCGTTATCCCAACAGCTCAGCTACTCTGCTCAAACAGCCTTTTGACCGTTACCCCAACAGCTCAGATACGCGACTCGACACACTTTTGTCCGTTATCCCAATGACTCAGATACGCAGCTCAATCAGCCTTCTGACCGTTATCCCAATAGCTCAGATACGCGACTCGACCACACTTTTGTCCGTTATCCCAATGACTCAGAACTGTAATTTTCCCATTAGCTCATAAAGTCTACTGCAGCGCCTGGTACATCTCAACTTGGTTAGAAAAAGTAGGAATTATTGATTAAAAAACAAAAGACTTACCAATTTAGAGGAACATTGAGGTTTCCTGAAGTGAAAGGATATCGGTTCCAATTTGAATGAACGAAGTGTTATAAGGCAAGGAAGTGTCAGTAGGCCAACCGATTATATGGGATAGAGGTTGAAAGCAGGTAGGGGTACTCCTCCTGAACAGAGGGGATAACAGTCAGAGGCAGAGTGAGAGCAGTCCAACGAATCAAGCCCGGCAAAACGAACAGTTGAAGAATCAAGGAGCGGTGCAGCTTCCTGAACAGAGGGGATAACAGTCAGAGGCAGGGGAAGAGTAGACCAACAAATCAAGTGAGCTAAGTGGAGTGTTTGAAAATTAGGAAGTGGGTACAGTTCTAGAACAAAGGGGATAACAGTCAAAGGCAAGTAGAGGTGGCAATCATCGAATGAAATGTGCTAAAAGGGAACAGCCGAAAATTGAGAAACTGGTACGTTTCCTGAACAGAGGGGATAACAGTCAGAGGCAGGGGAGAGTAGATCAACAAATCAAGTGAGCTAAGTGGAGTGTTTGAAAATTAGGAAGTGGGTACGGTTCCTGAACAAAGGGGATAACAGTCCAAGAGATGTGAAGACAGCCATTCCAACTGAATCTGCGCGTTAGCAGTATAATGGAGGCTGATAGCGAAAGAAAAGGGAAGTGCTGGCTGAGCGGATTTTGGAAGGGACGGGTTGGGTTCGTTCGCCCGTTCCTTCAGTTTGTTGGAACCGAGTAAGTTAGATCTCGAGGAGCAGCCCTAAAAGTGCAGGTTTGCTAAATCGGACGCTGGAGTATTAACGTAGAGTATTTAACTTATGTAGAATGCTTCCCGAGTGTTGTGTTATGACTACTTTGTTACGATTGTCATACGATTGTTGCTGCGGCTCTAGGATTATGGGCCGGTTAATGGTAAAATTTCTATGAAACCGAACGGTCCTGTCTCCATGGCAAAAATCCTTCCATACTTTCGGCGAAGGGTAGGAGGTATCAAAACTTTCTACGGAGGTGTAAGAGGTATCAAAACTTTCTACGGAGAGTAAGAGGTATCGAAACTTTCCACGGAGGGTAAGAGGTATCAAAACTTTCTACAGAGAGTAGAGGTATCAAAACTTTCGACGAAGGGTAAAAGGTATCAAAGAGCTGACAGGAGATGATAGCAGGTACGCCATACTTATACACGAATATAGAGAGAAAAGGAGCTCGCGAATGATCATCGTACGCAATCTTACCAAACGATTTGAATCCGGGCACGAAGTGCTTTCCAAGATAAGCTTTCAAGCGGACAAGGGGGATTTCATCGCCATCCTTGGAGGAAGCGGCAGCGGTAAAACGACCTTGCTCCGTTGTTTGTCCTTGCAGGAATCCTGGAGCGAAGGGCAGTACATCTATGAAGGCAGCGACATTACGGAATTGAACTTTGTCGAGAAAATGAAGATGCGGCGTAAATGGGCCATGATTGAGGAAAAACCTTATTTGAATCTGAATTCGACGGCCATCCAGAATGTCTTGAGCGGCCGCTATAAAAATACGTCTGTCTTCCGGTTTCTAACAAGAATTGCAGCCAAGGACGACCATCTCGAGGCTATGGATTTATTGGAGCATGTGGGACTGCTGGATAAGGCCAGGGAGAAGACATCCAAACTAAGCGGAGGAGAGAGACAGAGGATCGCCATTGCACAGGCACTCGTCCAGGGGACCGAGATTTTATTCGCTGACGAGCCGGTCACGGGCTTGCCGCCTGAATCCGCTAACCGGGTGATGGAAGATTTGAGGAACATCAGCCGCAAGAAGCAGGTGACGATCATCTGTACGCTTCACAATGTGGAATTGGCTGAACGGTTCGCCAGCAGAATCTGGGGGCTTGCGAGCGGCAAAATTGTGCTCGACATTGCGGCCAGGAAGCTGACCTTGCGGGAGAAAGACATCATTTTTAAATAATCATCGGGTCAAGAAGGCTTAGCCGCCGATTTGCGGTATTGTATTCATTAATGAAAGGCTTATCAAGCAACAGGCACTCTTGAACCGCAGCAAAGGGGGAGTGGCCGGTTTGGGTCACCTAAGAACGAGTCAGAAGGAGCAAATCCATGTCATCTACATCGTTCGAGCGTTGGCCATTCTAGGAGTAATACTCGTACATGTCTCATCCCTTCCGATTGGAGAAATCATTGATAAACAATCATTCATGTATCAATTCTTCAATTTCATTAATGTATTTAACCGATTTGGGACAACGACATTTATTTTTCTAAGCGCCTTCGTTCTTTTTTACAGTTATTATGATCGCAAGATGGATAAGAAGCTGATCGCCACCTTTTATAAGCGAAGATTATTATACATACTTGTACCTTACCTGATTTGCTCGATTTATTATTATACGATCCAGATGTACTATTCTTATGGGGAAGATTGGAATCAGTTTTTTCAGAATGTATCGCTGGCCGATTTTTGGTCTGCTCTGGTGATGGGGAAAGCGTTTTACCATCTATATTTTATTTTCATAAGCATTCAATTTTATTTATTGTTTCCGTTCTTCCTTTGGCTTCTGCAGCGGATTAAGCTTCTGGCCAAGCATTTGATCTGGATCGGTCTGGTGCTTCAATGGATCTTTGTTCTGCTGGATTATTTCTATTGGAATTATGCGGATAAATCGTTTCTGGCGACGAGCTATATGTCCAATTATTTGCTCGGGGCATTCTTCGGAATACATTATCATGCCATTAAAGGCTGGATAGAAGTAACTTGGAAAAAGCTGTTAAGCCGGCAGGCCTTCTATTGGATTCCATTATGGATAGTATGGGCGGGCGCGAGCTTAAGCCATGTGTACTTGTGGTATCGGACCAGGGCTTACGATGTTTTTGCCCATGGACTGGTATACGAAGGTCTATGGTTCTTACATAGCTATACATCCGGGTTAATCCTGCTTCAGCTCTCGGCCGGGCTCTATCGTTTACTAAGCCCTTTCTGGACAACTGTTCTGTATCGGCTTGGCATGGCCTCCTTTGGAATCTATATCATTCATGCGGGGATTTTGTTCTATTATTCCCTGCTTCCCGCCAGCTATAATCCGAAATTATACTACGCTTATGTGGCCGGCGGATTTGCGGTTACTCTCGGAGCATCCTGGGGAGTTGTGGCGCTGGCGCAGAAGTATATGAAGCATTCCTGGGTATTGTTCGGTGCTTTACCCAAGGGCAAACCGGTTATTCCTGGAAGGACGGCGCCGGTTCATGGACATTCGCGTACTGAGGCTGGCTAGCGGCAGATAATTTGAGTTTGCCCCCGTCTTTAATTAGAATGGTAGAAGGAATGAATTTGGATGGAAAGAGGAGGATAACAATGAAAATCACGTTTTACGGGCATTCGTGTCTGCTGGCGGAACATGAAGGAACTCGGGTTATTATCGATCCCTTCATATCGGGGAATCCCGCTTCGGGGATCCGTCCTGCCGACCTTCGCGTAGATGCCGTATTGCTGACGCATGGACATGATGATCATTTTGGCGATTCTCTGGAAATTGCCAAAGCGAATGATTGTCCCATTGTTGCCAACTTCGAGCTGGCAAGCTACTGCGAGCAGAAAGGAGCCAAGGTTCATGCGATGAACACTGGCGGTTCTTATTCATTCGACGGTTTCAGGGTCAAGTTTACATTGGCCTTCCATGGCTCTTCCCTGCGGGAAGGCGACAGCTTCCTGTATGCCGGACAGCCCGCGGGAATTCTGCTGACGATGGGGGACAAAACGCTGTACCATGCCGGAGATACCGCTTTGTTCGGGGACATGAAGCTGATAGGGGAATTAAACCGGATCGATGCGGCCGCGCTTCCGATAGGCGACAATTTCACGATGGGTCCGGAAGATGCGGTCCTTGCTGCACAATGGGTTCGGGCCAAGAAGGTCATCCCGCTGCATTACAACACGTTCCCGGTTATCGCTCAGGATCCCGACCGCTTCGTTGACATGCTGAAAGAGGTCGGAATCGAAGGGAAAGCGTTAGGTATCGGCGAAAGCCTCGAGATCTAGAAGCTAGATCATCTTCGAATGGCTCACAATATTATGCTGAAATTTTGGATTATCAATTTTTGAATGGGAAGGGAGTGCTTCCCGATTCAATAGCGCCTCCTGTCCACTATGTGGATAAGGAGGTTTTTTATGCTAACCCTAATTATATCGCAATAATGAGTGGTTAGAAAAACCTGCAATCGCAAAAAACAGGGGTGGATTTCATGACGGATAACAGCTTGCTGATGGCGCTCAGATTAAATTACCTGTATGCCGAAAAGTACTCTTTTCCGAAAAAATGGACTTATTACGAAACAATGCTTCCTTATTCGATGATCCGGTTTATTCACAAAGGGAAGGCCAAATTCATTATTGATGAGATGACATATGAGGTGGAGCAGGATGAGCTGGTCTATATTCCGCAGGGAAGCACCTTGTTTTGCGAGGCGCTGTCGGATGAATTTACTTTTACGAGTGTCCGCTTTACGGCTGCTTTTCCGCTGCAGGACAGCACGATATGGTCGGAAATACTTGGCTTCGACACGAAAGTGAAGTGCGACGATCCCCAGATCGGCCGTTATTTTGAGTGGATGGTTAAGGAAAAGAATGCCCCCAGCCGGGGAAAAAACTTTCTTCTGAGAGGGTATCTGGAGCTTATTGTCGGTTATATGGTCAACCAATCGGAGGCGTCTCCGAATAGAACCCGCAAGCCTAAGAAATTAAAGACGGACAGCAAGAATGATAATCGGGTGGAAATCGTCCTCGATTATATGATCAACCATTACCATTCGAATATCAGTATTGAAGAGATGAGCAAGATGGTACACATCAGCTCCTCTTCGCTCCGCCGATTATTTAAACGGCATACCGGCAAATCACCGAGTGAATTTTTGATTGAGCTGAAGATGGTTGTAGCAGCCAAAAAAATACTGGAAACCGACGAGCGAATTTCGGATATTGCTTACATGGTCGGGATTGAGGACCCGAACTATTTCTCCAGATTATTCAAGAAGCATTTCGGCGTATCCCCTCATTCATACAGACAGCTTGCGAGAGATTAGTTGGGTAAAACAGGATCGTATGATCGATTAGTGCTAGGATTGATTGATTTGCTATATTCAAGCCCTCTCTGCAGTTTGATATTGTTAAAGACATGGAAGGTCAAGCAAGCACACTTCAATACCGTATATTGAATATGGTGTAAGCGGATACTGATTGAGGGAGGGACAGGCCGTTTGCACCGCATTCTTCAAGGGTAATCCGTGTGTGAAGCAGTAGCATTATTTGATTACAGAGAGGGGTCACTGCACATGAAAAGAAAACTGCCGCTTATATTGACAGCCGCCATGGTTCTCTTGACGACGGCCTGCGGCAAAAATGCGGAGCAGCCGGCAGCCGGTGACGATGGAGCTTTAAAAGGCGAAATCGTGCTATGGCATTCTTTTACCCAGGGGGCAAGAAACGATTTCATGCGGGAAGCCGCGCAATCGTTTATGGATGAGCATCCGGGGGTTAAAATTACGATCGAAACCTTCGCATGGCCTGAGTTTTACACGAAGTGGACGACAGGCCTGCTGTCGGGACAAGTTCCGGATGTCAGCACGGCATTGCCGAATCATGTCGTAGAGATGATGGATGCCGACGCTATCCTTCCGCTTAATGACGTGATCGATCATATCGGTCGGGACCGCTTCTATGAAGCTCCTCTGAAAGAAGGGGATCTGGATGGGCAGAATTATTCCATCCCGCTATACTCGCATGCCCAGGTGATGTGGTACCGCAAGGATTTATTGGAGCAGGCGAATTTGCAGGTTCCGCAAACATGGGACGAGCTGTATGAAGCTGCAACCAAAATTAACAATCCGCCGGACGTTTACGGGTTATCCGTTCCGATGGGGCTGGGAGATATGATGGCGACACGCTTCCTGAACCTGTATGTCCGCTCGGCCGGAGATACTCTGATTACGGAGGACGGCAAGGCGAATCTGACGAGCAAGGCGGCGATCGACGGTATTAATTACTGGGTCAAAATGTATAAAGCAGCTTCTCCGAACGGCTCCGTCAATTTCAAGGTGCTGGATCAGGCCACTCTGTACTACCAGGGTAAAACAGCCTTCGACTTTAACAGCGGTTTCCAGATCGGCGGCGTAGAAACGAACTCTCCGCAACTGTTGGACAAAATCGATGCGGCTCCGATACCGAAAGTAAATGCGGAAGACCCGGCCCAAGGCATAGAAACATCCAACATTCCGATGGTTGTATGGAAAAACAGCAAGCATCCCGAAATTGCCAAGGCGTTCGTGGAAAGCTTGTACGAGAAGGAAAGGTATATCAAGTTTCTGCATTCGGTTCCTGCAGGAATGCTGCCGGCCATGAAGGATATTGCGGAAGCTCCCGAATTCCTGAATGAACCGACGATCCAGAAATTCAGCCACGCGGTGAAAGTAATCAGCGATGCTGTCGATCAGGGGACAGCGATTGGCATGGAGTACAAACCGACGCTGCAATCTGGAATTATTACCAGCCAAGGTATTATCGAGAAGATGTTCCAGGACGTTGTGCTGAAGAACGTGCCAGTGGAAGAAGCGGCACAGAAAGCGGAAAAAGAGCTTAATGACTTATTTCAATTAGCCAACTGAAAATAGGGGGAAGTCCCCCCTATTTTTTGAGGAGATCCAGAAGTCTATCGAGCAGACAGACTTGTTCAACGGTTAACTAAGCTTTGCTTAGGAAGGAGAGATTGTTTGAAATAGCCTTCAAAGAAGGAGTGACATCGATGATTTCCAGTGGTGGAAAAGCGAAAAGATGGAACGTGACAGGGCTGCTTTTTGTCCTCCCTGCCATATTAATCGTCATTCTATTGTTAATTTATCCTATATTTTCAAGTATTTATTTCAGCTTCACGTCTAAAAACTTGATCAAACTGAATTATTCCTGGGTATGGCTCGACAATTTTAAATTTGTTCTTACCAATGCGGACTTCTATAGAGCCTTTCTTAATTCAATCAAATGGACGGTCCTGTCCATAGCGGGTCAATTATTAGTAGGCTTTGCCGCGGCATTGGCGCTTAACAAGATCCCCAAATTTCCGGGGTTTTTCCGCACGCTGCTTATTATTCCATGGGCTTTCCCGGCGATCGTCATCGCTTTTTCATGGAAGTGGATTTTTAACGATGTGTATGGATTTGTTCCGAATTTATTGACGTTAGTCGGGATAACGGACCAGAATATGAATTTGTTGGCTGATCCGGCGTTCGTATTCGGCGCCGTCGTCTTCATAAATATATGGTTCGGAGCACCGCTGTTCATGGTGAACATTCTGTCAGCGCTCAAGACGATTCCGATGGAGCAGTATGAAGCGGCTCTGATGGACGGAGCGACCGCCTGGCAGTCGTTCTGGGCGATTACGATCCGCCACATCCGGGGAGTGATCGGATTGCTTCTGGTGCTAAGGACGATCTGGGTATTCAACAACTTTGATCTCCTGTACCTGCTGACCGGCGGAGGCCCCTCCGACTTGACGACTACGCTGCCTATCTTCGCTTACAAGGCGGGGTGGGGGCTGAAACAGCTTGGAGTGGCGTCGGCGATAACCGTTATCCTGCTGCTGTTCTTGTTGGCTGTCTGCTTGCTGTACTTCAGACTGCTCAATAAATGGGAAAGGGAGGATCGATGATGGCCGGTGTAAATAAAAATAAATTTACTCTAGTGTTGCTGTATCTTTTTCTTTCAATTTTGGCTGTCGCAGCCGTCTTTCCCCTGATCTGGATCATTCTGTCCTCGTTCAAATCGTCCGGGGAAATGGCCAGCCACCCTCTGTCGTTCTTCCCGCAAGAACTGACGTTTGAGTACTACAGCAGAGTGCTGAACAATTTGAATTTCACAACGAATATCAAAAACAGTCTAATAGTTTCATTATGTGCGACGTTAATTACGATTGTCGTTTCCTCCTTGGGGGCTTACGGAATCGTACGGTTCTTTCCAAGGACTGGCAAGAAAATGACCAAGCTGTTAATTACGACGTACATGTTTCCGCCGATTCTGCTTGCTGTTCCCTATTCCATTATCATCATCAAGATAGGATTGGTGAACACATGGACCGGTCTGGTTATTACGTATCTTTCCTTTTCGATTCCGTACGCTATATGGATGCTTATCGGATTTTTCCAAACGGTTCCGCTCGAGATCGAGGAAGCGGCGAGGGTTGATGGAGCAGGGAAGCTGCGGGTTTTTCTCCAGGTGGTCCTGCCGGTTGTCGCACCGGGCGTAGTTGCCACTGCCATTTATACTTTTATAAACACCTGGAACGAATTTTTGTTTGCTCTATTGCTTATTAACAGCTCGGAAAAAATGCCGATTTCCGTAGCTTTATATTCCTTGACAGGTTCGGAAATTCTCGATTGGGGAGAAATGATGGCGGCATCCGTCATTGTCATCCTGCCTTCGGTTGTGTTCTTCATGCTGATACAGAAGAAGATCGCCGGCGGTTTGGCGGAAGGATCTGTAAAGTAAATTTGTCATTCTGGAAGGAGTCATTATAAATGAATACAGTTAATTATGCTGTCGTAGGTACAGGTTATTTCGGTGCGGGTCTGGCAAGAATCCTTCATCAATTGGAAAGCGCAAGGGTCGTAGCGGTTTATGATCCCGCTAATGCCGAACCGTTAGCCGAGGAATTGAATTGCGATATTGAGCCCAGCATAGAATCTCTGTGCAGCAGGCCGGATGTGCATGCGGTCATCGTCGCATCGCCAAACGGTTACCATAAGGAGCCCGTTTTGTGTGCAGCCGATCATGGCAAGCATGTGTTCTGTGAGAAGCCCATTGCTCTGTCCTATCAAGATTGCAGCGAAATGATCCGCAGAACAAAGGAGAAGGGGCTTATCTTCATGGCCGGTCATGTCATGAACTTTATGAATGGGGTACGGACTGCCAAAAGATTGATTAACGAAGGCAAAATCGGAGAAATTCTGTTCTGCCACGCCGAACGGAATGGTTGGGAGGAGGCGCAGCCGGAGATTAGCTGGAAGAAAATCCGGAAAATCTCGGGGGGCCATCTGTACCACCATATCCATGAGCTGGATTTTATTCAGTTTCTGATGGGACCTGCGGAGAGAGTTTGCATGACAGGCGGAAATGTTGCTCATCAGGGAGAGCAGTTTGGCGATGAGGAGGATATGCTGTTCATTTCGCTGGAGTTCCCTAACAAGCGCTTTGCGACGCTGCAATACGGCTCCGCCTTCAGATGGAGCGATCATTATGTCAAAATCCAGGGTAACTTGGGAGCTATCTTGATCGATTTGCAGGATGTCAAGGTTGTTCTGAAGACACCGGAGGGAGAAGAGAGGTTCCTGTTACATGAATCGAAGGAGGAGGACGAAGACCGCACCCGGATTTATAAAGGGCTGGAAACGGACGGGGCGATCGCCTATGGCAAACCTAGTCTAACGCCTCCGATGTGGCTTAACAGCATAATGAAGAAGGAAATGGCCTATTTCCACAGCATTATGCAAGGTGCGGAAGTCGAGGAAGAATTCAAGCCGCTGCTGGACGGAACCGCCGCCAGAGCTTCCATTGCGACGGCAGATGCCCTGACTCTGTCGCTTGCCGAAGACAGGAAGGTAAGCGTCATAGAAATTACCGGACGAGAGGCTGCCGCTCAATGATTTATGACAAAATCGCGAATGCCGGATTATATCGATTCGATCATCCGGGTTTAATGGGAGCCATCCGGGACATGCTGTGCAACCTGCACGGGGAATTCGCAGAAGGGGCAGGCTTCCGGAAAAATACGATCGTTTTTACCACGGTTCCCAAGGAAGAAAAAAGATACGAGGCCCATAAACGGTTTATCGATATACACGTTGTTCTGGAAGGTAAAGAATATGTGGAGATCGCCCCTGTTGACTGCTTGAGCAATTCAACGGCTTATGACACCGAAGCGGATATCTATTTCGGCGAAGTGACGGCGACCTGTAAATTCAGCGGTTATTTAGAGAAGGGGCACTTTCTCTTGTGCTTTCCCGAGGATGCTCATTTGGTCGGAGCCCATGAATCAGATAAGGAAGCAAGCGGGCAGCCGGTGAGTAAGATTGTTTACAAAATTGCCGTGTAGCTGTAAAAGAGCCCGGTTTGGTTAACAGCGGACGCGGTCGAAGACGGCACGGCGTGCCTATTCTGTCCAAGAAAAGGAATGAGAGGATGATGGAGATGGATTGGGCATCGAAGTTTGCAGGCATCTACGTGGCCATGTATTCCGCGTATGACGAAGCCGGAAATGTTGATTTGGCCAGAGTGAAGAAGCTTGCGCGGTATTATGTAACGACCGGCATCCGGGGCTTGTACGTTGGAGGCAGCTCCGGGGAAGGAATTTTGCAAAGCGTAGCCGAAAGAAGGCAGGTGGTGGAGGCGGTCATGGAAGAGGTTAAAGGAGAATTAACCGTAATCGTCCATGTCGGTGCCAATTCCACGCGGGACAGTGTCGAGCTGTGCAAGCATGCCGAGCAATGCGGTGCGGATGCCGTGTCCGCCATCCCCGCAATTTACTACCGGCTATCGGAGAAGGCCGTGGAAGCACATTGGCAGCAGATGATCGACAGCACCTCCCTGCCGTTCATTATTTACAATATTCCCCAAACGACAGGGTTCAAACTGACGATGAATTTGCTTAGAAGGATGGCTGAACAGGATAAGGTCATCGGCGTGAAAATGTCCGGAGAAAGCACGTTCGAGTTACAGCAATTCAAAGCGGCCGGTGGAGAACACTTCCTTGTATTTAACGGGCCGGATGAGCAGTTTCTGGCCGGGAGGATTATGGGAGCGGATGGAGGGATCGGGGGCACTTACGGCGTCATGCCGGAGCTCTTCTGCACGCTTAACCGTTACTATGAGGCAAATCAAATTGAAGCGGCCCGGGTGCTTCAGAATCAAATCAACGAGATCATCAAGAAGTTGCTGAGCTACCCGTCCTTATATGGAGCTTGTAAGTATATTTTGAGCCTGCGGGGCATCGAGACCGGTCAACCCCGGCTGCCGCTGCTGCCGGTTACATCGGAACATCACGCTTCTCTGGCAGAGCTGAATGAAAAAATTGAACAATTAACGGCCAGATATACGGGGACAACGACAGGCTAATTCCAACTTTGCTGAGAGAATGAATAAAACATATGCTTACCGCCCGATGCTGTTTCTACAGTATCCGGGCTGTTTTTTTTGCTCAAGTCATATTCCCCCGAAATGGAGTTTGGTCAGAGGAATAGTGCATAACCTTCCAGCGATTAACAAATAATACCTATGTTTACTAAGCAAGGAGGGTAAAAGGCGATGAGTGTTGGAATGCTTGGCAAGCGGGGGCTTTACGGCTTTTTTCTACTGCTGATGATCCTGTCGGCAGGATGTACGACCAACAATTCGGTCAAAGTCGGGATAGAGAGCAACTTCCGTCCGTTCACTTATACGGAAGCAGGGGAAGGCAAAGGGTTCGAGGTAGAGCTATGGCAAGCTATCGCCGAGAAAGCGAACCTGAAGTACGAGCTGATTCCGATGGATTACCGGGAATTAAATGAAGCGGTTAAATCCGGCAAAGTCGATCTTGCTATCGCCGGGATGACGATCAACAACGCACGTAAGGAGAAATTTGCCTTTTCCGACCCTTATTTTCAGACCGGGCTGGTCATTCTCACGGCTTCGGACAACGAAACGATCAAAACCGAGGATGATCTGGCAGGAAAGGTGGTAGCGACCAGGCTCGGTTCGACGGCGTATACCTATACCGGCGATATTAAGGGAATCAAGGAAATCAGAGGCTTCCCTTCCATTACCGAAGCTTACGATCAATTGAAGGATAAAAAGGTAGACGCTGTAGTTTTCGACGAGCGCAATGCCCATGATTTTATACAAAAATCCGGGGACGGCAAAGTGAAAATAGTAGGGGAAGTGCTGAACAAAGAAAGCTATGGCGTCGTATCCAAGAAGCGAAATCAATACATCGGGAGGGTTAATCTCGGGATTGAAGCCGTCGTCAAAGACGGAACTTACGCAGCCTTGTATAAGAAATGGTTCGGCAGCGAGCCGTCCAAATTGCCGGGGGAATAGAAGATAAGGGCATACAGCAAGAGTTAAACCCGCATGATTTGCGGGTTTTTTTGTACTTCCAACATTTGCGGAAGGAATTTCATTTAGCTTCAGTAAGATCGTCGCTCTAGTCCTTCTTACCTGTACCCCCTTAAATCAGGAGGCAGCGAGAAACCATAATAAGCCCGATTGGGCTAGGGAAAGAATTTCGTGCGGAAGCCGGAATATAATCATTTTTGGACTACTAATGAAAGATAGAATAGTTTAATATACTTGCATAGGACTTGGCCCACCTATATGGAATAAATTCGGATATGATCATTTATCGGCAGGGGGCCTATAGTAAAAAGGAGATATGTTTCATGGAGATCATCGGAAAGCAAGTGGTCCTTGATAAAGTGACCGTTCATGATTTGAATTTTATATGCAGGATAGAATGCGATGAAGAGTTATGGCATTATGAAGAAGAAGTAGAGTCGGATGAAGAGGCGGTTAAGGAACAATATTTGCAAAAAATCAATGATGCCGATGAAGCGACAAGCTACGATTTTATTATAAGGCTAGTCAAGGATACGGGGAATACGCCTATCGGATTGGCACAAATTTGGAGCTACAGCGAATATAGAAAGAGCTGGGAAATAGGGTTTGCCCTGCTTCCCGAATATTGGGGGCATGGTTATGGAAGGGAAGCGGCCGGGCTTTTACTGACCTTTGCCTTCGAACAGTTGCAAGCCCATAAAGTCGTTGGTATGTGCAATTCCAACAATACTCGTTCAGCGGCACTTATGGAACATGTCGGCATGACTAAAGAAGCCGTTTTTAAGGAAGAGCTTTTTTGGAATAACCGTTGGACGGATCAATTTTATTTCTCTATTCTGGAAAAAGAGTATTTCTCGGCAAAACAATAGAGGCAAAGGTATACTCTTATGGAAAACTCCCCCGCTGTCGCAAAGGCGGGGCTGCATGAAGGAGGCTGAAGGTCCCTTGCTGGAACTTAGGAGCTTCGTGGGTGCGCATGATAAAGATTGGGAAGATCAGCGCCTCTGGAGCCATCGGGAGATGGACCATCCGGTCAGCTGAAGAAGAAGGAGGATAATCAATCATATGATAGATTTGAAATCGCTCGCTACACCCGAAGTACTGAGGAAACGGCTGCTTGTTGCGGCGGCTCTGGACTTGATCCTGTGTCCGGAGAAATGGCTTCGATACCACCACTATATCCCGCAATGGGCACCGGGCGTTACGCTTGCGAAAATCGATAACGGTGCAGGTGATCATTTGTTTGCGTTATTTACGGAGGATGGCACGATTATCAAAGGATTCGATCACGAATCTGCGTTAAGTCCGCATGCCGGCGATGAATATGAGGTTTGGCTGGGAATTTACGAAGAGGTCCCCGCTTCACTGCTGTCCTTATTGGAAGCGGAAGAACTGGAGAAAGAAGAAGTCACCTTCTGCATATGGCGTGAGAACCAAGACACTGTCTGGAGGACCGGAGAGGTGGATATTCCTCCTGGGGAAGACGATGGCTCCGGATTTTTGCTGGGGACGATTTTTGAAACAGCGGAGGATTACGCAGATTGGGCAGAAGCTTACTTCGATATGCCGATTCCGATTGATATCGTTACAAGATTTTATGAGGATTCACCCATTACGGAAGAGACGGTCCACTTGTTGAATCCCGAAAGGGATACGGAGGAAGCGCTGAGTGAATTGAAGGAATTGGGAATGCGGATTGAAACCAATTGAATCCATGGCTTCACGCCTTTGTAAAATCGGCAGGACTTCTCCGGCTGATTTGAATAAAGTTCTAAAGCCGGCAAGAGTGCAGACTGGCAACAACGATGATATCCAACATTTTCTGAGGAAGGAAGGAGGATTGCCTATGATCGATCTCACTCATGTAGCCCCAACGGAAGCCATAAAGATCATTATCGGGGCTTCGTCGCAAAATTACCCGGGATGGATTCAAACCCAGGAGGACGAATTAAATTTACTTCAACGGCGCGATTGGGAGCAGAGCTTCGGGGATGCGAGAAAAGCGGATGTGATTCTGGCCGAGCATGTGTGGGAGCATCTTACGTATGAAGAGGGAGTAGAGGCTGCGAGGATTTGTTATGACTTCCTGAACGATGGAGGATACATTCGATGCGCCGTTCCGGACGGCTTTTTCCAAAATGAATGGTACCAAAATATGGTTCAGATTGGAGGGCCGGGCCCCAAGGATCATCCCGCAGCCAGCCACAAGATTGTGCATACCTATATAAGCTTGACCCGAATGTTCGAGGAAGCCGGGTTTAAAGTACGGCTGCTGGAATACTGCGATGAAGGGGGCCGGTTTCACTACCGTGAGTGGGATCCGCAGGGAGGCTTTATTTATAGGTCTTACAGGTATGATCATCGGAACAAGGAAGGAAATCTGGGTTTCGTATCCCTGATAGCAGACGCTGTGAAGGAATGAATGGAGAGAAGCGATTCTCTCCATTTTTGCTGGCCATTTAATGAGGAGGGAGAACAATTTTTTTGATAACAATTAAAAATAATTATTTACATACATACTGTATGTATGTTAAGGTGAATTCGTTAATTCCAATACGAGGAGGACGTTATTATGAAAATTAACAGCTTCTATCCGGTCGTTCTAACGGAGAAGGTAGCACCAAGTGCGATGTTTTATACCCGTTACTTTGGATTTGAAAAGGTCTATGAGGCCGAATGGTATGTTAGTCTAAGAATGACTCGGGGCAGCGTTCCTTTCGAGCTGGCTCTGTTGGATGCTTATCACCCAACCATACCGGCAGCATACCGCAAGGTTTCGCAGGGGTTAATCCTTAATTTCGAGGTGGATGATGTGGACGCGGAATATCAGAGGCTGATTTTGGATGAGAAGCTGCCACTGGAGCTGGATATTCGGGACGAAGAATTTGGTCAGAGGCATTTTATAACATGTGATCCTAATGGCGTTCTAATCGATGTGATCAAGATCATTCCGCCGTCGGAGCAAGAAAGTGTCCAATATGTGGAGAAGATATGGTCATCTGCTGAAGAGGGCGTCAAGTGATGGGCGATACGGTGGCATTGAAGTATTATTTTGGCGAGGAACTGGCTTATCATCTTGCCAGCCTAATCCGGCCGCACTATCCGGATTTTCCAACAGAAACCTTCGTTCAATCCGTGGCCCGTCAGGTCGGACCGCTCGAGCTTAAGGGAAGGGTGGCTCTCATCACCGATGAATTACATAAGGCTTTGCCCCGGGAATACCCGGAGTCATTACGCATCCTCTTAAGTATCCTGGGACCGGAGAATGAAACGGAGGAGGGGATGTTTAAGAATGGCTACTTTCTGATGCCGGTCGCTTTTTTTGTGGAAAAGTACGGGCTTGGACATTATAAACTTTCCATGAATGCCCTGTACGAAATTACCAAGCGGCATACGTCCGAATATGCCATACGCCCATTTCTGGCCGCTTATCCGGATGAATGCTTCCGGACTTTGGGCCGGTGGACGAAGGATGTCAACCTCCATGTCCGCCGACTGGTCAGTGAAGGAACGCGACCGCGGCTCCCCTGGGCAAGAAGAATTGGCGTCATTCATGGCGACCCCGCCCATAATCTGGCTTTGCTGAAGCCGTTGCTCCATGATCCATCCTTCTATGTCCGAAAATCGGTAGCCAACCATCTGAATGATTTGACGAAGGACTATAAGGAGGTTACCTTGGAATGGGTGCGTGAGAATGGGAAAAACGGCGGTGAGCACTACGTCTGGATAGTTCGTCACGGGTTGAGGTCATTGGTGAAATCCGGAGATCGGGATGCCTTGACACTGATGGACAGGCTTAAGCGGTAGCCGGCAAGGTATCGACCCATGAAGATGACAGGCTAATGTAGGGAGGATGAGGGGGAACATTCGGCTGCAAGCTGTGGTCGCAAGCTTTAACGAAGAAATGCATAAAGCTGAAATCTATATCCCAAGGACGAAGAGATGGTGGAAGAAATAAACAAATAAACAGGAGAAAGATGGAACAGTGAGAAGAAACAAGGAAGAAACCAATGCAACGATTCACAAGCTGATTGAAACGGCCAGGAAGCACTTTACAATATATGGATATACGGATTCGGCTCTGGAGGACATTGTCCGGGAAGCGAAGCTGACACGCGGGGCGCTTTATCATCATTTCGGCAATAAGAAAGGATTATTTCTGGCAGTGCTGGAAGCGGTGCAAAGCGAAGTCGCGGAGCGCGTGGAATCAGAGGCAGCCAGGAGCGAGGATGTGTGGGAGCAGTTGATTTTTGGCTGCCGCGCTTTTGTTGCGGCTGCTGTCGAACCCCATAACAAACGAATAATGCTTATAGACGGGCCCGCTGTCCTTGGCTGGGATGCTTGGCGCAGGATGGATGAGCAGAACTCTATGCGGCTGCTCCGCGACCAGCTTCAATGGATGCAGCAGCAGGGCTACCTGAAGCCTGTATCTATCGAGGCTTTAACCCATGCGCTCTCGGGGGCCATGAACGAAGCCGCCCTCTGGATGGCGCAAATGCCGGAAGAAGGGCAGCCGTTGGAAGAGACGATGACGGTTATTTCTCTCCTGCTGGAAGGCTTTAAACAGCCTGGGCCAGGAAACGGTGACCGAACATGAAGACGGATTTCGTCAATCAACGGAATAAGAAACCTGCAATCTCCACAGAATCGGAGAAAATTGTTTAGTGAACAAACGATTTAAGACGAACCTGACGACAAGGTCAGGTTTTTTTGTTTGCTTGCGGCTTATATTCTGTAAAAAATTTATGCTAATTATTGTCTGGATCTGTTGACAAGGATAGCAGCATATGGTAATAATCAATAATGATAATCATTATCAATTAGATAAGCTGGTCCGCCTGTATTGCGAAGCTTGACAAGGAGAGTGTGGCCATGAAACGTTTATACACCGAACAACTGACGATCGGTTATTCCGACCGGGTGATTGTGGAGAACTTGAACCTGTCCATTCCCGAGGGGAAAATAACCGCGCTGGTCGGAGCGAATGGATCGGGAAAATCGACGATTCTGAAAACAATGGTGCGAATCATGAAGCCAAATGGGGGAACTGTATATCTGGATGGCAAGTCGATTCACAGCCAGCCTACCAAAGACGTCGCCAAACAGCTTGCGATTCTGCCCCAAAATCCGGTGGCACCGGATGGCTTAACGGTATCCGAGTTGATATCCTACGGCCGGTTTCCACACCAAAAGGGATTCGGCTCGCTTACGAAAGAGGATAAGGAAATCATTCGCTGGGCGGTTCAAGTGACCGGAATGAACGCCTTCAGTGATCGGCCTGTGGATCAGTTGTCCGGGGGCCAGCGACAGCGGGCCTGGATAGCCATGGCGCTTGCGCAGGGAACGGATATGCTGTTCCTGGACGAACCGACGACGTTCCTCGATATGGCACATCAATTGGAAGTGCTTAAACTCCTGCAGCGTCTCAATGAAGAGCAGGACCGAACGATCGTCATGGTGGTTCACGATCTCAATCATGCCACCCGATTCGCCCACCATATGGTTGCCATCAAGCAGGGAAGCATTGTGAGCGAAGGAGCTCCGGAAGAAGTGATGACGCAGGAAGTGCTAAGGGAAGTGTTCGGCATCGAAGCGGACATCATTCCGGATCCGAGGACGGGAGTACCGCTTTGCCTGCCTTTTGAGCTGGCATCGATAGAGGGCGGCGGCCATCATGAGCAGCCGTATGTGCAGGCGGAACGCAAAGAAGCGTCCGCTTAAGGAGCGGCTCGGGCCAACCCGGACCATAATTTGCATAAAAATCCTTAATCGCGAGAAGAAGCTAATCCAGCCTACATATTTGATTCCAACAAGACGCTAAATACGCTGTCCGTATTATGAGGACGGCGATAATTCCGAAATCTATTGAGAATGAGTATCATTTGCAAAAAAAATAAGGCGGGCAGCTTTGCATCACTTGGCAGCATTGAAGGCTAACAAATTGGAACAAGAGGAGACGGAAAGATGGAGACATACCCTGTGTTTGACGTAACGATTATCGGGGGCGGGCCTGCGGGGCTGTTCTCGGCTTTTTACAGCGGATTGCGGGAGATGAGCACGAAAATCATTGAATTTCAGCCTTTTCTTGGTGGGAAGGTGCATGTTTATCCGGAGAAAATGATCTGGGATGTCGGCGGTCTGACCCCGGTGACCGGCGCGCAGCTCATCGAGCAGATGGTGGCGCAAGGTCTGACCTTCGGCCCGGAGGTGGTGCTTGGCGAGAAAGTCATATCCATCTCCAAAGACGAAAGCGGGCACTTCATCCTGCACACGGCATCCGGGGGAAAGCATGCTTCGCGCACGGTTATTCTCGCCATTGGGGGAGGCATTTTACAACCGACAAAGTTAAATATTGAAGGGGCGGAACGATTCGAGGTCACGAATTTGCATTATACGGTGAAATCTCTGGCCCGTTTTCGGGGGAAGACCGTTCTAATTTCGGGCGGGGGCAATGCGGCTGTGGATTGGGCCAACGAATTGGAGCCCATCGCTAAGAAAGTCTATTTAACCTATCGGCAAGATATGCTGAAAGGCCATGAAGCCGAAGTATCCCGGCTCCTGAACAGCTCCGTCCATTGTCTGCTGAATACGACGATTGACAGGCTGGTGGCCGCACCGGATCACGAAACGATCGGTACCGTTGTGCTGAACCACGTTGAAGATGGGACGAAGCTCGAGCTGGCGGTAGATGAAGTCATTATTAATCACGGATATGAACGCGACAACGGGTTGCTTAAGAACAGCGAAGTGAAGCTGGCGATGGAAAATGAATACTACATAGCCGGGAGCCCGATGAGCGAAACTTCGGTGGAAGGCATCTATGCCGCCGGCGATATTCTGCATCATGCAGGGAAGCTGCATTTGATAGCAGGTGCCTTCCAGGATGCCGCGAACGCGGTTAACAAAGCGAAGCAGTATATCTCCCCGGAGGCGAAGGCGTACGGGATGGTTTCTTCGCATAACGAGCTGTTCAAACAGCGAAACCGCGAGCTGATCAAGCACTTATTTACCAACTAGCAAAAAAACTTTATCCGGACTGCGGTGACCTGCTAAGCTGTGAGTCGGACCGCAGCGGTTTCACAACACTTATACTGGGGGATAAAATTATGCGTTTTCTTAAATGGCCAAAAACAGTCATTATTCTCAGCCTGCTGCTGTTAGCGGCCGCCTGCAGCCAGCCGTCGGGACAGGCACCGGCAACTTCTCCGAATCAGAGTCCGGCAGCCTCTCCGGAAGCCGGTTCAGCCGATGGCGGGGTCCGAATCATTAAACATGCATTGGGTGAAACACCCGTCACAGGTACACCCAAGCGAGTGGTTGCGCTGGAGTGGAGCGTCGCGGAAGATGTGCTGGCGCTGGGCATCCAGCCGGTCGGCATTGCGGATATTCAGAATATGAAGAAATGGGTACGTCTTCCAGTAGAGATTGCTCCGGAAGTTGTGGATGTAGGAGATCGTCTGGCTCCCAATCTGGAAGCGATTATGGCATTAAAGCCGGATCTTATTCTCGGATTGAAGAGAAATGTGGAAACAAACTATGCGGAATTAAGCAGCATTGCTCCCACTCTTGTCTATGAGCCGTATCCGGCGGAAGGCCAGGGGGATCAGTATTCGGTGATGATCGATACATTCAAGGAAATTGCGGATGTGCTCGGGAAAAAGGAGGAGGCGGACAAGGTTCTGAATGATCTGAACCGGACCTATGAAGAGGCCAAATCCAAAATCGTGGCGAAAGGCATGGATCAGCGGCCTTTTGTGCTCGCCATGGCATACAGCAACCAGAACTCGGTCGATTTTCGTTTATCTACGGATAACTCCACCGCTGTCAAAATATTGGAGCATATCGGGTTGACCAATGCGTATAAGCCCGCGAAATTCGAGGCGTACGGGTTTACGCTCACGGATGTCGAGGCGCTGCCGGCTCTGCAGGAAGCCAACTTCCTGCATATCATCCAAGAAACCGACAATGTCATTGACAATCAGTTGAAGAATAATCCGGTATGGAATGGCCTTGACTTCGTCAAGGAAAACCGAATCTACGCTCTCGGCGGAGACATGTGGCCGTATGGAGGACCGTTGTCCGCACAAATTATGGCTGAAAAAACCGCCGAATTGTTAACGAAATGATGTCGGCCGGAAGAGATATGGCCCGGGACGCCGGCCCGAAGCCCGCTTTCGCACTAAGAGAGGGGAAGGCCGGGGCATGGAAAGGGCTCTGGATGCTGGCCGGAGGCTTGGTGGTTCTAGGGTTGATCGCGTTCGTCAGTCTGACGCAAGGGCTTGCCGAGATCTCGCTGAGTTCCGTTATCCAAGCGCTGTTGTTCCCGCAGGATATATCGGATCACCACCTGATTCGCGGGGTCAGGCTTCCGCGAACGGTGATGGGAATATTGGCGGGGGCGGCGCTTGCCGTCTCCGGCGCACTCATGCAGACGGTAACGCGGAATCCGCTCGCCTCCGAAACGACGCTGGGGGTCAACGCGGGGGCTTACTTCGTTGTAGTGCTTGGCACGATATTCTGGCCGGCACTGCTGCATACGTACCCGCTTCCCTTCGCTGTATTGGGAGGTGCTTGCGCGGCGCTGGTCGTTTATATAATGGCCGGTGGGCGTCAGGGAACTCCAATCCGCATTGCGTTGTCCGGAATGATCGTCACCCTGGTGTTCTCTTCGCTCACCAGCGCCCTTCTCCTGTTTAATCAAGAAACGGCGCAGGGCCTGTTTCTATGGGGTTCAGGCTCGTTGAAGCAGAACGACTGGAGCGGGGTTCTCTTCAGCTGGCCCTGGATCATCGGGGGAATCGTTGCCGTCAGTTTGGCTGCGCGGCAGTTGGATTTGCTGTCCTTCCATGAAGAAACGGCAAAATCATTGGGGCAGAAGGTTGGAAAGACGAGGCTTCTGGCCATGGCCATGGCGATATTGGCGGCCTGCGTCAGCGTCAGCGTCGTGGGCCCCATCGGCTTCGTCGGATTGCTGGCCCCGCATTTGGTCCGCCTCTCCGGTATGGTGCGGCATGCCTGGCTGATCCCGGTCAGCGCCGTCTGGGGCGCGGCCATTCTGGTCGGCTCGGATACGATAGCCCGCACCTTCGTGAACGCCTACGGAGAGCTGCCCGCAGGGGCGGTCACCGCCGCGGTTGGCGCCCCCTGGCTCATCTGGCTGGCGCTGCGGGTATCGCGGGGAGCCGGGGGAGGCTCCGGCTCCGGTGCCGGCCAATCCATCCGGATGGGCGCATGGCAGCCGGGGATATCTTATCCCGTGTGGATTGTGCTGCTCAGCGGGCTGCTGGCCGTTGTCTGGATCGGCAGCTTGACGAGCGGGACGCTGCACATTCTCGTATCCGATGTGTTCGCAGTGCTGACGGGGCGCGGGGAAGACTTCACCCGGCAAATTCTGTTGGAGCTGCGCCTGCCCCGATTGCTGACCGCCGGTCTGGCCGGAGTTGCCCTGGCGGTCAGCGGCAGCCTGATGCAGAGCGCGGTCCGCAATCCGCTTGCCGACCCGCAAATCGTCGGCGTCACGAGCGGCGCCGGGGTCGGGGCGATCCTGGTGCTGATCGCCGCGCCGCAGCTCCACGGCTGGATGCCGGTCGGAGCCGTGGTTGGCGGCATCGCCGCCTCGGCCATCGTCTATGCGGTCTCCTGGAGGCGGGGGCTTAACCCGGTCATCCTGACGCTCGTCGGCATAGCGGTAGCCGCGGCGGGCTCGTCCATGATCCAGATTCTGATCATTCAGGCCAAGATGACCGCCGCACCGGCGCTCGCCTGGATGGCCGGCAGCACCTATGGCCGGGGCTGGGCCGAGATCGGCCGCCTGGCTCCGACGCTCGCCGTTCTGCTGCCGCTCGGCTGGTGGCTCGGCCGCAAAGTGGATCTGCTCGCCTTCCGCGACGAGAGCTCGATCGGGCTCGGCCTGAAGGTTCGCCATACCCGGCTGCTCGCTTCCGTGATCGCCGTTCTGCTCGCGTCCATTGCCGCCTCGGCTGTCGGCACGGTCAGCTTTATCGGCCTGCTCGCTCCTCATGCGGCCCGCATGCTGGCCGGCTCCAACCACCGCCGCTCGATGGTCCTCTCGGCGCTGCTGGGTGCCGTCCTGCTGGCCGCTGCGGATTGGATCGGCCGGGTCATTCTCATTCCGAGGGACATTCCGTCCGGAATTGTCACCGCATTGCTTGGGGCGCCGTATCTGTTCTTCCTCATGTTCAGATCGGGGCGCAAGCAAGGGTAAGGGTTAGGCTAACGGTTCACTTCTTAGGTGAGGTTATAATGTAATATACGCTCAGTACCAACATCGGACTGCCTCAGGCAGCAGCCGTTTTCGGCTTCCAGATCGCTTATTTTTCGTTCCGTATAATCGATCAGGCGAACATCATTCAGGCGAACATCATTCGGTGGCAAACAGCACCTTCTTGGCGGGGAAAGATATCCCGCTGAAGGTGCTGTTTAGCATGCTTCAGCGCTTCGTAACATTCCTCGGAACGAATTCGGGGGATTGCTTTTATCCAGATAAGGTTATGCCGGTTTCAAAATTTGTGTGACACCAAGGCTAGGCTGAGGCAGGAAATAACTTTATAATTTAGGAAATCAGTTTGGCTGTTTTTGAAAACCTTTACAAACCTATTGGAAGGGCTGTTGCGAGATGGACAGGCTGTCTTCATTCCAGCGGCGCTTGCGCCGGATGATTATCCCTACTTCCCTGAAACGGAAGCTTGTTAACGTACTTCTGCTCAGCACGTTTATTCCCTTGCTTTTAATCGGCATCATTTCTTATACGTCCATGCATACCATATTGGAGAATAAAATTACGAACGGAATCCTCAGCAATTTGCAGCAGGTCCGGGTGTCTCTGGAAAATGTACTCGGCAATCTCAACTACGCTTCCCAGAATCTTGCTTTTGATGGGCGCGTGGGCAAGGACATTTACGCCTATATGTCTAATGATCATCCGTATGACCGCAAGAGTCTGGCAGGAAAAATCGAAACCGAAATGAATCTGCTGACATCGACCAACCCCAATATAGGGCTGATGTTCTATTACGTGCAGGGGACAAACTGGATTTTATTTCCCAATTTGCAGGTGAGAGAAGGAATCGACCCCGACGCGCTGCCGGTATTTACGAAGCTGCAGGACATGACTTATTACGGGCCGCACCAGACGCTGAATGCGCAATTTGACCGGAAGGTCATGTCCATCACGCGTAAAATCGATTATCCGGATCTTGAGGAATTGTACATCTATATGGAAACCGATAACCGCCTGGTCGACACCGTGTTTAATAAAATGCAGTACGGCATGGAGGTATACCACCTCATTGTGGATACGGACAACCGGATTGCGTACAGCGAGAAACCGTCGGCTTTTCCGGTGGGAATGAAGCTGGATCCGAAAGAGGAAGGAAGCGGCCGTTCCGTTTATGGAAACCAATATGTGTTTGAAGAAGCAAGCAATCAGGGCTGGCGGGTTGTAGCCGTCATCCCGATGAAATCTTATAAGCATGAAATTTTGAATTGGTTTATGCAGTTTGGACTGGTAGCTGTAGTATCTTTATTCGTCAGTTTAGGCTTCGCCTGGTTGATTTGGAGAATCGTCATGCGGCCGCTTACCCGGCTTAACCGTGAAATCCGCTTGATGATGCAGAACCAGTCGCAAGGGAAACTCCAATTAACGGGAACGGATGAGTTTGACTATTCGCTCCGGTGTTTTCATGAAATGAAGGGGACCGTCATTCAATTGATCGAGGATATCAAGGAAAATGAAAGGAATGAATCGCGGCTTGAAGTGGAAAAGATGATTTCCCAGATCAACCCGCATTTCGTCCACAATACGCTTGACACGATCCGTTGGCAGGCAAGGTTAAACGGGCAGGAGGATATCGACCACTTGATATCCACCCTGAACCGCGTGCTCCATTATAATCTGGGCAAAGGCGAGACGGCCACGATCCGCGAGGAATTGGAAGCGCTGAAGGATTATATCGCGCTTCAGGAGATCAGATATCAGTTCCATTTTGATATTCGCATATCGGTTCCGGAAGAACAGCTTGAGATTCGCATTCCGCGGTTTATGCTGCAGCCGCTGGTGGAAAATGCCTTGTATCACGGTATCGCCGATGACGGCTTGATTCGGGTTGATATTAGCCAGGAGGGGCGGCATATCCGGATTGAAGTGAGCGATAACGGGGCGGGCATGTCTCCGGAAGAGGCAGAGCGGCTTTTGCAGGGGGACGATTCGGCCCATAAACGACGCGGGATGGGAATCGGTATGCCCTACGTCATCCGGACGCTGAAATACCAATACGGCAAATCCGCCGGAATAGACATTCAAAGCCGCAGCGGGGAAGGGACAAGCATTATCATTACGATTCCGTCGTCAACAACCGGGAAAGGGGAGTAGCTTATGCGCGTATTGATTGTTGAGGATGACAGGCTTGTGCGGAAAGGTTTTATATCATTGATGCCTTGGGAGCAGTTCGGAATGCAGGTTATCGGGGAAGCGGGAAATGGGGAGGATGCGCTTGCGTTTTTAAGCAACCGGGAAGTGGATCTCTTGATTACCGATCTTTCCATGCCAAGGATGAGCGGGATCGAGTTGATCCGAACGGTAAGGCAGCTTTATCCGCGCGTTTGGACGGTTATTTTGACGTTTCATCAGGATTTTGAATATATACAGGAAGCGCTTCGGCTTGGGGCGATCGATTATATTGCCAAAACGGAGCTGCAGCAGGACAAAATGGAAGAGGTGCTGAGCAGAATCGAGCAGCGCATCAAATATGAAATGAAGCAGCAGGCGCGGGCCTGGGCGGAAAATGAAAAAGCGGCCCCGGATCGGGCGATTGTATGGCTGGCGGCTTGTATCGATGGGGACAGACAGATGTGCAGTCCGGTCTACCTCGGCAAGCCTGTGGAGGAAAGCGCTCCGGGGATTTGGTTTCTGCCCTGTGAGGAAGGAGAATGGACGGAGGAATGTAAGGCTCTCTTACTCAAAGATCCTTTTCTTTGCGGCGGGGTCGCCATGCTTCTTGACGGCATCGGCTCCGGGGGCGGCAGCCAGGTGATCCGTACGCTTCAGGAGTACAGGGAGCGCTTTATGTTTTATGAATGGAACCCTGATGCTCCGCAGGTATGGACAAGGAGCTTTCAGCAGCTGCAGGAGACGACGGGCCGAAGGCCGGTCTCCCTCGAAGAAGAACAGGCGCTTCAGGAAGTCTGGTCCAGCTTGCAGTGGGTGATTCATGATCGGCAGTATGAAGAAAACTTGGCTACGCTCGAAGCGATGAAGCTGCCCCCGCGACAGTTGGGGACTTTGTTTATAATGGCCTCTACCCGCTGGGAACGTGTCGTTTCGGCAGAAACCTGGACGGCCCCGCGCCAAGAACTGTCCTGGCAGACCTGGAAGAGGTGGCTGGAAGGCTTGCGGCAGGAGCTTGCATCCTACTTATTTAAACCCTCCTACTCTCAGGAAGTCATCTCTTGTGTCTGGAAAGCGGCCCAGATCATCCATCAGGACTTGAGCAGGGAGATCACGCTGCGGGAGGTGGCCGGGGAAGTCAATTTGAGCCAAAGCTATTTGAGCCAGTGCTTCCGGGATATTGTTGGCGTATCCTTCAATGAATATGTCCGCCGGGCCCGGATCGATTGGGCCAAGAAGCTGCTGCGAGACACCGACAAGCCGATTTATTGGATCGCGACACAGACCGGATATCCGAATGAAAAATATTTCAGCCGTGTCTTCAAGGACAAAACCGGGATGCTTCCCAGCGCCTATCGGTCAAGCAAGTAGGGCGGCCTGACGGCAGCCGGCGGCTCCCCATAGCCGATGATTTGCCGATTGGGGTCTGCAAATGATCCGCAAGCAGGTACACAAATGATTGAAAGATTCAGGGGAAAGCCAGAAGGAAAGATTTTAGCATAAGAAATGAGGCCTGATCTGACGACGAAATGAAACTCCCGCAACTCCGGCGGAAGCTACAATAATGGTAAGGCTTACGACTTCCGCCGGCTTTGCGCCAAGGGAGTTGTAAGCGCAAACAATTATGAGACAGGGGGAGTTTTCGTGAAAAAATGGATGACTGTAGTTCTGGCAAGTACCGTGCTGCTCGCAAGCGGATGCGGGGCAAAAGATCAGGGGGCTTCCACAACAGAAGAAGCAAAGACGCCGGCGGACCCATTCTATAAATTCCCCGAGCCTGTAACGCTCACGATTGCCAAGCCGCTGAATCCGGAGGACAAGACCCTTCCGGCAGAGGACACCGTAGATAACAACCAGTTCACCCGCTATATTTTCGACAAGACCAACATTAAATTTGATTACACGCTCACCGCCAAAAGCGGCGATCCGTTCACCCAGAAGGTTCAAGTGGCCATTGCCAGCAACGATATTCCGGACGTGATGGTCGTCGGCGAGAAAGAGCTGCGGCAAATGGTGGAAGCGGACCAATTGGAGGATATGACCGCAGTCTATGACAAATATGCATCGCCTCAGGTTAAGGACTTTTATGCTACAACGGAAGGCAAGGCGCTGGAGAAAGCAACGTTCGACGGCAAGCTGATGGCGATTCCGAATATCGTGCCTCAGGGCGACGCTCCGTATTTTCTGTGGGTGCGCAAAGACTGGCTGGATAAGCTGGGGCTGCAGGAGCCGAAAACGATGGAGGACATTGAGGCTGTTGCCAACGCCTTTATCGAAAAGGACCCTGACGGCAACGGCAAGGCCGATACGGTCGGACTGCCAGGTTCGCCTACGGATCTTATTTTCGGGAATAACGGGTTTGCTTCGATCTTCAGCTATTTCGGGGCTTATCCGACCTACTGGATAAAAGATAAAGAAGGTCAGATCACCTACGGCTCGATCCAACCCGAGGTGAAAGATGCCCTGGCCAAGCTGAGAGATTGGTATGCCGCAGGGCTGATCGATCAGGAATTTGCGCTTCGGAAGGAAGCTTTCGAGCTGACTGCAGGCGGCAAGGCCGGCATGTTTTTTGGCCCGTGGTGGATGCCTTGGGGGCCGCTTGGCGACGCAGTGAAAAACGATCCGAAATCCAATTGGATCGCGCTGGCCGCACCGCTGGATGCCGAGGGAAATTTCAGAACGCATACCGTTCCGGTCAGCAATTCCTTCGTGGTGGTCAAAAAAGGGATCAAGCATCCGGAAGCGGTGATGATCGCCGTGAATACGACGGTGGCCGCCGAGAGGGGAATAGATCCGGATGCGAAAAAACTGGATAACCGGGTGAATCCGGGATATTGGCCAATGCGGCTTGTTATTGAAAATGCAGACACGGTTACGCGTAAGCACGATATGCTCAGAGATGTGCTGGAAGGCAAAGCCAAGCCGGAGGATATGATTCCTGAAATGCAGGAAATCTATGCGAAAGCCAAGGCCGCGGATTTTGATCCGGCCAAGGATTTGGGGGCATGGCAGCCGTTTTACGCCTACACGGTTGGAAGCGACCCTTTGCATGGTCCGCTCAAGCCCGAGGAGAATCTGTTTACTTCCATAACCAAAACGATGGAGCTGAAGAACGCCACCCTCAACAAGATGGAGAAAGAAACATTCCTGAAGATCATTATGGGCAAAGAGCCGCTGGATGCGTTTGACAACTTCGTTGAGCAGTGGAAGAAGCTGGGCGGCGAACAAATTACAAAAGAAGTCCGGGATGCGCTTGGGGAGTAGTTCAATACGGGCGCGGGAAAGCAAAAGGACCGCCTGCCTTTCCCCGCCCTTTCCGATCATCGATGAGAGGTGAGAGAGACCAGTGAAAAAACAGCCGTTTGCGCTTCATTATCACCTGATGCTGCTGCCGGGGATCGTGCTGCTGATCTTGTTCAGCGTCGTACCGATGTTCGGTGTTACGATCGCGTTTCAGAACTTCAAGCCGAATTTGGGCTTCTGGCGTTCGGAATGGGTCGGGCTGGACAACTTCCGTTATTTGTTCGAGCTGCCTGACAGCCGCAAAATCTTTTTTAACACGATCTATATCGCCGTGCTCAAAATTGTGGCCAATTTGGCGGTGCCTGTCTTATTTGCGCTGTTGCTGAATGAAGTCAGAACGGTGCTGTTTAAGCGCAGCGTCCAGACGATCGTGTACCTGCCCCATTTTCTGTCATGGGTTATCTTGGCGGGCATTATTACCGACCTTCTGTCCATGGACGGATTGATCAACCAGCTTTTGGCCGTTTTCGGCATGGAACCGATCATGTTTATGGCCAGCAATAACTGGTTCCCGGGGATTGTCGTGGCCAGTGATGTATGGAAGGAGTTCGGGTTCGGGACGATCGTTTATTTGGCCGCGCTCACAGGGATCAGTCCGGCGCTTTACGAAGCGGCCGCAATCGACGGCGCCAGCCGGCTTCAACAACTGCGATATATTACGCTGCCAAGCCTGAAGCCGACGATCATCCTGCTGGCTACGCTGAGCCTGGGCAATGTGCTGAATGCCGGTTTTGACCAGATTTTCAACTTGTACAATCCTCTCGTATACGATTCCGGCGACATTATCGACACCTACGTTTACCGCGCCGGTCTGCTGCAGGTTCAATACGGTCTGGCAACGGCTGTCGGCCTGCTGAAATCGGTCATCAGCTTTGTGCTTATCATCCTTTCCTACGTGCTGGCGTCGAAATTCGCCAACTACCGCATTTTCTAAGGGGGCGGATCGTTATGGTTAGAAATGTCACGTTGATGTCGCGTACGGCGGATACCATAATTATCGCTATATTGGTCATTTCGTCACTGCTGTGTATCTTTCCGATCTGGTACACGATTGCGGTGTCCTTTAGCGACAAGGCCGCAGTGGCTGCAGGCATGGTTACCTTCTGGCCGGTGGATTTTACGCTTTCCTCTTACAAAAAAATCCTGCAGGAACAGGCCTTCTTCACGGCATTCGGCGTTTCTCTCAAACGGGTTTTCCTGGGAGGGATCATCAACTTTGTCGTCTGCGCCATGATGGCGTATCCGCTGTCCCGCACACCGGAGCAGTTCCGCTTCCGCAATGTGTATATGTGGTTTATCGTATTTACGATGCTGTTTAGCGGCGGGCTGATTCCCTGGTTTGTTACGATCAAGTCGTACGGCTTGCTGGATACGATTTGGGCATTGGTGCTGCCGACGGCCGTTCCGGTGTTCAACGTCATTTTGCTTGTCAACTACTTCCGGAGCATCCCGAAGGATATGGATGAGGCCGGGATGATGGACGGGGCCGGACCCTGGTATATGTTGATCAAAATCTATTTGCCGCTGTCGGTGCCCGTGCTTGCGACCATCACACTGTTTAGTATCGTGGGTCACTGGAACTCGTTTTTTGACGGGCTTATCCTGATGAACAAGCAGGAGAATTATCCGCTGCAAACCTACATTCAGCAGTTGGTGGTGCAGATCAACACGGATAACATGACGACGGAAGAGCTGCGCCAGATGGCACAGTTGTCCAATAAAACATTAAATGCGGCGAAAATCGTAATTTCGATGCTGCCGATTCTGGTGGTGTATCCGTTTTTACAGCGTTTTTTCATTCATGGCATTATGCTGGGCTCGGTAAAAGAATAGGAGTGCGATACTGCAATTCCAGAACCGGTAGAGGAGGAAGTCAATCATGTCATTACCCGCACAGGATGCTTTGATACGGATCGGAGGTCCCCGCTGGGAAGCTGCGCTGCACCGGAACGGTCAGGTGGATCGCATGCGGCTGTTGTCGGATGAAGGCTGGATCGATGTTGATTTCAGAAAAGGGCCGTTTGCCGGCTTCACGTGGGTAGGGGAATGGAACGGCGAAAAACATGTGATCGGCGTAACGCTTGATGCGCAGAAGACGGATGAGGCGGTTCTTGCGGGAAGCTCGGGTGCTTTGGAATTTTCGCTGCGCTATCACAGTATAGACGGGCAGTTGGCGGTTAGCGCGGCCGTCACCAATACGGGAAGGCTTCCGCTGCAGCCGCAATCGCTGGGGCTGATGACCGGAATCGATTCCTATATGGAGAAGTTCCCGGATTGGAACGATAAATTTTTCCCGACGCTGCTGCGGTGCGAGCGGACGCATTTCTGGGGCTACTGCAAGAGACCGGAAGGGGCGCTTATCGCCCTTGCATGCCCGCAGCCGATAGCGTCCTGGAGCCTGCAGTACAACGTCGGCTACATGGAAGGGGAACTGGAATGGGGCGGCCACCGCGTCGAAACGTTTACGATTGACTTCCTTCATGCAGGCCCCCTGCCTGAGCGCCACCCGCAGACGCAGTTCCAACTGCTTCCGGGCAAGACGAAGGAATGGACGCTCCGGCTGATTCCGCTTCAGCGTCTGGATGGGCTGCTGCCGGCGCTTGCGCCGGTCTGTGCCGCTCCCATGCTGGAAATCGCACGGACGACGCTGGCGAAAGGTGAAAGCACCCGCATGATTATTCATTCCGACGAGAGCGTCACGGCGCGGATTCAGATGCCGGATGGGCAGCGGATGACAGTGCGGCCGGAAGCAGCCGGCGGGAATAAATATGAGCTGTTGATCCAGGCAGGGGAGGCCCGGGGGCATATCCGGATCGATGTGGAGAATAGCTCGGGCAAGCAGAGCGAAGCGATTGTTTCCGTCAGACCCGACTGGCTGTGGTTTATGGACAAGGCGAGGGCGGCGGCGCTTGTCTATCCGCCGAGAGCGACGTCGCACTGCGAAAGCTGGTACGGGCTGTATACGCTCTACTTGTCACAGCAGTATTTTCCGGATCGGGAGCTGCTGGAACGGACGGAGCAAATTATGGAATCCATTTACCCATTGATGTTTGATATGGAAAGCCATGAACCGCTGCTGGTGAAGCACAGAATCCAGAACGTAAGCTCCATGGTGGGGATTCTGGTCGACCGCTACGAAGCGACAGGGGATGAAGCCGTACTGCAAAGAGCCTCTGATCTGGCGGATTGGCTCATACGGCATGCACAGCACCCGGACGGCTCCTACCGCGCCGGGAAAACACATTATACGTCGGTGATCTATCCGGCGAAGAGCCTGATGGAGCTGATCCTGGCGGAACAAGCTTTGGCCGCCGATGATCCGCTATGGCGTGAACGGCTTGTCCGGCATACCGCTTCCGTGCGCAGAGCGATGGATGAGCTGGCGGCGGCGGACGGCGACATCGATACGGAAGGCGAGCTGACTTATGAGGACGGCATGATTAGCTGCAGTGCGCTGCAGCTCGGGTTATTTGCGCTGATGCAGCCGGAGAATGAGCGTGCCGTATACCGGGAAGCGGCGCTGAAGCTGGTGGACGGACATGAGTGCCTGGCCAATCTTCTGATCCCGGACGGACGCCAAAGAGGGGCGACCAGACGGTTCTGGGAATCGCAATATGACGTGGCCATCCAGCCGAATATGCTGAATTCGCCGCATGCCTGGACTTCCTGGCGCACCTACAGCACCTGGTATGCTTATCTGCTGACCGGCAAGCTGTACTATTTGGAGCAGACGATGAACGCGCTGGGCAACTGCGTGCAGATGGTCGACATGAATTTGGGAGCGTTAAGATGGGTGTTTGTTCCCGACCCGTACGTTCGGGCAAGGCAGATCAGCAAGCAGATGATGGTAAGCGATCGGAGCCGTGCGCAGGAAGGGCATCATCATACGCTGAAATATCCTTCGCAGGAATTCGTCATCGGCGAGCAGTACATCGGGATGATCTCGGATTGGCATGAGACCAATCTGCAGGATAACGACGTGCATGAGCATTTTAAATGCCTGGCCGAGGTGGCGCTGGGCAAAGCATATGCGGCATACGACGAGCATGGAAGCTTGCGGACGTGGAACTGCCGCGCCGAAGAAAAGGACGGCGTGCTTCATGTGTATCCAACCGAGCCGAAAGTGGAACGGGTTCATCTTAACGTGGGTGAGAAGCAGGTCGCCGTTCATTTTGAAACGGGAGATGTTGCGGCCAATCTGCAGGAAATGGTTTGGGTCCATGCGGATGGAAGGATGATGCGGGATTTATATATGATATAAGAGAGTAAACGCCCACAGCTCCGACAACTCGCAAACGGTGCGAAGTCCGCATATCTAGCGTTTCACCCGCTGGGTGGACAGAGAAGCGGGCGCTGAGCCTCCGGAAGGAGTATTTTGCCCAGCGCCCTGCATCTCGTTTAAATTTTATAGATATTTCCTATTGAATATATTGGTTTTATATATTTCTGTTATAAGGAAATTTCCTGTACACTCCTGTTATTAAGCGGTTAATAAGGAGGAGATATGGGATGAATGGCATTTCTTTATCGGCCGGAGGAGTTCTTTTTCATGGGGAAGAATAGGAGGAAAACCATTCTGTTCCGAAACCAAACAGAATTATGACCGGTATATCTTGACAGGCATAATGTCTTCAAATTATAGTTGTTAGTAACATAACAACTGTTGTTTTCGGCCCGGAATCATGCGCGTTACATTCTCGCGAATCTACCTTCACAAATGATTAACGGTTCACATGGAGATGAACCGTTTTTCTTCAGCCGAAACTATAGTAGCTATAAATATAACTTCTATAACCCGGTTAAAGGAATGAAGGTTCGGGTCGGAGGAAGCAGGAGCAATAATAAAGGGTGGGATGCGAGAAATATGGATGCTGTTTTTAAAGAACTGCAGAAGCTCGGCTTTTCGCCGTACGAGTGTAAGGCCTATGTCGGATTGCTGAAGACACATCCGGTTACGGGATATGAAATCAGCAAGCGCTCCGGCGTTCCCCGGTCGATGATCTACGAGGTGCTGGGGAAGCTGATGGACAAAGGGGCCGTTCATCTGGTGCCCTCCGAACCGGTTAAATATTCGCCGGTGCCTGCGGAGGAGTTAATAGACCGGCTAAGAAAGCAGTTCGAAGAATCGCTTTCCTATTTGGAGAAAGAGTTGACGATGCTGCAGCAGGAGCGGGACATAGACGTGATCTGGCACATCCGCAGCGACGAGATGGTCATGAATGAAATCACAGAGATGATCGCACGCACTGAGAAAGAACTATGGCTCTCGGTTTGGGAGCCGCAGGTTCCGATGATTCAGGCGGCAGTGGAACGTCATCTGCGGGAAGGGGTTCATGTTTTCTCCGTTCTGTTCGGGTCCCCGGACGAGACGATTGGAACAACTTTCCATCATGATTACATGACGCCCGAGGTGGTCCGCGACCGGACGGGTGGGCACCTCACCATTGCGGCCCGGGACGGGGAAGAGGTCATCATCGCCAATTTTAGCGATCAATCTACCTCCTGGGCGGTAAAAACCCATGATCCCGTACTCGTCCTCGTGGCGACGGAATATATCCGACATGACATCATGATCGAAAAAGTAACGGCACATTTCGGTCCCGAGCGGCTGGATGCTCTCTGGCGCAATAACCCCGATCTTGTGCACGTGATGACGGGGCGGAGGCCCGACGTGCTAAATGATTTGGAGTAAAGTGCGGCAAACATTATGCTGGATCGGGTTAATCCCCCATCATTTGTGCGCAGGCCCTGTATTGGGTGAGAAAGCAGCTTTATCCGCTTTCCCCCTGCAGAGCAGCAGTTGCATTATTTTAAACGAGCTAATCAATAAATAGAAAAATAGAGCTATGGAGGAACCATGAGTAAAAAGGAAGTTCTTTTGCGGTATCCAGCCGGTCAAGAGGAGAGCTTCATGCAAGGGGTAAAGGATTGCCTACCCACGGTGCTGGGTTATTTAAGCATCGGATTTGCCGCCGGTGTGCTGGAGAAGACGGCCGGTTTATCCTTGGCGGAAATCGCCCTCATGTCGCTGCTGCTTTATGCCGGATCGGCGCAGTTCATCGCCGCCGGGATGCTTGCCTTGAGCAGCCCGGCCACAGCCATTATTTTTACTGTCTTTTTTGTCAATTTGCGCCATCTTCTCATGAGTGCGGCGGTGGCCCCCTATTTTCGCCATTTGCCCGTATGGAAGAATGTTGTGATCGGCTCCCAGCTAACGGACGAAACGTTCGGCGTCGCCGTGACCAAGCTGGCCGGGAGGTCCAGGGGAAGCTACCGCTGGATGTTCGGACTCAATCTGACCGCCTATCTCAACTGGCTGCTGGCCAATTTGGCGGGAGGAATCTTCGGGCAGTGGATAGCTTCGCCGGAGGCCTACGGGCTTGATTTCGCCTTGGCGGCCATGTTCATCGGCCTGTTCATGCTTCAACTGACCGAGCGCAAAAAATATGGGCTGGATCTCATCGTTGCAATCAGCGCCGTCGTGGTGGCGGTGGCCGGATCGGTCTTTCTGTCCGAGAGCGCCGGTGTATTGATTGCCATTGTGATTGCCGCAAGTATAGGAGTGTGGGTGGAGAAATGGAAGTGAGATGGAGTTTTCTATGGATGCTGCTCGGGGCATCGGCAGTCACCTTACTGCCGAGGGTGCTGCCGCTTGTTGTACTGAGCCGCATACAACTGCCGGAATGGGGCCTGCGCTGGCTCCAGCATATTCCGATCGCGGTCATGTCCGCCTTGCTGGCTCAAGAGCTGCTGGTGTCCGGCGGCTCCTTGGCGCCGTCGTGGATCGGGCTGCTGGCCGCTCTGCCGGCTTTTGCCGTGGCGTATTTTACCCGGAGCCTGCTTGGTACGGTGGTGACCGGGATTATTGCGGTGATGCTGATCCGTTACTTGTCTGCATTGATTTAGCTTTATTGCTTTGCGGCAAGAAATTCCTCTATGATGCCCATGGGTAAAGTTTTTTTTGGCGTGAGAGGGGCAATCTAACTGTATTTTATGCAGGTAGATTGATGTGAATGGCGGAGGATGATTGAAGTAGCTGGAAAAACTACACTTAGATTCGTGCTTTTTTGCAGATAACGCCCTTTTGGCACAAAATAACTGTAGGTTTTCCAGTAAGTTGTCGATATTTCGTCCGAAAGAGCCCATTTAGCTGGATGAAATCCATTTAGACCCGTATTCTGCTGGCACGGCAGCATCCGACGAAGATAATTTTTCATGGCGGCTGTATGCCTGCCGGAGGTCCATCCGTGTGGACGGTTCTTTTGCTATGGATGAAGTTAGCACATTCAGCCGGGGAGGCGCAGAAACTGCCGGTTGGATCAACGAAATGATAGATTGGGAAAGAAGATCCCCAAAGGAAAATTCCAGGGTCTGCTCCGGCGATGAATCACTTAATGGCCTAGCGGGCTTCACGGTTCGATTGGTGAAAGTCGGGACATAAGGATTCCCGGCAGACCTTTAAAGGAGGTATGGAAATGGCGACGATAGACGATTTTATGAAGCTGGATCTGCGTATAGGGACGATCAAGAAGGCCGAGCCGTTCCCGGAAGCGCGGAAGCCGGCGATCAAGCTGGAGATAGACTTCGGCCCTCTCGGGCTCAAGCGCTCCAGTGCGCAGATTACGAGAAGGTACTCGCCCGAGCAGTTGACAGGCCGCCAGGTAGTGGCGGTGGTCAATTTCCCTCCGAGGCGAATAGCGGGCTATGTCTCCGAAGTTCTGGTGCTGGGAGGGGTCCCGGAGGATGGGGATGTCGTTCTGCTGCGTCCGGATGAGGCCGTTAAAGACGGGACTCCCATTGCTTAAGCACGGTTACCTGTTCTTACCACATTAGAAAGTTTAAGTTCATTAAAGCATTAAAATGGAACAAACTTTCTAATTGGCATCTTCTAATACCGGGTTATTCATCTTCGAGATGGCTCCGTTAGAAGCTTTTTTTACCACAATCAGAATTTATAAGTTATTGCGTCCTTAATAACTTCAAATTCTATTTGGCGATAAAAACATCCTTTAAACGCGGTCGCTCATCCATGAAATACTCCGATAGGAGTTTTTCTCATATTTCATCGGTAAACGCGCCTGTCCAAAGGACGGCGATAGCCGTTTATCCTTGTCTTGAAGTATTAAGCGGTGGCTGTTACTATTTGAATAACCGGTTCGAGGAACGGAATGGCGGGACTGAAGATAAAGCCCCCCGCCTTTTTTTGGAACTTTGTGGATCTCTATGAATTTCATGGTAGAAATGATGCCCGGTATGATTGGAAAAAGCCATGTTCCCCACCGACCTTCTTCAAACTTCATCTTAAACCGATTCCCATTGGTTAGACTTTCACCGCAGTCCGCCATCCGGTCAATCCCGTATGCTGCTACCCCCCTGGCTCTCATTTATTTGACCCAATATCCTTCCCGCTCGCGGCCGATGCTCAGCACAGGTTGCTGGAAAAGGCGGATATCGGAGCTTCATCGTCTGCATCTGGAATTCGGCCATGTATTCAGCCAGACCACTTTGAAGGTATACTCACGATGCTTATACTTCTTGAAAATTGCTTTCTCTTTTCAACCGGCCAAGGTAGGACCAATCCATTTTCAAAAAGGAGCTTGATTCGATGACCGAGTACTATTGGGATAACAAGGTGGACTATTTAAGGAACACCCGAGGGCTGTATTACAATGACGGAAGCTGTATGAGAAGGACGGGGCCCGAACGGGCAAAGACGGAAACATCGGCATTAAGCTCCCTATATACATGAGCCAATTGGGCTTGCGGAATGTGCAGTGCAGAGTAAGCGATAAGGTGAATTTCCTGGATCAAACGATGGAGCAGCCGGATAAGGAAGATCTGTTTCGCTCTATCCAGGCGGACGGATTCGCGGCCAAACCGGGAAACCAAGAGCAGTTTGTCCGTTCTTTAGAGAAGCGGGGATTGACCCCGGAGGAAGCACGCAGACAATATGAAGCTGAGGTCCTGCTTTCCGGGCTTTTTAACATGGATTCCTATTTAGCTTATGCTCCCGGTATGAAAATCTCCTTCGGCACCGTGAAAAGGTAGGGGATTATATCTGAAGGTTGATGTAAAGGGAAAGCCGATGGTATATCCCATCGGCAAAAATAAATTATAATACTATATTAATTAATCCGCAAGGTAAACAGAACTTAAATTCAAATCATTCCATACATTATTTGATGTTGAATAGACAGTGTATACTTCGCCTGTATCTTGATCTTCAGCCACACCTTTAAGTACCCCAACTACTCTGTATTCGCTTCTATTCTTATCAGGGTTGTGTAAAATAAATTGTAGAACGGGGGAACCGCTGTCTCCTTTTATTGTAGGTGAACCCGTAGTAATTTTACCTAAACTAAGATCATTGTATCCATTCGCGCTTACACCAGTAAAGGCAACACGGATTGCTAGAAGTTGATCCGATTTAGAGGCACTGATCTGGAAGCCGTTACCAACTACGTTCTGAGTACCGTACCAATCATACTGTGCAACAGGAATACTGGTTTTTCTTTCCAGCACCCCTCTAGAATGATTGCTATAGAGTTCAATATATCCGGCGTCCGATTTATCACCTATAGATGTAGCAGTTGTAAATGTTCCAATATTAGTACTTCCCTTTTTCCAAATCTGGTTAGCATATTGTCTACAGTGACCTGCAGTGACAGATACTTCCTTATTGCCAGAACTTTTACCATTAAAAGCTACTGTGCAATCCCCCGCGCCATCGTTAATCTTATCTCCTGGATTTATTGTTAATTGATCCGTAAACTTCAAATTCATATAACCTACCATATTTTCGTCGATAACATCTGCTAAACGTTCTTTAACTTCTTCCGGATTGGTTTGATTAACATCCGTAATTACAATAACTTTGTTTTCCGGATCTTTATATACGACTGATACACCATTAATTCCATAAGAACGGATGTAAGTATCGATCGTTTCTTTCGCTTCCTTTAATTCTTGTTTAGTGTACTTCACTTTTTCAAATTTTAAATATTCCGTATAACTTGTTTTACTCAATACGGTATCTTTAATCTCTTGCGATAAATTTTGGTATTGCAGAACTAAATTTCCATCATCATCATAATAGAAGCCATCCGGTTCAAAGCCTGCATTTTTAACATTGGTAATTAACTGCTGTAAGTCATTTGCCATCTCCTCTTTCTTTTTTAACTCTTCTAAATCTTTACCTCCCGTTAGCATGTTCATAACTTCGTTGGAAATCTTTGACTCTGGGGCATTAATACGAATTACACGATCATCGTCCCTGTGTAAATTAGAAGATGCCCCATAAGAAATATTTGGTATTACTAGAAGCATGGCAACTACAGACGTCAAAAGTAATTGTTTTTTGTTTTTCATATTTTCGCCTCCTTTAGGTAATAGACTACAATAAGTTTCCATATTTGTAAATAAAATCAAATAATGTAAGTAAAAACATAAAAAATTTTGTTTGTTGTCTTTAGTTTAATAATTTACTTCCCTCAAACTAATGACGCTTTGTAAAGTGATGTTGTTACAAGAAAAAGCAAATTTTATAAAATTCATTGTAAAAAATGACAGTAATCACGGTTTAAGGATTGAGGTTGTGTGCAAGTTCATACTTTGCAACCAAGCAAAAATGAGAGTTTGGCAACCGAAATAGTCTGCTATGAACTTTGTAAGATAATATCTATGATTTCGCAGGAGAATATAGGAGGTAATAGACGTAACGTTTCTGTTATGATAGAGCAAAAGCTATGTTTTCTAAGCAATATAGCAGTAACGAAAGGTGAATCATCCGATCATGTATCTTCATGAAATTACTCTGCTGAAGGACAAGATCCGCAACCCTAAGGAATATCCGTTCAGTATTCCTTCGATTCGAACCTTGGGGACCTTGAAGCTAAGAAAAAATGTAGCCTTCTTCGTCGGAGAGAATGGCTCGGGGAAATCTACCCTGCTGGAGGCAATCGCCTACCAATGCGGTTTTAATACCGCGGGAGGGAGCCGGAACAATCTGTTTGAGCTTGCAGCCTCCGAGGCGAGGCTCGGGGACTATATAAGGCTTTCGTGGCTGCCCAAGATCAACCAGGGCTTCTTCCTGCGGGCGGAATCCTTCTACTCCTTCGCCAACCACATAGACGAGATAGCCAAGGAAGACCCGCGAATCTACCGGGCGTACGGGGGAAAATCGTTGCATGAGCATTCGCATGGAGAGTCCTTCCTGGCGCTGTTCCAAAACCGGTTCGGGCGGAAAGGAATCTATCTGCTGGATGAGCCGGAAGCCGCCCTTTCCCCGGCAAGGCAGCTTGCTTTTCTGAGCATCATCCACGAGCTGCAGAAAGATTCGCAGCTCATTATCGCCACTCATTCTCCTATTTTGCTGGGCTATCCCGATGCGGAGATTTATCAATTTGACGAACCGCCGATCCGTCCGATCCCATACGAGGAAACTTCCCATTACCAGATCACGAGGAGATTTTTAGAAAACCGCAAGGCTTATATGAGGGAATTATTGGACTAAGGAACAGCAGTAGAGCATCGTGACCGCCTCAACGGACGGGTAAGCAAGTTGTTGATCGAACCGGGTTAACCTGCATGGAACCAAGAGGATGGTGAGGAGGTGCGGACTTGTGAGTGAAGATATCTTGAATTTTCTTAATGAAAGGTATCCTGTCGTTCTGCAAAAAATTGAAGCCGTGAGCGACGGAATGTACCGCTGTTACGGAAATCAAGGGATATATTATGCACGGATCGGCCAATACAGAACCTATGAAGAGCAATTGGAAGAAGTCCAGTGGACTAATTTTCTGTACGAACAGGGAGTTGGAGTTTCGCCTGCCGTTCCCTCGGTAAACGGGCATGTGGTGGAAACGATTCTTCCCGGGGACGATCTGGTGGTCTTTTATAAGGCTGCTCCGGGCTCTCATCTGGAACGGACGGAGTGGAGGGCCTCAGTTCTAAAATCATTAGGCCGGCAAATCGGGCGGATGCATCGCTTGACGAAAGAGTACGAGAAAAGCCGCCCCTTCAAATATATTGGGGACTGGCATCATCAGGAAGAATATCAATTCGATCAATACATCCCCAGGGAAGAGACAACAATCCGGGAGCGGGCTCATGCCGTCATTTCGGAGATCAAAGCGCTGCCGATAGAGGAAGCGACTTATGGGATGATTCACGGGGACTTATGGCTGGAGAATATTGTAGTGGGGCCAGGCCAATCGGTCACTATGATAGATTTTCAGGATTGCGAGAAGCATTACTGGGTGTACGATCTGGCGGTTCCGTTTTATTCCGCGCTTCACTATACCTTCGCTGGGCAGGGAAATATAAGCGATTACGGGAAATCGATTTTCGCCTCACTAATTGACGGATATCTTATGGAGCATGCCATTTCCGATAAAACGCTGCAGCAAATTCCTGTGTTTCTAAAATTAAAGGAAATCTTCGAATATAGCTTGATGCATATGTACTGGGACCAGCGGAAGCTAAGCGAGGAGCAGGTGCGGATAATGAATTTGTATCGCATTAGAATAGAACAAGACCATCCTGTTACCGGCTGGTGACCTGTTGTTGGCTGCCATGCTCAGGGAATAGATGAACTTTATATCTGAAAATATCGATATGATCTGTAAGCTGGTATGTAAAGTTTTGCGTTATTATCCCATATAGCGAAAAAGTCCATAGGCCGCGGAGTGCCGGGGAACGAAAGTAAAGAAGCATACATCCATGACAAGCAATAATGCATGTCTATTGGCAAGAATCCGTCAAAACCCGGCCAAGACACGTGCACTTTGTCGGTACTGTCCCCAAAGAAGAGCAAAAGTGCATGTCTTTTTGCACGAATTCGGCAAATCTTGGGAAAGACGGACAAATCTGCAGGTCTTTTCCCGCCAAAAGCGGAAAGCCAGCCAAAATTGCCAAATTCACCTGCACTTTTGCATGTCATTTGCGGATATCGGCCATAATGCCTGCAAAGACCTGCACATTTGCTGGTCTTCGTTCTTTTGGTCGTGCACTTTGCCGATCCTGTCTGGTCCTTTTCTCTAGTTTCTTGGCTGTCCCGGGCTTCTATAAAAACGGTTCATGCAGCGGAACCATTTTTTTCATCTGAACAGTTGATTAGGTGAGCTCATTAATATATAATATTACACGAACTAACGTTCTGTTATTCCGATCCCGGCAGAAGAGAGGTGTGGGACTGTGACCGACCGATATCCGGAAATAGACGGGGTCATTGCCTATATTCACCAGCATATCTATGAACCGTTATCGCTTGACCGTCTGGCTCGTTATGCGGCTTACAGCCCCTATCATTTCGCCCGGATTTTCAAGGAGCGGATGGGGCTTCCTCCGCTCTATTATATTTCCTCCCTGAGGCTTCAGAAGGCCAAGGATTTATTGTTAAATACGAATTTAAGCATTCGCGATATCGGTCTGGAGATCGGCCAACAGAGTCTCGGAACCTTCACGACCCGCTTTACCGAACGGGTAGGCGTGACTCCGGCAGACTTTCGGAATCAGGTGCTGCAGGCGGATAACCATTTCCGTTCCTTGCAGAGGCTGGAGCGCTGGTCTGTCTCTCATGCATCGGCAAGCGCGTATTCACGTGTAGAAGGGAATATCCAGTCAGAGATTCCGTTCGAAGGGGTCATTCTGATCGGCTTGTTTGCCAAGCCTATTCCCGAAGGGATTCCGTTATACGGAACTCTTCTGTCCTCCGTCGGGGAGTTTTGCTTCGAGGGGGTTAAGCCGGGCACCTACTATTTAATGGCCACATCAGTTTCTTGGGGGATGCAGGCGAAGGATATTCTGCTGCCGCATACCACCTTGCGTACCCGGTCCAGGCAGCCCATTATTGTGGAGCCTTATTCCGCAGTTCCTTATCAGCAGGTCATGCTGCGTACACCTCGCCTGGACGATCCGCCCATTCTCATTTCGCTGCCTTTATTGATGAACCAGTTTCTTAATCGCGTTCTTCAGCATACCCATTCATTATGAGCCGGGACCGCTCTCACTGAGTGAAGAAAACCATCGCTTCGATGGTAAACGCTTTAGCGCAGGTAAATTCAATGAACAATAGGGCAATGGACGAAAAGTAAGTTGAAAATCGCAGCTAGGTTGATCAATAAAGCGGTTTCTGAAAAAGCTGCGATTTCAAGTGCAATTAGAGGCAAATCAGCTTATGAAATCCAGGCAGACATCCATAAATAAAGATCGGGTTGGTTTAAATATCGTTCCCTTGACTTTTTCGTTGTCATTGTCATTGTCGTCATCATAGCAATCCATAAGAAATTTGCTGTCGGGTCATGTGCTACAATCAAAGTAATTCATAAACCTAGAGGTGATATCAATGAAAATGATTACGAAAAACATCTTTATTAATTTGCCAGTTAAAGATTTGCAGAAGTCGATTGATTTTTTCACGGCATTAGGGTTTGAATTCAATGCCCAATTTACGGATGACAAGGCGACCTGCATGGTAATACACGACAATATCTTTGCCATGCTTCTGGTGGAAAGCCGCTTTAAAGATTTCACCAAGAAGGAAATTGCCGATGCCACGCAGAGTACGGAAGCGATCATCGCCTTGTCGGCAGAGAGCCGGGAACAGGTGGATGAAATGGTTAACCGGGCTCTGGCCGCCGGAGGAAAGCAGACGAACGAGCCGATGGACCATGGATTCATGTACCAGCGGAGTTTCGAGGATCTCGACGGCCATCTGTGGGAAGTAATGTATATGGATGCAAGTGTGATCAATAAGTAGTAAGATGGATAATAGATAACGATTATCCAAAGGAGAAAGCTATGTGCCGAAACATCAGAACCTTGTTCAATTTCGATCCTCCGGCCACCGATGAGGAGGTACAGGCGGCCGCCCTCCAGTTCGTAAGGAAGCTATCGGGCTATAACAAGCCTTCGAAGGCGAACGAGGAGGCGTTCGATCGCGCTGTCGATGAAGTGGCTTTGGCGGCCCGCCGTTTGCTGGATTCACTCGTGACCGAGGCCGGGCTTCGCAATCGGGAGATCGAGATCGAACGGGCTCGTGCCAGAGCTGCCAGAAGGTTTGGGAACGGGAACGGCTAGCTTGAGAGTGAATGTGAAGGAAGAGGGAGAACGTTAAGGTTCTCTCTCTTTTTTTTGTGGCTGACCAATACAAAAACCACATCATACAACAAAAATCCATTGACAACAGTCAAGAATGGTTTGTATTATAGATAAAAACCAACAGAACAGTCATTTAGAATGTGGTTTTGCAGAGGAGTTCCGCCCGATTTGGTGATTTCAGGAGGTGAAGGGATGTCATTAACCTTTGAAGAGCGGAAAAGGACGATTCTGGAGCAACTGATGAAAGAGGAAAAGGTCCGGGTACCTCAGTTATCGGAGCAGTTGAACGTTTCGATGGAAACGATACGCCGTGATCTGGATCGGTTGGAAAAAGAAGGCCTGCTCAAAAAAGTGTACGGCGGGGCCGTCAAAACGCGACTGAACATGATCGAGCCACCGTTTTTGCAAAGAGCGCAAATGCACCGGGAGGAGAAGGAGGCGCTCGGCAGATGCGCTGCCCGGCTCGTCAAAGACGGGGAAACGATCATGATTGACAACGGGACGACTACAGTTGAAGTGATCCGTTATTTGCACGATCGGTCAGATGTAACGATTGTTACACATTCGATCTCGGCCATGCTGCTGGCGGCGGAGATGTTTCCGGGACGGATCTTTTTTGCCGGTGGCGAGGTGGACATCAAGCTGCAGTCGGCTGGCGGATCACTGACAGAACGGATGCTTGAGCAGTTTAAGGTTCATAAAGCGTTTATTTCCGTCGGAGGTATCTCGCTGGTGGATGGAATTACGGACTACGATGTCAACGAGGCAAGCATCTCCCGCAAAATGATCGAGCGCGCGGAAGAAGCAATCGTCTTGGCCGATCATTCCAAGCTGGGGGTGACTACATTTGCCAAAATTGCAGATCTTCAGGAAGTATCGATGATTGTGACCGATCGGAATTGCCCTGCGGAATGGATCAGGCACCTGCAGGAGAAAAATGTAGAAATCAGATTGGCGGAGTAGTGAAGGAGTGGGTGAAGGTTAGTTTGATTTTATCCGGAGGAAGGGCTCCATTTGACAGGGTGGCTGCTGCGTACGGCTAAACTTCGAAAGCGCATTCAATTAAATTGATATTGCGGTATGTTGCCCGATGAAGCAGCCGAGCGGTTATTGGCTTCAGCTATACGGCAGTCGTTAGTTTTTCAGGAATGGAAGGCAAGCAAGCTTACCGCATCCTTGCAAGATTAAGATGGGAGGAACAGATTCCTATGAAGTCTGTGTTCACTTTTCGCGAAAATAACACCTTTACGATTGCGCAGTTTACGGATGTCCATTGGAATGATTGGGGAGAGCCCGGACTGGATAGCGAACGGGAAAATACCCGCTCCCGCGAACTGATGCAGATGGTAATTCGGGAGGAGCAGCCCGATCTTGTCGTTTTTACCGGTGATGTGATTACCGCAGGAAGATGTCATGACCCTGTTAAATCGTTTCGCGCCGCCGTTTCCGTTGTCGAGGATCATCAGGTGTCATGGGCGGTAGTATTCGGCAATCATGATACGGAAGCCCAGATTACGAGACAGGAACTGATGGAGGCGGTGACGGAATACCGCTATGCGGTTGCCGAACCCGGCCCGGACGAAATCAGCGGAGTCGGAAATTATATAATACAAATACAAAATGCGGATGGGAAAACCGGAGCGGTGCTTTATTTCTTCGATTCCGGAAATATGTCCTGTATTCCGCATGTCAAAGGGTATGACTGGATTCGGCGAGACCAGGTCGCCTGGTATGAGCGCGAATCCGTCCGCTTGACGGCACAGAATGGGGGCAGCCCGCTGCCGGGACTTGCTTTTCTCCATATTCCGCTGCCTGAGTACCGCGAAGTATGGGAGCGAGAGGTGTGTTACGGGCATAAGTATGAGGAAGTATGCTGTCCGCAGGTGAACAGCGGATTATTCTCGGCCATGGTTGAAAGGGGCGACGTCATGGGAACCTTCGTCGGGCATGACCATATCAACGATTATACCGGCTGGCTTCACGGAATCAGGCTCTGTTACGGACGGGCGACCGGGTTCAATACGTACGGACGCGAAGGGTTCCCGCGCGGCGCAAGAATGATTCGCCTTCACGCCGGTGAACGACGGTTCGACACCTGGCTTCGACTGGATGACGGTTCTGTCGTGATGGAGCAGCAGGAGCACCAACCGGAGGGGAAGTAAACGTTAGAAGCTGCACGGGGCGGAAACTTCAAATTATCTACTGGGACAATAGGATAGGAACGAAAAACAGGCAGACCATCCTTCGGATAACGAGGGTAGGCCTGCCTTTGTCGTATTGCTATGATAATAACGGATCCGCTCGAAGCCGGAAAATTAGCGGACGAAACAGCCCGGCGACATTCCGGTAGCTATTCCGAGCCGGTTCCAGCCGTTGATGGTATTGATCGCCATGATCAGGTCAATATATTCCTTCTCGTCGAAATGGGCACGAACCTGATCGTACACATGGTCCGGCACTCCGGCTTCCCCAATGTTGGTAACATGCTCGGCCAGCTCCAGAGCGGCCTTTTCCTTGTCCGAATAAAGGGAGACTTCACGCCATGCGGTCAGAAGCAGGAGGCGGTCGATGCTCTCGCCATTCTTCAGCATATCTTTACCGTGCTTATCGATACAGAATGAGCAGCCGTTGATTTGCGAAACCCTCACTTTAATCAGCTCGTATAAGACCGGATCCAAGCCGCTTTTTTTGACGAAGGCTTCCAGTGCCATCATGGCCTCGTAGGCCCCAGAATTTGCTTGATAGTGATTGATTCTTAGACTCATTTCCAATTCCTCCTGATTAAATGTTTGCTTGCATTAGTTAAGACAATCAAGCCCCCCGATTTGTGACATTCAGCTTAGAGAGAAGTATAATATGTCAGAAAGAGCAGAGGCGCATCAAGTCTGGAGGGTGCCGGTTGATTAAACGGGAAGGAGATGGAGTTGTTGCTCGAAGAGTTTTACTCCGATTACAAAGGCCAACTGTTCCGGATCGCTTACCGCATGCTGGGATCGGTAGCGGATGCGGAAGATATCGTGCACGATGTATTTGTAGGTTTATCCAGGCAGGATTGGAACCAGGTGGTAAGCCCAAAATCCTATTTAGTGAAAACGACAATTAACCGCTGTCTTAATTTACTGCAGTCCGGTGCCCGCCAGAAGGAGCAGTATGTGGGCCCGTGGCTGCCGGAGCCGATCCTGGACAGCATCGATGGACAGCCGGAAGAGAAGGCGGAAAGGGACGAGCGAGTGAGATACGCGCTGCTGGTCATGCTGCAAACTTTGTCTCCGCAGGAACGGGCGCTCTTTATCCTGAAGGATATTTTGGGATATAGCTACCCGGAAATAGCTGGGATGCTGGAGCGGACCGAGAGCAACTGCCGGAAAATATTCAGCCGGGCCAAGCAGAAGATGAATCAGGCAGCACCGGAGCCGGCAGAGGGCTTGGAGGAAGAGTCAGGTGAAGTGGCGGCCTTTTTTGTCAAACAGTTCATTCATGCCGTTCAAACCGGGGACGTCCAAGGCCTCGTCAAGCATTTGCGGGAAGAAGTGACGCTCATTACGGATGGCGGCGGCAAAACAAAAGCAGCCTACAGGCCGATCTTTGGCATGGACCGCGTACTTGCTTTCCTGCGTGGCGTGAAGACCAAAGGCACCTTCGACGGGGAGATGGCAGCCGTTCATTTGAACGGGGAGGTCGGGGTGCTGTTAACCCGCCAATGGCGAGCCGTTCTGGCAATTTGTTTTCACCGGGAACCGCGCTCAAGACGAATTTTGAACATTTATATGGTCATGAACCCGGACAAACTTCGTCGTTTTCAGGAGATCAAGCAAAGTTTAGGATAGGAGGGTTTATATGAATGCGGATAAGAAGCTTAAGAGCGCGGACGATGAGTTCACCATTGAATGCAGCGAAATTATTTTACGAGAATATAGAGTTGAAGATTTGGATGACTTATATGCTCTGACGCAACAGCCCGAGATTACACAGTATTTGCCGGATTGGAACGTTCCTAAGGAGCAAAGGCTTCACTGGTTAATCCATTATGAAACGGTCGAGAATAAAAAATTCCTCCGAGCGATCACAGAAGGAGGGCATATTGGTCAGCTTCGTCTTCGTCTAGGAATTATTTTGAAGGCAACCGCGAGTTTATAGGCTGGTGCTGTACGGGGATAAAGGAGGAATTACCGCCGCCAAATAGAGAGATTGTGTTTGCCATCTCCAGAGATCATAGAAGTATGGGGTACACTACCCAGGCCGTACAGGCGACAATCAAGTATTTATTTGAGCACACGAAGGTGGAGGAATTGAACGCGGTAGCTCTGACCCATAACCTGCCCTCCAATAAAGTGATTCAAAAATGCGGGTTTGACCTTGTGAACAGGATTGAGATCGACAACGAGCCATATAATCATTACAAAATTCGCAGGAGTCAATGGATACAGTAGGCGAGTAGACTTGGATTATTCCGAACAAAGGCTTCTACAGTTTATTGAAGAATTTCGATTATATTGATGGTCAATTTTGGAACAGAGAGGAAGAAAGCTTAATATCAGAGGTATATCTATGAAAAACGAACCATTGAGTTTACCAAGCAAAATAATAAACCCGGAAGAGATAATAAAGATAATTCCTATCAATCTTTGAATATATTAGAGCTTAATAATTCAACTTTCGCAGCTTAAATTCGGCAGATAAGCCTTGATTTTCGTTTTAGTAGTGAACTTTTTTGGACAACCCCGTATCGTCTACCGGATGGTGTAAAAGACAAGCAAAACTGCAGGTCTTTTTTAGAAAAAACCGCGGAGTGCCCTATTCTAAAGCGATAATGCACGTCTTTTTGGAGAAAAGTCGCTACATACCTGATTCTAAAGCAATAATGCACGTCTTTTTTAGAAAAAGCCACGCAATGCCCTATTCTAGAGCAATAATGCATGTCTTTGGAGCGATTTTTGCGAAATGGCCCCATTTTGTGAAAAAGACGTGCACATTTGAGCGTCTTTCGCCTTCTTTTTGGAAAAGGGCACGATTTTAATGTATTTTTGCTCGTCTTTGCGATGTCTTCACCGACCCGGATGCGACGTTGGCTTTCCCTCAGGTCTCCGTCAGGAGCTTATTTTAAAAATATAGTGTATAGAGTATCCGGAAAGTTTGTGTGATGAGGCTGAAAGGCTGCGATGATTAGAGGACAAGCTTCCAGTCCCTGGAGTTGTTGGCTATCAAGTGGAAAATGGACATGAGCATTTACTTATGACATTTGTGGAAGGTTGTTCCGCGAATCAATATGAATCGGAGGAAGGGCAAGGTTCAGCCCGAGAACCATCGAGATTGAGAAGGGATATAACCAGGAAAATGACGATTGGGACGCCAGATTATATTAATTTGAACATCAGGATGTCAATGACGGATTCATTCGGACTGCTCGAAAAAATAACGAGCTAAACATCGGCATCTCCGCTATAATACGGATAAACCATCATGATGTCGGACTTCATTCAAGAAAGTGAAAGGAGGATTCATGGACGATCAGGCTCTTTCCAGGCTAGGCCGGTACATCCCGTATTTGACGGGAGATCACAAGCTTGTCCGCATTCATAAAGGCTATTCGAATGACGAGAAATACCGTGTCTCACATCCGGATGGTAGGCGGTATCTTTTGCGAATGTTTGATTTGAAGCACTGGAACTCCAAAAAAAGCGAGTTCAATGTCCTGCAAAAAATGGAGAAATACAACGTAAAATGCTCGAGACCGGTTGATTTCGGAGCCGTGGAGCCGTTGGATAAAGGATACATGCTCCTATCCTATATTGAAGGTGAAGATGCCGAGGAGCATATCGGCGCTTTATCCGAACAAGCCCAGTATGCCATTGGGAAGGAGGCGGGGGAAGAGCTGCTCAGGATGCATCAATATACCGCTCCTGCTGAAGTCCCTGGATGGTTCGAACGCAAATATAAGAAGCACAGACAGTACATAGAGCAGTATCAAGCTTGCGGTTATAAGCTGAGGGAGGCTCCCCGGATCGGGTCTTTTATCGATGACTATATTCATCTGATGAAGCAGCGTCCCAACTTATTTCAGCATGATGACTTTCATGTCGGGAACTTGATCATTAAGGATGAGAAGTTGGCGGGGATTATTGATTTTAACCGCTATGACTGGGGCGACCCGATCCATGAATTTTTGAAAACGGGATTATTCAGCAGCGAAGTGAGTGTTCCTTTTGCGATCGGTCAAATCGTAGGGTATCACAAGGGGAGCCAGCCGGATGAGCTTTTCTGGAAGTTATATTCCTTGTATCTGGCGATGAGTATTTTTTCATCCATCGTATGGATTCTGCGGGTGAAGCCGGAGGAACTGGATCAGATGTTGGAAAAGCTCCATAGAGTGATAGAAGATCACCATGGTTTTGAAGAAGTCAAGCCCGGATGGTATGCTTAGAGCAGCCTTCGTCCATAACGCAGGCAAGCTGAATCTATGGCACATGCGGAGACCTTGATTAGCCAAGGAAACAGAAGCTTAGCTTGGAAAATATATAAGTATAGGGGGAGAAGGGATGAGAAAATGGGCTGTTTTGTTCACGTTCTTGGCCGTCCTGCTGGTCGGTTGCGGCAGCCGTCCGCCAACGCCAAGCCTAAACGCCGGTGATGTCAAAATCCCGGTCGTTCTGGGCACGTACGCCTGGAAAAACGTCGTTGCAGATGCACCTGGACCGAATTATTTGGTCAAAGACACGGAGTCGGTCACCGTTTCACCGGGTACAGAAGTTACCATTAAATTTTCGGGAAAGCCGGACCGCATGATCCTGTCCAGATGGGAGGGGCAGGAAAGCAGAGAAGAGGTTGAACTTGAGTCTAACAAGTTTACTCTTCCGGAGGAAAAAGGGGAGTATATATACTCCATTCGTGCCGAGTGGGGGAAGAATAAAAGCGGATTATATGCATTTATAGTTAAGGTAGAGTAGACTTAAGCTTCATCGTTGATCGGCTGCCTTGTGTTCGGAATAGGACGCTTTATAGAATAATCATATAAATAAGCTCCATCCGGTTGACATCGATAAATTAATTCACTATACTGATCTGTAATCTTATATGTGATATACGTTGAAAGAGCCCAGTAGTCGCTTAATCCCTGTTCCAGAAAGTCGGGGGTAGTGGAACCCGATACACATTAAGACGGCGAATTACACTCTGGAGTATCTCGGGTAATGCCGAGCGGAATGGCGAACGATATCTCGCCGAGAGCGGCACGAATGGAGCGCGCAAGCGCCGGGTTCCATGGTGCAATCTGGGTGGTAACGCGGTTATACAATCGTCCCTATGTCTACAATAGACAAGGGGCGTTTTTTTATTTTCAACGTAAAATCATCTTACTATGGCAGATATTAATTGAAGGAGTGGCAAGGCAATGAATATTATTGACGAACTCGAATGGCGCGACGCCATCAATCAGCAGACCGACGCCGAAGGGCTTCGCGAATTGACTAATGAGAAATCCATTTCATTATACTGTGGTGTGGACCCGACCGGCGACAGCATGCATATCGGCCACTTGATTCCATTCATGGTACTGAAACGCTTCCAGCTTGCCGGCCATCGTCCGGTCATTCTGATCGGCGGCGCAACGGGGACGATCGGCGATCCGAGCGGCCGCCAAACGGAGCGCTCTCTGCAAACGCTGGAACAAGTCCAGGCCAATGTCGAGGCGCTGACGGCCCAGTTGAAAAAGCTGTTTATCACCGAAGGTGACAACCAAATTCGCATGGTCAATAACTACGACTGGACGCACAAAATCAATATTATCGAATTTCTGCGCGATTACGGTAAAAACTTCAGCATCAACTCGATGCTTGCCAAAGATGTTGTCGCCAGCCGGCTGGAAAGCGGAATTTCGTTCACGGAATTCTCCTACCAGATTCTGCAGTCGATTGACTACCTATATCTGTATGAGAATGAAGACGTACAGCTGCAAATCGGAGGCTCCGATCAATGGGGCAACATTACAAGCGGTCTGGATCTAATTCGCAAGAAGAAAGGACCTGAGGCTAAAGCATTCGGTCTGACCATTCCGCTAATGCTGAAGGCTGATGGCACGAAATTCGGCAAAACGGCAGGAGGGGCGATCTGGTTAGATCCCAACAAAACGACTCCTTACGAGTTCTACCAGTTCTGGGCCAATACCGATGACCGCGATGTCGTGAAATACTTGAAGTACTTCACTTTCCTGTCCAAGGAGCAGATTGACGAGCTGGAGGAGAAGGTACGGACCGAGCCGCATAAGCGCGAAGCGCAAAAAACACTCGCCGAAGAAATGACAAGGTTTGTCCATGGCGAGGAGCTGCTGGAGCAGGCGAAGCGGATCACAGCCGCTTTGTTCAGCGGGGATATTAAATCGTTGACCGCGGACGAGATCGAGCAGGGCTTCAAGGAAATGCCGACGTACGAAGCCACACGGGATTCCAAAAATATCGTTGAATGGCTGGTCGAGCTAGGCATTGAGCCGTCCAAGCGGCAGGCCCGCGAGGACATTACGAAGGGCGCAATCTCGATCAACGGCGAGCGCATCAACGATCTGGAACTGGTCGTGACAGCCGATCAAGCGATCGGCGGACGCTTCATCATTATCCGCAAGGGCAAGAAAAACTACAGCCTGGTCAGATTGTCTTAGACGTAAAGAATGATAAGAAGCTGCCCTTTGGTATAGCAGAGGCGCAGCTTCTTGTTTTGTTTAAGCAAGGTAAGATGACTCCGTCCTGAACAGCTTTTAACTTAAATTAGGCCTTAGTAAAATGTTATAAACTTGCGGTGTTTCAACCCGTATATACTCTTTATAATTGTTTTTGGGATTGATGCGGGGGCAGAAGTATGTATATACTGATTGATGACTGGGGGTGTTAAGGATGGCAATTTCAATTGCCGGAAGAAGAAGCTGCTCATGCAAAGCCTGGCATTAGGGCGATACTTTGCATGGGCGGACAGTTATTAGAGCATGTCGCCCGAGAGAGCTTATATCGTTTCTAATAATGGGCTTTGCACCTTGTTTTCGCTTTTATAAAAAATAAGGGGCTGAGAGCATGAACCAACCATTCATTAGAAACCACCAATATAACTTAATCAAAAAGCAGACAGGCCTGCTTAAGAGTGCCTGCAGCAACGTTTCCGACCCGAAAGTGGTGGAATCGGTCAGATACAGCGCTCAATCGAAAATGATCGAAGCGTTCCCGGATGCCACAGAGCTTCAACAACAATTGCTGGAGAAGATTGCAACGCTTCATACGGCCGAACAATTCCAGCACTATCTGGAGTCGTTGGAGCCTTATTTGGCGGAGTTTCCGCAAATCACGGGAAAGCAGCTTAACAAGCTGTTCCCTAAAATCAAAAAAATGAAGCAGCCTGATTTGACCGCTCTCGATTACCGCCATCTCACTTATCTGGGCTGGGTAGATATAGCGACAAATAAATTGTTTCTTGTCTATCCTCTGAACGGGAAATTCGTCGGCATCGAGGGTAGATTTACTCCGACGAACAAGGGCGTGTGCTTTTTTTGCAATCGCCATGAAGACGTTGCTTTATTCTCTGCGATTACGAAACACAGACCGGCCAAAGCTTCGCCTGACTACTACAAGGCTATCGGGAACTATGTATGCGTGGACAGCGAAGTTTGCAATAAGAATATTACCGATGTCACCGCACTGGAAAAGTTCGTTCGAGAAGTGACGGGATACGAGGAAATATAATAAAACTATAGAGACCTGGCAAGACGAAAGCCAGGATCATCTATTCGAAACGCAGGGTGACTGCGGCGGCGCCAGGTCGCCCCGCAGCCTCCGGTTTCTTCACCCAGCTGCCGCCGCAGACCACGTCATAAAGTCATGGTTTGTAGATGACTTTCTCTGTCAGCTAAAGCTCAAAGCTCAGGGCAAAATGGCGAATGACCGGACCGGGAAGCCGGAAGCTTTCTCCGGTTTGGGGACAAGATTGAAAATGACGGCGCCGGTTGCCGGAACCTTGTCCAGATTCGTTAATAGCTCTACTTGATAAGTGTCCTGCTCCAGCACATAGTATTCGCTTATAAGCGACCCGTTTCTCCGATAATCGAGACTGGAATCCGTATCGAACGTTTCGTGACCGATCGCCTTAATTTTTCTCTCCTCGAACAAAACCTTCAGCGCCTCCAGAGACCAGCCGGGCACGTGGCTATGGCCATCGTCATCCTTGTTGTTGAAGGCTTCCACATCCGGCCAGCGCTTGCTCCAGTCCGTACGCAGCGCGACGAACGTACCGGGTTCGATATGGCCGTGTTCCTCTTCGAAGCGCAGCAGATCTTCAACGCTTAAGGAGTAATCGTTATTCTCCGCCGCTTCTTTAGACTTATCGATGACCACAAGCGGCAGTACCAATTCCTTCAAATCCAGTTCGTCCAAATATCTCGTATTCCGAACGAAATGAATAGGAGCATCCAGATGCGTTCCATATTGTCCGACAAATTTAAAGCTTTGGGCCAGGAAACCGTCGTCATGGGTAAACATGGCTGAAAATTCGGCGGCGGGAAAGGCGGAAAAATGCGGGGATTCCGGACCAAACGTGTGCGTCAGGTCCACCCATTCTTTTTCCTTCAGCAAGGCAAGGGCTTTGATCAATTCATTCGCCATCGGATCACCTCATCATATTTTCTACAGCTTGCTTAAGCAAAAAATAAAGCCTCATTCCAGAAACAGAAGAGGCTGCGGCAACAGGATGATTCTTCTTATCTTCAAGCTCTACGCTTCCGGAATTAGCTCCCTTCACCGGATGACTGGTGCAGAGGCTTCCAAGGGCCAGCCACCCACTTCTTTCGGATAAGAAAATCGGTTATTGACTTCTACTTTAAATGCTTAAATAGCCGAGTGTCAAGGCAGTAAGACAGAGTCCTCTGCAAAAAAAGCGGGGTTTGTTACCCGTTGGCTTTCCTCGGCCAGATAAAATTGGAAATGGTTATGAGCAAATCAATTCCGAGCGCCAATGTCCATACTTTTAATATTTTAGACAGGGCTTCCGTCCGGTCGGGATCGTCAATGAAGTAAATGAGGGCGGCAAGGCATCCGGCGCCGATCAGATAAGCCAGCACGTGTTTCAACCAGCTTTTGAAATAATTGATCGCATACTCCATTCCGTACAGCTTGACCGGTTTGGGGCCTTGCTTGGCGACGTAATAGCGAAACCGTTCGTCTGCCCATTGGATCATGCTTTTGCCGAAGGCAATCGATACCCCTATATAGACGGCGGCAATTGCGTGTGCGGTAGTGGCGGTTGCTCCACGGTACAAATCGACGCCGGTCGTAATTAATAAAATCAAGTCCACAACGGGGGTCAATGCAAGCAGGAACACTCCCAGCTTCTGTTGTTTCAAGACGTATCTAACAAATAATCCTAAAATAATGACGACCCAGAATGCAATTTCACAGGCTACAATCATCCAGGCTACTAAATTCATGCGAACGCTCCTTCTTCATCGGTGTATTCCTTGTTAACAAGAAACATTATAACAGGAGGCTTTAAATAATACAATTGTATTAAACTGGACAGTGAAAAGTTCTTGTCGAAAAATTCATGGGAATAAAGGTTAAAGGTGCATACAGGAAAAGTAACCCAAT
>NZ_VEGP01000119.1 GCF_007679495.1 Paenibacillus sp. 32O-W | reverse complement strand
CCCTCGATCCCTCCACCCGCATAGCGGGTGGTTTTTTGTTTCGCACGCTTCGCGAGCTCAACTGGCTAAAGCCATAACAAAAATCAGAGGCCTCCAGGAGACCTCTGATCGTGACGGTGACTTGTTCGGGATCATTTCAAGCTTCGTATAGCTTCCTTTTGGATAACATGTCTCCGACAATGTCCCGATGTGTTGGAGACACGTCTAACGTGTCTTTGGCACATCCCTCCAGTTTCTATAACGAGCTAAAATAATCGTACACTCGGTTGTTTCGCTGAGAAGTTCAACGGAACCACAACCTCTCTTGTCACCGTCGACTATAGTATGCGGCCGTTATTAATAAATATTCATACTCCAACAATTACCACACCATCAGAGTCTTAAGGGTTTCTCTTCTTTGTGCTAATTAACTGCCTTCCCCATGGTTATTGCGGGAATGATTGCGATTTTTGACTTTCTTGGAGCCGGAGAGAGGTTCATTGGCAGGCTCGTCATGTCTATCCCGGAACTGCTTATTATCCGGAGAAGGTGAAGGTACGGGTATCGTTTTAGTTTTCGGCAATGGTTTTACCCCCTATTCTTCATCATGGTTCAAAGCATCTTGATGCCGACGGTCATTGGTATCCTGCTGAATCTGCTGCCGCTGGTGACTATTTACCGCAGTTGTCTCCAGCTTATCGACAACATTCTGCAAATTCTTGTCTTTCCTTGCTGCTTTCGTCATATAATAAACGGCCTCCTCACTTGTTGGTCAGCTCATGTAAAGCCTGAGCACATTCATGAATATGTCTTACGTAATCATCTGCAAGCTGTTGAATCGTTTCGATACGCTCATCAATGGTTCGATTGTTGATCTCTACATCGACGAGCTCCACCTTTACTTCCCGGGAATCGACATACGTGCACAGAAAGTCAAAAGAATATCCCGTATGCCCAGCAGTATCAATGTGTATACGAAGCGATTGCTCATCTACCCCGTCCCCGACGACATTGGATCGGTCACCATCATTAAGCAGGGTCGGCAAGGTTTCCTGCCAGGCTTCCACCAAAGCCGCTTGATTAACCACTGGAGCTTCGATATTGCTCATTTTATGAACACCTCCATGAGTTTAAAATGCCGAAGCTTCGCCTCTTTTATACAAGAAGTAGTATGAACCAAGCTGCTTAGTATCGAAAAAACATATGTTCGTTTTAATACCGTCTAAATGTCTGGACAAACAAAAAAGCCGCAACCTATTCAGGTTACAGCTTAACCATTTACTATTTGACTAAAATATGGCGGAGAGGGTGGGATTCGAACCCACGGAAGAGTCACCCCTTCGCTGGTTTTCAAGACCAGAGCCTTAAACCACTCGACCACCTCTCCGAACGGACGATTCCATACGGAATCCTCCCATTATCCATTTGGGGACAATGATCATTGTATCACATATAGCAGTGAATTTTCAACGTTACTTTTTGCTAATGACGGCAACATTGTTCATATATGGACGAAGAACTTCCGGAATCACGACACTTCCGTCCTCTTGTTGGTAGTTCTCCAGAATAGCCGCCACTGTTCTTCCTAACGCTAATCCAGATCCATTCAAAGTATGGACAAATTCAGGCTTTGCCTTGGCATCTCTGCGGAAACGGATATTCGCCCTTCTGGCTTGGAAATCTTCAAAATTACTGCAAGACGAGATTTCCCTGTAAGCTTGGCTGTTAGGCAGCCAGACCTCCAGATCATAAGTTTTCGCTGAGGAGAAACCGAGATCCCCCGTACACAAGTTCATTACCCTATACGGCAGCTGCAGCAATTGCAGAACCTTCTCCGCATTTTCCGTCAGCTTCTCAAGCTCATCGTAAGAGCTTTCCGGCGAGACAAGCTTGACCAATTCCACTTTGTTGAACTGGTGCTGGCGAATCAACCCTCTTGTATCTCTACCGGCAGCACCCGCCTCCGAGCGGAAGCAAGCACTGTACGCGACAAAATATTTAGGCAGATCTTCCATAGATAGAATTTCATCCCTATGGTAATTAGTAACCGGAACTTCTGCGGTCGGAATCAAAAAGTATTCCGTTCCTTGAATTTCATATACATCCTCAGCAAACTTCGGCAGCTGTCCCGTTCCGGTCAAGCTCTCTTTATTTACGATCAGCGGAGGGAGCATTTCTTCATAACCGTGCTCACTGCTGTGCAGATCCATCATAAAGTTCGCAAGCGCACGCTCCAGGCGGGCACCTAATCCTTTATAGAAAACAAATCGCGAACCGGTTACTTTAGAAGCCGCCTCAAAATCGAGAATACCGAGTTCTTGGGCAACCTCCCAATGAGGCTTCACATCGAAGGAGAAGGACTTGGGCTCCCCCCAGCGGCGGATTTCCACATTGTCATCTTCTGAAGCCCCGACAGGCACGGAGTCATGGGGCATATTGGGAAGCGACAGCAGAATCGCATTCAAATCCTCTTCGATTCCCCGAAGCTGCTCGTCCATCTCTTTAATGCGGTCGGAAACTTCCCTCATCTCAATGATGAGTGGTTCCGCGTCCTCCTTAGCCCTCTTCTTGGCGGCAACCTCTTGAGAAACTACGTTTCGGCGATTTTTCAATTGTTCAACTTCTTGCAGAAGTTCGCGCCTCGTCTTGTCCAATCCGACAAATTGATTAAGCTCATCCGGAGAGCCTCCCCGGTTGATCATCGCTTGTTGGGCGCGTTCGAATTCATATCTAAGCAATTTTGCATCAAACAAAAGTAATTCCTCCCGAAAGGGATATTTTTAATCCTGCATATACCTAAAAAAACATTTTACAGGAAGGGATTTAAATAAACAACTGTTTGCCCGCATTTTAAATCCCCGGTATCGGAATTTTAGTCTATTCTCGTTATTAATAAGAAGAAACTCTAGAACAAATTCTTAATGCTCGTTCCTATGCTGACGAAAAAGTCCTTAATCGCCCGGAACAGCAGACGGAGCCAGCTTCCCTTCTCATTATCCTCGGCCGCAACGAGATCAACGGAAAATTCCTGTTCGTTGTACTTTACCTTTAAGGTACCCATTTTATCACCTTTTTTAATAGGTGCGACCAGCTGATCTTCCGGAAGAGGGGTTGCTTCTTTGACAAATTCCTCGTCGCTGGCTCCCTTTCTTACCAATATCGACAGATCAGAACCGGTTACGACAGGAACTTGGGTTTTAACCCCTTTATTCATTTTGACGGTTTTCAGTTCTTCGATTTCACTGCCGGAACTATAAATCGTTTTCTTCTCGAAATTTTTAAACCCATAATCCAGCAGCTTGCGGGTTTCTTCAAAACGTTTCGGCTCCGATTGGGCACCCATGACGACACTGATTAATCTCAAGCCGTTTCTCTCGGCGGTTCCGGTAAAGCAATAGCCGGCTTCATCGGTATGGCCTGTCTTCAATCCGTCCAGACCTTCATAAGCATACTTTTTCAAGCTGACCGAATCAGTGCTCCACCCTTCCAGCATCCAGTTCCAGTTCGTCATCTCGGTCGTGTCCCGTTCTCTCAGCTTTCTCCGGGTGGTCTTCGTATATTCCAATACTTCCTTGTGATCTTTAATAATATGATAAGCCAGTAATGCGGAATCTCGGGCAGTCATCATAGTTTCCCCCGGAATGTTCTGAGGGGCATATTTCCCAAGGTCATCCCTTCCAAGTCCAGTGGAATTGATAAAATGTGCAGACTCGGAAAGCCCTAATTCCCGAGCTTTCTCGTTCATCATTTCGGCGAATTTCTCTTCGTTACCAGCGATATGCTCCGCTAAAGCAACAGTTGCATCATTTCCCGAATAGATAGACATTGAAGCAAACATATCCTTAACCGGCAGTTTCTCCTGATAGGCGAGGAGCTGTCCCGATCCAATGACGTTGGCCGCATATTCCGTAGTGGTCACCAAATCGTCCCAACTGAGTTCTCCGCTCTCTATCTTCTCCATTACTATGTATTCAGTCATCATCTTCGACATGCTGGCGGGAGGCAGAGGCTCGTCCGCGTTAAATTCATAGATGACTTGACCGGTAGCTGCATCCATCAATATAGCTGATTTGACTTCCAAATTTAATTCATTGTCAGCAGCAAGGGCTTCTTCAGGAACGGCAGACAGAAATGCAGCCATCGCAATTAAAGCTGCAAGAAACATACACAACGGTTTTCGTAGTGATAACCCGTACTTCACCTTTCACACTCCCATGGTCGTAGTCCTCTTATTTTAACATAGAGCCTTGTCCAAACAAAAGGAAAAACAGGGTAATTCCGCACCCTGTTCAACCTTCATTCTATTTAATTAATTTCCGTTAGAGTTATTAATAGACGGGAAACCATCCAGCGAATGGTTGTATGCAACAAATTTGCGTTAGACGCGGGTTTATAACGAATAGTTAGGTGCTTCCTTAGTAATTTGCACATCGTGAGGATGGCTTTCCCTCAGACCTGCACCGCTAATCCGAATAAATTGCGTATCTTCCCTGAGCTCTTGCAAATTCTTGGTTCCGCAGTAGCCCATACCTTGAATCAAGCCGCCAATCAACTGATGAATGGAATCCTTCAAAGGTCCTTTGTAAGGAACGCGTCCTTCAATTCCTTCCGGAACCAGTTTGGTCTCATCCTCCTGGAAATACCGGTCCTTGCTTCCTTCCTTCATAGCCCCGATAGATCCCATACCACGATATACTTTAAATCTCCGGCCCTGGTAAATTTCCGATTCTCCCGGGCTTTCTTCCGTTCCGGCAAACAGGCTTCCGATCATGACGGCATCTGCACCTGCCGCCAGCGCCTTCGTAACATCCCCGGAGTACTTGATTCCTCCATCGGCAATGATCGGTACATTGTATTGTCTGGCCACTGTGGCACAATCATAAATCGCTGTAACCTGAGGTACGCCTATACCGGCAATAACCCTTGTCGTACAGATGGAGCCTGGTCCGATACCTACCTTAATTACGGAAGCGCCGGCTTCAATCAGGTCTCTTGTCCCATCCCCGGTAGCAACGTTGCCCGCTACAATAACCAGTTCCGGGAAATGCTTTCTCAATTCGCGAACCGTATTGCTAATATTAATATGATGGCCGTGAGCAGAGTCAACGACAATCATATCGACTCCCGCGTTTACAAGCGCTGTAGCCCGCTCTAACGCATCCTTAGAGGCTCCGATAGCCGCACCTACCATCAGCCTTCCCTGGCTGTCCTTGGCGGCATTAGGGAACTGTATAGCCTTCTCAATGTCTTTAATCGTTATAAGACCTTTAAGCTCGTTAGTCTCGTCCACCAGGGGCAGCTTCTCTATCTTATGCTTCTGCAAAATATGCTCCGCTTGCTGCAGCGTCGTACCGACCGGCGCGGTTACCAAATTATCCTTCGTCATGACATCTTTAATTTTAATCGAATAATCATGAACAAAACGAAGATCCCTATTCGTCAGAATACCAACCAGCTTATTGTTCTCATCGACAATCGGTACCCCGGAAATACGGAACTTGCTCATTAGCTCTTCGGCATTGTATACATGATGTTCCGGGGTTAAAGAAAATGGATTGGTAATAACGCCGCTTTCCGAGCGCTTAACCCGATCCACTTCCTCTGCCTGCTGGGCAATACTCATATTCTTATGAATAACTCCGATTCCGCCTTCACGAGCCATGGCAATAGCCAGTACGGCTTCCGTCACCGTATCCATTGCCGAGCTTAGCAAAGGAATGTTTAGTTTAAGATGTCCTAAACGAGTAGATACATCTACCTGTTTAGGTCCGAACACCTCCGAACGACGAGGGACGAGAAGCACGTCATCGAAAGTCAATCCTTCTTTAGCAAATTTGGTTTCCCACACACCAATATCCTCCTTAGCCTGATAACTGCCTATACGTATATTATTGAAATATTATCAGAAGCCTATTTTTAATGTCAAGGACACGTTTAAATGGTAATGTTTCCAATTCAAAATATGGTGAAAAGGCAGTAAAAATAAGGGATTTTAAGTAATTTAACCTAAAAAATATAAAAAAACGCCCTGCAGTGAGCAACGACCATCAAAGTTCAAAGCATTGTTTACATTGTGAGGTTTTTCAACTATTTCTATACACTGCGAAAGAATGGCCCTTCTTTATGAACAAACGCCGTAGGTATTAACTGCAGGGTAAAATAAAAAAAGCTCCTAACGGAGCCTCTTCGAAGAAGAATAACCCGGTTTTAAAGGTAGCTTTTTATGCCAATTAGAAAGTTTGTTCCATTTTAATGCTTTAATGAACTTAAACTTTCTAATGTGGTAAAAAAGCCTCACCGGCATATACCCGCAAGGCTTGGTTCTCACTTTAAAACAAAAAAAAGCCGCTTGGCAACGTCCTTCCGCACCGGCTGAGATTGCTTCTCGAATCACTTCGAGGTCGGCATCGGAATTTACCGCTTAAGCCGGGCCAGCTTCTTGAGTTTCATCGATAAAAAATTCCGCATACTCTCCTTCGGGAGAGATTACGTTAAATTCAGGCAAAAAAAAGCCGCTTGGCAACGTCCTTCCGCACCGATTGTGACTCTTCTTGAATCACTTCGAGGTCGGCATCGGAATTCACCGCTTAAGCCGGGCCAGCTTCTTGAGTTTCATCGATAAAAAATTCCGCATACTCTCCTTCGGGAGAGATTACGTTAAATTCAGGCAAAAAAAAGCCGCTTGGCAACGTCCTTCCGCACCGGCTGAAAATGCTTCTCGAATCACTTCGAGGTCGGCATCGGAATTTACCGCTTAAGCCGGGCCAGCTTCTTGAGTTTCATCGATAAAAAATTCCGCATACTCTCCTTCGGGAGAGATTACGTTAAATTCAGGCAAAAAAAAAGCCGCTTGGCAACGTCCTTCCGCACCGGCTGAGACTGCTTCTCGATTCACTTCGAGGTCGGCATCGGAATTCACCGCTTAAGCCGGGCCAGCTTCTTGACTTTCATCGATAAAAAATTCCGCATACTCTCCTTCGGGAGAGATTACGTTAAATTCAGGCAAAAAAAAAAGCCGCTTGGCAACGTCCTACTCTCCCGGGACCCTTCGGTCCAAGTACCATCGGCGCTGGAGGGCTTAACGGTCGTGTTCGGGATGGGTACGCGTGGTTCCCCTC
>NZ_VEGP01000118.1 GCF_007679495.1 Paenibacillus sp. 32O-W | reverse complement strand
TCTATTGCTATTCGCTTTCATCTAGAGGTTGTGGAGGAATCGTCCGCCCCTTCACAAACTGCACACCATAGTAGATTTGGACGGTATGTCGGCGATGCCTACGGGTGGCTATCTAGAGTTGTCCGCCCTGTCGCAAATTCAAATTTATGGGTACATACCCGTTCTGCATTTTTGTCCGAACCTCTCTGAGATAGACTCATATCGAATCTATCAGAAGAGGTGAAGACGGATGAAAGATCGAAAGTAAGCAGAACAAATCGCTGCAGAACGTGTGCAACTCCTGGCTCCACTGCTTACGGAAGGGCTTGATCCGGCAAAGGCAAGGGAAATTAAGCAGAGAATCTGTGAGCAGACCGGAATAACGGAGAGGACGTTACGGCGGTATCTGGCAGCCTACCGGCAAGAAGGTTTCTGTGGGTTAAAGCCAAAGAGTAAAGGGAAACAACTTACGCCCCCCGCCATTGCACCAGAAATCTTAGAGCAAGCGATCTTATTGCGGCGGGAGGTGCCGGTGTCGCTCAGATCATTCAGATCATGGAATGGGAAATCGCATTCAACCCGGACAAATTAAGCGAAGTACGCGCTTCAAGAAAATCTAACAGCACACGGTTACAGTACAAGGCATATGCGGATGTACGCAGATTCCGGTGTGGCCGCCCGGCGGTTCCAACAGCGACACCGCAATCGCCTTTGGCACTCGGATTTGAAGTACGGTCCGTATCTGCCTATTGGGCTAAACGGGGCGATGAAACAAGTGTTTCTCGTTACCTTTATCGACGATGCGACGAGGTTTGTGCTTCACGGGGAGTTTTACCCCGTTATGGATAAGACGATCATCGAGGATGGTTTCCGAAAGGCCATTCAGAAGTACGGTGTTCCAGAAGCGGTGTGCTTCGACAACGGGAAGCAGTATCGCACCAAGTGGATGACGCGGACGTGCTCGAAACTAAGCATTCGTCTTCTTTTTGCAAAGCCATATTCGCCGGAATCCACCGGGAAGGTGGAGCGATTCAATCGGGTGGTAGATGCTTTCCTCAGCGAAGCGGCGCTCGAGAAACCAAAGACGCTCGACCGCCTGAATGAGCTGTTTCAGGTCTGGCTTTCGGAATGTTACCAGAACAGGCCACATTCGGCGTTAGAGAATAAACAAAGTCCCGAAACCGCATTTCGAAGTGACAAAAAGGCGCTGCGGTTCGTGGAGTCGGAGATACTGGCAGCCGCCTTCCTTCACTGTGAATCTCGCAAAGTAGATAAATCCGGATGCATCAGCTTTATGGATCGCAAATATGAAGTCGGTCTCCCGTTCATCGGATGTAGCGTGGATGTTGTGTACGATCCGGCTGACATGACAGAACTGACGATCGAGTTTGAGGGCCATGAACCGTGGAAGGTAAAAGAGCTTGTGATCGGCGAACGTGCTGGGAAACGCCCTTCACTGCCGGATCATCTTCAGCCGCTGCCAGCAGATTCGTCAAGATTGCTCACCGCTGCCGAAGAGCGGAGCCATCAGCGCTACACCGAACAAGCACCAGCTGTCACTTACTGAAGGAAAGGCAAGGTGAATGGCGATGTTTGAAGCATTTTACGAGCTTAGTCGTTCACCGTTCTCCAGGGATGTTCCGCCGAGTGAATTGTATGAGTCGGAAATTCTGGAGGAGACACTCGGGCGCTTGGAGTATGCGGCTGAGCGGCAATGGTTTGCGGTTGTGACTGGTGACTGTGGAACGGGAAAGACAACGACGATTCGACGTTTTACGGAAGAACTGGATCCTGCGAAATTCAAGGTGCTCTACTTGTCAGACTCCAAGCTGACGCCGCGGCAGTTCTACAAAGGATTACTTGAACAACTCGGTTGTGAGTCGAAATTTTACCGCGGGGATGCAAAACGTCAACTGCATCGGGAGATCGAACTCATGCGCGGGATTCACGGGCTGCAACCCGTTGTGGTCGTGGACGAAGCACATCTGTTAGATCGGGAGATGCTAGAAGAGGTTCGCTTCCTACTGAATTTCAAGAGGATGCGCAGAGCCCCATGGCGCTCATCCTCGTAGGGCAAAGTGAACTGTGGGATCGTATCCATCTGCAAGCGTACGCCGCGATTCGCCAACGTATCGATCTGCAATGCAAGTTGCCTCATTACGATCAGGCACAAACCGGGGCATACGTTCATAGACACATGACCTACGCCGGTGCGGAACGAGACATCTTCACGGATGGGGCAATCGACGATATCTATCGTTTCTCTAGCGGAGCAGCGAGGTTAATCAACAAAGTGTGCACTCATTGTTTGATTTACGGTGCTCAGAACAAACATCGCATCATCGACGATCATATGGTTAAATGCGTTATTCAGGGAGAATGATCATAATTCTCCCTCTCGTATATCCGGAAACTGGTCAGATTGACCGTCAATAGCAGGACAACTTACACCGTCAATCTCGGGACATTATGCGTTAGCAGTAACACCTGATATTTGCTCGGCTTTTCTATTTGGAGCAGGGTCGGAAATAGAGAGGGCTTTGCTGTAACGGAGCGTTTCCGAAGGCATTTATTTGTAAAATTTGGACTGTTGCTCCAGGCTCAGATACAGGAATAGGATTGACACTGCGCCTTTTTGGTTTTATGATGAATATATATTCATTCATTAAAAGGGGCGGATCAAAACATGGAATCTGATGATAACAAATTTACAATTGTGAAAGCAGACAAAGTGGATTTCGATGTGAGAAAACAAATGTCTGAAATATTTTCTGAAGGCTTCTCGCAATGGCTAGTTTTCTTTTCAAAGGACAAAAATAAAATTGCAGAAGCTTTTGCACATATGTTTGTATTAGATCAATTTTATGTAGCAATAACTAATAATAAAATTGTTGCCGGAATGACTGCATGCACGGATGGTAATAATTTATCGGTTCGATTAAATAAAAAGGAATTAAGGAAGCATCTTGGATTTTTCAAGGGAAGCATGGCAGGGATCTTTCTAAAGAAAGAATTTGAAGCCGCTTTTGAAAAAATTCCTCCCAATACAGGGCCGATTGAGTTTGTTGGAACAGCTTCTGCATTCAGAGGACAGGGTGTAGCCTTCAAGATTATAAGGCACATCATTGAAAACACGCCTTACAATGAGTATGTCATTGAAGAGGTTGCGGATACGAATACTCCGGCAATGAATTTATATAACAAACTGGGATTTGAAGAATACAAAAGAAAGCCTGTTCCAAAAGCTATGGCGAAGAGAAACGGTATCAATAATCTTTTATCTTTGAAATATGTACAAAAATAAAATATATTTATTCAGATATTGGGATTGAACAAAGGAGGGGGAAATTGTTGCCTAGAACTAAAGAACAATTTGAGGCAATGAGAACGGAGACCAAAAATAAAATTCATTCGGCTGCAATAAAATTATTTGCCAAGAAAGGATTTGCTGCAACCAGTATTCAGGACATTGCAGTTAGGGCAGGTATTAGCATTGGATTACTGTACCGTCATTATAAAACCAAAGAGGAGTTGTTCAATGATCTAGTCATATATGCTGCACAAGGATTAGAACATATGATTAACAAGTTTCGAAACGGTTCATCTCCAGCTGATTTAATTCAACAATTTACTTTGGAAGTTTTGCATGATCTTGAAAAAGATGAGGAATTCGCGCAATTTCTCATGATCATGAATCAGTCATCCGCTATGGAAGACCCTTCCCCACAAGTTCAATATTTAAACATTCAGAGTGAAGAAATGTTAAAAGAGACAGCTCGTCTTATTGAAAAAGGTCAAGAACTTGGTCAGTTTAAACAAGGAAATGCTTCAGAAATGGCATTTTACTATTTTGCATCCATACAGGGATTAGCAATGGCGAAAATTTCAGCCAGCGAACGGTTTATTACTCCGAGTCCTGAAATAGTGACAGCGTTTTTGAACACATAAATTACTATTGGCATATAAAGATGCCTTATAATGCGGGTTATTTTTCCTTGCCTGCCTCTTCAATCTTCTCTTCAATCTTGTGTTTTTCTTCTCCCCACCAAAGCACTTGCTCCGTGTCTTTAATGACTTCTTTGATTTCATGCTTTTCCGCAACGGCGGGTGGGGAACCACGGAGAGGTTTACCCGATGTATTTTTTAGAAATAGGGTAACAACGACAATACCAATTAGAGAAGCGAATAATAAATAATATGCCGGTATAAATTCATTGGCGGTCGTATTAATCAGCCAGGAAATCAGTAAAGGCGCCGTGCCTCCAAATAACGAAGCGGAAATATTGTAGGCCACCGCCAAGCCGCCGTACCTGACTTCTGTAAAAAACAGCGATGGTAATTGTGAAGTCATGGTCCCTTTAATGCCGGCCAGGAGCACACCAAGAATCAACAGTCCAAAGAAAATTGACCAATTATTGCCGCTTCCAATTAATATGAATGATGGAATAGACAACAAAATAATACCGGTCAAACTGGCCTGAATGATCCGTTTATTTCCGACTCGGTCACCCAAATATCCTATAAATAATACAATAGGGATCATAATAAACATAACAATTATTATTAACAGGAGTCCTTTTGTTTCTTCATAGCCTAATACCGCCGTTAAGTGGGAAGGCATATAGGTTAAGACCGTATAATCCGTTACATTATAGAAGAAAACCAGGACCAAACACATCAGCAGCGATCGTCGATGAAACTGAAACAGTTCTTTCATGGAGACATGCTTTTCTTTTCCCGTTTCCTCTTTCTTCTCTTCCATCGCTGTAAAGGCGGGAGATTCCTCGAGATGGTTTCGAAAATACAGGCCTATGATTCCGATTGGTCCGGCAATCAGGAACGGCACTCTCCAGCCCCAATCAAGCATCGTTTCGGATCCCAAAGCATAGGTAAGTGCCGTAACCAACCCCGCACCACCAATGTATCCGACCAGAGTCCCCACTTCCAACCCGCTTGCCATAAACCCGCGTTTTTTATCCGGTGCAGATTCCGCAATAAAGGTCATAGCCCCGGCATATTCCCCGCCTGTAGAAAACCCTTGTACCAATCTTGCGCACAGCAATAGAATCGGCGCAGCAATTCCAATGGACGCATAACTTGGGATCAGTCCGATACTGAATGTTGAGATGGCCATCATAATTAATGTGACAGCCAAAATTTTCTTACGTCCTAGCCGGTCACCCAGCATTCCAAAGAACATTCCGCCAATAGGCCGTATAAGAAAGGCAACCGCAAACGTACCAAAGCTAAATACCAACTGAGTGGATTCACTTATACCCGAGTAAAACACTTTCCCGATGATTACAACCAAATAAGAATAAATGCCAAAATCAAACCATTCCATGGCATTGCCTAATGCGGTAGCCACCACGGCCTTTTTCGCAATATCTGTGTCTACAACCGTAATATCATCTTTATGAAATTTATATTTTTTCCGTTTGTTCTTTTCTTTTTTTCGATCCATTGGCGGGAATCCTCCTTAAACACCCCCTTAGTATTTCCCTGCCCCCATAAGTTTTAAACCAGAATTTTGAAAGCCCATAATGAGAGGTGTGCTGCCCCCGTTTGTTAGAAAGAACTGCTATAAAGCCGGGAGAATCCATTCCTTGATCAATGTCCACCTGTCCCGAGGATTCATGGTGAATTCCGATGCTATGGCTATGACAAGCTCTTGTTCCGGAAGACAGCAGATCACATTGCCGCCATCGCCTATCGCCGAATATGCAGAAACACCGTCCTCTTCGCGTAACCACCATAGATAACCGTAGTTATTGGGATTCATCGAAGTCGATTCGTTAATCCATGCCTCGGAAATAATCTGACGATGTTCCCAGAAACCTCTGTTCAAATATAGAAAACCGAAACGCGCCATATCACGGGGAGTCAGTGTAAGTCCCCATCCGCCAGTGGAGTGGCCCTGAGGGTCATGAACCCAGCCTTTCACATTGCTCCCGAACAAATCATCGAACCCGAATGCTTTCATTTCATGCTCCGGGATTTCTTTCATGCCGATGGGTTTAAATAAATGCTCGTTGGCAAACTCGCGGGCGCTCCGGCCGGTGCTGCGAGTGAGGATGGCCGAAAGTAAATGTGCCCCTGCAGTAGAATACTTGAAATCGCCAAGCTTTCCTTGTTGGCCCAGCATATCAAGGGTATACTTTACCCAATCAGGCTGCATGCACATCTTGTCCAGTGGTTCCTGCCAGTCCTGAAACGGATAGGGAGCCGTCATCGTGAGAAGATGGCGCAGGGTCACTTCCCCTTTAAGCGAATCAGCAGCTTTGGGAGCATATTCGGGGAAGAAATCGAGCACCTTCTGGTCAACGCTTGTGATATCACCATTATCTATGGCAATGCCAATAAGAGCCGATATAATACTTTTCGTTACAGATGCCACATGATGCGCATCATCCGGGCCACAGCCATTATAATACCGCTCGAAAGCGATAGATCCGTTCCTCACAACCACCATGCCGTTTATATTGCTGTAATCGGACTGGATTACAGACTCGAGCTCCGAGAGCTTGTTGGGATCCATTCCCAAGACGGCGGGATCTTCGGTATGCCATTGCGCAGTTGGCCAGTAATTTGTGTGCATTCTAAATTCCTCCCCTGAATGGAATGTGAATTCCATCGCTATTTTTTCTTAACAGGAAAATATACCTCTGTAACCATATCCTCAGGAACGGCGGCTTGATTGGGGTCGGTGACATATACTTCGTAGGGTGATCCCACCAATTCATATCCCTTACTATGGATCCATTCCATCAGCTTGGCATATACCGATGTCAGTTCGGAATAGGAGCCCTTTAGAACGGACTTCGCACAAAGACCTCCGGGCATATCTCTCGTTCCCTTGACCGGTTCCGCTATCGGGATGGCGAATTCGGTATCGTTGCCGGCAGGATTGTATTCAGGACTGTGGTAAATCGTCATAGGTTTACCGAGCAAGGTAAGTTTTTCGGTAGCGATCTTTTCATAGAGCCTGCTAAAAAACGTTTCATAACCTGCGGCATAGTCATCACTGCTCATCATCTGACGTCTATACAGAATATTCATTGGCCGGGTTTCGACAAGTTCTACTTCTATATGGTCAAGGTGCGACATCATCGGAATGCCCTTCTGCAAATTTAAAATATCTTCGTTCATTTGTTTAAGGGTGTATTCCAAAGCATTCAGCTTTTCCTGTATCTCTCTTGTCTTGCGATTAAGGACGGAACACAGCTTCTCTTCGGATTGATCCTCTTCCCATTCCAGAATGACTTTGATTTCTTCCAGGGAGAAATGATAAGATTTTAAACGGTTGATAAAGATCATCTTTTTAAGCTGCTTGATGGAATAATACCGATAACCATTCTCCGGGTTAATCTCATCGGGGTGGATCAATCCAATTTCATCATAATACCTCAGCGTTTTTGCAGACACACCGCATATCTTTGAGAATTCTCCAATCGAAAGCAAAACGTCACCTCCATTCTTCACATTAAGCTTCTCGGAATTCACATTCCGTTGCAGACTCTAGCTTCCTAGCTAGGGTCTTCTATTGTTTCACCCCCAAA
>NZ_VEGP01000117.1 GCF_007679495.1 Paenibacillus sp. 32O-W | reverse complement strand
TGGGTTACTTTTCCTGTATGCACCTTTAACCTTTATTCCCATGAATTTTTCGACAAGAACTTTTCACTGTCCAGTATCCAAGGACAAGGGAATCAATTGGACAAAAATTGCCGATCAAGGAAAAGGGATGTGAGGGGCGCGATGAGCGAAGGATTCGACCATTAACTTTCGTTTGTAAGGAAAAGAAACGCTTTACTTCTTACGCGCCGCATTGGTCGCCGCGGCAGCGGTTTGGATCTATTACAAAAAGCGGAAACGCTTTTCGAATAAAGGAAGTGCATCTGAATGAACGATTGTTGTAAAAGTTCAGCGGCTTCTCAACGGAGCGTTATGCGATGTCCTATTTGTAACTTCAAGAGAAAAAGTGTGCAGCTTATCACGCTGAAAGCTTTGCTTATTCCATCTGCTTTGGAAAGACTCGATCCGGAAGCGTCATTTGCCTTTTGCCCCAATTCCTCGTGTTCTGTTGTGTATTTTACAGAGGGTTCATTTTTTGACAAAGGGGATCTAAAAGTTCCAGTGTTTCAGAAGGATGAAGCGCCCAATGTTTTAGTTTGTTACTGTTTCGGGTGGACGAGAGAAAAGCTTTTCAAGGCATCTCAGCAAAATGTCAATCCCATTGATCAAATTCGCGGGCACGTCCAAGCTAACCGCTGTGGCTGTGAGGTTAATAATCCGCAAGGCAGTTGTTGCTTAGGTAACGTCACCGAAATTGTAAATCAATGGTTGGGGAAGATCGAAAAGGCTTAACAAAGAAGGTCGAGGCAAGTTAAAGGAATGCTCGGTGCACAAAATGATAATCCTAATGATGGGAGGTATGTATCATGATGGACGGATCAACGATGATGGATGGTTCCATGATGGGCATGATGTGTATGATGATGGTGCTCGGATTACTTTTGTTGATCTTAGCTGTTGGCGTATCTGTTTACGTGGTTGTCCGCTTGTTAATGAGGAAAAGCAAGGTGGAAGATTATCCCCTCATGATATTAAAAGAACGTTATGCCAAAGGTGAACTCAGTGATGAAGAGTTCGACCATAAACGTAAATTATTAGAAAACTCCGACAAGGAAAGATAATAGAAGAATATGCAGAACTACGGGAAAGGGGTTTCTCATCAGAAAGTAGGAATAGGCCTCAATTTCTTATGCAACCGATACTGAACATGCAAAAAGGGAACGGATGAGCGTCCGTTCCCAGGGGGATCAAGTAAGAACAATTTGAATATTATTCAGGCTTGTTACCGGCTTTCGGATCTGGAACAAAGTCGGTTTTATAGTCCGTATACTTCAATTCTGTCACCATGCCGGCCGATGCATGATGCAGGTCGTGGCAGTGGAACATCCAGTTGCCTTCATTGTCTGCTTCAAACGCTACGACGTATTCTTCACCCGGTTTCAGATTCAACGTATCTTTAATGACTGGCGAACCCTCCAAAGGTTTGCCGTTTTTGCTTAGCACCTGGAAGAAGTGGCCGTGCAGGTGCATCGGATGGTCGTCGGTCTTGGAGTTGTTCACGAGACGAACTTTGACTGTATCACCTTTTTTGACTTTAATCGGTTCGGTTTCCGGGAATGTTTTTCCGTTGATGGTATAAACCATATCGCCATTTTTCATTTCCGTATTCAGATTCATCGTGTATTCCATCGTGTACTTCTGATCAAGGGTAAAGTTCATTTTTCCGGCTTGACCATAACGGGTTAGATCGACAACCGGTAGTTTTTCTTTGTCGTTCGGTTTATCCGAACCTGCGGCAACCCCTTCATAAGCGATTACGGCTTTCATCCCTGCAACGGCCTTGTTTTCGCCATGATCTTCAATCAGCCACTGACCGGGATTGTTGGCTTCAAATTCAATATCGTAACGTTCCCCTGGTGCAATCGTGACGACACTATCTTTGAGTATACCCGGATTGTGAATCGGCTGGCCATCCGATGCAGTAATTTTAAACTCATGTCCGTGAAGGTGGATTTGATGAGACAGGTAACCGGCATTAATGAGCCGTATTCGTACTTTTTCCCCTTGTTTTACGGGCAGTTTGTCCACGAGCGATCCGGATTTGCCGTTAACCGTGAACAAATCGTACATGCTCATATCATGTCCCATATTCATTTGACTATGATCCATCGAATTGCTGCCTTTGTTATTCGAATTCCCCATATTCATTTTGCTGTGGTCCATGTTGGACATATCCATTTTAGACATGTTGCCGCCGGACATATTCATATCAGACATGCTCATGCCGGTACTCATCCATTCATCCAGGACGAGCGTATAGTCGCGGTCTACTTTGGTTCCATCTTTCGGTTCCACGATAAACGAACCGTACAATCCTCGGTCTAGCTGGTTTACGCTGTCTTGGTGGGAATGATACCAGTATGTTCCAGGTACGTCCGCTTTAAATGTATAAGTGAACGATTGTCCGGGTTGAACCGCGTTTTGTGTAACGCCCGGAATACCGTCCATCGCATTCGGAACCGGAACCCCGTGCCAATGAATAGTCACCGGTTCAGGCAATTCATTTTTAAGGTTGATTTTCACGGTTTCCCCTTGTTTTACACGAAGCTCCGGACCAGGAACGGAATTGTTGAACGTCCAGACCGGCAGCGTTATTCCCGGTGCAAGTTCTTGATTGCTCGTTTTTGCTGTAAGTGTAAACTCTTTACCGGTTAACGTTGCGACTTTCACTGTGGTGCTAGTATTCGTATTCGTTGGTTGTTGGGCCGCCGATTTATCATCCATGTTCATTTTTGAATGATCCATGCCGCCCATCGAACCACCGCTGGAGTTGAAGCATCCCGTCAATAAAACGGCAATGGCGCCAACAACAGCTGCGCTTTTCAATTTCCAACCGGTTTTCATGGTTATCCCCCATTCTTTTTTTATTTTGTACTGTGGTCTCTTCATTTCGATCATAAAGCAAAAATGTGTAGAACTTGTGAGCACGGACAAGAAAGTTTCGTTATGTTGACAGCGACAATTTTTGTATACTACAATTTGTAGTGTAAGGGTGTGAAGAAAATGAAAATTAAAAAATTCAATATGCATGAATCCGGGTTGAATCATTTTTTCGGACCGCTTGAAGCGCGTATTATGGAGATCGTTTGGGCTTCTGAAAGTATTACGATCAAGGAAATGCAATCCATTTTAAACCAGGAAAATCCCATCTCTTTCAATGCTGTAATGACCGTCATGAGCCGCTTGCAGGAAAAGGGGCTTCTGAAGAGAACAACGACCGGCAAAGGAAGAAATCGGGTTACATCTTTTGAAGCTGTACTGTCCAAAGAACAATTTCTCGCGGAACAAACAAAAGCCGTCACTCACGGACTTATTGAGGAATTCGGAGGACTTGTTGTCAATCATATGATCGATGCCTTGGACGATGTCGATCCGGAACTGATTTCCAAGCTTGAACGGAAAATAAACGAAATGAAAAGCAGGAAACAGTCATGAAACCCGAAACGAAAGTCAAGTGGGTTTACGCCGTGATGCTTCTGTTCGGGTTCCTTATGCTATTGCAAATGGGGATGTATGTAGCCCATCAAATCTGGAACATACCGCTTCGATGGAATATTATTCAATACTGCGTAACCGCAATCGGCGAAAAATCGTCAGGACATGTTTGGGTGAAGCTGGTATTCAACTTGGTTATCGTCTACACTGTGGGCAAAATAGCTTGGCGCATCGGAAAGCAGTGGGTTTTAACCCGTAAATGGCTGTGCAGATTTCGCGAGGCACAACATCAAAAATTAACAAAGCGGTTGAATAAGAAATATCGTCATTGGAATACCGAGTTTATCGTTATTGAGGATCATGCTTTTCTCGCTCTCGCTCTGGGAGTGTGGAAACCGAAAATCATTGTATCCTCGGCGCTGTTCGACTTGTTTGATGAACGCGAAGTTCGGGCCATTCTGCTGCACGAGTGGTACCATTGCCGTAACCGCGACAATCTGAAGTTCTTCCTTTCGACGTTAATGGTCGATGCATTTGGGTACTTACCCATCGTGAAATCGACCGCCCAATATTATCAGACATGGAAAGAACTGCTGGCTGACCGTTTCGCGGTGAAACAAATGGGAACCGAGATTGACCTCGGTAACGTACTGTTGACATTGGCGAATCACACAAAAATGGTTCAATACCGCGCGGCGGGTGTCTATTTTGCGAATACCGCGATCAATTATCGGATTCAGCAGCTATTGGAACCGCAAAAAACAGTTGAAGTCCCGCTGACACTATACCGACCATTGTTTTTATCTTCTTTGACGTTATTTTTGATGAGCAGTCTACTGTTTGGCGGGTGTTCATAAGCCCGCCTTTTTCTTAAACAAAAACACTACAATTCGTAGTATAAATGAGAGGGTTGCTATGAATGCTGCTGATTTAACGGTATGGATCGCGTTCGGTGCAGGCTTTTTATCATTCATTTCACCTTGTTGTCTTCCCCTTTACCCTTCGTATTTATCATATATCACGGGGGTTTCGGTTAAAGATTTGCAGGAGGGCAAAGGGCTGCTTCAAAAGCAGGTATTTTTGCACACCTTGTTCTTTATCATCGGATTTTCGATCATCTTTTTCGCCTTGGGACTATCGGCCAGCTTCGTAGGGAATTTGTTTTCCGGCAATCGGGATGTGATCCGGCAATTGGGGGCCATTATGGTCGTTGTCATGGGACTGATCATGCTCGGTGTGTTTAAACCTAAATTATTGCTCAAAAATGCGCGGTTTGAATGGAAACGGAAACCGTTTGGATATTTGGGTTCCATCTTGGTGGGCGTCACTTATGCGGCTGGATGGACGCCATGTGTCGGACCCATTTTGGCTGCCGTTCTGGCGTTAGGAGTAAGCAATCCCGGCCAGGCGGTGGTATATACTTTTGCCTATACCGTCGGATTCTCTCTTCCATTTTTTGCTATGGCCTTTTTTATCGGAAAGCTGCGTTGGATATTGAAATATTCGAACGGATTCATGAAAGCCGGCGGAGCTTTGATGATATTGACGGGGATTTTGCTGTATACGGATAAAATGACGCAAATTACGATCTATCTGATCAAGCTTTACGGTGGATTTACCGGATTCTAAGGGGGAATGAGAATGTATTCGTTTTTCAGCAAAATCAGTTCCTTCTTAAGCGAACCGTTCTTAGGTGCAGCACATTCGAATATTGCTTTTTTGGCCGCGCTGTTTCTTGGATTTGTCGGTTCAGTGGCGCCCTGCCAGATCTCGGCGAATGTCGCCGCGATCGTGTATTTTGGCAACCGTCAGGCACAAGCCAAGCTTTCCTGGTCGGAAACGGTTATGTATCTTTTAGGGAAAATCGTGCTATTCAGCTTATTTGGCGTATTGTTCTGGTTTTTCGGACAGCAAATTTCCCGCGACTTTATTCCGCTATTCGCATCTGCGAGGAAACTGTTAGGACCATTGCTGGTCGTCATCGGCTTATTTTTGCTTGGGCGGGTGCGACTTCCTTTTCAGTTGGGTGCTCGTTTTTCCTCGTTTATGCGAAACATTGCCGATCGGGTAGGGGGTAAAGGCGGTGCATTTTTGATGGGGATTGCATTTTCGGTCGGCTTTTGTCCGACCATGTTCGTCTTGTTCTTCGGTTCACTCATGCCTCTCGCTATGCAAACTTCATATGGCGGTATTTTACCCCCCGTTTTTGCGATAGGGACAGCCATGCCGTTCCTGCTACTTGCCGCGCTCACCGTAGGTTTCGGCTTTGATCGTATCATGGTGAAACGGGCCAAACGTTGGGGGATTCGGATTCAAAAAATAGCCGGTGTATTGTTTGTCATTTTAGGCGTAAGCGACACATGGACGTATTGGACATTCTGAAGAATGGAGGGAGGGTCATGAAAAAGCAATGGTTGGTGCTTGCAGCCATTATCGTTCTTGCAATTGTTGCCCTCTTTCAAACTTCGCCTGCCAATCGCGAGGAGCTGCCTAAAAAAGGGTATAGAGCGCCGCAGTTTGCATTGCCGGCTCTGGATGGTCAAACGTATACGCTGAAAAAATTGGACGGCAAGCCTGTCGTTCTGAATTTCTGGGCATCCTGGTGCGGGCCGTGCCGGATCGAAGCTCCGGAATTGGTACGGCTTTATGAAAAATATAGAGGAAAGATCGAAATTTATGCGATTAATGTGACTGCCAGCGATTCGGTTGAAGGAGCCAGGGCTTTCGCAGATGAATACGGTTTTTCGTTTCCCGTCCTGCTGGACGATAAAGGAGAAGTTTCGCAAAAATACGGCATTCAGCCGATCCCGACGACGTTTTTTGTGGGTGGGGATGGTGTGATTGTCGATCAAGTGATCGGACTTGTTGACCCACAGTCGATGGAAGCTAAATTCAAAAAACTGTTGCCATAAGGTTTGCTTACCGAACTCATCGACAAAAAAAGTGTGGAGGGAGATACGTTGCCGGACATCTTGCAGTTGGGTCCTTTTATGATCAGGATGGATTGGGTCGTGCTGGCGGTTTCCGGATTCGCAGGATATGCCGCCATGCAATGGAAATGGAAGCGGTCCGATATACATGATCGACCCTTTCTCGAACCTTTGGTGAACGCTCTGCTTATCATATTTTTCGTTTGGAAAATGAGTCCGATCTTACTTTCACCGTCTCTCTTACGGGAGCACCCGTTATTATGGCTGACGGTACCCGGAACCGATATCGGATGGTGGTTTGGGCTTGCCGTTGCTGCATTGTATTTGTACCGAAGTTGGAGGAAAATCGGCGTGCCATGGCGGTTGGTTGGGGATATGTTATCAGTTGGGGGTGTTGTCGCGGTTTTGGTACACAACCTGCTCAGCTGGCAGTATGGAATGCCCACTTCGCTTCCATGGGGGATTTCGATTGAAAATCCTGAGTTTAAGTACCATCCCGTCAATATATATCGCTTGATCATCACCTTGCCAATGTTGCTATGGTTATGGCGGAATGCTCTTCTCATGGGCACGGGAAAGTGGCTGTTAAACACACTGACGTATTACGGTATGGGATTGATGGTGGTGACGTTCTTTGATACAAAAACAGAGTTTATTTTCAGTTTCTCAGGGGAACAAACCGTATATCTTTTGATGATGTTGTTGGGAGTTGGATTATCCGTCTTCTTAAGAAAGGAAAGCCGACAAGCGACGCAAGTGAAAAAAGAGGAAAGGGAGGAGAAGCAGAATGATGCCGCAGGGATATTACCTTCTGATACGCGAAATGTTGCTTCTGACCCGATCGGACCTGAGAAATCGCGCGAAGAAGAAAGGAGACTGCTTCAAAACAATTCGTCCGGGAGGAGGTGGTCAAATGGACTGGGCTTGGTTGCTGGCACTCGCTTGTCCCCTCATGATGCTGATCATGATGAAGGGAATGCACGGGAACAAAGGAAACCGGAGTGAGCATGGAAACGCTGAGATGGACGCACTAAGAAAACAGAATGCGGAACTGAGTCGTCAATTGAACGAACTCAAAAACTGATGCTAGACTGAATAGTGGACACCGAGAATCGAGAATGCGACAATAAATTCAGCAAAATCGAGGTGTCCGAAGAT
>NZ_VEGP01000116.1 GCF_007679495.1 Paenibacillus sp. 32O-W | reverse complement strand
CCGAAATTAACAAGTCGCCTCAGAAGGTAATTGATCGCCTTTGTATCCAACTCTAAATCTTAAGTGCCATTTATATAGAACATGACTTTTGGCATCGGCATAGAGAGATAGGTTAATAGAAATGCAATGTCGCAGAAGGTTTTCTACATCTTCTTGGCGAATTGTTCCTATAGGTGACAGGAAAATGATGACACAAATAGTGCAGTCCGAAGAAGATATTTGGGACGCAGTCTACAAAATAAAATACTTGTTGAAAGGCCTGCCTTTTTCAGAAAAAGATACGCAGTGCGTCATCGTCAGCCTGCTCGAAATTGCGCATAATGTGTTGGACCATGGAGGAGGTATGGGGACCGTTATTTGCAAGAGAGTAGACGGAGGAATTTGTTTCATTGTATCCGATCAGGGGCCTGGAATCCCTTGTGTAGACACCATCCTGAAGGGACAGTATACGTCTCATTCAGGATTGGGCTTAGGATTAAACGGAGCAAAACGATTAATGGATGAACTGAAGATTGAAACATCTACGAAAGGAACGAGGATCATTGCCATTAAACGATATGTCTGATAAACGGGATGAACACAACTTGCGACTGGCTTCTGTAGGACAAATTGCCGCTGGCATTGCTCATGAGGTCCGAAATCCTCTAACAGCGGTTAAAGGCTTCTTGCAATTGCTGCAAGAGCAAGCGCCGCATAACTATATCGATATTGCTCAGCAGGAATTGGATAATGCGATTTCCACTCTGCAAAATCTCCTTAATGTATCCAAGCCGGACGCGGAAGATGAACCGGTAACCCGATTCAGCTTATGTGCGGAATTGGAATCCCTGTTAAGCTTATTTCAAGACCAAATATACCGTGTAACGATCGAGAAGTCTTTTGAACAGCCGGAGGTTGAAATTTCAGGCAGGAAGAACCAGCTTAAGCGGGCTTTCTTTAACATTCTGAAAAACTCCTTCGAAGCCATCTCGGGGAAAGGAACGATTCGAATCAGTCATTCCTGCGACAACAATACGGTTTATGTCTCGATCTCCGACACCGGAGTAGGCATTCCTCGGGAAAAGCTTATGCTGCTTGGAACGCCCTTCTTTACGACCAAATCGGAGGGAACCGGGATGGGGCTGACCTATGTCTATTCAACAGTTTATCAGCATGGCGGCTCGATCAGAGTAGAAAGTGAGGAAGGGCAAGGAACGACTTTTCTGTTGGAATTTCCTCTGAATGTTCCGGTTGATAAAGGAGTGGTAGTCATGGACCTGCAATATGAACAAGGGATTCAGCTCAAGGATTTTCTCAGCATCAACAAGGATGAATTCGAGCAGCGGCTGTTGAACGAAGCCGTAAACATTAGAGATATCATCCAGGATATAAAGACGATAGGCAATATCGATCTGTTGAGCAATGCGCAGAAATTGGTCCATCTGATGATTGACCATAAAGATTTGGAAATCGTCAACTTCGCTCAACAGGAAGGCCAGCTTTGGGCTCGGCATTCCTCCCTCAACTTGGCGGTCAAGCTGGAATGGTTCCAGGCTATCCGGAGAGTATTATGGGATTTCATTTATAATTACGAGCGTCTTAGCAAGCAGCAAATTACGCGGGAGCAATTTTTCGCTCTGGAAAGACAAATCAATACGACGCTGGATATTTTCCTCCGCCACTTCTTCATGATCTATACCCGGTTCAAGGATGAATTAACTCAATCGCACAAAGAATTGATCGATGACTTGTCTGTGCCGATCATCCCTCTTTCCGCATCGGTTTCCATTCTTCCTCTGTTGGGAACGGTCGATACACACCGGGCTAAAGTGATTCAGGAGAAGGCACTGCACCAAATCGGAGCCTCCAAAATCAGGACCTTGTTAATCGATATGTCGGGTGTCGCCTTCCTGGATACGATGGTGGTCAAGCATTTGTTCAAAATAATGGACGGCGTCAGTTACATGGGCTGCAAAGCGATTGTCACCGGGATCCGCCCGGAAATCGCCAGTACGATTGTCGATCTGGGCATCTCCTTCAGCGATAAAGTGGAGACGAAAGGAACGCTGCAGCAGGCCTTGGAGGAGTTAGGGCTGCAAATCCTGGATTCCGAGACAAAAAGTACATCTTAGCTCCAGGCAGCTCCGGCTTGCAGCGAATCGAATGCATCGCATACATAAGAACCCCTTCAGCCAATCCGCCTGGAGGGGTTCTGTCATTCATACCGCACGCAGCCGGCAAGGATGCTTGTTTACGGGGAACGCTGCAGCAGCGCCTCCGTTTCTTCAATCAGTCGGCGGAGCATTAGCACGCCTTCCCTGGTTCGCTCTTTATCGGAAGATATCAGGCTGACGGCCCGGTCTATTCGGCTCTTGTAATTATCCGGCTTCAAGGCAAAGCTGTCGGCTATCGCGACTGCCTTCTTCTCGTTGATGCAGTACTGTTCGTTCCTGGCGAATAGGACTTGATTCAGACAGGAAATCGTGCGGAAGCAGCACCCTGAAACGTAAGATATATCGTCCTTATCCGCATGATTCTCGGCGAACATCAAGGAAAAGGACGCTTCAAACATGAAATAGCGAAGAATGGCATCCTGCAGCGCCTTGGGGTAGGGCATCGTCTTCGCCTTCAATGCGGAGATCCGATTCTCGGGATCGGCCAGTATTTGGCATATGGATATCTCGCCCATATACATGACATTGATGAAGGCATGAGGATGACCCGCATGATAATGCGCGGTGACCGAACCTGACAAGCCATCGTCAATAACTTGAGCCACCCTCTTCACATCGCGAAAAATAAAATCAACATGGTAGCCCCGGACGACAAGCCATCCTCCGCCATTAACCCATGGTCCCCATTCGCCCAAGGAGGTGATAATGCTCTCCCTATGCTCATCATCCAACTTAGCAGCTATAAGGGCTAGAGCACGCACATCAAAGCCGGCGGCTTCATCATAGTAAATTCCGATATCGATATCCGAATCGGGACGATGCGTCCCCTTCGCCCGCGATCCGCCCAGGACGACTCCCACAATGCCGGGCACGCCCTTCAACTGCTTCATTATCTCTTCCAGGATGGCCTGTATTTCCACTAATCTCTCTCCTTTCTAACGATCTGTTCTGCAGTCTTTTTATCATAAGCCTTCCCAACTTAGACGCCACGGCCTCGAAACCACTCTAGCATGAAATAGGTGTTGGAAGAACGGATTAAACAGCTATTAATTAAAAAGGACAATAAAACAACCGCTGCCGGACAAGACATCCCGACAGCGTTATTATGGACTAACGGATCATATTCCTCTTTTTCCATAAACCTTATGTCTAACCGCTGCAATTAAACAAAAAAATACAGACCGATCCGAGCATTTGCTAAATCCCTGAACCAACATTCTTCTAAATGGCCATGCAGGAAAATTATATTTTATGTAGAAATAATAGGATATTTCAAACTGGGCCCATACCAATAACTGTTGTAAGGAAACTACTCCGGATTGTATAGAGCAACTGGTAAATCATAAACGCCGATGGATCACATTATTGCATTAGGGGGAAATTTATGTCGTCCACAAACAGATTCTATACTTTCAGTTATCATGGGGCTTCCAACGATAAGCTATTGATCGAACAGGAATGGGAGAAATTCGTGTCCGGTTGTTCTGCGCCGATTAATGTAAGGCCTTTCATGTTCCATTCCTGGAAACGGTGCCTGGAACAAGGGATCGATCCGCACCTTATCCAAATTCCATATAGCTTGGGGACGGATCAGATCCAGGAGTACGTCACCTCCGATCCGTTATTCCGGATGGTCAAACCACTCTTGATCAAGCTGAAGCAATACGCCGGAAATACCGGTTATCTTGTTACTTTCTCCAATCCTGCCGGGGAAATGGTCTACTGCGACGGGGATTTGTCCCTAAAGCTGAAAGCGGAAGACATTCACTTGTCGCCGGGTGCGAATTGGAGCGAGAGCAGTGCGGGAACGAACGGGATTGGTACTTCTCTGGTTACCGGGCTGCCGTTACAGGTGTTTGCCAGCGAGCATTTCTGCCAGGAAATTCACGAATGGACCTGTTCCGCAGCTCCTATCCGTGATCCCGGTACGGGCAAAATTGCCGGAATCGTCGATTTATCCGGGTTCTGGACGGCCAACGATCCGAGAACTCTGGCAGCCGTAATCCGCACGGCTCGGGAAATCGAGAGCCTGCTTTATAACCAATTGAGAATAGAGCGTTTAAGGCTGGCTCAATATTTTGTGGATTTAACCCATAGGACGACACTGCCTCTTGCGGTTTTGGACCGGGCGGGACGGGTCGTCAAGGCTTCCCCTATTCTGTATGAGAAAGGATGGATTTCCCCTGAACATTCGCTAGAACCTCCCTCTTTCGCCAAAGAATCCTTGTCCTCAACAACAACCTGGGAAATGACGGACAACCTTGAGAATAAGAGGTGGCTCTTCGAGCTTTCGCCCTACTATTACGGGGGAGAAGCCATCGGATCGGTTGTTCATGCCCTTCCGCCGGAGATTAGGGTCAGCCCTTCGTTACCGGACTTCCGTCATTTTCCGACATCCCCGACACTGGAGAATAACAAAGCAGCGAGCGAAGAGCGGACCGCCGCCCAACCAGCCCCCTTCTATCAATCGCTGTTCCGGCATCACCCCGATGCCATCTTCGCTTATGATTTACAAGGCTTTCTCCTTGAAGCCAATCCCGCTGCGGAGAGATTGCTCGGCTATGATGCGAATGAGTTGAGCAGCATAGCGGTCTGTGATCTGGCCTGCCCGGACAGCAAGGAGCTGAAGAGGAAGGCTTTCGCCCAAGCGGCGGGCGGTATGCAGCAAGAATTCGAGGCGGTTTTCCGGCATAAGCAGGGACACAGCATCCATGCCATGGTGAATAGTTTTCCGATCATTATGAATAACGAAATTGTCGGCGTCTTCGAAACCGTTCGCGGAATTCAACCGAATCACCAGCAGATGGCCGAGGACTTGAAATTGACCAAAGAACAGCTTGAATTCTATCTAAGCAATACTGAGGATGCGATCCTTGTCGTCGATGCCGATTTTCATATCGTTAAAGTCAACCAAGCCTGTGAACGTATGTTTGGCTGGACGGAGCAAGAGCTGCTTGGCAAAGAGCCCCCGATGGTGCCGGGCCATTTGGAAAGCGAAAACGAAGACATGCGCAACCACATGCTGCGTTCACGGCACGTCATTCCTTACGAAACGGTGAGACAGCGAAAAGACGGCAGCCTGATCCATGTTAACCATTGTGCCGCTCCCCTCTTCGACAGTAAGGGCAGCGCAGCCGCCTATGTACTTATTTCAAGGGATATTACCGCCCTCCATCAAATGCACGATATGCTGATTGAAAGTGAGAAGCGGCTGCGGACGTTGATCAATTCCATGCCCGACCTCGTCATCTTCAAGGACGATCAAGGGAAATGGCTCGAAGCCAATAATACGGCGATAGGCGCGTTAAATTTGGAGAAGATCGATTATCAGGGAATGACGGACAGGGAGCTGGCCTCCTGCAATCCATTTTATCGGGAAACCTTCATTAAATGCTCGTTGTCCGATCGCCGGGTCTGGGACAAAGGCAGCCTCATCCGCTTCCAGGAAATCATCCCGCATCCTGGCGGCAGGTCCACAATCTTGGATATTATCAAAGTTCCCATTTATCATGGGGACGGCAGACGCAAAGGATTGATCGTCATCGGACGCGACATCACCGAGCTGAAGCAAACGGAAGAATTGCTGCGCAAAACCGAGAAACTCGCTGTTGTCGGTCAATTGGCGGCGGGAATCGCCCACGAGATCCGCAATCCGCTTACGACGCTTAAAGGCTTCCTAAGCTTGCTGCAATCTGCCACAACTGCGACGAACATCTGGTATCTGGAAGTCATGCTGTCCGAAATCGAGCAAATGGAGTCCATTACCGACCAGCTCTTGACTGTAGCCAGGCCGCAAACCATCAGGATGGAAAAGAGAAATTTGGAGGCTTTGATACGGCAGGTTTCTTCATTTTTGTATCCGCTTGCAACGATGCATAATGTACAGATTTCAGTGGAATCGGACTCTAGCGACTTGCTCGTCGAATGCGAAGAAAACCAGCTTAAGCAAGTTTTCATCAATATTATCAAAAATGCGATTGAGGCGATGCCGCAAGGCGGACAAATTGCCATGAAGGTGAGGCGGTCCGGGGATTTCGTTTCGGTTCAAGTGGCGGACTCCGGCTGCGGCATACCGCAGAACAGAATCGCCCGCTTGGGCGAACCATTCTACAGCTTAAAGGAGAAGGGGACCGGCCTCGGGTTAATGATCTGCTACAAAATTATCAAGGAGCATAAAGGAACCCTTCAAATTGACAGTGAAGTAGGCCGGGGAACGACCGTCGAAATTATTTTGCCGCTCTAGGCAGTTATAAAGTCATAAAGTTCAGGTTGCGCGGCTAAGAACGCCCCAAAGTGATTATAGTCTTGCATCCGCCGCAGTTTCGCGTTCGGGATGACAGACGCTAGGTAATCCGCATGGCGAATCGGTACAACTTGATCCGCTTCGCTGTGCCAGAACGCAACAGGCACGTGAATTTTTTGCAACGGGATGTTCCATGGTTGTCCAAAAATCACATAATCATCAACCATTCCTTCCACTTGCCTAGCTGCTTCGATAGCGGTTTGTTTAAGAACGGGAACCAGGTCGTCCGAAAGTAATTTTCGATCCAATTCCGGTAGGTTAGCGATATAATATTCCGTAAAGCGGTCTGGATCAGCATTGACCATATTTGCTAACTGGGTTATATATGCACGGGTGAATTCAGGACCCTGGAGACAAATCTTTTCTTCCGTATAGAGACATAAATCTTCTTGACCAAGGATATCGAGAGGACCCATTCCACTAATAACGGCAATTTTTCGAACGCGTGTTGGCATTTGATACCCACAGGCAAGAGCATAAGGCGTCCCGCCGGAAAAACCTGCAATAGAAAAACGCTCAACACCAATTTTATTTGCTAATGCTTCAAGGTCCTGGCACCAATCATGAAGTGTTCTTCCCGCTTTTGCATCTGACAACCCGTATCCTGGACGTTCCGGTACGAGGATTCGCAACGGAACGGGACCTTCCTTTGCAATAGATTCCAGTCGGGCAGCATAGATTTGGTGCCGCGCCCCCGCGTCCCATGGAATACAAAGACCGCTTTACCATCACTTTGACCATACTCTGCCCATGCAAGTTTTCTACCGTCATTTAACATTACGGTATAATCCTTCATATGCCTAGCCCCCACTTCAATTTAATATTTTGTATTCTGCTAAAGTAAATCCAGAACCTTCAAAGAATGCCGTTGTTCCGGCGGCTACCGTCCTTCAGGAAGATATCCGCCACTCGCCTGCATCATGCTGCCGTCTCCACAGCCGGGCATACAAGCCATCTGACGAAAGCAATTCGTCATGCCGGCCTTGCTCCACGATCCGCCCCTGATCCAGTACGACTATCCGATCGGCATGCTGCACGGTCTTGAGCCGGTGAGCGACGACTATGACGGTTCAGCCGAGAACAAGCCGATCGATCGCTTGCTGAATCTCCGCTTCATTCTCGGAATCGAGAGAAGCTGTCGCTTCATCGAGGAGAATGATCGGCGCATTTTTCAGTATCGCCCTGGCAATGGAAATTCGCTGTTTTTCACCACCCGACAGCGTGCTTCCGCCCTCGCCTACCATCGTGTCGTAACCGTTTGGCAGCTTCAGGATAAAATCGTGACAACAAGCAAGCCGCGCCGCTTCCTCGATTTCCTCGCGCGTTGCGTTGCTTCGTCCGAACCGGATATTGTTCGCAATCGTGTCCTGAAAGAGGTATACATCCTGAAACACCATAGATACGTTGTGCAGCAACGCTTCCGGGTCGATGGCACGAGTATTCTCTCTGCCCATCGCCACCGTCCCCTTTTCCGGGTCGTATAGTAAGTAACTCAACTTTCGCACCTTGAAAATCTGTACTAAGCCTTGATAGGGCTAGGATTTTCTCTTGAAAAATCTCGTTCT
>NZ_VEGP01000115.1 GCF_007679495.1 Paenibacillus sp. 32O-W | reverse complement strand
CGTCTTTAGGCGCAGTTTGGCAACAAGGGGTTATACCCCAAGAGCAAACCACCCGTTTGACGGGTGGTTCTGATTTTGCTTTTTTGGGTAAATTCGATTACGATACTAGTTGAAGTGTTTATAAGGATCCTTGCCTTGCCAATAGGATAGAGTCACATGATGAAGTCCATTCTTGTCATCCTGGGAATGGAGCGGGTCGGGCAAAGATGCTGTTATGCAATTAAGCTGCGTTCATATTGAGGCGCCGCTTGCTGGGGGAATGGCAGTGAATTATGTGGAAACGCGACTAGCTGAGCTGTCCCGCAATGGAGACCGCAAAGCATTCGCGGAGTTAGTGTACCTATATAAAGATAGAATTTATCATCTGGCCTATCGCATGCTTAGCCAAGCCCATGCCGCTGAGGATATTGTTCAGGAGACTTTTCTGCGCGTATATAAAAATTTGCACCGGTATGATGAAAAACAGAAGTTTTCCACCTGGATTTACCGGATTGCCACCAACTTATGTATTGACCAACTGCGCAAGCGCAAAGCAAATTACTCTTTAGATGCGGAAATGCCGGACGGGGAAGGCGCTGATTGGTATTCAATGCTGCCTAGTGATGATGTTTCACCGGAAGGGCAGATTCTTCTGTCCGAAACTCAGCAGCAAATTCGTTCAGCCATCGACATGCTGCCAGAAAAATATAAATCGGTTGTAATCCTCCGTTATTTGCACGATCTGTCGCTGCAGGAAATCGGGGAAGTGTTGGATATGCCTGTAACGACCGTAAAGACAAGGGTACATCGGGGACGTGAATATTTACGTAAAAGATTGTCACCGGAATTTGGCGATTAATAAATGAAACATTCTGTAGTTTGTTTCGTATGGTAATAAACAATGGAGGAAAGGGGCAGTTCAATATGGATTGCAAGGGAGCCCTCCGATGGATTCACGACTATTTGGATGGGAATCTAGACAGGGCTGAGTCGCTTGAGTTGAAAGAGCATCTTATAGCATGCCCTGACTGCAAGCAAAGGTTTAAGCAGATGGAGCGCACCGAAGCGATGATCCGGTCGATGCCTCGCATCTCTGCACCTGACGGCTTGACCAGCCGAATTATGGCCAGCCTCCCGGAATCAAGAAAGACAAATCGTTGGATCGAATGGATTAAACGCCATCCAGCCATATCTGTAGCTTCCGTTTTTTTGCTCGTTATGCTGAGCAGCTTTCTAACCCTTTGGAACCAGGATACGGATTTCGTCGTCAAGGGAAAGAACCTCGACCAAGTGGTGATTAAAGGAAACACCGTGTATGTGCCGGCCGGACATACCATAGTGGGCGACTTAATGGTGAAGAACGGCAATATCCAGATTGAAGGGGATGTTGAGGGAAGCGTAGTGGTCGTTGACGGAAGCTATCAGTTGGCTTCAACGGCTACCATATCCGGCCAAATCAAAGAAATTGACCAAGCGCTTGGCTGGCTGTGGTTTAAATTGAATGAAGCGTTCTCCTTGTTTTCCAAGTGATTGCCGGTGTGGCTTTCCAACCTCCCACTTATTTTCATAAAGGGGAGGTTTTTTGTTGAAAATATGATATGATTTAATATAAAGAGACAAAGGAATCCGCTGATTTTACTCGGTTCCAATGGGGGAACGCTAATGGATTACTTTACCGACCTAACGCTCAAAGATTCCATTAAAGATATAGTCGATATAACGATTGTAAGCTACGTAATTTATAAATTAATTCTCCTTCTTCGGGGCACGCGTGCGATTCAACTGTTGAAAGGGATTATCGTGGTGTTCATTGCCTGGGGCATTAGTCTCTGGTTTCAGTTGAACACTCTGCAGTGGATGATGAATCAGATGTTTACGTTCGGGGTGATGGGCGTTCTGATCATTTTCCAGCCTGAGCTTCGACGCGCCTTGGAGCAGTTGGGCCGCGGGAAGCTGTTCAGCCGTTCATCGAACGAGGAGAATCAGGAGATTAACCGAATCATCAGCGAGATCATGAAGACCATCATGAATTTATCCCGCAGGCGGATCGGCGCTTTAATCGTGTTCGAAAGACAGACGGGATTGAACGAATATATCGAGTCCGGGACACGGGTCGAATCGGAAATCAGTGCCGAGCTGCTGATTAACATTTTCATTCCGAATACCCCCCTGCATGATGGCGCAGTAATTATTCGCGGAAGCCGGCTTATGGCGGCGGGATGCTATCTGCCGCTTTCTGAAAATCCGTTTATAAGCAAGGAATTGGGTACCCGGCACCGGGCGGCGATAGGAATGAGTGAAGTCTCGGATGCGATCAGTGTTGTCGTGTCGGAGGAGACGGGCCAGATCTCGCTTGCCCTTAACGGTCTGGTCGTGAGAGATATCAAGGAGGAGTCGCTGATCTCCAAACTGTACGAGGAGTTAAAGACACCGGCTAAAGCCAAGAGGGGCTCCTTCTGGAAATGGGGGCGGAAGCAGAATGGATAAATGGCTGAGAAATAATACCGTCGTTAAAATCATCGCCCTTCTGCTCGGAGTACTGTTATGGGCTGTTGTACGCAGCATCGATGTGCAGAGCCCCGGTGGATCGGTAAGCAATCTGACCGGTGATTTAAGATACAACAATGTGAAAATTGAAGCGGAATATGATGAAAGCCAATATAAGGTTTCCTTGATAGATCCTTCGGAAGTCGCCGTTATCCTCAGAGGGAAGCCCTCGGATTTGAAGAAGGCCTCTATCAAATCCTTTAAGGTCAAGGCGGATTTGACCAAATATTCGTCCGGAACGTACACCGTCTTCCTTCATTCTTCGGGCCTGCCGGATAACGTAACCGCGGAGATTATTCCCCAAGCGGTCAGAGTGGTCATCGAAGAGAAGCAAATGAAAGAAGTGGATGTTATAATAACTCCTGTAGGGATACCTGCAGAAGGGTTTAAAGTGGGGAATCCCATTGTCTCCCCGAGCCGTGTATATGTAACCGTGCCTGAAAGTCGTCTGGACGATGTCGATTCGGCGCGGGCCGAAGTCAACGTGGACGGAGCCAACTCATCAGTGAGCAAGCAGGTTACATTAACGGTATACGACAAGGACGGGAATCCGATGGACGATCTCGAGGTAAGCCCGAGAGTAGTGGATGTGGAGGTTCCGGTGACCAGTCCGTTCAAGCTGATGCCTCTGCAGATCAAGCTTGTCGGCCAGCCGGATCCGGGATATAGCGTGTTGTCGGTGAAGCAGAGCGTAGAGCAGGTCACGGTATTCGCTCCTCAAGAGGTCCTGGACCAGATGGAATTTTACGAAGGACCGCAGATCGATTTGACGGGCATGCACGAGTCCAAAACGATAACGCTCGATCTTGTTCCGAAAGCCCAGATCATTAATCTCAATCCGACGAAAGTGGAGGTTGCGGTGGAAATCGCCCCTTCGGCGACACGGACCTTTACCAATCACAAGATAGAGATAGTTGGAGTCGGGGACAACCTGGTCGCTAATCTGGTGACTCCGGAAACCGGAAAGCTGGATGTCACGCTGGAAGGAGCGCCCGAGCTGCTCAATCAGATGAAAGCAGCGGACCTGCAAGCTGTTGTCGATGTCAGCAATCTTCCGCCGGGTCAATACGAATTGCCGATTAACTTGAATTTGCCGCCTTTCATTAAGAAAGCTGCAGAACAGCAGGAAATCAAGGCAACGGTTGAAGTTAAAGAAAAGTAGCAAGTGAAGGAAGAAACATTAATTAAGCTAATAAGAGGAGAAATTATATATGGGGAAATATTTTGGCACGGACGGAGTCCGGGGGATTGCGAATGAAGAGCTTACCCCGGAGCTAGCCTACAAGATTGGCCGCTGCGGAGGTTTCGTACTCGCGGGGCAGGTGAACCGTCCTAAAGTACTGATCGGCCGGGATACACGCATTTCCGGCCCTATGCTGGAGGCTGCATTGGTTGCCGGTTTGCTCTCTATCGGAGCGGATGTAATTAGGCTTGGTGTGATTACAACACCGGGGGTCGCGTATTTGACCCGCAAGCTTAAGGCGGACGCCGGGGTCATGATCTCGGCATCTCATAATCCGGTTGAGGACAACGGGATTAAGTTCTTCGGCGGGGATGGCTTCAAGCTGTCCGATGAGACGGAGCTCGAAATTGAGAAGCTGCTGGAAGCCGGGGAAGACCAGCTCCCCCGGCCGACGGGGGCGAATGTGGGCACCGTTACGGATGATGAGGAAGCTAAATATGAGTATTCCAACTATATTAAGACAACTGTCAAATCGTCCTTCTCCAGTTTGAAGATCGTATTGGATTGCGCCCATGGCGCAGCCTATGAGCTGGCGCCCAAGATTTTCCGGGAGCTGGGGGCAGAGGTAATTAGCATCGGAGATGCACCTAACGGAGTGAATATCAACGACCGGTGCGGCTCCACCCACCCTGAAGCGCTGGCTGCGGAAGTTCTGCGTCACGGTGCCGATCTAGGCTTGTCCTTCGACGGGGACGCCGATCGCCTTATTGCCATTGACGATAAGGGCGAAGAGGTGGATGGAGATTATATACTGACGATAATCGGCGAAGCGATGAAGCTGGATGGCCGATTGAAGCAAAATACGGTGGTAACTACCGTGATGAGCAATCTGGGCTTCTTCAAAGCGGCCAGAGAGCTTGGATTCAATACAGCACAGACGGCTGTCGGGGACCGCTATGTGATGGAGGAAATGCGCAAGGGCGGTTACAACATCGGCGGCGAGCAGTCCGGCCATATCATTCTGTTGGACTACAATACGACCGGAGATGGAATGCTGTCCGCTCTGCAGCTTGTAGATACCGTTATTCAATCAGGCAAAAAATTAAGCGAGTTAAAGCTTAAGATGCAGAAATTTCCTCAGGTGCTGATCAATGTGAAGGTAACGGACAAGAGCAAGCTGGCTGGGAATGAGTCTATTGCACAAGCCATTCAAGAGGTGGAGGCGAAGCTCGGAGAAGACGGCCGGGTTCTGGTTCGTCCCTCCGGTACCGAGGCGCTGGTGCGGGTCATGGTAGAAGGTCCGGATAAAGCTCTGATTGAGGACTACGGCAACCAAATTGCGGAGGTCATCCGTAAGGAGTTATGTTAGTTTTAATTGATTTTATTAAGATCCAGGTCTAATCCAATATACTTATAAAGACAAGATCAGCCTTGCTGCGAGTCTAAGGGACCTATTCCCGGGCCGCGCAGGGCTTTTTTTGATCACATAGGATTAATAGGTGAAGAACAAGGATTCCTATTGGCATAAAAAGCTACCTCTAATACCGGTACGGTTTGGTTTATATGCCTTCAACCGTTCTCCAAGGTTAGCGGCCTTCGTCTTTTTCGCACTGGGTCTTACGGGCCCTCTAGAAGAATTTCATCGTAACGTTACAAAACCACAAAAGATGCAAAAGTGGATCTTTTTTCACGGAAAACGCCTGTTGTAAGGGAAAAGACTGCAAAAATACACGAATTTCAGGTGATAAGAGGCATTTCTTCAATTTGAGGCTCAAAAGCATGTATTTTTGCAGCAATTTTTCCCAACGAAACCATAACCCGTTCAAAAGATGTAAAATTGCAGGCTTTTCTGTCAAAGCCGCAGGAAGCCTCACATTTATCCCGATGTTTGTAATGTATTATCGGGTTAAGACCCCCACCTCTATAGGTGGGCTCTAAATCAGGTGGAGTAGAGTCTCCATCTGATTACTCGATGTTCAGCTAAGCTGAACGAGTTCACTCATTGTATTCCAAAAGGCCTAAACGAGCTGAGATATGATTAAAACCATTTTTTGTAAAAAATAACCTATAGGACAATGGAAGTAAAGAGCGGAATTCAGGTTTGGGTTAATGGCGGTAAATTAAGGTGCTGTGGGAGATGCTAAAAGGTTCTATAAAGTGAGAACAGATGATTAAATGTTGTAAGATGTTTGATGGGAAAGCAGGTGTTTAGCTTGCGACTAATCTACCGTTTTTCAATAATTTGGTTAAGAGAGTTGCGTTGGGACACAAAAATCAATATTATGTATATTAGATTTTTTACTCATATGTAGAAAGGTGGGGAGAAGCAGCAATTACAATAGCGCCAGAACTTGTGCAGGCTGCGGAGATTCCCGGGATCATCCTTATGATTCAGGGGATAAAGCCGGCAAGTTGACGAGGTGAAGGTGTTCGAAGTTTTCGGCGGGGACCTTCCGGCAGCCATCAACTGCCGTAAGTTGGACGGCAAACCATCCGGGTGACCGGGTGAACAAGAGTCCATCTTGATTCCATAGTGAAGGCAAGGCGAGGATGCGAGAATCGCACCCTCTAGCTTAAGCTATGCATTCTTTGACAATCGTCAGAAGACGAACATATCGAGAGGGGATCTTATTTATGTGCGGAATTGTAGGATACATTGGAGATCGGAATTCGCAAACCATTTTGCTGGACGGCCTTAAGAAGCTGGAGTACCGGGGGTACGATTCTGCAGGCGTAGCTGTCTTTACCTCGAACGGACTGGAGGTGAAGAAGGCGAAGGGGCGTCTGGCCGTATTGGAATCCCGGCTGCAGGAAGATCCTCTGAACGGGAGCGTGGGAATCGGACACACCCGATGGGCCACTCATGGGAAGCCCTCAGATGTTAATTCTCACCCCCATACCGACAATGCGATGAAATTTTCCGTCGTTCATAACGGTATTATTGAAAATTATCTCTCTTTGAAAGAAGAGCTGATCGGTAAAGGACATCGTTTTGTCTCCGAGACGGATACGGAAGTCATTTCCCATCTGATTGCTGAGTTATATGATGGCGATATTGTCCGGACGGTGCAGAAGGCGGTCCAACGTCTTCGCGGAGCGTATGCTCTTGGGGTAATTACGGAATACGAACCGGATAAGCTGGTGGCAGTTCGGCAAGCCAGCCCATTGATTATTGGTGTTGGCCAAGGAGAAAATTTTATTGGCTCGGATATCCCTGCTGTCTTGGCATACACTCGGGATATTTACATTTTGAACGATGGGGAAATGGCCGTTTTGACGAGAGATGATGTCGAATTAATGACTTTAGAGGGAGATATTATTTCCCGGGAATTATTTTATGTCGATTGGGACATCGCCACTGCAGAAAAAGGCGGATACGATCACTTCATGCTGAAGGAAATCCACGAGCAGCCCAAAGCTTATCGGGATACGATGGGAAGCAGGATTAATGCTGATGGAAGTAAGATTTTGCTTGATGAAATCCGGATGACTGAGGATCAAATCCGAAGCATTCGTAATATTCATGTAGTTGCATGTGGAACGGCCTATCATGCCGGTTTGGTTGGAAAATCTGTGATTGAACGGCTGGCTCGAGTTGCGGTAGAGGCTGATGTAGCATCGGAATATCGTTATCGCTCTCCCATTATTACGAAGGATACGCTGGTTGTAGTGGTGAGCCAATCGGGGGAAACGGCCGATACGCTGGCCGCCCTACGGGAGGCCAAAAGACAAGGAGCCCGGGTACTGGCCATTACCAATGTGGTCGGCAGCTCCGTTGCCAGAGAAGCAGATGACGTGATCATCACATGGGCGGGACCGGAAATCGCCGTTGCTTCAACGAAAGCTTATACTTCCCAATTAATTGCTTTCTATCTGTTCGGATTATACTTAGCCGAGGTGTTGGGTACAATTGAGGCGGAAGATCTTCGCAAGACGATAGCGGCATTACAAGAGCTGCCGGAGCAGGTTGAGAATATTCTTCAACAATCCGCTAAGATGGAGTCATTTGCGAAGCAAATTGCGGCTCATAATAGCTTGTTCTTCATTGGCCGAGGTCTCGATTTTGCTATTGCCCAGGAAGGATCCTTGAAATTAAAGGAAATTTCTTACATTCATTCAGAAGCCTACGCTGCCGGCGAGCTTAAGCATGGAACGCTGGCCTTGATCGAGGAAGGAGTCCCGGTAATCGCTCTGGCTACGCAGGAGGAACTGCTGGAGAAGACATTAAGCAATATCAAGGAAGTTAAAGCCAGAGGGGCTTATGTCATCGGAGTTGGGCTGGAGGGAAATGAGGAGCTGTCTGAATTCGTGGATGCCGCCATCTACCTGCCAAGAACCCTATCCCTGTTGACGCCTGCTCTCTCGGTTATTCCGCTTCAACTGCTGGCCTACTACACATCTTTGGCTAGAGGAAACGATGTAGATAAGCCCCGCAATCTCGCCAAGAGCGTGACAGTGGAGTGAGATAGAGTTGAGTGAAGGAAAATTTGTTCAGAGAAAATAAAGAATTAGACTGAAAAATAAAGTGTTAGACTGTGAAAATGAAGTTGTAGACTGAGTAAATAAAGTATTAGACTGCTGGGTGTTTCAGCATTTACTCCGATAAAACAGACATCATGAGCATGAACCCCGTAAATGGAATATTTGCGGGGTTATTTTCTTTTTTTGGAGTTGATCCGGTTTGAATCTGGGCGAGAAAGTTAGAACTATCCGAAAATCGCATGAGTTGAATCAGAAAGAATTTGCACTGAAAATCGGCGTTTCGCAAGGAACGCTTAGTGATATTGAACGTGGGGTTTGTTTATAAATGGCATTAAAGGATTTTGGAAACAAATGTCTAATACCTACAGGTAAAACCTTGTTACCCGTGGGAGGCGATCCGAGTGAAAAATCCCCTTCATGCTGATAACCAGAATCCAGAAATTCAAGCGGTAAAAGCGGCTATCAGGTCGACGAAAGACAAACGTAT
>NZ_VEGP01000114.1 GCF_007679495.1 Paenibacillus sp. 32O-W | reverse complement strand
TGAAACAGGCATTCCGTGGTGCGATGGCGGGTTATCCACAGGATTGAGTTATCCACATTCCGATTTCATGTTAAAGCTTCTCTTCAGCGACGCAGCATTTCCCGATATTTTCCCGGTGTTACGCCTTCGTATTTTTTGAAAAAACGAATAAATCCGACGTCATTGGAATAACCGACCTTCTGCGCAATTTGTGAAACGGTCAACGTCTGATCGGCAAGAAGAGCTTTCGATTCCCGAATTCGCACGGCCGCGATGTAATCGGTAATGTTCTGTCCGCTGTGCTTCTTGAAGAACGACGACAGGTACTGCGGTGTAATTTGAAAATGATCCGCCATCATCGTCAAGCTGATGTTGCAATCGACTCCGTTCTGTTCAATATAACTGCAAATTCTGGCATACAGCCGCTCGCTGTGATCCGTCTTCTCTTCCCGGGAATGGGTGCATATTTGCATATAAAGCTCTTTGATTTTGCCCAGCATTTCTTCGGCAGTCGAGCAATCGGAGATCGATTTCGCCGGATCGGACGAGCCTGCGAACAGCTTCTTGTCATCGATATTCATTCCGTTGGACACCTTCAGGACAGTACTCAGCATATCGAAGAAGAGGCATTTGCCCATTTCGGGAGTAATTTTATGGTCCGTGAAGTTGACCTCGTAAATTTGCTCCAGCAGCTTCTCGGCATGAACGTAATCCCCGCTCTTCGCGTAATTCATCAATTGAACCTCGGCTTCCATCGGGTAGTGATAATAATGCTGCTCCAAATCCTCGAGATCTTCATAGAAGATAACTTCATTCGCCCCGTAAATGACTCGGTAATCCATCGCCATCAGCGCTTCCCGGTAGCATCTCCCAATCTCCTCCATCCCCTGATGGATCATGCTGACCGCCACGGTCGTTTGAATGCGAAATCTCTCTTCAATGACCTGCTTCAGTTGACGGATAAAATCGTTCCGCCGCATCTTGACCTCGTCATCCGCTTCAGGAATGCTGGTCAGCACAGCCAGCCGGTCCCGGTCCATTTCCACAATATAGCCCTTATCCTGCATTAATTCGCTGCATACGTTGGTAAGAATAAAGCGGACCAGCGCCCATTCCCTTTCGGTATCCCCTTTGATAAAGCTCGAGCAGTCATCTATCTCTATAATCATGGTGCAGAAAAAGTCATGCTCGAAATGAACTCCCATAAATTCGAGAGAGCGGTCTTGGGCCGCGTCTATTTCCGCATGCCCCTTGATCAACCGGGTCAGAAAGTTCGCCTGCAGCACCGGTGCCTGCTCCTCCAGCGTTTTGCGCAAATGCTTCTCTTCATTCAGAGAAAGCACGATCATTTTTTTAATAAAATCGTACTCGTTGGTAAAATGGCCTCTCTTAAGGCCTCTCCCTTTGATGATTTCCTGGATCATTTCGCGAATCGGGCTATAGTTGCGGTAAGCCATCACATAAGAAGCGACGGCTCCGGCCGCCAGGCAGATGACCAGCATCGCCAGCGCCCCGTCCTTCACTCTGTTGACTTGTTCCATAACGATCGAGGTCGGTACGACCGAGACGTATTTCCAGCCGTTCTTGGCGCTGGTCGTATACGACAACATTTTTTCCTCGCCGTTCTGCACAATATTATAGTAATCGCTTGGCTCCGTGAGCTGGGTATAGAGCTTGGGATCGAGCCCCTCCTGCGAATTCGTCATCATCACCTGATAATTCTCATCCAAAATATAGATCGCCCCATTATGAACCCATTCCACCTGCTTGAGCAGTTGATTGATTTCCTGTTCACCGATATGAATGACGAGGTATCCTTCCGGGTCCGAAAAGTTGGCGAGCGGCAGCGACTGAACGTAGGTAATATAATTGGTCGTAGTGGATGCAATTCTGTCGGTAATGGGAGACGCCGGTATATAAGTTTTGTAACGATGTCCGGAGAGCAGCTCGTTCATCACCCAATCGTAGCCTTTGTCCTCGTATGAACGAATCTTGTTGAAATACACTTCAGGGTTCGTCTTCATAAGCGGGGTAAGGATCGTTTCGGTATTTTTAAAGTAAATGAAAAAATCTTCTATAAAGGTGCTGATATTTCGAAAGTTCTTCACTTCTTTCATAAATTCCAGAAACTTGATTTGGTCGTTAACCGTGTCACCCCCCACATTGCTCAGCAGCCAGAGAAGCTTCGGATTCAGCGCCAACTGAACGGTCATGGAGTCAATTTCCCCCAGACGGTTGTCCATAACCTGTTTCACTTGCTCCAGCATGCCCAGATGGGCCCGGTTTGCATTATCCACCATCAGCTTCTCCACGTTTTTGTATAAAGCGCTTCCAATAATGACAGGAATAAGAAGAATGATGATGTAGGATGTCAATAAAGTAATAAACACGCTTTTGGGTCCGTTTCCTTTCCATGGCTTCAGCGTTCTTGTTCTCATCATCCATATCGCCCCTATTCCGCTTGATGTTAAAATCGGTTAATGCCGCAGAGTTTGAGTATACTTGAGCCTTTTAGAAAATTCCGGAAAGCAATATTAATTATGGATAATCCCCCACTTGTTGTACATGATCTTTTTTAATGGTCAATAGTATACATTTAAGATTTGAGCCTGAAAATACGCAAAAAATATAACACCGGTATAAGGTGAAACTTATACTTTCTTAGATTTGTTAAAAGTCCTGCATTATCTCAGGAATTTTTGCCGCGAAACGTATTTCGAGTCCTTTGCGGCACCTCCCAACTTCATCTATTGAAGCCTTTTCGTAGATTCCGCTGCAGAATCCATACACATCGATAAAAAAAAGAGGACGCTATGGTCCCCCTTTTCAAAAAAGTATTGAATTGTCGCTTGTCTCTCTATCGCTACTATATCAAGCTGCCGTTCTTGTAAACCTCTCTGACCATGAGCTTGTCTTCCTCCCAGTTATACAGGACGAGATCCGCCGGGGCGCCCTCATTCAAACCTTGGGCAGCAGGCAGTCCCATGAAGGCCGCCGGACGGGTCGATGCCATCTCCCACGCCTGGGCCGCAGTACACAGCTTGGAGCGGACGAGATGCTCGATATTGAAAGGAAGCATCTGTGCCGATCCGGCGAGTATGTTCGGATTATGGGCCGTATGGAGCCTACCTTCCGGGGTCAGCACCACCTTGCCGCCAATATGGGTATCATACTCGCCTGGAGCCAGTCCGCTCAGGAACACCGCATCACTGATTATCATGAGCTGCTCGGCCTTCGCCTTGAGGAATACCTTGAGCACGGATTCCGGCAGATGGAACCCGTCCGCTATCGCACAAGGGCTCAGCTCGTCGCTGGCCAGCTGCTCCCAAATATAATTGGGGTGACGCGGGAGCATCAATTGCGCTCCATTGCCCAGATGGGTCGACATCCTGGCCCCCGCGGCCACTGCCGCCCGAATCTGCTCCGGTGTCGCCGAAGTATGCCCGATGGACACGGTGACTCCCTCCGCGCTGCACTTCGCAATGAACTCCGGGGCGTTGTCCCATTCCGGAGAAAGCGTAAGAATGCGTATCCGGCCTCCGGCCGCGCGCTGCCACCTCTGGAAGAGCTCCCAATCGGGAGCGGTCACGTATTCCTTACTGTGAGCCCCGCGGGCTCCGTCCTCAGGTGAAATAAACGGACCCTCCACATGTATGCCCGCTATGCACTGCGCGGTCAATGGATCGGAATCGCAAGCTTCTGCAATAATTCCGACAAGCCGCTCAATATCCTCGGGGCTGTTCGTTATCACCGTTGGATAGTACGAAGTAACACCCAATTTTGCAATCCGGCGGGTCACCTCTTGGACCGCTTCCGTTGACAATGGAAGTGTATTGAAATCAATCCCAAAGTATCCGTTAATCTGGAGATCAACGAGTCCGGGTGCAATCCATGGAAGGGAACCGTCGGCTTCTGCCTGCACAGGCGCCACTTCCCGAATCTTCCCCTCGCTTATCGTTACCCGGACAGGATTGCCGGACTTGTAGTCCAATCCTTCCAGAACCGTTAGCTGCTCCCCACTCATGCTTTCACCTCATAGGAATCGGTATCGACATACAGGGTACAATCCGGATGAGTACGAAGAATAGAAGCCGGGCATTCCGTTGTCAGCGGCCCGTTTAACGTGTGCATAACCGCGTTGCGCTTGGTCGGTCCCGGAACCATACAGAATAGATGACTTCCTGACATAATCGCCGGAATAGTGAGCGTAAGCGCATGAGTCGGAACCGCGTCAAAGGTCGGGAAGCAGCCATCATTCACCTGCTGCTGGCGGCAGGCGTCATCCAGTTCGACGGGCTTCATCAGCACCGGATCTTCGAAATCGGCTACCGGCGGATCATTAAAAGCTATATGGCCATTCTCGCCAATCCCCAGACAAACGATGTCGATCGGAGCCTCCTTAAGCAGATCCGAATAGCGCTTACATTCTTCTTCTATCGAATTGGAGCTGTCGATCAGATGAACTTCGCCAGGCTTGACAATATCAAAAATTCGATCCTGCAAAAATTGGCTGAACCGCTGCGGAGCATCCCGCTTCAAACCGATATATTCATCCATATGAAAAGCGGTTATACGGGACCAATCAATATCCGGATCCTTCGCCAGTGTTTCCAAAAATTCGTTCTGAGAAGGAGCAGCGGCAAAAATCATGCGAACCCTCTCCTGCTTCCCCAGAAGCTCCTTCACCTTGCTGGCCGCAGCCAGTCCGGCACTTTGCCCCAGTTCCTGACGGTTCCTGTATACGCGAACCTGCAACCGCTCGCACGTCTCGGTCAGAACCGGTTGAATCGTTGAACTCATATTAGGTTGTCCTCCTTGATCATAATCGGAATGTCAGCAGCTTTAACCTTTGCCGTTGCTGCCAAAGCCTGTTGACTACCTCTATTATGGGCGAAATCCCATACCCTGACAATGCTTTAATAAAGAATTGCGAGAAATATTACCCGGAAATTTATCGCGATACTGATATAAACACTGCTTTCGAGCCTTCGATTGCGAGCAGCCGCGTGATACCGTAATTTTAGACAAATAAAAGTCCCCAAACCGTGTGCCCGGGGACTTGTATAGATTATTTCCGATATGTTTCGTTATACCACTGCGTGGCTTCCTTAATCCATTCGTTGCCGCCGCGTTTTTTCCAGTCTTCTACAAATTGATCGAATCCGTCAATGGACTCTTCCCCCGTTATCACTTTAGCCGCGAATTGCATCCATAATCCGTCATAAGCCAGTTCCGGCCTTGTCTGAAGGGTCGGCATTGCAGGAATATCAAGTCCGTCGTTAATCCGGCCTTCATTATTTGCGATAGCCATGGCGTCTACAATGAGCTGGCCATGATTGCGCCCGGACATAAATTCTTCATTTTCCAAGTAATTCTGCCCCATATAATCCAGAAAAATGTTATACATTTGCTCTTCATAAATAGCTGCCTGCGTATCCGGATATTTATACTTGATTTGACTGCCTTCCATGGTGTAGTTTTCGCCTTCGATTCCGTACGTCAGAAACCGCTTCGCTTCATCGCTGAACAACCAGTCCAAATATTTGATCGCCGTCTCCGGGTTTTCGCTTGATTTGGGAATAACATATACCATTCCTACGGATGAGCCCAAATTAGCGCCGCCTTTGCCGTCAGGTCCGGTAGGCGCCGGGAGGATCACAACCTCGGCGGAAGGGGTATTGGCCTGAACCTCCATCAACCATTTGTCGGGATATGTCGCGGCGTGCTGCCACATGCCCACTACTCCCTGCCCTTTGATCTTGGCATCCCAATCTTTTCCTTGCTGTACCATAAATTCATTATCCAGCAGCTTTTCTTGGTACAGCAGCTTATATACCTTTAACGCTTCCTTCATGTCCGGCCGAATAAAATTGGGCACCAATTGATCGTTCTCATATTTCCAACCGCCCGGAAGCACGTCATAAGCGCCGAAGAAGATATCGCTGAAAGCAAAATTTGCCCGGCCGCTGAACGGAATTTCGTCGGATTTTCCGTTGCCGTTCGGATCTCCTTCTTTGAAGGCGCGGAGCATATTGATATAATCATCCACCGTCTTCGGGATTTCCAGCCCCAACGCGTCCAACCAATCTTTGCGCACGTAAACTACGTTATTGTTGCGGACAAATATAGATTGGGGAATTCCATAGATTTTCCCGTCTTTGCTCACCTTCGGAGAGCTCCACGCCTCTTCCGGAATATTTTTTTTCAGATTCGGGCCATACTTCTCTATCAGTTCATTTAAGGGCAGCAGCACCCCATGATCTACGGCCGGTGCGACTTCCGCCACATTAATCCCTTGGGTCTGCAGCAGATCGGGCAAATCCCCGCGTGCGAAAAGCAGATTCATCTTTTGATTATAATCCTGCCAGGGAATGAGCGGATCGATCTTAATATTAATGCCCGATAGCTCCCTTATCTTCTCCACATATTTATCCTTATTGATATCCGGCGAAGCCTCGATATACTGCTGGCCGGCCGTTGTTTGTCCGATACGCAAGGAGAGTGCCTGATCCCCGCCCTTTCCTTCCGCTGCCTTTATTTCATTGTCTTCACCAGTGTCTGCCTGGGATGCGCAGCCTGCGAGCAGGAGCAAAGAGATCAGGAAAGTCAACCTTTTCATCATGATTTCCCCCTATAGATTTATTGGGCTTATCCTTTGATGGAACCTAACATAGCCCCTTTAATAAAATGCTTTTGGATAAAAGGATAAACCAGCAAAATAGGAACAGAAGCAATAATGATCGTCGCCATCTTGATCCCTTCCAGCGATTGAAGGGTCAACGAGGCGGTTTGCATCATTTGTTCCGCCTGATTCTCGACGATAAGCTGCCGCAGCTTAAGCTGAAGCGGGTAAAGCTGTGGCTTGGTAATGTACATAACGGCTTGAAAATATCCGTTCCAATGGGCAACTGCATAAAACAGTCCGATCGTGCTCAATGAAGGGATGGAAAGCGGCAATACAACTTTCCATAAAGACCGGTATTCCCCGCACCCATCTATCTTGGCCGCATCTATCAAGCTTCGGGGGATGTTCTGGAAGAACGAAACCATGATGATGAGATTGAATGCGTTGATCGCTGACGGAATAATCAACGACCAGAGGGTATCCAGCATCGCCATGGACTTCACGAGCAAGAAGCTCGGGATCATCGGCGCTTGAAAAATCATCGTAAACAGCACCAGAACGAGGATTAGCGAGCGTCCTTTCAATTCCCGGTACGAGAGTCCGTACGCCATAAGCGCTGTCAGAACCAAGTTAATAAAGGTCCCGGCAGCAGTAATCAAAACCGTCACACCGAACGAACGCCAGATCCCCGGGTTGCTCAGAACGGCAGTATAATTCGCAAACGTAAAGTCGACGGGGAAAACCGTTACCTTGCCTTGTGAAATGGCCAGCCCGCTGCTGAAGGATCCCGCAAGAACATATAGAAAAGGATACAGCATCGTTAAGCTCAGCAGAGTCAAAAATAAAGGGTTCAGTATGGAAAAGGCTCTCTGTCCCTTGGTCATTCCTATCATGCTCCGGCCCCCTTGAAGATTAAAAGATGGAATGGTCCGTCATCTTTTTACTTAAATAGTTGGCCCCGAACAATAAAATAAAGCCAACGATCGATTTAAAAATGCCTATCGCGGTCGTATAGCTGAACTGCCCGCCCAACAATCCGATTCGATAAATATAAGTGTCAAATACCTCTCCCGTTTCATACACAAGCGGATTCAGAAACATATAAATTTGTTCAAACCCCAGATCAAGGATATGGCCTATGTTTAATAGCAGGAGCACAATGATCGTCGGCAGCAGGGAAGGGATCGTGATGCTGAAGGCCTGGCGAAGCTTCCCCGCCCCGTCGACCTCGGCCGCCTCATACAAATCCGGGTTAATACCGGCGAGGGCAGCCAGATAGATGATGGTATTCCATCCGACCTCCTTCCATATTCCCGATCCGACAATTATAGTTCGGAAGTATTTCGGCTCCTGCAGAAAGAATATGGGCTCGCTGCAGAAGGAGCGTATCCATTCATTCACAATCCCCGAGCTTGGTGATAAAAAATTGATGATCAACCCACCTGCAATCACCCAAGACAAAAAATGCGGCAAATAAAGCACCGTTTGAATCGTTCGCTTAAACAGGACTTTCCTGACTTCATTCAATAAGAGTGCCAGAAGAATGGGGGCCGGAAAGCCAAAGAAGAGCTTGTATAGGCTGATCAACACTGTATTGGTCAGTACGCTGTAAAACTCCGGGTACGTAAACAAGTTGATGAAATGCTTCAACCCTACGAACGAGCTTCCCCACACACCGTCGAATACGTTGTAATCCTGGAATGCAATGATGCTGCCGCTTAGAGGAATGTACTTAAAAACGACGAAATAGATTAGACCCGGAAGGATCATCGTATAAAGCGGCCAATTCCTAATCCTGAATCGATGTAAAGATTGCATATACTCCTCCCTCAATAAATTAATATTTTCTCCGTTTTTCTCCCTATTTCGCATGATTTCATCTTTGACTTACGAAGTGCTTGAGGATAATATTTGACGGCGAGGGAATATCTGGGATCGATCTATTGGCAGGAACAGAGGTGGTGGTCACCTCGTTTTTAAAAATGCATATGGTCGCATATGGATCTCCACACATTCCCTTGCGGTTTACCCTCCCTCAATAAATTAATATTTTCTCCGTTTTTCTCCCTATTTCGCATGATTTCATCTTTGACTTACGAAGTGCTTG
>NZ_VEGP01000113.1 GCF_007679495.1 Paenibacillus sp. 32O-W | reverse complement strand
GCGTTCGTCCTGAGCCAGGATCAAACTCTCCGAAAAATTCCCCCAAAAAGTGAAGCGATGCTTCGTAGCGAAGTCCGATTACTTTTCGGGGACCCCGGATAAAACCGAGAGTTCCAAAGAGCGATTAGCTCATTAATTCGTTCATTCATTGACGTGGATACGGTCCGAAAACCATATACGCACTGGCTTCATTCATTCACTCGTTGTTCAGTTTTCAAAGGGCAATGCTGCTTTTTTCAGTGCCGCCGTTCTTTAACAGCGACTCTTTTAATATATCATATACCGCCTATCGAATGCAAGCTTTTTTTTGAAGTTTTTTTCTTCCAGCTTGCCGACAGCCTGCTCGAGAAGACCAAGCCGTTTGAAGCGGCGAAAATTAATGTATCACAGATCGACAGGGCATGTCAACAGTTTTATTTCATTCTTTTTTGTAATCGTGGATTTATGCGGAGAAACCTTATATTTTGCGTGTTCTTTAACCGCTGTGCCCCTATTCCTTTGTCGCTCAGCCGCCATCGTTATCCAATTATTTTATCCTGCTCAGAAGGAATTATTGATCAATCGCGACCTACCCTTTAACATATTTACAGTTTTTTGACCCAACAAATATCGCATGAAACATATGGACATCGCACAACCTAAATATAATTAACTACCCAAGATTAATTACTTCTATACAAAGATAAACGGCTATCGCTGCCCTTTGGACAGGCGCGTTTACCAATGCAATATATACTCCTATTTTAAAAAAGGCTTTCCTGTGATCCGGCCAATCGACATTAAGGAGCCTAAGCCCAACGTATCGTCAAAACAGCTTATCGGATATATTTAATTTCATATTCTCCCTTCACTTCTCCGACTTCCACTTGAACCTCCTGAATCAGGGCTTTCTTGGCCAGGACTCCAAGCAGCATCGGAATATCGATATCCAGATCCGATAGCTCCGGATGGTCGAGTATTTCAAGAGCGCTCCACGGCTCTTTCCTACTGCTTAGCACGTCGAGCAGCATGGAACAACAGCCTTCCATCTTGGTCACAATGGAAAACTCGCAGGCAAGCATTACGAGTTGAACTCGTTGAATTAGCGTTTCATCGCTTAGAACCAGTTCTTCATATAACTTGTGCACTCCCGCATTATGCTTCTTGACCTGCTCCCAGATGCCGCTATATATATCGCTGTTCTGCTCGATAATGACAATCTTGGCCCAGTGAGTCAACGCCTCCACCAAGCAACTATAGGCATCCAGCAGCTGATTTTTCACGAAATAATCTTTACTCATCAGGTACCGGGTGAAAAAATTCGAAAATTCAACCAGAAGCATCCGGTCTTTGATTGCTTTGGAAAACTCCATCAGCTCATTTTTCCAACCTTCCATTGACATGTCCCGATCCATAATAATCTCTCCCCGGGTAATAAAGAGAATGAGTTCCTTATCCGCCTTTAAACGCCAAACCAGATTTAAGTCACGGAATGAAATCCAGCGTTCTTGTAACCGGGTACCTTCTTTTATATAATGATAGCTAGTGGCAGGATTGACTGCAGGTTGATCGGTCACAATTAATGCTTGGTATGGGAATCCATTGACAAGCGCATCGTTGGGGTATGGATTTTCATGTAGAATGACGCCGATGATCCCTTCCCGGTCCCTATATTTTCTTATAAGCTCACGCTTTAAAGAGTTCATCAAGGCCTCCTGGATTTTTGAGATTTCTAAATGTATCAAAGGAAAGGCAATATTGTGAAGTAGTAATTTCTACATTCATAGGTGAGTTTCCTGCTTGCGTTGCCATTACATGAATAGAAAGAAGTTGGAAAATGATGATTCTTAAGTCGAGTAAAGTAAATGAGTTCCGATTATGGGGGCTGCTTCTGACCATGTTCGGCCTTGTTCTGATGATCGTCGGGACAGCGGGAATTGTATTTGACTGGGGAATCGCCGGCAAAATTATTGCAGGTATTTTCCTCGTATTGGGCTTAATCAGCATTCTCTGCAGTATGGGGGTCTACTTCTGGGCGGGCATGATGTCTACAAGCGCCGTTGTTATTGAGTGTCCGGAATGCCAGCGAATCACGAAGATGATCGGTAAAACAGACCGCTGCATGTTCTGCAAAACGATTCTTACCTTCGATCCGCAGCATGCTTCACAGGAAGCCGGCAATGATACCTCTCCTTCGGCTCAACAAGTGACAATCCAAAATACGGCCAAAAAGCAGTCCTAACGACGAAGAGGGCTGTCCCTTTATTAGAAGGGACAGCCTTTTTTCCCTATCAATCCGTTAAGGTTGCGCCAGAGTCTCTTTAATAACCTCCCAAATGTCCGGAGTTTCAAATCCTCTGCTCCAGGAAGCAATTCCAGCCAAATTATATTTATTGACGAGCTCGGCACGGCTTCTCATGGATGTGGCGTCTTCGATCCAAATTTTGATTTTCTTGCCGTCCTCCGTATACTCAACATAATTCTGGCCGGTTTTCTCGTCGAAAGCCGGAGTTAGCTGCTTTTCCTTGATCAAATCCTGAATCTTCTCCATCGATACGGCCTTCGAAGACACTTCCGTCTTGCCGTCTTTGATTTCTTCGGTCCAGATTCGGGTATAATAAGGAACACCAAGCACCAGCTTGGAGGGAGGAACCCCATCCTCTTCCATAATGCGGACGATTCCTTTCTCCACCCAAGGCAGCGATGCTACGGAACCGGCTTTCGGGCTGGACGCCCAATGCTCATCGTAGGTCATGACCATCATGTAATCTACAAGAGGACCGATCGCTTCCCGATCCATAAAGAGGGAATAGGTCTCCGAGCCTCCCTTGACCGTCACGTCTATCGACACGACCAGCCCCTGCTCATGCAGGAGAGGAACGGCTTCTCTCACGAATTGAACCATGTTTTCTTTATCCTTCAAATAAACATTCTCAAAATCGATATTGATCCCTTGCAACTGATACATTTTACCGAAAGTGACCAACTGCTTGATCATATTCATCCTTCGGTCATAGGTGGACAAGGCCTCGCTCGTTCTTTTGGGATCGAAGCTGTTCGTAACCAGAGCCCACACCTGATAATTTTGCGAATGGGCCCACTGCACGAAAGAAGCGTCGGCCATATTTTTCAGAAGCCCTTCTTCGTTTTCCAGGTGAAACCATTGCGGGCTGATTACATTTAACCCCGGCATGGGGCCAATTTGAGAAGTATCCGGATTGCGGTTGTATACTTGCTGCCAGGTCAGATTGATTTTACCGCCGTCCAGAGGTTTAGGGACAAAGCCCGGTTTTTCCGGTTCGACGGGAATGACCTCCTCCTGCCCCGGCACTACATGTTCTTTTTTCATAAATCCGACCCATCCGTTACTTAATTGCACTTCATACCACTCTTCCAGTGCAGACCAGATCATCACCGATTCTCCCGGATCGAGATCCCGAAATTTCGGCGCTTTGATCGTCGGCTCGGAGCGAATGGCCTTGGCTTTCTCCCCGGGTTGGCCGGATACCGTGCCCCATCGGATCGTATCCCCTTCCTTATGAATGGTGACGACACCGGTTTCTTCCGACTCCTTAATCTGTAATCGATACAAATCAAGCAGCGGCTCCATCGGGATTAGAACCGTATCGTCCTGCTGATCGACTGTAAATTTAAGCTCAAACGGCTTCTCGTTGACAACCGCCGTTAATTCGTTCGTTTTTAACCGGACTACTTTATCTTTGGTGGTCAGAATAACGGACTGACTCTCCTTCTCGTAGCGGATATCCGGATCAACGACCTCTTGCATAAAAGACAGGGGAAGCTTGAGACTTTCCTTCTCCCCGCTTGCCGATACCTCATACAGTTTTCCTTTATAATAAATCGGCTTCTCCAATCCTTTCATGGAGGGCTCGACTATGGTTGAATTCGGCCAATACCACTGCCAGTAAAGATATCCTCCTGCAAGAACACAACAAATAAATACAAAAAATAAGAACCATTTCAAAACAGGTCTTCTCCGCCGCCGGCGGCGTAAAGGCGGAACCGCCGAAAGCCCATAGGATGCTGGCATAATATGCTCCCTTCCGGTATCAAACACTATCTTATAAATGAATAAAATAAAAAAACGCCTCGGACCGCCTTCCCGGCGTGATCCGACACGTTTCATTATACTATAAAAAATGTTCCTCAGCAGTCCATAAATCAATGAGTGCTGTTATGGGCGTTCTTCTCCATGCATTCCTTGCAAATCCCACTGACCTCTACACGGTGTCCCCGTACTTGAAAACCGGTTTCGTGGGCTGCCTGCTGCTCAATATCGGTAAGGGTAGGATAATGGAAGTCCACAATCACTCCGCATTGCTCGCATTGAGCATGATAGTGGTTGGACATATCCGCATCGAATCGGCTAGAATTATCGCCGAAGGTCAATTCCCGGACAAGTCCGGATTCGATGAATACCTTGAGGTTGTTATAAACCGTCGCCACACTCATACTCGGAAAACGGTCCTCTAGAGCTCTATATATATCGTCGGCAGTCGGATGACAGGTAGAATCAAGCAAATAAGACAGGATCGCATACCGTTGCGGTGTCATCCGGACTCCGGACATTTTCAGTTTATCCAGCGCTTGTTCAAACCTGGTTGTCATTTTATTCACCGCCAATAACTCTCTGTTAGTAATGGAAATACGCTCTTCATTTACAAAAGATATATATTCATTGTACGTGCGAAGTGTGATCTTTGTCAATGTTTCTGCCTCAAAGGCAGACGCCGGAGACTAATAAGAGTAGGTTTAAGGAGACAAAACGGATGCTTCCCGGTGAAGTCGGCACTTGATTTTTGGCATAGGGAGCGATGCATGGAAACAGGGCCGGTTCAAGAATAAAATGATGCAGAGTGCGACGAAATTCGTTGGCGTAATAATCAAGTAAAGCTAGACCGGTATAAGAGGTCATGCGGAAGATAACAGCGTAAAAAATAAACCGGAAAAGAGCTTTCCTCTCTTCCGGCTTTTCCTTGAGCTTATCGAACGATGAGCACCGTTTGCGAATTATTATCCCAGAATACCTTGGCACCCAAGGCCTCACTTACAAAACGGACAGGGACCATGGTGTTATTGTTGATAAGCTGTGCAGGGACGTTAAGTGTATACTCTTGACCGTCAATGTAAGCTGTATCGGAACCGATCTGCAGCTTGATTTCCTTGCTTCCTTTAGTGGCGGTTACCGTCATGGTTTCCTGCTCCCATTCGATGCCTGCCCCCATAGCTTCAAATATAGCTCTCATGGGAACAACCACGTTGCCTGCCAAATTAACGGGCGGCTGCTCGGTAGCCAGTCCTTTGCCGTCAATCGTTACCAATGTCCCTCTTTTAACGATCTCTTGCTTTCCTGTCTCATCGTAGAATTGAACGGCTACGCTGCTTGCATTGGTGTCTTTAATCTGCATTTTGAGATTGTATAGACGATTATCCATAGTAAAGTTGGTATCGGTCTGAATCGACAATTCCTTGCCGTTGCCTGCATAAGGGGTTACTCTGGCACTTATCTTTTGTGATTTCTCCCCATTTTTAACTACGGAAGTCAGTACAATCTTTCCATCTTTAATATAGGTTCCAGTCTCGACCAAATAGGTTTGGTCATCGGTAAGAACAGTAAATTTAACGTCATTAATTTCGTTAACGGCATCCAGCTTTATTTTAAAAATCGAGATGCGGCTGTCCATAACAAAATTATTGGCCCCTCTTACTTCTACAACCTTGCCGTTAGCGTTCGTCCCTGTAGCGACAACGTTAATCATTTGTGATTTTCCCCCGTTTTTAACGGCTATGATACCTTCCAAATGATCTGTATGAGCTACGGTCGTTTCCTTCAAAACTTTGTAAGGCTCTTCAATCGGACCCAAGGCCTCGATGTCGACCTTAGTCAGTTCTTCTCCATGATCCATGGTCAGTTGGAATACTTTCGTGTTTCCCCCCATGATAAACGTGTCTTCTTTTTTGATCTCTATAATTTCACCGAATTGGTTATAACCGGTGACCAGCAGCGAGACAAGTTCGCTGGATTCAACCCGGACGTCTGCGGTTACTTTCATTTTGCCGTCAATGACCTTATGCTCAGATCGCAGAAGCTCGATATTTTGGTCCGAGTTAGCAGACGCCTCCGGGATGGATTGTATCACCAAACCAATCAGGATCGCAAACGCAACGAACATCCCCCAAATAGAACGCTTACCTCTTGATAAACACATTCCTTCGTATCCTCCTCTTTTCCGTATCCATATCCATAGACATTTTGATTAATAAGTTAACGCAAAGTTTTCAGGACTGTAAATAGAAACAAAGACCTAAAAAGAAGGGAGCGATCCCATTATTAGATACGGAATTTATTCCTTTATGAATATATTTGGTAAAAGAAGGGATTACATTATGGGTGAATAGTACTTTATTCACTTTCAGGAATGAGGTATAGGTATTTCTGCGCATGAACATCAGACTATCCGGATATGGGTTTCATATTCCAGAAGCCACTGGGGTTCGCTGCCAGCACTTGTGACTCTTCGGCTGGCTTCATTTAAATCCACGCACTCGTGTAGAGTGCGACTAAATCTATGTTATAATAGGAACAAACGTTCCTGTTTCAATCCACGCACTCGCGTAGAGTGCGACCGAAGATCGGGGCGGTGATTATGTCGTTTACGCCCGATTTCAATCCACGCACTCGCGTAGAGTGCGACTGAGCATCTTTTCACTCGCTATAATGACCCTTTGATTTCAATCCACGCACTCATGCAGAGTGCGACGATAAAGAAGATCAGCAGCAGAGGCAAAAAATACATGATTTCAATCCACGCACTCATGCAGAGTGCGACTTGTTACGAACTCCACGATGTCATATTTCTTCTTGATTTCAATCCACGCACTCATGCAGAGTGCGACTGGACGTTTACATTTGCCCGATGTGCAAGCAGGAATTTCAATCCACGCACTCATGCAGAGTGCGACGTTGCTCCATACTGATAAGGATGTCTATCACCGCGATTTCAATCCACGCACTCATGCAGAGTGCGACGGCAATATCTCTAATTGCGTTCCTGTTTTTGTCTATTTCAATCCACGCACTCATGCAGAGTGCGACCTCCAGCGTATTCGCACCAGGACACGGAATATCTATTTCAATCCACGCACTCATGCAGAGTGCGACTCAGTATTTATTAAGCGCAGGAAAGGAGAATGATATTTCAATCCACGCACTCATGCAGAGTGCGACTTGATCACCTGCCCATCCCCGTTGTAATAGGCTCATTTCAATCCACGCACTCATGCAGAGTGCGACCTCTGCGCCCTCCTCCCGGCTGTCGTCGATGATGCGATTTCAATCCACGCACTCATGCAGAGTGCGACCTCCGCTGGCGTGGCCGTACTGACGTACCTGGCCATTTCAATCCACGCACTCATGCAGAGTGCGACTGTAAATGATGGGAGCACGTCCACAGCAAGCATAATTTCAATCCACGCACTCATGCAGAGTGCGACTCCTGGCAAACAGTGATCAGGAAGGTGATTTGATATTTCAATCCACGCACTCATGCAGAGTGCGACTGAACTGGAGCAATTCATCGCATCAAGCAGTTACATTTCAATCCACGCACTCATGCAGAGTGCGACAAGTTCTAATTCATCTGATTTTTTCCTTCTCTCTATTTCAATCCACGCACTCATGCAGAGTGCGACTGTATACTTGATATTCCGTTTCTGGCTCCAATCCCGTATTTCAATCCACGCACTCATGCAGAGTGCGACGTTACATTGGAGCTCGCTTGTCCCCGGGAACTGTCATTTCAATCCACGCACTCATGCAGAGTGCGACCAGACGAAGATGAATATTACCGGGAGATAGAAGAGATATTTCAATCCACGCACTCATGCAGAGTGCGACTTAGCTGCAGGCCAGACGACGACCATACAGTTGATTTCAATCCACGCACTCATGCAGAGTGCGACGCCGGGTTCGCTAGTAGATCGGCGTACCAACGATATTTCAATCCACGCACTCATGCAGAGTGCGACTAAGCGTAGATACGAACGCCTTGAATGCCTCCTCATTTCAATCCACGCACTCATGCAGAGTGCGACACGTCCGTACTGACACTATATACGACATGCAAAAGGATTTCAATCCACGCACTCATGCAGAGTGCGACTAATATCTTTTGTTTTTAAATCCTGTTCAGCACATTTCAATCCACGCACTCATGCAGAGTGCGACATAGATTGATTTTTTGTAAAGTTTGATCCAGCGTATTTCAATCCACGCACTCATGCAGAGTGCGACTGTTGGAGAATGGGTTAACCTTCCCTGCTCCAATATTTCAATCCACGCACTCATGCAGAGTGCGACATATTATGTGATTGGTTACTTAAAGGCAGAAAAAGATTTCAATCCACGCACTCATGCAGAGTGCGACTGTTAGGGCATCCCCTGTTGTTCCTTGGCTGTAAATTTCAATCCACGCACTCATGCAGAGTGCGACTATGTCCTCGGCTCCCGATCATTGCTCCAATGCTTATTTCAATCCACGCACTCATGCAGAGTGCGACGCAATTTGGTAGTAATAAGGTCATGTGTTAGCCATATTTCAATCCACGCACTCATGCAGAGTGCGACCCATCCGTTTTAGTATTCTTGGCCTGAGCTTCCTTATTTCAATCCACGCACTCATGCAGAGTGCGACTTATTAATATCTTTCAATCGCTAATTTAAGTAAATTTCAATCCACGCACTCATGCAGAGTGCGACTGGAAATATCGAAAGTAAAAGGAGGGGGTGAAATTATTTCAATCCACGCACTCATGCAGAGTGCGACAATGAAGTTATCTATATGTGCATTCAAGCAGTATATTTCAATCCACGCACTCATGCAGAGTGCGACTCGAAACGACAAGACTTCCACCCCCTTTCCTTAAAATTTCAATCCACGCACTCATGCAGAGTGCGACGGCGGAAAATCGACATTTTGTATGCAAAAAGGGTTATCTAAACACAAATATATTACTCTTTTAGGATTAAAAACCATTAATTGTAATGCTAATTAATAAACATGACCTATGCAGTTCAAGTAAGTAATTGGTAATCAGTCATAACGTCAATTGTTAGAAAATATTTCGCTAAATA
>NZ_VEGP01000112.1 GCF_007679495.1 Paenibacillus sp. 32O-W | reverse complement strand
TTTCCAGATCCTGTAGGGCTAAAAGCGGATACCGTCTAAAGACGGTGGAGTTGAACCTCGCTTTTGGAAGTTAAAGTACGGAACGCAATCTCTCTTTACGTTTTGATTACATAGCGGTAGTTTACACGTATAAACATTCGATCTACGGGTTTAAATTCCTTCCGGACAACAAAAAAACACTTCAATCCGATATTATCGGCATTGAAGTGCTGTTCTACATTTAATATTAAACCGTGCACCTGCTATCGATCATTGCAATCCAAGCGGAACGAACATCGTCAGCTCAGGCTAGGCACTCCTTCGGCACATGAAGCATCTTGCTTACGGCTGCTTTCTTCCGAACCTGACCGGGTTCACAAGCGTTCATTGCGAAGGACCTGACCGTCAACACTGACAAACATCCGTCAGACCTTACATTAACAAGACCTCTAACAGGAATTCAACCCTGCTGCAGCGGATTGCAGGTTACAGGGCACCGCTACCTCCCCGTCTAGCACGGCATGAATAAGTATAGCGGATTGAGCGGCAAATATCAACCATCGGTTTTTGGATAAATCAGCTACTGCGTTTCACATTAACCCTGACGTCGTATCTGGGCAGCATATAGCTGACCGCTTCCAGAGCCTGGGCTTCAATCCTCTGGTATTCTTCCTGGCTCGTATCCCTCGGTACATAGACCGTTATGTCCAGGCGCCGGCCATTGAAGACGGTCCGAGTATTTTGAATCCCGCCGATCTCCCTGAGCGCATGATTGACCATTCGCCGGTCGGCAGAATAATTATGATAGGTTGGGCTTGTCGGGTAATTGGGATTGGCGCTTGTCGCACCCAGTAACCCATCATCCGGATAACTTCTTGCCCTTACTCCGTTATTTCCGCAACCGGACACAAGTAAGGAAAGACAAATAACGGATATCGCCCCGACTAACACTCCGGTTCTATTCATAATAAACAAACACCTCCCTTGGTCTTAGAATGACCTTAGAGAGGTGTGTTAATCCATTTCCCAAAAGGAAATTGCCGGATATTACATTCCGTATTTCTTCTTAAATTTATCTACACGTCCGCCAGCATCGACAAATTTCTGCTTGCCGGTGAAGAACGGATGGCAGTTAGAGCAAATTTCCACGCGGAGCTCCTGCTTTACGGACCCGGATTCAAAGGTGTTCCCGCAAGCGCAAGTGACCGTAGTTACATGGTAATTTGGATGAATAGCTTCTTTCACAATCTTTCACCTCTTTCCGCCCTGAATCTTAAACGTCGATCCAGAGTAAATGGACACATAAACGGATTATATCAAAACCATTTTTGTTGCGCAAGAGTCTATCATTGACAATTCCGAGCGGTCTGCGGTTCAGATTCGACTTTTATACAGTGAGCAAACTCGAAGGATACCCGCTTATCCGGAAAACTTTTATGGAGTTCCTCCGCTGCGATCCAACACTCTCTTCTTCCGCAGTCCTTCCGGAGTATGGGAATAGGAGCCGATGGCCACATCCGGCAGTTCCTCCTGGAAGATTTCAATCATCTGCTTCATCCCCAGGATCTCTCCCTGCGGAGCGGGAATTATATTCAGATATGCCTCTGGATCGATGTTCAAATTTCTAAGCTGAATCAATTTCAGGCCCGTTCTGCGTACGAAGCCTATCATCGCTTCGATTTCCTCTTCCCGGTCCGTCACCCCGGGGAAGATCAAATAATTGATAGACGTTAATACTCCTTTATCCGATGCATACTTCAAAGACTTTTCCACATTGGCCAAAGTATACCGGCGAGGTTTATAGTAAGCATTATAATGCTCGTCAAGCGCGCTGATCGTGCTGACACGCATCATATCCAGGCCTGCATCCACTATTCCGCGGATGAAGTCCGTCAGCCCGGCATTCGTATTGATGTTAATATAGCCCATATCCGTAATCCGGCGAACTTCACGAATGGCCGGTATAATCAGGGCCGCTTGCGTAGAGGGTTCACCCTCGCAGCCCTGCCCGAAGCTGATGATACTGTCTGGCGAAGTCAGCTGCTCCAGCATCACTTGCACGATTTCTTCCACCGTCGGCTTGAAATTCATCCGGGTCTGCGGCGCTACGAATCCGCTGTCCTCCGGCTGTTCCGAAATACACCCGAAGCAACCGGCATTACAGGAATAGGAGACAGGGACCGCGCCCTCCCAACGATTAAGGAAGGTATTGGATGCCGTCAAGCATTCATATTCCAAAGCACACTTGGACAAATGTTTATACAGCCGGTTCTCGGGATATTTATCCAGCCGGTCCGATACCTGCTGCTCCAACAGATCCGGATCACAGTTGACCGGATTCCAGCGATACGGATCGTCGCTCTGACGGGCCGCCACATAGAATCCATCCTCTTTCCAAACCACAGCCGTATATCCGAACAGAGGAAGCACCGCAGACCGATCCTTCTTCACATAGCCCGGCAGCAGAAGACGGGTAAACCCTTGCGGCAGCAGCGCCCCCACCGCAGCGAATGAGCCGTCCATCGCTTTCATTTCGCCGGTCTTCGGATCCATACAGACCGGACGGGTGGAGGGCAAACTGACCAATGTCGCTCCCTCCGGAAGCGGGATCAGCTCGTCTTCCATAATTTCCACGACCATATCCCCGCTGCGGCCAAGTGCCAGCAAATCGGGATGATCATATACATTGCCGTCTGAATCCGCATATACCAAATTCATTGTAGTGCCCCTTTATCTCGTCACCATCGGTGATGCAAGTTACTTATTGAAGTGTATATTCACGAACCGCAATCCGGACGCTTCATCCAATGATGTGTCCTTCACTTTTAGGAAGCGGAGTTTTTAACCTTTTTCCCGTTGGGTTGGGTTTCCAAAGTTTCCAGAAACTCGCTGTTCGTTTTGGTTTCCTTGAGCTTCTTGAGGAACGCCTCGACAAACTCATGGGATTCCTGCATATTTTTGCGGAGTGCCCAGATTTTCTCCAGCTCTTCCTTGCTCATAAGCATTTCCTCGCGGCGGGTTCCCGATCTGCGAATATCGATAGCAGGGAACACTCTGCGCTCGGCCAGCTTGCGGTCCAGATGAAGCTCCAGATTTCCCGTTCCCTTAAATTCTTCATAGATCACATCGTCCATACGGGAGCCCGTTTCAATCAAGGCGGTAGCCAAAATCGTCAGACTTCCACCCTCCTCGATATTCCGCGCCGCGCCAAAGAAGCGCTTAGGCCGGTGGAATGCCCCCGGATCTATACCCCCGGATAAGGTTCTTCCCGAAGGGGGAATGACCAGGTTGTATGCCCGGGCCAAACGGGTGATGCTGTCCAGCAGAATGACAACATCCTTCTTATGCTCCACCAATCTCTGAGCTCTCTCCAGAACAAGCTCCGCGACTTTAATATGGTTCTCCGGCAGCTCATCGAATGTGGAAGCTACTACCTCACCTTTAACCGAACGCTGCATATCGGTCACTTCCTCCGGTCTTTCATCGATGAGCAGGACGAACAGCTCGATATCCGGATAATTAGTGGATATGCTATTGGCAATCTCTTTTAACAGCAAGGTTTTGCCCGCTTTAGGCGGTGCTACTATCAATCCCCGTTGTCCTAAGCCTACGGGACTCAATAAATCCATGATTCGGGTTGAAAGAATGGAAGGAGATGTTTCCAGAACCACTTTCTGCTGCGGATATAGAGGAGTTAGGGCAGGGAAGTGCAGCCTTTCGGCCGCCGTCTCGGGCTTTTCCCCATTGACCGCCTCGACTTGCAGAAGACCGAAATATCTTTCATTTTCTTTGGGAGGACGACATTTACCGGAAACCAAATCACCCGATCGTAAGTCGAATTTGCGGATTTGAGAAGCGGAAATATAGATGTCTTCGGAACTGGGCAGATAGTTGATCGGCCTGAGAAAACCGAATCCTTCCTGCAAAATTTCAAGGACGCCTTCCATGAACATAAGGCCGCCCTTTTCTGCCTGTGCTCTAAGTATGGAGAAAATCAGTTCCTTCTTCTTCATCTGGCCGTAGTAAGGGATTTGATGCGTCTTGGCCAGTTTATACAAATCAGTTAACTTGAGCGCTTCAAGCTGCGCCAGCTGCATATCCATTGATTTGACCACCACACTATGAAATTTTAAAAGCAAGATTAGTATACCCAATTATTCCCTGATTGAGTCCTGCCCCGTGCCCGTTACCCTGACAGGTTAAGTAAAATCAGTCTATTCCATCCTCCAGACCTCTGCTCCCAGCATGGACAGATTCTCTACCAGATTATCGTAGCCTCTCTCAATATATTCAAGCCCGCTTACTTCCGTAATGCCGGAAGTGACCGTGAGTCCCGCCACGACAAGCGCGGCTCCTGCACGAAGATCGGTCGCCGTTACTTTGGCTCCCGACAGAGGAACTCCGCCTTCAATAATGGCAGATCGGCCCTCAAGCTTGATTCTGGCCCCCATACGCACAAGCTCGGGAACATACTTAAACCGGTTGCTGTACACGTAATCGGTCAGAATGCTCGTCCCCTTGGCTTGAGTCAACAAGCTGGCCATGGGAGATTGAATATCGGTGGCAAAGCCAGGATAAATCAAAGCTTTGACGTCCACTTGAGCATACTCCGGAGAACCGATAACCCGAATCGACTCGTCCAGTTCTTCAATGATAACGCCCATTTCCTGCAGCTTGGCTGTTACTGCCTCCATATGCTTCGGAATGACGTTGTCCACCAGAACATCCCCGCGGGTGGCCGCCGCTGCAATCATATACGTACCGGCCTGGATCCGATCAGGAATAATAGAGTGTCGGCAGCCATGAAGAGAATCTACGCCTTCGATGCGGATCGTTTCGGTGCCCACACCTTTAATGCGTGCTCCCATCGAGCTCAATAACGTAGCTACATCAATGATCTCCGGTTCTTTGGCGGCATTCTCGATAATCGTTACACCCTTGGCCCGCGCCGCTGCCAGCATAATATTGATGGTAGCCCCCACGCTGACGACATCCAGATAGATTCTGGCGCCGCGAAGCTGCTTCGCCCGCAGGTGAATGGCACCGCCTTCATTAGTCACTTCGGCTCCGAGCGCTTCAAAACCTTTAATATGCTGATCGATGGGCCGCGGTTCGAAGTTGCAGCCTCCGGGCAGGCCGACTACCGCCTCGCCGAACCGGCCGAGCAGAGCTCCCATTAAATAATATGAAGCTCTCAGCTTTTTGACGTTCCCGTTAGGAAGCGGAATAGATCTTAGACCTTCAGGATGAATGATCATCTGATCACCCTGCCATTCAATAGAAGCCCCCAGCTCCGTTAACAGCTCCATGTAAATGGCGACATCGCTTATCGCAGGCAGGTTGTCCAATGTTACCGTGGTCTCTGCAAGAATTGCAGCTGGAATGAGAGCAACCGCGCTGTTCTTGGCCCCGCTAATCGAAACCGTGCCGCGCAGGGGCCGCCCGCCTGCTATCATCAATTTATTCATTCCTATTGCTTTCCTCCTACCTCTGTGCACGGCAACGCAAAGACATTAAGGGAATTGCGCCTGTTACTGGAACGCAGTTCCCTTAATGAACATGAGCCGTCACAACTTAGGCTTGATTATTGCTTCCGAACAGCACCATTTTCGATTTGACGACTTCTACCATTGCTGCACGGGCAGGAGTCAAGTATTTACGGGGATCGTAAACCTTCGCATCCTTGGCCAAAACTTCACGAATGGCATTCGTGCAAGCTACCTGATTTTCCGTATTGACGTTGATCTTGCCAACACCGGCTTCAATAGCTTTGCGAATGGCCTCATCCGGTACGCCGGAACCGCCATGAAGAACTATCGGAACAGGAATGGCATCGGCCACTTCCCGGATGATGTCGAAGCGGATATTAGGCTCACCGGCGTACATTCCGTGTGCCGTTCCTACCGCTATTGCCAGGCAATCCACGCCGGTCTCTTCGTAGAAACGAATCGCTTCCTCCGGCTTGGCCAGGCTTGCATCGGCTTCATCCACGCTGATATCGTCTTCCACTCCGCCGATCGTTCCGAGCTCTCCTTCTACCGAAACTCCCATTGCATGGGCCGCTTTCACGACCTCTTTCGTCAGACGAATATTTTCCTCAAACGGATAGTGGGAGCCGTCGAACATAACCGAACTGAATCCGGCGCGGATACACTCCATGGCCACCTCGAAACTGCTGCCGTGGTCCAGGTGCAGAGCAATCGGAAGACCCGATTTCTTGGCTGCCGCTTCCGCAATAGCTACCGTGTACTCCATCCCCATATATTTCAAAGCGCCTTCGCTGACACCGTAGATAAACGGAGAGTTTAACTCCATAGCAGCTTGCATAATGGCTTGGGCAAACTCCAGGTTGTTCATATTGAACTGACCGACAGCAAAGCGGTTTGCTTTAGCTTTGGGTAAAAATTCATTCATTGAAACCAAAGGCATAGTCTTGTCCTCCCTTGTAGTGTGAAAGAGTGAAAGGCCGGATTGTCCGCGACCAATTACTGAGCTATTATATCACATTAAAACGGTGAATGGTAAATTGAAGATTATGCACCGCCGACAGGGACTGACGTAAACCGGCCTTAGAGTCTGGACGGAAGCAAATCCCCGTTTGTAAAGAGGCGGAAAAAAAGATCCTTATTCAGGATCCGACAGCATAATCGTGAGAAGACGAAAGACCCATCTGGGAATTAACCGCTACCCGAAGCTCATCAATATCGAAAGGCTTAGTAAAGTGCATCAATGCCCCTAAGTCTGTCGCTTCTTTAATCATATCCAATTCACCGTACGCCGTCATCATAATGACTTTTATCGAGGAATCGATTTGTTTAATATGTCTGAGAATGTCCAAACCGTCCATTCCGGGAATCTTCATATCCAAAAGGACCAGATCGGGAGGTTCCTTCCTAACAATATCCAGGGCCAGCTTACCGTTCGAAGCTTGGAAAGTTTGGTAGCCTTCACTGTTGAATACTTCTACTAGCAATACACGTATGCCATTCTGGTCATCAACAATCAGCAACTTCTTCTTGTCCAACAAAATAACCTCCTCCGGAAACCGATGATCATGTTAATGATTTACATTCGACAACCGAAGGAGCATTTCCTTCTGCCAGCCAGATTATTTTTTACATTCCTTGCCTGAAGGGCAGCCTGGCTGCCCCGATATTTACATCCCGGAATAGTTAAATGCAGCCTTCACAAATTCCCGGAACAGCGGCTGGGACCGGTTCGGCCGGGATGTGAATTCCGGATGGAACTGAACAGCCAGGAACCAAGGATGATCCGGCAGTTCAATAATTTCTACCAATCGTCCGTCCGGAGAGGTGCCCGATATTTTAAGGCCCGCCTTTTCAATCAGTTCGCGATATTCGTTATTGAATTCATAACGATGGCGGTGTCTTTCGTAAACCAGCTCTTTCTGATAGCAGCGCAAGGCCAGCGATCCGGCTGCCAGCTTGCAAGGATACAATCCGAGCCGCATGGTTCCCCCAAGATCCTCGATATCCTTCTGCTCCGGAAGCAGGTCGATAACCGGGTAAGGAGTGGTCGGATTAATCTCAGAGCTGTTGGCTCCTTCCAGCTTGGCAATGGAACGGGCAAATTCCACCACAGCGACCTGCATGCCGAGACAAATGCCGAAGAACGGAATCTGCTTCTCCCGCGCATACTTAATCGCCGCTACCTTCCCTTCGATGCCTCTATCCCCGAATCCGCCGGGCACGAGAATGCCATGCACTCCTCGCAGAACCTCATCCACGTTGCTTTCCTGGACTTCCTCCGCATCAACCCAACGGATCTTCACTTCCGTCTCGCTGTCAAATCCGGCATGGGACAACGCCTCGACGATGCTCAAATAAGCATCATGAAGGGCTACGTATTTACCGACAATGGCGATTTCAGTCTGGTGCTTAAGCCCCTTAACCTTCTCCACCATCTGTTCCCATTCCGTCATATCCGGCTTACCGCAATTCAGCTTCAAGTGGTTGACGACGATCTCATCCAGTCCTTGATCCCTCATCATTAACGGGATCTCATAAAGCGTGTCAGCATCCAGGCATTCCACTACTGCATTGGCGTCAATATCGCAGAACAATGCGATCTTTCTTTTCAAATCTTCCGCAAGAGGATGTTCCGTACGGCAGACGATGATATGGGGCTGGATGCCGATGCTTCTCAGCTCCTTGACACTGTGCTGTGTCGGCTTCGTCTTGACCTCGCCGGCCGCTTTGATGTAAGGGATTAATGTAACATGGATGTACATTACATTTTCCCTTCCGATGTCACTTTTGATCTGGCGGATCGCTTCGAGGAAAGGCAGGCTCTCAATATCTCCGACCGTTCCCCCGATTTCGGTTATGACTACGTCGGATTTGGCTTCCTTGCCCGCCCGGAATACCCGTTCTTTAATCTCGTTGGTAATATGGGGGATGACCTGTACGGTCCCGCCCAGATACTCCCCTCTCCGTTCCTTGGAAATGACAGAGGAATAGATTTTGCCTGTCGTCACATTGCTGTTCTTGGTTAAATTGATGTCGATAAAGCGCTCGTAATGGCCGAGGTCCAAATCGGTCTCCGCGCCGTCATCCGTCACGTATACTTCTCCGTGCTGGTATGGACTCATCGTTCCCGGGTCGACATTAATATAAGGATCGAATTTCTGAATCGTCACCTTTAACCCCCGGTTTTTAAGCAATCTTCCCAGAGAAGCAGCAGTAATCCCTTTGCCAAGGGATGAAACGACGCCGCCTGTTACAAAAATGTATTTGGTCACAATGTTTTACCTCCTGCGTGATCTCCTGACACTGACATGATGTAATTGAATTGGACGTCTGCCAACGTTTAAGATTGTTATTCCCACATTCACTCCATAGAAAAAAATCAAGCTTCGCCACCCAAGCGAAAGTTGATCCTCTCCTCCGCGGCAAAGCCTCACCGCACCCCTTATTATCCGGCTAAAAAAATAAAAAGTGACACCCGTTGACACGGGGCACTTTAGTTAGAATTGTGTATAAAAATCACGCTAATTTTCTAGCCCATGCTATAGTTTACTCTGTCACGTTACGGCTTGTCAAGTAACGCGAGCACGGAGCCGTGCCGTGGGGAAAATTCCCATTTAGACCCCCATGCCGCTGACCGCGGCACCATCAGATGATGAAAATGGATGGATTTTCAAGGTAGACCCCCATGCTGCTGACCGCGGCACCATCAGATGATGAAAATAGGGTTGTACGCTATAATTATTTTACGGCTGG
>NZ_VEGP01000111.1 GCF_007679495.1 Paenibacillus sp. 32O-W | reverse complement strand
GTTTGGGGGTGAAACAATAGAAGACCCTAGCTAGGAAGCTAGAGTCTGCAACGGAATGTGAATTCCGAGAAGCTTAACTTCTTGTTCGGAGGTGTGAAATGATTTATATAGAAACACCGAGATTGCAATTACGCGACTGGAAGGAAGCAGACTTGGAGCCGTTTAGCCGGTTGAATGCGGATGAAGAGGTCATGACGTATTTTTCTAATACCTTATCGCCCGAACAAACTAACATGTTCTATAAAGCAATTGTATCCGAGTTTCAGGAATGCGGGTTTGGATTATATGCTGTGGAAGTAAAAGAAAATAAAGAGTTTATAGGTTTTATAGGATTTCATCGGGCCACATTTGAAGCAGATTTCACGCCGTGTATAGAAATTGGGTGGAGGCTGAAAAAAGAGGCCTGGGGCAGAGGATACGCGACGGAAGGCGCGGCTGCCTGTTTACAGTATGGATTTAACGAATTGGGTTTTAATGATGTGTGTAGCTTTACGGCCGACATTAATGAGCCTTCGAAGAACGTCATGAAAAAAATCGGCATGAGCTTTATTAAATCTTTCCATCACCCGAAAGTGGAGAAAGATAGCCCCTTATGTAAGCACGTTCTATATCATATTAGCAAAAACGAAAAGAGCTAGATCGAATTCCATGACTCCTTGAATATAGTAGGGGTCTTCTTTTTTTAGCCGTTCACGCAGAATCTCAGAATCTTTTAAAGACTACTTTGACTTCCTATTCATTATGTTGTTGCACATCTTGCGGTCATCGAAGTCTTGCAGATGTTCGTCCGCCCTTGGACATCTCTTCTCGTGGCATATAGACATGGTAACCCTAATAAGTTAGTTCAGCTGATATTATTTTGGTCAGAGCAATAGAAGGCATATGGGCCGTCGCCTAATCTCCCGGAAGGGAGGTGATGCTTCATGACAGTATACGAAGCAATTTCCTTAATGCTTGCATTTGGATTGATAATCATAGCTATACTATTTTCCAAAAAAGGAAATAGACCGCCACGACAAAGGTAGCGGTCTATTTAAGCTTACCGAGCCAACCGCCCTTAAAAGCGGCTATTGCTTATTGAGAGTCGAGGCCCAACTCGGCTCTCTTTCTATATTTTAATCGTACCATTCGTCATATTCGTTCAAGAATGAACCCCATTTGACCTTCTTGCGGATACATTCCATTTACCCTGTTCCATAGAGTTCAACGGATCGAGGTAACTCTTCTTCTCGTATATTTTTGTCATCCAGAAAATATCCCCAATAGTTCAGCAATTAATTAAAGTCGCCTGTATCGTCAGATGCTTTACCCCAATATTGACCGTTAACATCATTACCACCACCAGAGATAACAAGGTTATAATCTCCGCTTCTCATGCCTTGAGGGTATCCTTCGTTAAAACTGCGCCAGTCCAGGTCTTCTTTACCTTTAATCGTTTTTGTAAAATATACCAGGCCAGTATCTCTGTGTTTAGTTAACGGTGATTTCTGTACTAGCATGATTTTGAATAAACAGCTTTACATGGCCATAACCTGGATTGATATTAAAAGTTCTTGTTACAGTGGATTGGCAGCAAAAAGTATCAGTCCATTCCTTATCAACCGTAAGGGGATTTATGTCACCCCCGTTCTGGTTTAGTTCCACTTTCGGGGATGCTGCTGTTACAAAAGTTTCGGCATTAGCAGCGCCAACAACTGCTAGGGATGCAAGGACCGACGATGCAGCAAGAGTTACTGCGGTCTTTCTGAGTTTTTTCACTTAGATACACTCTCCTTTGAAAGGTCAAAAGCTGTAAATTTCAAGGAAAAGTACAGTATTTGGAACCTGTTAATATTCAGACGCTCTTAAAACTAAAAAATTCACACAAAAGCCTATTTAATTCCTAAAATGATAGATTAGTCACAGAATAGTACGAATAAATAACCAAATAATGTAAGATCCTCCAGTGAAAATGTCTTATGCAATTTGCTACTCACTTAAGACTGTTTGAGACCGACTCGAAATGATATATGCCCAAAAAGACGGGGATCTATAAAGGTCATGTCATTATTCTACCGAGCAAATTGTCGCCTACACCTCCATTTTCAACCGATGCTCCCCCAATTTCCCGTTCCGCTCCAACCGCGGACAGCAAAACGATATCCATCCGCTTTCGATAATGGTATAATCATTTGTGGAGCAAAGCGGCAGGGGTCCAGGCAAGACACGAAGGGACCCACTCTTTGTTTGCGCTCCCGTTCATTTTATACAAACCATACTCCGATATAACTTTGCTTTATAAACCGCGTATGGCTAGAGGAGGCATACTTGTGGCAAGAACAGTAGGTACGATTGTAAGAGGGATTCGAGCTCCGATCGTGAAGGAAGGAGACGATCTCGTTCAGATTGTAGTGGACTCCGTCCTGCAATCCGCGCAGGCCGAGAATTTCCCGCTGTATGACCGGGATGTTATCGGAATTACCGAATCGCTGGTGGCTAGAACGCAAGGGAATTATGTGACGGTGGACGATATCGCTCATCAGATCAAGACTCTGTATCCTGGCGATGACCTGGCCGTTCTGTTCCCTATACTCAGCCGCAACCGGTTCTCGCTCATTCTTAAAGGGATTGCCCAAAGCGGCAAGAAAATTCACCTGTTCCTAAACTATCCTTCGGATGAAATGGGCAACCACCTGATGGATGTCGAGAAAATGGATGATCTGGACATTTCGCCTTATACCGATGTCCTGACGGAAGAGAAATACCGGGAGCTGTTTGGCGATCAGGTTTCTCACCCCTTCACCGGAATCGACTATGTCGCCATGTATAAGCAATTGGCCGTTAACGATAATATCCGGATCTATCTGGCCAACGACCCGAAAGCGGCATTAACTTACAGCAAGCAAATGCTGGTGGCCAACATTCACGACCGCCATCGCACGAAGAAAATTTTGAAAAAAGCGGGCGCCGACCCTGTATACGGTCTGGACGATCTGCTGACCCAGCCGGTTAACGGAAGCGGCTATAATCCGGATTTCGGGCTGCTAGGCTCCAATGCGGCCACCGACAGCAAGCTTAAGCTGTTCCCCCGGGATTGCTCCTCCATCGTCAACGAAATTCAGCAGCAGCTGCGGGAGAAGTGCGGCAAAACGATAGAAGTCATGGTCTATGGCGACGGTGCATTCAAGGATCCTAAAGGCAAAATTTGGGAACTGGCGGATCCGGTCGTATCTCCCGGCTATACTCAAGGCTTGCAGGGAACACCGAACGAAATCAAGCTGAAATATATTGCCGACAACGAGCTTAAGAATCTCGACAGCAGTGCCATGGTCGACGCCATCCGGCAGAAGATCAAGGAGAAAGACCAAGCCGGCCAAGGGGAGTCGCTCGGGACCACCCCCCGCCAAATTACCGATCTGCTCGGCAGCTTGTGTGATTTAACTAGCGGCAGCGGCGATAAGGGAACGCCGATTGTGCTGGTGCAGAGATATTTTGATAATTACGCGACAGAGTAGCTTAGGCTGCTCTGTTTTTACATCCGGCAGGTTTCCGTTGTTTGATATATGTCTTGGACTCGTCTGCTTAACCGGCAAAACAGAGTCTCTATTTACGGAATCGGAACCCGGCTTCTTCAGATAAGCATTTTGACCAGCAGCCGCTCCGAATACATAAACTTACGTAAGAGGTGCGCCGTCACGAATGAAAATCATACCGTATTACAAAAGCCATCCCGATCCGTTAAACGAAGAATGCTGCATCCATCTGAAAGAGGATCCGACCCCGCTGGCTCTAGAGCCCGGGCTGCCGGTTTGGTTGGAAAGCTATGATCCATCGCTTATCCTTGGAGAACTTCGCACGGGAGGGCGTATTACGCTTAACTCGCTCTGGCTCGAGGAACGTTATTGGCATGCCTATCGTGAGCATTTTCCTTATTTTGACCGGATTGTGCTCGTTCCCCATGACCCTGCTAACCGTTCTTTGCCGTACGAGTCCAAACTGGAAACGATCTTGCGGCTTGCGGAGCAGTACCGGATTCGTCCGGAGCAAATCATTGTGGATGTATGTGTGCTGCCTTATTTCCGCTGTCCCGATCTGGACCTGTATGCCCTTCGCGCCCGGGCCATTCGGGAAATGGGCTTGAAAACCGTCGCCGGCATCGATAACCTTGTGTTCCGCGAGCGGAAGCCTTACCCTCTCCTTGCAGAACTGCTGACGGGGTTGGATGACAGCTTGACCTACGGATTGATTAGCTCGAAATACGCTCATTTCGCTCGGGAAACGCTCATGACTTCCCGTTAACTGCGGGATGCATTCATAGGTATTGTCGGGAAAAATAAATCCATCTCTCTGAAAAACGGCGTATGGAATGAGAAAACGGGTAATCTATTAGTAGAAGGCTATGTATTGAAGGAGGAAGAGTGCAATGGAATATCGCATCGAAAAAGATACGCTCGGCGAAGTCCGGGTTCCCGCCGACAAGATGTGGGCCGCCCAAACGCAGCGAAGCTTCGAAAATTTCCGAATCGGCACGGAAAAGATGCCTATCGAGCTTATCCGTGCGTTCGCGATTCTCAAAAAAAGCGCAGCCCTGGCCAACGAACAGTTGGGAAAGCTCGATGCCGACAAGACTAAGGCGATCGTCACCGCAGCCGAGGAAATCATTGAAGGGCGCTGGGATGAGCATTTCCCGCTCGTCGTCTGGCAGACGGGAAGCGGCACCCAGTCCAACATGAACGTGAATGAGGTGATAGCGAATCGGGCCAACCAGCTACTGGAACAGGGAGGCAGCGAGCTGAGAGTTCACCCCAACGATGACGTCAACCGTTCGCAAAGCTCCAACGATACATTCCCGACCGCTATGCATATGGCCGCATTAATCGCTGTTGAGGATCAGTTGCTCCCGGCAGCGGAGCTGTTAAAAGCTACTTTGCAGAACAAGAGCGAGCAGTTTCAAAATATTATCAAAATCGGAAGGACCCATCTTCAAGACGCCACCCCGTTGACGCTCGGCCAAGAGATCAGCGGCTGGTGCCGCATGCTGGACAAGACGATGGCGATGATCCGTTCCAGCGCCGACTCCTTAAGGGAGCTGGCTATCGGCGGGACCGCCGTCGGAACCGGAATTAACGCCCATCCGAAATTCGGGGAGACGGTCGCCCGCGAAATCAGCAAGCTGACGGGCAAGAGCTTCGTCTCCGCAGCCAACAAATTTCACGCCTTGACCAGCCACGATGAAATCGTGTACGTCCATGGCGCCTTGAAGGCGCTGGCTGCCGATCTGATGAAGATAGCCAACGATGTCCGCTGGTTGGCGAGCGGCCCGCGAAGCGGAATCGGGGAGCTTCGTATTCCCGCTAACGAGCCCGGAAGCTCCATTATGCCCGGCAAGGTCAATCCGACCCAGAGCGAAGCGATGACCATGGTCGTCTGCCAAGTGATGGGCAACGATGCGGCAATCGGATTTGCAGCCGGTCAGGGGAACTTCGAGCTGAATGTGTTCAAGCCGGTCATTATTTATAACTTCCTGCAATCCGTCCGCCTGCTGACCGATGCCATGCGCTCGTTCAACGATCATTGCGCCGTCGGCATCGAGCCCAATCTCGATGTTATCCAGGCCCATTTGGAAAGATCGCTCATGCTGGTGACCGCTTTGAACCCTCATATCGGATATGAAAAAGCCGCTTCCATCGCCAAGCTGGCTCATCAAGAGGGTCTCACGCTGAAAGAAGCGGCCTTGCGCAGCAACCTGCTGACCGAGGAGCAGTTCGACCGCATGGTGCGGCCGGAGCATATGATTCATCCGCGGGAGGAAGACTGAAACGGAGAAAGATTTTCCGCAATCTTTTCCCCGTCATCCCTCGTTCGCCAGTTCTTTTTCTATCAGAATAAGATTGGCTTCTCTTTTCGTCAGCTTGGTTAAATCATAAGCTTTCCCTGTCTCTTCGCCATACTTGCGGATAGCTTCCTGTTGACTTGCGGTAGCCGGTTGGTTGCGAATGAGAGCATCCATATTGTCATAGGCAATCTTCTCTGCCAGCTCCCGGTCGTTCAAAGCATCGATCAGCCGATACATGGCCTCGATCGCCTTTTCTTCACTTTCCAGGCCAAACCCGGAATCCGTGCTTAGTACAAAACGATCGGGAAACTCCCGCATGACCGGTACGAAGTCTTCCAATGTATTGGCGCTCTCCGGATTGAGGGCAGTGAAACCCGCAAAAAAATCGGCATAGATATTCGGATGCTTGCTCAAGAGCTGGCGGATATTCTCTGGAGAGTTATAAGCATTGGCATGCGCAAAAATGAAGACCGTATCCGGGTAGGCCTCCGCCGCCTCCTCCAGTTTTTTGATAGCAATTCCGCTAGGAGGATCGATGTGAAGCAGCAAAGGGGCTTGATATTGGGCACACAGCTCGTAAATTTGCGGCAGGTATCCATCCATCGGATCTTCAGCCTTCCAAGGAACATTGGATAAAACCGGCGAATAGGTGGAAGCGGCCACAATTTCGCCCAACCCAAAGAAGCCCTTCTCCAGATTTTCCTTGACGACATCGAGGCTCGAGGGTTCATGGAGGTTGAAACCGGAGAAAAAAGGGATGATCCGCTCCGGGTTTTGCCGGTAGGCCTGCCAGGACATTTCGTCGGAATGAACGGCTCGGGGCTCCGAAACCGCTCCAAACAGAACGACGCTGTCCACTCCCATCCGTGTCCACATCTCGATTTTATCCTGGATGATTTTCGATCCGTCAGCGTCATGATTGTGTGCGTCTATTAAAGGCATATCACCGTACTCCTTCAGCAGATCCTCCAAGCTTTTCGGAGTATCCGAAGGGGCTTCCGCCTCTGTGTCCTCAGGAATCGGTAGCGGAGTTTCTGCCGGCTCCACAATTGGCTCTGCAGCCGGTTCTGCAGTGGGGCTCCATCCGTTCTTCCATAGTAAAAAAGCCCCTCCCCCGATAATCAAGATCACAATTAATATAGCAATCACAGCCATCCGAGGCTTTGACATCGGCCTTCCTCCTCGCTATTTTCATGCTAAAAAGCCCCTCTAAAGCAGATCCTGGAACAAAATCCAGTCCTCCCTAAAGGGGCAAAACAGCAAGTGTACGTGTCCCCTTTCGGATAACAAGCGGTTAGCGGGGACTTCTGTTGTTATTAATAGACTAGAGAGAAAACTCCGTTAATATGACTCAAATAACGGATGTTGCTGGCTTCCTTCATCAGCGAAGCGGGAAGTCCTTTCAGTTGGGTCTGGTTGCCGCCGATCGTGCCGATCGCGTCTTTTCTGCCCAAGCTGGCCAGCGTTCCGGAGAAGACCGGCTGGAAGTCCTTCATAGGAGCTTCTTTGAAGTAAGCGAACAGGTTGTAGCCGACGGTTTCACCCATTTGCCATGCGATCTGGGCGCTTGGCGGATAAGGACGTCCTTCCGGTCCCATAACGACCGCGCTGTCCCCTGCCAGGAACACATCGGGATGAGAGGTCGATTGCAGGAACTCGTTAACGGTAGCCCGGCCGCGGTTCGCCTCGATGCCCGAGTTGGCGACAACGGAATTTCCGGTTACTCCGCCCGTCCAAACCATCGTGTTCGTTTCGATCGTTGTGCCATCCTTCAGGATGACGTTCTTGCCTTGAACCTCTGTAACCGCCACTCCGGTCAAGATGTTCACTCCGCGCTTCTCCAGGCTGGTTTTGGCGCGTTCTACGAGCTCAGGCGCGAAGCCGGGCAGGATCGAAGGAGCCGCCTCGACGCAATAGAGCGAAATTTCTTTGAAGTCGACGCCCTTTCTGAGGCACATATCCGGAAGCATATCCACCATTTCGCCGATGAGCTCGATACCGGACAAACCGCCTCCACCGATAACGAAGGTTGCATCCGCTTTGTTCTTCGTTCTGCTGTACTCGTCCACACACGCTTCAACATGCGCGCGAATCCGGTTCGCATCTTCCACCGACTTAAGCGTAAAGCTGTTCTCCTGCAAGCCGGGAATGCCGAAGAAAGCCGTCTCACTGCCCAGCGCGATAACCAGCGCATCGTAGTCCAGAGTCAGACCGCCGGCCAACGAGACCTTCTTCTGCTCCAGATCGATATTATTCACCGTGTCGATTCTTAAATCAACGTTCTTGCCGCGCAGAAGCTTCTCCAGAGGCAGCGCCACGTTCTTCTCGTTCAAGCCGCCAACGGCCAGACGATGAAGCTCGGTGATGATTTGGTGGGAGCCGTTGCGGTTGACGACTGTAATGGAAGCTTCTTCAGCCGACATATATTTTCTGGCAGTCAGGGCCGTAAGCAATCCGCCGTATCCGCCGCCTAGTATTAATACTTGCTTAGCCATTGTTCATCCTCCATTCTCTATTTTGTTTCCGTGTCACCTTTTTGGCGCTCAGCCATAACCTCTAGGAACGCTTGGGCAAAGCGGAACATTTTCTGAACTTGCGGGTCTTTAAGCATCTTGAGCAGTCCAAAAAGCCCAATGGTCGTCGAGTCCGACTGGGCACGATCGCTCGCTTCAATGGCAGCGGATGCGATTCCCTTCGCTTTATCCTGAATAGGCTTCACAAACTCGCCTAATCCGCCCTTCAAATCTTCAATGAGCACACGGTCCGTAGCCAAAGATTGGGCAACATCATAGGCTTTGGTCATCAGAGTGACCATCTCCGCCAATTTAGGCAGCTGCTCCACCAATTCCGTGAGCGATTTCTGAACCTCGGGCTTCATCAACTGATCGAGCACATCCAATTCTCCGCGTACAGCCGCCGAATTGGTTTCGTTTGCCGAATTTTGCGCTGGTGTTTCTGACATGAGTAAACGGCCTCCTTTGCTTGAAATCTTCCATAATAATATTTGGCGTTAGCCAGTTAGTGCGATAATCCGTGATGACGCTTACCTTACTTTCCTCTGGGTGACGGGTGGGACCGGGACTTATGGAAATTAGTTGTGATAAATTTCACAACTTGAGAAAAGGATCAGTCGTTAACGGATTCTATGCTTGTATTGTAATCCTTTTATGACAAAACTGCAAAAACATTTTTTGACACCAATTTGTCAAATATATCCCTCTAAATGCCTTTTGCTGGCATAAGCTTGACTTTCCTTCCTTTTGCCCGTCTACAACCGCACCATCGACTGCCTGATCAGTCAATCATGACGAATATGACAGCAAAAATAGAAAAGCTGCCGGGAAACGGATTGTGATACAACTATAATAGTAGGGGTCATGCCGCGCCGATCGTATGGGAGGGTTGGCGTCGCATAACGGTGGTCAACGAGACTAAGTGGATTTCATACAGTTAGATTTCTATATTCGGAAGAAATATGGAAACTAACTGGAAAACCTACAGCTAGTTT
>NZ_VEGP01000110.1 GCF_007679495.1 Paenibacillus sp. 32O-W | reverse complement strand
AATTCCATTTAGTTTTCAAATTTCACACTATTGAAGCAATTCAACTCTATTCTACCTTGAAAATCCATCCATTTTCATCATCTAATGGTGTCGCGGTCAGCGGTATGGGGGTCTAAATGGATTTCATACAGCTAGTTTTGCTCCTTATGGACAAAAAATGTAGACTAAGCTGCAAAACTCCATTTAGTTTGAGCAAAATGGGCGATATCAACATAATTCTTCTATTTTAAATGTAGTTTTTCCATGTAGTTTAGTCATCTTTTGAAGCCTGTTCAAACTACCTGTATAAAATACAGTTACATTCCCGGCGATGCGAGTGGACTAAAAAGTAGACACGCCGTAACTGCGACCCGATAATAAGTTGTAGGAATGGGACAAGATAGAAGTCACCAGGGGCCGCAAACGTGATTGTACAGGGCCAATAGAGGCTTGTAGGAGAATAAATTTACATTCGCTCATAATATGAAGTCACTCCCAACAAAGCGAGTTTTGGCAGGGGTCCCCATCCTCTACAATTATTCCAATTATACATAACATGAAGGTTCCTGCGCCTTCTTTCCTAAAATGCAACAACCTTGTTTTTTCCAGATTACCGATATATAGAAATGGTGGTGGCTGATTTTGTCTCATACATTGGAAACCATAGCCAAGCTGGCCGGAGTTTCACGCGGAACGGTATCACGGGTAGTGAATAATCAACCGGGGGTCAGGAGCGAAGTCCGTGAAAAGGTGCTGCGCATCATTAAGGAAACCGGGTACCAGCCCCATGCGCAAGCCCGCAGCCTGGCCGGGGGAAAGACGGAAAATATCGGGATTGTCGTATTCGGACACAATCCCCTGTTTCTGGCGCATCATCTTTTTTATGAAGTGCTGCAAGGGGTGCAGTCGTTTTTAACAAATTACAGCTATGACCTTCTCTTGTATTCCAACCGGAGCGTCACAGACCGTCAATATTGGAAACGCATCGGAGACAGGCGCAAGGTCGATGGCCTTATCATTATGGGTGAGTATATCGATGAGGCCTATTTGCAATATTACTACGACCGCAATTTGCCGTATGTCCTTGTCGGCAAGCGTATCAGCGAGCGTATCCCGCTGTTCTGCGTCACCTCGGACTATCGTCAAGGGGCTTATGAAGCGACGAAGCATCTGCTGGAGCAGGGCCGGCGGAAGATTGTTTTCATTCGGGGGATCCTGGATACCTATCATGACAATGAACGATTCGCAGGCTATCGCCAAGCCCTTGCGGAGGCTGGGATGGATGTGGATGAAGCCTTGATTCTTCATGGAAATGCGGACAAAACATCCGCCTCCGATGCGGTTGCCGCTTTCCTCGCAACGGACACCGAATTTGACGCCATTTTTGCCGGCAACGACTTGATGGCCTTCGGAGCCATAGCTGCTTTGCAGGAATACGGGCTGTCCGTTCCACAAGATGTCGCCGTGATCGGTTATGATGACATCCAGGCGGCTGAACACTTCTCTCCGCCGCTGAGCACTGTCAGACAGGACAAGCTTGGCCTGGGCGTCGAAGCTGCCCGACTGCTGCTGCAGTTATTAGCGGGAGAAACCGATGCTTCCATAGCAAAGGATGTCATTATTCCAAACCAATTGGTAATCCGCAGCAGCTCGGTCCGCTGACGATTCAATAATATTTGGCGCAAGGATAGGGCTAATCCGCTGTCCCGGTACAACGGTGCTGAGCGAGGGGGATAGCTGTCCAAAGGGAGTAGCCTGGGGTATTCGAGCCAATACATTTTCTGCAACCATCCGTTTGCGATAAACATAATCGTTATTTCCAACCTCTTTGAACAGAAAAAAAGGCATTCCGGACCTAGCAGAAGCTCTGGAATGCCTTTTTATCATTACATAAACGGCACGTTGCTACACATTGGGCTCAAGCTCTGATTGGAATTCCTGTTCCGCTTCATAACGGAGCCCCTCCCATATTTTATCTATTACCTTCGACAGATTAGAAACCCCATCCTTATCCTTGGTGTCGGGGCAGAAATAGTATGGGTGTCCCTTCTCAATGGAGACGGTATCTCTGCGCAGAGGATGGGAAAACAGCGACAATCGCCACCAGGTGGCCCAATCCTTCCAGCCCGGCTGGCGAAGCCGGTAGACCCGTTCCCGCCACTCAGGAACAATATGGCATTCGGGGGAACCGACCTGTACGACATGGGGGACGGAATAGCCCTGGCCGGATAACAGCCGCGCTGCACCGTAAGCCGCAATGCCGCCTCCGCTATGGCCTACCAGGACAATGTCCCCTTCGCCGGAACGCCCGTAATCTTTCCGGATGTCCCGCGTCAGCCCGACGATAGCCGGAGAGCGATCGGGCCGGCGGTACATGTCACAGATCACCTGAATCGCTTGACGAAGCATCGTTATCCGGATCCGGCTGCGCGGTAGATGATCCATGGTGCCATAAGGATAAAAGGCCGTCGAATGAATGCGGGAGCAGCCGCCCTCCCGGAATTTGTCCGCCAGCAGCTGCATGGCCGGGGCGAACATATTTCCGGAAAACCAGGTGCCTATTCCGGCAACGAAATAGACGTTAACCGAGCTGGATAAAGGTGAAATCATATCGCGTTCCCGGCCGCTCATGACGCTTTCTCTCCGTTCGTGAGCGCCGTCAGAACCGCTTCCATATGGCCTTTAAGTCTCACTTTGCGCCATTCCTGAATCAACCTTCCCTGCTCGTCGATGACGAATGTCGATCGTTCCACGCCCATGTATTCCCGCCCGAACATTTGCTTCAGCTTCCAAACTCCATATAGCCGGCAGACCTTCTGCTCCTCATCGGCCAATAGAAGAAACGGAAGGTTGTGCTTCTCAATAAACTTGCGGTGCGATTTCACAGAATCCGGACTTACCCCAATAACAGCAGCCCCGGCCTGCGCAAAGCGTGTATGATGGTCCCGAAAATCGCAGGATTGCTGGGTGCAAGTCGGCGTTAAATCTTTAGGATAGAAAAAGAGGACCACTTTATGGCCGCGGAAGCCGCTTAGGCTTACTTCCTCCCCGTTAGAGGCCGGCAGAGTGAAATCGGGAACGGCCTCACCCGGTTGAAACTGAGTAGACATGGTTACCTATCCCCCCTTTCCTTTTAATATGCTTCAAAATCTTCCCGACTAATCCATGGAAACCGGTTCTACTGATTCTATTTTAAATGATCAGGAGCCTGCCCCGCGATATCTCCGCACCCCATAATTCCATATGCTTAGTCCGATGAATGCGAAGATCAATCCGACTACCGGTGTTAATAGAGCGGCCCATCCCCAATTGGCACGGTCCAGAAAATACGACGCCGGATAAAATCCGACGAAAGCAAAAGGAATAACCCAGGTAAGCAGCGCCCGAATGAATCGGTTATAAACATTGACCGGATACCGCCCATAATTTTGGATATTCCACATCAGCGGCAGAATGCCCGTCGGGGCATCGATGAAGAAGGATACCGCCGTCAAGGATGCGTAAACTCCCAAATAAATCAATACCGCTCCAATCAATAAAACGATAAAAACGATCGGATCGTACCATGCCAGCGTAATATCCAGCTGAGTCCATGCATATCCCATGACCACCGCACCGGCCAGCGATCCGACCAAAGAAGCAGGGTCCATATTCTCCAGCACAAGCTGGGCCAGATGGTAGGCAGGCCGGGTCAGCACCCGGTCCATCTCTCCTTTGACAATATACCTTTCGGTAAAGTTCCATAAATTAAAGAAGCAGCTAAACACTCCATAGGGGATCATGAAAAATCCGTAAATAAACAAAATTTCGGCCTGATTCCATCCTCCAAGGTAATCCGTATGCAGGAATACCGCGAGAATAAAAAACAGGTTCATGGCCTGAAACAGCAGGTCCGACAGCACTTCTATCCAGAAATCGGCGCGGTAGGTCAGCCTTGTTTTCATGTAGTTTTTCAAATAATCCCAGAACAAAGAAGCATAAAACATGGACTACCCTCCCTGTACGAACAATCGGTTTCTGGCCGACCGCCACATGATGAGGATCGGAACGATCAGGACCGCAAACCAGAAGAGCTGTACGCTCAGCACTCCGGCTGCCGTGGTCCCTGCCGCATTGCCGGCGAACACTGCTCCGGGCAAATAGGTAATCGCCTGGAAAGGCAGCAGCTTCATTACCGCCTGCCCCCATTCCGGGAAGAAGGAAATCGGGATAACGAGGCCGGAGAACAGGTCAACCGCGACCCTTTTCATCCGCATCATGCCCTCATTATTTTCCACAAAGAAGGCAAAGAGCCCGGTGAGGATATTGATCTGCGAGTTGATCAGAAAACTGAACAGCAGCATCCCCGCAAAAGCAAACCATACCCCCGGATCAGACGGCAGTCGGACTGGAAACAGCAGCGAGGCAATGATCATTCCGGGCACCGAGAATAGAAGCAGGCGGAAGATTCCTTCGCCCATCGCCTGCATCATTTTGACGACCAGATAGTTATAGGGCCGGATCATCTGCACGGCAACACTGCCGTCCCGGATTTCACTGGCAATTTCCCGGTCCAGATTATTGAAGTAAAATGCTCTCGCCATCCAGGAAATAGCTACATAGGTCGTCATCTGGACGGCATCGAGGCCGGCCAGCGAATCTTTGCCCTGGTAGATGGCCTGCCACAGAAAATATTGCGCCCCAATATTAATGACATAAATTACGATACCTGAATAATAATTAACCCTGTAAGCCAGCATCATCAAGAAACGGATGCGGATCAAGTCCAAATAAGCGCTCATCATGAAGAAGCACGGCCCCCTCCGGCAAGCACGGCTTCCTCTTCCTCTTGGCCGGGCGATTCCGTCGTCGTGCCGCTGCCTCTTCCTCCTCCGGGCAGACGATCTGCCGCTGAGGAGCTTCCGGATTTATAGATCTCTCTCACAATATCGTCCGTCTCTGTTTCTATGATTTTGACATCTTCTACGGAAGCGGCTCCTACCACCCGGCCCAGCACTTCCGATATACTGGTTTCCGCCGGAACCCAAACCCTTGCTATGGTGCTCGCTTCGAGAGTCCACCGTACCTGCAAGCCGGCCGTCATCGCCTCCAATTGACCGATAATCACCGGGGCGGCGAAACGGAAAACGACCTCCTTGCCTTGACCCCAGCGGCTCTTCAGCTCTTCCAGACCGCCGTCATAAATAATTTTCCCTTCGTCCAGCATAATGACTCTGGAGCACAGCGCTTCTATATCCTGCAAATCATGAGTGGTCAGCAGAATAGTAGTCCCATACCGCTGATTTAAAGATTTGAGGAATTCGCGAATTTCTGTCTTCACTACGATATCCAGGCCGATTGTCGGCTCATCCAGAAACAGGATGGACGGATTATGCAGCAGAGATGCCGCCAATTCACACCGCATGCGCTGTCCCAGGCTTAATTTGCGCACCGGCCTGTGCAGCAGCTCCTGAAGCTGAAGCCGCTCCACCAACTCGTCGAACCGAGGCCGGAATACCTCAGGCTCCACCCGATAGACTTTGCTCAGAAGCTGGAACGATTCAATTACGCCGATATCCCACCAGAGCTGGCTGCGCTGACCGAATACGACGCCGATTTCGCGCACGAATTTCTCCCTTTCCTTGTACGGGACATATCCGTTGACTTTCAGCTCGCCCGAGGTCGGCACCAGAATACCGGTCAGCATCTTGATCGTAGTCGACTTGCCGGCGCCGTTCTCCCCGATATATCCGCATATTTCCCCTTCGGGAATGTCGAACGATATATGGTCAACCGCCGTAATTTGACGGTACTCTCTTTTGAACAGGTCCTGGAGCGCGCCCTTCAGACCCTCCCGGTTTTTCTGAACTTTGAACTGCTTGTATAAATCACGAACCTTGATGGCCGACATGGCAAATCCCTCCCTCATTATGTCAAATCTAGCAAAATCGGCCCACTTGCGGTAATACAGACGAAAGAACTATAATAAGTGATAGATTTTGCATGATGCTGCCAAGAGTTGTCGTTTCGTGTCCGTTATTTAAGCCGACAGAAGGCTTGTACGCCGGGAAATATTGCTCCTGCTCCGTATAGCAGCCCAGCCTTCATGCGGTCCGGGACTGGCCGGACGGACGTTTCAACCACGGAGATAAGAGTTAATTTATCTCTATTAGCTAATAATACATGAACAACCGCCTTTATGCCAAAAGCTCATTGCCTTCGCTCATATACCAAATGAAGGGAGTTCCCCATGCGAAAAAAAATCAAATGGATTGTGGTTTCCCTGTGTGTTCTGCTGCTGGGAATCATAGGCTATTTCGCTTATCATATATACGATTTTGCCAATAAAATTTATGTCGATCCCACGGAACAGTCGAAATTTTTCTCCCCGGGAAACCCGACTACCAATCCTCCGCCGCCCAAATGGGAAGGCAAAGAGAGGGTTAATATTCTTCTCTTGGGAGGAGATGCCAGGGACCCGAATGAAGCTCCCCGGTCCGATACGATGCTCGTAGCCTCGATTGATCCGGTTACCAAAAAGTCGTACTTATTTTCTATTCTAAGAGATACTTATGTGAAAATTCCCGGGCATAATTCCGATCGGATTAATGCAGCCCTCGCATTCGGCGGCCCAAATCTCGCAATGAGAACAGCTAGTGAATTACTGGGCATTCCGATACAGTACTATATTTACACGGACTTCCAGGGCTTTGTCGCATTAGTGGACGCAGTGGGCGGAATTGATTATGAAGTTGAGAAAGACATGTATTACTATGACAGCTACGACAACTTTAAAATTGATCTGAAAAAAGGTTATCAGCATTTGGATGGGGAGAAGGCAATTCAATACGTTCGCTTCCGGCATGATGCGACTGGTGACTATACAAGAACGGAGCGGCAGCGCAACTTCCTGTCGGCCCTGGCGAAAAAGATGCAGTCCACGACATCGCTGCTGAGGCTGCCCAACATCCTGCAGAGCATCGATCCTTATATCGAGACGAATATTCCGATGAACGATATGCTGAAGCTGGCATCGCTTGGGTACGACGCCAAGACGGAAGGATTGACCAGCGAGCAAATTCCGCCGATGAGCCTTCTTCAGGAGAAAAAAATCGGAGGAGCCTCGGTAGTTACCGTCGACACGAAAAAGCTGCACCAGTATATAGAGGATTTGTTCAACAAGGAAGCAGAGGAGGCGGTATCCCCCTCCCCTTCCGTTTCTCCAACACCTGCATCTAATTCACCAACCAACAAAGCTACGCCGAATCCGAAGCGATAGCATCGGCGCCAAGCATGAAGGGATAGGCAGGACCTTGGGTGCTGATTCTATCGGTCAGCGCCCGCAAGCGCCCCGGAAGGGGCGCTTGATCTATAATAGGAATCCAAAGGATGAGGAAACATGGACAGAACACGATCCGAAGCGCTGTATCAAGAAGCGCTCGAACATATTGTCGGAGGGGTGAACAGTCCCTCGCGTTCTTTTAAAGCGGTAGGCGGAGGAGCGCCTGTATTTATGAAGAGAGGAGAAGGAGCTTATTTCTGGGATGAGGACGGCAACCGATACATAGACTATCTTGCCGCTTACGGCCCTATTATTCTCGGGCACGCCCATCCTAAAGTGACCGAGGCCATCTGCCGCGCGGCGCAGAACGGAACGCTGTACGGCACCCCGACCGAGCTGGAAATCGAATTCGCCAGCAAATTGAAGAAGGCCGTACCTTCCCTCGATAAAGTCCGCTTCGTCAACTCGGGGACGGAGGCGGTCATGACGACCATCCGGGTCGCCCGCGCCTACACCGGCCGGACCAAGGTAATCAAGTTCGCCGGCTGCTACCACGGGCATTCCGATCTCGTTCTGGTGGCCGCGGGCTCGGGGCCTTCCACGCTGGGCACACCGGACAGCGCAGGAGTGCCGGTCTCCATCGCCAACGAAGTGATCACCGTTCCGTACAACGATCTGGACGCGCTGGGGACAGCTCTCGAGCGTTGGGGAAGCGAAACGGCCGCGGTCATGGTGGAGCCGATCGTCGGCAACTTCGGCATGGTGATGCCGCAGCCGGGCTTTCTCGAGGGGCTGTGCCGCCTGGCCAGGGAACACGGTGCACTCGTCATCTATGACGAGGTGATCACCGGCTTCCGCTTCCACTATGGCGCAGCCCAGACCTATCCCGGCCTCGGCCTCGCCGATGCCGCAGCGTTGCGCGCGATCGAGCCCGATCTGACCGCGCTCGGCAAGATCATCGGCGGCGGATTGCCGATCGGAGCCTATGGCGGCCGGCGGGAAATCATGGAGCAGGTTGCCCCATTGGGCCCGGCTTATCAAGCCGGAACGATGGCCGGCAACCCGGCTTCGATTTCCGCAGGGCTCGCCTGTCTGGAGGTGCTGGAGGAGCCAGGCACCTACGACAGGCTCGAGCGCGTCGCCAGCCGGCTCACGGAGGGCATCGCCGCCGCCGCCGTGCGCGCCGGGATCCCGCTCACGATCAACCGGATCGGGGGCGCGTTCTCCACGCATTTCTGCGACCATCCCGTAACGAATTACGAGGAGGCGCAGGACACGGACAGCGAACAGTTCGCCCAGTTTTTCCGGTTAATGCTGGAGCAGGGCATCTGCCTGGCGCCATCGAAGTATGAGGCATGGTTCCTAACCATCCGTCATACGGACGAAGATATCGACGAAACTATCCGCGCCGCCGAGCATGCCTTCCGGCAAATGCCGGTTTCGGGCAAGTAAACGCCCGCTCGCGGAATCCGAGGGTAAAATATATACCCGGCAATATGGGATGCGGCAACTACAGCGACCCGCGCCTCTCTTGGCGCGGGTCGCTGCTTTGCCGGCATTTTTTCACACCGCATGAGACTCCCACCGCACGATGCGTTGCGGCTCTGCACTGCGGGTAGTTAGGGGCCCCGTTGATCTTCTATGCTGCGATGTAACTGTATTTTTTGTTGTAAATATTTTCCATTTGGCAGTTATCCAACTGTATTCCCCTGCCATTATTGCCCATTATACAAGTAATCCGACTGTTTTATTTTGCAGTGAATAGACCGCATATTTCACTATTTAGCATTGGACCGACTGTTTATTCCATTATTTGAAATTGAATCCACTATATATTCCACTGTTTGGAATTGAATCTACTATATTGAAATTGAATCGACTATTTTGGCATTTAATCGACTGTTTATCCCACTTTTTGGCAGCCCCACACTCGTTTTGAAGTAGTTCTACTCTTAACACTTCCGTTATTTGCAATAATACTCCATTCTGAGGCCGATCTGACTGTATTTTATACAGGTAGTTTGCAGCCGATTTCTAATATGTGACTCAACTGCCTTGAAAATCCGTCTATTTTACCGTCTGCAGGCATCGTTGCAAGTGAAGCGGCACGTCTAACTGTATTTTGTACAGGTAGATTCAAGCGAATGGGCGAAAATGATCAAACTAACTGGATAAACT
>NZ_VEGP01000010.1 GCF_007679495.1 Paenibacillus sp. 32O-W | reverse complement strand
TTATTGGCGACGTGGTTGGCGTCTTTCCAAGCAGGGTTCACACCTGCTACCTCACTCGACCTAGGCTTGGTCGCTCCGAAAGTACATTAGAATCCCGCCTTTTTACAACAAAAGAGCGAAAGACGCGCAAATGTGCAGGTCTTTTTGGCAAAATGGAGCGATTTCGCAAAAATCGCTCCAAAGACCTGTATTATGGTTCTAGAATTAGGCATGTCGCCGTTTTTTCGAGAAAAGACCTGCATAATCGCTCTAGAATTAGGCCACATTTTTCACCAAATGGAACGATTTCATAACAACTCTGATCAGGACGCCTTATGCCTCTTCCCAGAAGCGCCGCAAATTGTCCATCGATATTTTGGAGGCCAGCTTGCATTCCTCCATGCCTTCAAATTCTACTGTAATATATCCGTCGTATCCGAAATCCTTGATCAGCTTGACAATTTTGCGGATCGACATATCCCCCTGTCCCAAGATCGCTCCTCTTAAATAGTTGCCGTAAGCCGTTCGGAACCAGGCCCCCTCACCCGGGTACTCGTCGAAAGGCCGAAAATAGAAATCCTTGAAGTGAATGAGAGAGGCATAGGGCAGATTGTTCATCACACCGATAATTGGATTTTCGTCGACACACAGGAAGTTTCCGACATCCAGCGTCGTCTTGAAGTTCGGACGGTCTACCGCATGCAGAACACGTTGAACCCGGTCGCTCGCCTGTACGCAGAAGCCATGGTTTTCGATCGTAGTCGTGATCCCGAATTGTGCGGCGTAATCGGCAATGATCCGGCTGCCTTTCACCATAAGCGGCAAGCTTTCCTCAAACCAGGCGATCGTCATCTGCTCCTTCGGCAGGGTAAAAGCCGTTACATCATGACGCATATGCTTAACTCCCATCCGATGCACGACATCGACATGTCTCTTGACGCGGGCCACCTCTGCCTCGAAGGCTTCCTCCGTTTCTTGAACGAAGTTCGCAGGCATGGAGTAATTAGACAGCTCAATGCCGACCGCTTTCGCCTTCTCGCGAATCGCATCCGCCAAACCATGGTTGTCCTCGACGGTATATCCGTAAGGAACCATCTCCATATGCTCTCCGCCGTTGTCGGCGATCCATTGGATGGCATCCAGGATCGTCATTTCTCCCGATTTCAAAGCCTTCAATAAACTATAGCTGCTAAGACCGACCTTCATCATATCCAGCCTCCTCTCCTATTTAAAGAAAGCGCATTCATCCCTCTTGTCCATAATATCCCATATTCCAACAATATGCTATCGGCCCATGCTTCATTCACTACCTTGAAAATCCGTCTATTTTTCATTTTCTGACGGTGCCCTGCAAGAAGGAAGGACACGTCTAATTGGAAGTAGGATTCCGTTCCTTCATTAATGTTTTTCCATCCCCTTCACCGCTGCACATTCTTCATTGTTCAGTTTTTGAGGCTTGATTAGTGGGTCCTTTTTTGGTTTCATTTTCTGCTCGAACTTGACAAATGCACTGAAGATAATTAATATCAAATTATAATTATTACAAACAATTGAAGGAGGAAATATTAATCATGTCTCTTATTGGAAAAGAAGTACTACCTTTTAAAGCTCAAGCATACCACAATGGTCAGTTCATCGAAGTTACAGACGCCGACTTCAAAGGCAAGTGGAGTATCGTATGCTTCTACCCGGCGGACTTTACGTTCGTTTGCCCGACCGAGCTGGAGGATCTGCAGAATCAATACGAAACGCTGAAGCAGCTCGGCGTTGAAGTGTACTCCGTATCGACGGACACCCATTTCACACATAAGGCATGGCACGATAGCTCGGAAACTATCGGAAAAATTACTTACGTTATGATCGGGGATCCTTCGCACACGATTTCCCGCAACTTCGAAGTGCTGAATGAAGAAGATGGACTTGCTGATCGCGGAACGTTTATCATTGACCCGGACGGCGTCATTCAAGCGGTAGAAATTAACGCCGGCGGCATCGGCCGTGATGCAAGCACTTTGATCAACAAGATTAAAGCTGCGCAATACGTCCGCAACAATCCGGGAGAGGTTTGCCCGGCGAAATGGCAGGAAGGATCTGCTACACTTAAGCCTAGTCTTGATCTCGTAGGAAAGATTTAAGGAGCGATAAATTATGGCACTGGACGCGGATATAAAAGCACAATTAGCACAATATCTTCAACTTATGGAAGGCGATGTAGTGCTAAAGGTCAGCGCGGAGTCCGATGCCGTATCCAATGACATGCTGGCTTTGGTCGATGAAATCGCCGGCATGTCATCCAAAATTACGGTGGAGAAAGCTCGATTGCCTAGAACACCTAGTTTTAGTGTAAATCGTGTGGGCGAAGACACTGGCGTGACGTTTGCCGGAATTCCTTTGGGACATGAGTTTACTTCCCTCGTGTTAGCTTTGCTGCAGGTCAGCGGAAGAGCTCCCAAGGTGGATCAAAACATAATTGATCAAATCAAAAACATTCCCGGCGAATATCACTTTGAATCCTACATCAGCTTGACTTGCCAAAACTGTCCTGACGTTGTACAGGCATTGAACTTGATGAGCATCCTCAATCCCGGCATCACGCATACCATGATTGATGGAGCGGCCTTCAAGGAAGAGGCAGAAAGCAAAAATATTATGGCCGTGCCGACGGTCCTCCTCAATGGAGAATTTTTCAGCAGCGGCCGCATGACGCTGGAGGAAATTCTCGCCAAGCTGGGGAACGCTCCGGACGCATCGGAATTTGAGAATAAAGCTCCCTTCGATGTGCTTGTGGTCGGAGGCGGACCTGCCGGTGCCAGCGCAGCCATCTATGCGGCGCGCAAAGGCATTCGTACCGGTATTGTAGCTGAACGCTTCGGCGGTCAGGTCCTGGATACTTTAGGCATTGAGAACTTCATCGGCGTTAAATATACCGAAGGTCCCAAGCTCGCGGCAACGATTGAAGAGCATGTGAAAGAGTATAACATTGACATCATGAAGACTCAGCGTGCCAAGAGTTTGCAGAAGAGAGACTTTATCGAGGTTGAACTTGAAAACGGCGCTGTCTTAAAGAGCAAGACCGTTATCATTTCGACAGGCGCCCGGTGGCGCAATGTCGGCGTACCCGGCGAGGCCGAGTACAAGAACAAAGGCGTGGCCTACTGTCCTCACTGTGACGGTCCTTTGTTCACCGGCAAGCACGTTGCGGTCATCGGCGGAGGAAACTCCGGTATTGAGGCCGCTATCGATCTTGCCGGCATTGTGAAGCACGTTACGGTTCTTGAGTTCATGCCGGAGCTGAAGGCGGATGCCGTACTGCAAGACCGTCTGTACAGCCTGCCTAACGTAACCGTCCTGAAGAACGTTCAAACCAAGGAAATCACCGGAGACGATAAAGTAAACGGCATTACCTACATCGAACGGGATACGGGAGCTGAACAGCATATTGAGCTGCAAGGCGTATTTGTTCAGATTGGCCTTGTCCCCAATACCGATTGGCTCGGAGATACCGTTGAACGCACTCGCTTCGGAGAGATCGTTGTCGATCGCCATGGTGCCACTAACGTTCCAGGAGTATTTGCTGCCGGCGACTGTACCGACAGTCCCTACAAGCAGATCATTATTTCGATGGGCTCCGGCGCTAATGCGGCCTTGGGCGCATTCGATTATCTCATCCGGAATTAATCGAACTAACTTATTAACATTCAGGAAGTCGCCTTAACTGCCTATCAGGCAGCATGGCGGCTTTCTTTTTTTCCTGGTTACAGCCCTCTTGTCCCTTGTCCCGGATTGCTTGCCCGGGAATCAATACAATGCCCCTATTCGAACCCGGTACATTACCGAGCCTCATAGGGGCATTTCCTATACGTCTTTCGATTTGCTTCTCGAAGGCAGGATACGCTGCTCTATTTGCACGTACCATCCAAGACATTTCGCCAACAAAGCCGACTTGGACTCTATCCAATAAACCAATACAGCCGAAAGGATACCTAAGCATGCACCTACAGCGATATCAACCGGGTAATGTACACCAACCCATACTCGGGAAACAGCCACACAGCAGGCAAGCACGAGCCACAACCAGCCCGACTTCTTGCGAAATAGCCAATAGGACATGCAAATCGAGAAAAACAAAATCGTGTGATCGCTCGGAAAGGAATTATCGATTTCGTGTTCGATAAGCTGGTTCACTTCGGGCAGCACGGCGAACGGTTGATTATGGTAATAGAGCAGACCGGCCGTTTTCCCCAGAATTTCAGCAATGATGAAGGAGATGCCCCCTTGAAGAACCATCATTCTATTTTGTACCGAGCGAGTAATCCAGTAGATCATCATGCTTACCGCCAGAATATACACCATGTATTCGGCCAAGAAAACGACGGCGGGATTAAGAACCGAATACTGCTTGCCCAAGTCATTAATCCAGCGAAAAACATCCGAATGAAATTGGGAAATCATGCTGCAGCTCCTCCTTTTTTTAAGCTAGACTAGTTCAGTATAAAAAGGAGGCATTAATTGCAGCTTAACAAATTCTTAATCATTTCTTAAAAAATGGCTATCGCTACAGTCAGTTCTTATTCTTGTTTTGTTTGTTTTCATGTGAAGAAATAAGCCTGCTTTCGGGCAGCAGCAAATAAAAGATGGCGATGATCATTAACATTCCGGCACTGAGCATTACCGTTGTCGTCCCCGTATACCGGCTGGCGACCCATCCGCCTATGGCCGGGCCGATCATAATGCCGATCCCTTCAATGCCGGAGAGAATGCCCCAGCCCATGCCCTTCTGCTCTTTGGGCACGGCATAAGAGAGAACCGCATTCCAGGCCGGAAGGACCGCCGAATAGGCCAGACCGAGCAATAACGCCAGCAGCATGGTCAGATAGACAGACCGGGAACCAATCACCAGGTACAAGATAACCGTTAGCGAAAGAAAGCCGATTCCCAGCATTCTCTTATGCCCCCACCGGTCAGCCAGCTTACCCATCGGAATCAGGAACAGAATGGCCCCCGCTCCTCCCAGCAGCAGCATGAACGAATATTCCGCCTGGCTCATTCCCAGATGCTCGGATACGAAGCTGGGCAGAATCGGCAGAAGCAGACCTGCGGCCATCATCTGCAGGATCATTCCCGGGAGCAGCCATTTCAGTCTGGCCAGACGGCTCCATAGTTGGTGTAAGGAAACGTCCGCCCTCTCCATTGAAGCCCTGTTCTCCTTCATCGTCCATAGCGAACAGACAAAACCGGCCGCAAGCAGAAGGATAAACAGAAAGAAGGATGCAGCATATCCTTGGTCCAGTGTAAAATTGACAAGGATCGGCCCGAGGCCGAGACTTGCCATCCATATAGTGTAGATGGTCCCCATCTGTTCCGCCCGCTGATTCTCTTTGACTTGGCCGAGGCAAATCAGCCAGACGGGAGAAGCGCCGATTCCGAGCAAGGCCGAACCGGCAAGCAAGAGCGATACATGCGTGCTATAGAAAAAGATTAAAAATCCGGACAGCATTATGACAAAAGTGGCCGGCAGCAGCCAGCGAAGCGGAAAGCGGTCCAGCAAATAACCTGCCAAGCCTTTAACGACCGTATCTGCGATATAATGAACCGAAACCGCAAGACCGACTATGGCTACCGAATGGCCAAGTGAACGGACGGCATAATTGGGCAGAAAAGAAAACAAAAAGGCACTGCGGACAAATTCCGTACAAAACAAAACGACAGCCAGGGTAAGAATGGACCTTCCAGCCTTAGGGATTGCAATCATCTCTAGCAGCACTCCTTTCCATAACCGGTTGAGCTTGAGCAACCAGCGGAAGCTGTAAACACAAATTGCAGGATATCCCCAGTATACCCGAGATGACCGCCGGAATTCCTCCCGCTTCATCAAATCTTAATGAATCGGGACTTCATTCTAACAGGCCTCTGTCCATATTCAACCGCTCTATGATAATATGATAGGAGTGGATATGAGGAGGAACAGAAAATTATGGAGTTAATTATCGGAAACCGATATGTTCTGATAAAGCAACTGGTATCCTTGACTGAAGGATTTATATACAGCGCTAAAGATATGTCGCTTAGACGGGAGGTTCTTCTGTTTATAGCGAAGAAACCTTGGGAATCGGCGGCCGATGCCTATTTCAAATCGATTGGGGAAGCCGCACGGATAGATGACAACCGGTTCATCCCCATTCTTGACGCCGGAATAGATAAAGAATATGTATTTGTATCCCTGCATGCCTGTGAAGGGCAGCCGCTCATCAGCGTATTGGATCAGACTGTCCGGACTTCGCAGGATATCCTTGCCATTATTTTCGATCTGGGCCGGGGATTGCAGGAGGCCAAGGAGAATCATGCCGCTTTCTTTTCCGTTACGGCCGAGAATATATGGTCTCACAACGGTACCTACAAATTTATTCAATATTGGTCGGAAGACGCCAAGAACCGGCAGGGTGTCAGAGGGCTGTGCTTTCTTCTTTATCAGCTGTGCGCCCGTTCTTCGGAAATCCCTGCCGACATTTACGATCTCGAGCAGCAAATTCGAACCAGCATGAAGGATTTGCCGGCGGCCCATCTGCAGAAACTGCTCGCTATCGTCCGGCGCGCCATGAACGGTGAGGAATCGCTGTCCGCATTTCTGTTTAATTTGCACGAGCTTCTGATCGGGCAGGAAGCCCTGCCCCACTCTGGCCTTCCTCCGAAAGAAGCCGGCCCGATGGAGAAGCAGGAGCCGGTATTGACTGAGGAAGTCGATGAAGAGCCGGAAGAAGAGGCGGATGAAAAACCGGCCGGCAGAACACGCAACAAGACTTCCCGGAAAGTGATCTTTATAACCGGGCTGTCCTTTATTTGTCTTGTCCTGATTGCAGGAATCATGATCCAGAAGACGCGGGGGATTGATCATGCCCACGTTCGCCCTTCCCCTACCTCTACAGCAGGGAAGGATCAGAACCCTCCGAATAACAGCGGAGGCGAGCAGCAAGAGAAGCCGGCAGTCACACCAACCCCTAAGCCTAAAGAAGAGGATAAAGGGGCAAACGAGCAGCCAAACCCGGATTCAGATCAGCCGGCCGATGAAGATCAACAACCGGACCAGACAGGCAGCGATCCGGAGCAAGCAGAGGTTGCGGTGCCTGACTTGTTCGGCCTTACACAGCAAGAGGCGGAGCAGCTTCTGCTGTCGAAACAGCTAAAGTATAAATTTTTTATCGAAAATGACGATCATCCTCAGGGAACCGTGTTTAATCAGGAACCGGCAGCGGATGAGGAAGTTCCGAAGGGGACTAGAGTTACATTTTGGGTAAGCCGTTAATGTGGTGTAGCTTCGACCAAAAAGCTCCTAACGAAGCTCTGTAGATACAAAAAAACTCACACCATGAAATTCCTTCATGGTGTGAGCCTCATTTAGATCTCCCGTTTAGCTTCCAGCTTGCGATTTACGAAAGCGTCAACTGCGGTTTTAATGACGGAGAAGACCGGGACGGCAACGAACATTCCGATAACGCCGAAGGTACCGCCGCCTATCAGAATGGCCAGAATAACCCAGAGCGGACTGATACCGACCTTGCTTCCCAATATTTTGGGTCCCAGATAATAACCGTCGAATTGCTGAACCAGAAATACAAACAGCGCTACCCACAAAGCTTGCATGGGCGATACAAACAAAGTAATGACCGTTACAAAGATCATGCCGACCAAAGGCCCGAAGTAAGGAATGACGTTCGTAATGGTTATGACGACCGCTGCCAGAAGCGCATGAGGCGCTTGCAGCAGTAACAGTCCCAAGAAGCTTATCATGCCTACGATTAACGAGTCGAAGATCACCCCGGCGAAATATCTGGAGAAGGTTTGATCAATTCGTTTGACGGATTGAATGACCTGGTCCGCCTTATCCTCCGTCAGCAGAGCCTGAAGCAGCCTCCTCGCCCCGATAGCAAGCTTCTCCTTATCCTTCAGCATATAAATAGAGATGATCAGTCCAAGCACTAAACTGATTAACGTGGAGGTTAGCATAAATAACCCGGAAGCGATGTTGTTCAGAATCAGGCGAATAATATCGCTAATCTGATTCGATAGTGAATTGATGATTTCCTGTGCATGCTCGGCAATATTGTATCTCTGCGCCCATTCGTGTGTCAGAACCGTTTCCGTGACCCATACATTGGTTTTCTGTATATAAAACGGCAAGCTGGACAGCAATCCGGTGACGCTCTCAATAACTCCCGGAGAGACATAAGTAATGGAAATAATGATAAAGCCGAAGACGCTGGCATACACGATCGAAATACTGATCAGCCTTTTGAACCGGACCTTCGCCAGCTTGGATTCTATGAAATTAACAACAGGCCTTAGCAGATAAGCAATAAAAAAGGCGATGAAGAAAGGGTTCATCAGCTTAAGGATGGAAGAAAACCATTCCATTACCGAACCCAGGTTATTGACTAGTTTGAACAAAAGCAAAGAGATGATAAAAACGATAAAAAAATAAATAGTTCTTCTGTATTTTAGCACGAGGTCCCCCCTTACCCTTACTTCGGCTGGGGCTTCACTCCACCGCCATACCTTGGATATGTAAAATATACCTGATTTACCGGCAGCTTTTCAAGCAAATCGCACATTCCTGCAATCTTCCCCTGAAGCCTCATTGCTTTTCTAAAATCTAAACCTTCTTCTTATAAACATTCTATCGCCTTGACAGATTCATGGGTTCCCGAAAACACAAAAAAACCGGGAGAATCATCCCGGTTAATGGTAAATCAGGATCAGGCAAGGAAAGCCCGCAGCATCCATGCATCCTTTTCCAGCTCCGTCTGGAAATCGGTCAGCATATCAGCCGTCGGCCGGTCTCCAGCCTCATCTGCCGCAGCGGCAGTCTCTTTCAGTTCGCTTATCAATATGGAAACATCCTCGGCCAGCGTCCGGACCATTTGCTCCGCAGTTTCTCCACCTGCGGCCTCCTTCAGGGATGCCAGTCCCAGGCATTGCTGAAGGGTTACCGGCGGTTCTCCCTGGAGAGCCAGCACTCTCTCGGCCAAATCATCGGTATAAGCTGCCGCGCGATCATACCATTCTTCAAATTTCGCATGAAGAGTAAAGAAATGAGGCCCGCTGACTCTCCAATGATAATGATGCAGCTTGAAGTTCAACACCTGAAAATTTGCAATCTGCCGGTTTAATTGTTCGATTATGTTCATTTGTTCACTCCTCCTTATGGATAATTGCAATAGATAATCATGAGCTCTCTGATCAGATGATAACGATTATCAACTACATATTTATCTTAACATATAAGGAGTTTACTTTCAATAATTATTCTAATTTAATAATTATTCTAAATAACAGATGGCTTAGGTTAATTTTTTGCCGATCTTCGTACCGCAGGCCATCCCGGCTTATTGCTCTTTTACTACCCAGGAACGTCCTTTCCCATCGAAATAAAGACGGGCTTGCGGATTATTATTTATTTTTACATTAAACCGCTTCAATGCATGCTCGTCCACATTCAATAGCCGCCAATTATTCTTTTCCTGTAGCCCAAGCCCGGCCAGCATTCCGGCTGCCTCTTCGGGATGAATCTCCCGCTCCACCTCGGTATGCCAAGCCCCGTAATACTCTAATTCGTACTTATTAAGCTGCAAGCAGCTGAATATCTCGTTCGTTTCGCTATTCCAACATACATAAAGCATACGTCCCCTCCTCGCCTTCCAATGAGTATGCAAGTGCAAAGAAAGGCACCCCGACAGCAAAAGAGAGTGCCTTCCAACTATAAGATTTCTATAAAAAACTATACACTTGAGAAAATCGCGATCCGGGAAATGAGTGCCCTTCTATGCGCCTATAAAGCGGGATGCTCATGCTTCGCTTTCAGAATAGACCAGCGTCTCTCCACTTCCTCTTCAAAAGCCTTCAATGCCTCCGCATATTCTTCCTTTGCCATATGCTTCGTTTTGCCCATAGTTTTCAGCCAATCGGCCACCGGAATCCGCTTCTTCTTCTCCTCCGGATTGTACGTAATATTCGTTATTCCGCGCTCGACTTCATATAGCGGGAAGAAGCAGGAGTCGACGGCCGCTCCGACAATATTCGAGCCTTCTCCGTCATCCGACAGCCAGTTGAGCGGACAGGCGATCAGAATTTTGCCGTAGACCAATCCTTCATTTTGCGCATACCACTGGGCCTTGGCCGCTTTGCGCACCAGGTCCTGGGGATAGGCCTCGGAGCCCGTAAACACGTAAGGAATATGAGTTGCCGCCATAATTTGCGCCGTATCCTTGTGATGGAACAGCTTTCCGCCCTGGAAAGAACCTACATTGGACGTCGAGGTGCGATGGCCCATCGGGGTCGAATAGGACAATTGAGCTCCGGTATTCATATAGCCCTCGTTATCGTATTCCAGAATAATCATCTTATGATTGCGAAGCGCCGCCCCGATAGCCGGCCCCATGCCAATATCCATTCCGCCGTCGCCGGTAATCATGACGAACGTGAAATCATCCGGCAGATTCAGATGCTTCAGCTCGCCTCTACGCTTCCTCTCCCAGAACATCTCCACGACTCCGGAAAGGGTAGCGGCCCCATTCTGAAACAGGTTGTGAATGTACGTCGCTTTATGTGAGGAATACGGGTAACCGGTCGTAACGACCATCGCGCATCCGGTATGGAACAGAGCTACAATATCGCCCTCGATTCCTTTAAAAAACAGCTCCAGACCCGAGAAAATTCCGCAGCCCGGACAAGCGCCGTGACCCGGGGCAATCCGCTTCGGTTTGCGGGTCAATGAGCGCAGCGGCGGCATCTTGACCGTCAGCTTGCCGCTTTGTTCATCCGGCTTAACCGTGATGAGACCGGTCTTCAGCTCCTCGAATTTCATCGGCTGCAGAACCCTCTTCGGGGCTTTGGCCGGGTCTCCGGGAGTATGCCCGAAATAATCGAACGGCACCTCCACCTTGCCTTTGGCAGCGGCATCCATAGCCAATTGGAAGAAATGGTGGCCGTCCTCGGCGTAGAAATCTTTGCCGCCCAGACCATAAATGCGGCTGATGACCAGCGTATTCCGGTTGCCGTAGGTAAACAGCGCCGCCTTCACTTCGTTCACCATATTACCGCCATGCCCACCGTAGGAATCGGCCCGGTCCCCGACCGTCACCGCCTTGACGTTCTGCAGCGCTTCGGCAATCGCCTTGGCCGGGAACGGACGGATCATGTTGGGCGAGATGGAGCCGGCCTTCACACCCTTGGCCCGCAGTTGATCGACCACGTCCTTAATGATTTCGGCGGATGAGTTAAGCAGGAACACCGCGACCTCCGCATCTTCCATCCGATACAGATCAAGCAGCGGATAATCCCTTCCGGTCAGCTCATAATACTCCTTGCGAATCCGGTCATAGACCTTCTCCGCGTTATACATGGCTACCGATTGCTGATAGCAGTTATTGATATAGTCCGGCTCGTTCATATAGGGACCTACCGTTATCGGGTTGTGCCGATCCAGCGTATCCGGAAAGCCGCGTACCGGCTCCTCCCCGATAAATTTATGAACATCCTCGCGATGGGCGAAAGTCTGTACCTTGCGCTTCTGATGAGAGGTAAAATAGCCGTCGAAAGCAACCAGAACAGGCAGGCGAACCTCCGGATCCTCCGCAAGCTTGATCGCCATGATGTTCATATCATAGACCGCCTGCGGATCACGGCACATCAATATCGGCCATCCGGTATTAAGGGCATAGTATAAGTCGGAATGATCGCCGTGAATATCCAGCGGACCCGACACGGATCGGCAGACGAGATTCATCACCATCGGAAAGCGGGTGCCCGACTGCACCGGCATTTGCTCCAGCATATACAAATAACCGTTGGCGCTTGTCGCGTTGAACACCCGCCCACCGGCCGTCGAAGCCCCGTAGCAGACTCCGGCGGACCCGTGCTCTCCGTCAGCCGGAATCAGTACGATATCATGCTGACCGTTTGCTTTCATCAAATCAAGAAACTGGGCCACCTCCGTCGAAGGGGAAATCGGAAAATAACCCATTATATGATAATTAATCTGATGGGCCGCATAGGCAGCCATTTCGTTTCCGGATTCGTATACAATCCTTTGCTCGACCTTCCCCTGACCCAATTCCTTCTTCAAATCCATAGCCATTGGTTGTTCCACCCTTCTCTCCATGAATGATCCAGGTCTCTATAGAAGCCCGTGAATCATTGAACATTACGCGCATCACTCGCCAAGCTTGGGCTTCCAATCGCTTACTTAGTAACTATTCGTTGATCTTTCCTTAGCGTAATTTCCTCACAAAGCCAGGTTAAAACGATGAGGCACCCGGTTCTGTTCCGCATAGCCCTCCTCTTCTCTTGCGCTGGCCAGCGCCTCCGTCGGACAAGCTTGAACACATTTCAGGCAGCCTTTGCAATACTGATAATCGATTCCCTGCAAAAACATTTGCGGCCGTCCCCTCCGGTCCTCCTGCTCTTCCCATACAAAGCAGAAATCCGGACACACATTGTCACAGGCGGCGCAATGAATGCATTTCTCCAGATCAAAGTGAGGCATCATTCCCGCCCGCGAAATGCTTAAATCCTTCAAAATACTGTTGCCCGGGTTCGTGATCGTCCCTCCCAGCGGCTGGGTGGCGTACCCCAGAAGCGGCGTGTCCTGACGAATATAGGAAGGCATCGCCTCACCCGGAGGCAGCTCGAAGGTTTGTGATTTCACTTCGTTGAAACCCCTTTCAAACGTGCGGAGCGCTGGTTGAACCGCTTGCGGGTATTTCTTTTCCAGCGACTTGCGGATCACCTGCTTCATCTGTTCCGGGTCCAGGAAAGGGCAGAGCTTGAACAGGCCGCCGAGCATGGCCATGTTGACCCGGTTCTTCTCCTCCAATGCAATTGTAATCGCATCGAGAACCGCAATCGTTCCGGCCTTCAAGTTCATTTTTTGCTTGAGCTGTTCGGGAGTTTTAGCTGAATTCACCAGGACCAGACTGTCTTCATATATGCCGCTGATGACATTGATGGTTTTGGACAAGGATTCGTGGAAGATGCCGACGATGTGAGGCCGTTCAATAGGTGTGGTGTCGCGGATATTGGTGGAATTATCGCAGAAACGGATGTGTGCCTTGACAGGGGAGCCTTTCTTTTCTGAGCCGTAGGAGGAAAAGCTGACGCCGTTCAATCCGGAGCCGATCACGCCTGCTTCCGCAAGCATTTTGCCAGCCAGGTTGGCCCCGAGGCCGCCAATCGATTCCAGCCGGATTTCGAAAAATCCGAGCTCATTCACTTTTGGCAGAGTAACCATTGCATTGCTCCTTTCGCAGGACAAGGTTATCTAAATATTTCGAATATTTGCTATATTTTTATATTAGCAGTTAATTCTCTTTAATCAACCATTATTTGTTACAGGAATCTAAAAAACAAGCCCGATTGGGAGAAAATGTGCGGTTAAGCTGCGGCTTACGAATTTAATTATCATAATTAATTATTAATGTCATTAATATTAAACAGTACTAACCATGTATCCTCCCTCTTCCCCGATTAGGTCGCGGCAGTTCAGTTAAGTCGAGTGATTATGAAGCTTCATGCCTTGAGTCATATAAATTGCGAAAATACAGGAATTTTTGCTCTAGATAGCCCCGATCGCCACTCCAATAAGCAGAAAGAAGTACTTTTGCTGGCCTCAATCCAACTGCCCCAGAACAGGCTCATAAAAGAAATACTCTCAGGCTTTATGCCGCTGCCGATTATCAATCCTAAAGTCCCATTAAGGGGAGATAGATCCTATTGGACCATCTCCCGACCATATGGGCAGCAACGCCGTTCCAGTTGCAAGGTTCCTGCATATTTCCTCTTCCATTATTACCTTCTATAAACAGATTGCCTGTCTACGCCTATGGACTATTACTCTTCAGATGCCGCCGTGTATTACAGCTTAAATTTGGTTCGTCGGGCAAACTCTTACGGGGCGCAGCTGCAGTTGAGCACAGGCTTGCGGGCGGCCAAGGCTTCGTCCAGCCTCTGTACTACCGTCGTATACGGAGCATTCTTGACCCTTTCGGGATCGTGCTCCGCCTCCTGAGCAATCTGAATCATTGCCTCGATAAAGCCGTCCAGCGTCTCCTTGCTTTCCGTTTCCGTCGGCTCGATCATGATGCATTCCTCGACGTTGAGCGGGAAGTAAATCGTCGGCGGATGATAGCCGAAATCCAGCAGCCTCTTGGCCATATCCAATGTACGCACTCCATGCTTCTTCTGGCGGTTGCCGGACAGTACAAATTCATGCTTGCACTTCCGGTCGTACGGCACATCGAAATAGGGAGCAAGCTTCTTCAGCATATAATTGGCATTCAATACGGCATTTTCCGATACCTGACGCAATCCTTCCCCGCCATAGCTCAATATATAGACATAAGCCCGCAATAAAATGCCGAAGTTGCCGTAGAAGCTTTTGACCCTGCCGATGGAATGCGGGAAATTGTAATCCAGGAAGTAGCTCCCGTCTTCTCTGCGGGCTACGATCGGCGTCGGCAGGTACGGGATCAGCTTCTCCTTCACCCCGACCGGCCCGGCTCCCGGACCTCCGCCCCCGTGAGGGGTGCTCATAGTCTTGTGGAGGTTGAGATGCACCACATCAAACCCCATATCTCCGGGCCGGGTTATTCCCATAATGGCGTTTGCATTAGCGCCGTCATAATAAAGCAGCCCTCCAGCCTGATGCACAATGTCGGCTATTTCGGCAATGTGCTCCTCGAATAAGCCGAGCGTGTTCGGATTCGTCAGCATCAGCGCTGCCGTATCCGGGCCCGCCTCTTTCCGCAGGGCATCCAGGTCCACCAGCCCCCTCGAATCGGAAGGGATGGTGACCGCTTCGAAGCCGGCCACGGCAGCGCTTGCCGGGTTGGTCCCATGGGCCGAATCGGGAACGAGCACCTTGGTCCGCCTCTCTCCTCGGCTTTCATGGTAGGCGCGGATCATCATCAGCCCGGTCCATTCTCCATGTGCTCCGGCCGCAGGCTGCAGCGTTACCTGATCCATGCCGGTAATTTCCTGCAAATCCTTCTGCAGCCGGTATAACACTTCCAGGGCGCCCTGAATGGACTCCTCCGGCTGGTAAGGATGAATTTTCGCAAATCCCGTCATTCTTGCCGCATCCTCGTTGATTTTCGGATTATATTTCATGGTGCAGGAGCCCAGCGGATAAAATCCGTTGTCGATCCCGAAATTGCGCCGCGATAATTCCGTATAATGCCGGATGACATCGACTTCATAGACTTCCGGCAGCTCTGCCGGCTGCTTCCTTAACAGAGAGGCCGGAATCAGGGAAGCCGGATCGGCTTCCGGCACATCGCACGGAGGCAGGGAATAACCGATCCGCCCCGGTCGGCTCAGCTCGAAAATCGTAGCCTTGTCATGCTTTTCTCCACTGCCGCTCATAGCAATCCCTCCAATGCAGATGTGAATGTTTCGATTTCCTCCCGGCTCCTCTGCTCCGTAACAGCCACCAGCATATGATCCGCCAGCTCCGGGTAATCCCGCCCCAGATCGTAGCCGCCGATCATTCCCGCCTCAAGCAGTTCCCGATTGATCCGCCGGACATCACAGCCCCTCGGCAGCCGGATGACGAACTCGTTAAAGAACGGAGCGGAGAAGGCCAGCTTCATCCGGCCGGAGGAACCGATCGTCTGCGCGGCATAGTGCGCCTTCTGCAAATTAAGCCGGGCTACCTCGCGAATGCCCTGCTTGCCCATCGTCGATAAATAGACGGATGAGCAAAGAGCCAGCAGAGCCTGGTTCGAACAAATGTTGCTGGTCGCTTTTTCCCTGCGGATATGCTGCTCCCGCGCCTGCAGTGTCAGCACATAGCCCCTTCGGCCCTGGCGGTCTACGGTCTGCCCGACGATCCTTCCGGGCATCCTTCGCATCCACTGGGCGGATGCGGCAAAGTATCCGCAGGTAGGGCCGCCGAGTGCAGCAGGTATGCCCAGCGGCTGGGCGTCTCCCACTACCAGATCCGCCCCCAGATGGCCCGGCGCTTCCAGCAGACCGAGCGCCAGCGGATTGCTGCTTACGACCAGCAGCCCTTTCACTTGATGAATAAGCGGCTCGATCGCCCGAATATCTTCCACGCAGCCGAAGAAGTTGGGCGATTGCACAAGTACGGCGGCCGTCTCCTCATTGATAAGCGAAGCCAACTGCTCTATATCGGTGATCCCATCCCGGTAACCGGCCTCAACGACCTCCACGTTCAAGCCCTTGGCTGTCGTTCTCAGAATTTGCTTGGCTTCGGGATGCACTGTGCTGGAGACGACGATACGCTTGCGCCGGGTCGCCCCGACGGCCAGGGCACCGGCTTCGGCGAGAGCCGTCGCTCCGTCATACATCGATGCATTGGCTACAGCCATCCCGGTCAGCTCGCAAATATAGGACTGAAACTCGAAGATCGCCTGCAGCTCGCCCTGGCTGATCTCCGGCTGATAAGGAGTATAGGCGGTATAAAATTCCGACCGGGAAATGACATGCTGAATCACGACCGGAATATGGTGATCATAAATTCCCGCCCCCAGAAAACAGGGATACCGGTCGAAATCCGCATTCTTGGCGGCCAGCCCGCGCATGTACCGCAGCAGTTGCGGTTCGCTTAACGCTTCGGAAACCTTCAGCTTCCCCTGGTATCGGATACCGGCGGGAATATCGGCAAACAGCTCGTCAACGGAAGCAATTCCGATTTCGCTCAGCATCTCTTGGCGATCCTGTTCCGTCAAAGGCAAATAACGGTGCATCATCCATTCAAGCTCCTTTTATCATTAATTTGAATAAGCTTGGGCTATTTTTCGGCTTCTTGTCGCCTTGTTTTATTTATTCAAAATACTGCAACAGAAGGGGACGCATGGCCCAAAGACGAGCAAAAGTGCATTGGAATCTCGCCTTTTTTCCTAAATTGAGCGAAAGACGCTCAAATCTGCATGTCTTTTCGGACAAAATGAGGCGATTCCCCTAAAATCGGCCAAAAGACCTGCACAATCGCTTTAGAATCAGGCCTTTCGCAGATTTTCCCCAAAAAGACGTGCACTTTTGTTCTAGAATCAGCCTTACGCGGATTTCCCCCAAAAAGACGTGCACTTTTGCTCTAGAATCAGCCTTACGCGGATTTCCCCAAAAAAGACGTGCACTTTTGCTTTAGAATCAGGCCTTGTGCAGATTTTCCCCAAAAAGACCTGCATTTCTGCACGTCTTTCTCGCAACCTGAGCAGCGACCTTCCACAGTATCTCTTCCCACCCCGAGTAGCGACCTTCCACAGTCATCTCTTCTTAGCCTGGGTAGTGAACTTCCACAGTTACCTCTTCTCAGCCTGAGCAAGGACCCTCCACAGGATTCTCTTCTCCTAACCTGAGTAACGACCTTCCACAGTATCTCTTCTTAGCCTGGGTAGTGAACTTCCACAATTATCTCTTCTCAGCCCGAGCATCGACCTTCCACAGTTACCTCTTCTCAGCCTGAGCAAGGACCCTCCACAGGATTCTCTTCTCCCAACCTGAGCAGCGACCTTCCACAGTATCTCTTCCCACCCCGAGTAGCGACCCTCCACAGTCATCTCTTCACAGCCCGTCGGCAGTTACCTTCCAGCAAATTGTTCGCAGCCCACTGGCAGTTACCTGCTTCTCTTATAAAACGGCGTCGGCACGATGACCGCTTGAAGCCGTTTCCCTCTCACTTCAACGGCAACCTCTGTTCCGATAGCCGCATACTTGCGGTCGATCAATGCCAGGCCGACATTCTTCTTTAAGGTCGGAGACTGGGTGCCGGTCGTCACCTCTCCTATCCGGACATCTCCGCAATAAACCGGGTAGTGGCTTCTTGGAATTCCCCGGTCTATCATTTCTATGCCGACGAGCTTGCGCGGGGCACCGTTCGCCTTCTGCTCCGCCAGAACATCGCGTCCGATAAATTCTCCCTTCTCCGGTTTAACGAACATTCCGAGACCGGCTTCTACCGGAGTAGTCTCCGGGGACAGCTCCTGGCCGTACAGAGGAAGCCTCGCTTCGAAACGGAGCGTGTCCCGGGCTCCCAAGCCGGCCGGAACGAGGCCGTCATCTCCGCCGGCCTTCAACAGCTCCTCCCAGAGCGTAATGGCATCGCTGCTGCGCACATACAGCTCGAAGCCGTCTTCCCCCGTATACCCGGTTCTGGACAGAAGCGCCTGGATTCCGGCGATGCGAATATCCTTCCGGAAATGAAAAGGCTTTAACCCGGAAAGGGGGGCCTCCGTCACCTTCTGTAAAATGGGCTCGGCCTTCGGCCCCTGCAGAGCGAGCAGCGCGGTTTCCGGCGATATATCCTTCCACCGGACATCGCCCGAGAGCTGTGAATCTATCCACGCTATATCCTTGTCGATATTGGCAGCGTTGATCACCAGCATGTACTCTTCCCCGTGAAACCGGTAAACGATCAAATCATCGACGACCCCGCCATCCGGATAGCACATGAAGCTGTACTGCACTTGGCCATCCTCCAGCTTCGACAGATCATTGGTCGTTATCCGCTGGAGAAAGCGGAACGCATCCGGTCCGGTCACCAGGACCTCTCCCATATGAGAAACATCGAATAATCCCGCCTGCCGGCGCACCGCATGGTGCTCTGATTGGATCCCGGCAAATTGCACGGGAAGCTCCCAGCCTCCGAAATCAATGACCCGTGCCCCGTATTTTTCATAAATAGGGTGCAGCGGTGTTCGTTTCAGCATAAACTTTGACCTCCAATCGCTTGATCGCTCCCGCCGCGCTCTTGTTCAAGACGGATTCCAAATCATATGAAATCTGTTTGGCCAAGATAGCGCATTCTTTCCATACATAAAAAAACAGAGCGGAAAGAACACAACCCGACGGCTGCGTTCCTCCGCTCTGTCCTTTTACCTGAGAGTTACCCCCGGGCTCCTAGATCATGAAGCTGGGGTTTCCCCTTGGGTGACCTGCAGCAACTTGCGCGCAGGCTCTCTCCAGAGATGCGTCCGGTGCAGGTCCTTTTGCCTGAGAGATTCACCCGCGGGCTTACTCCTTCGGCGTTACTGATTCCGGCTCCGCCGGCAGTAATCTCTCCCTTGCACCTTCATTCGCCCATATGTGTCGTCGCTTACGAAAATGCCCCTGAATGGGGATTTATACCATTATTATTCCACATCCTGCTTTTTTGTCAACCCTCTCTGCCGTCCTTGACACCGGTTCTTTAAGTATAATAAGCTAGTAGCGAATCCGTTAGAAGTGCGCCTGGTGTTTCCGCGCACTATAATGATGTTGTACGAATATGCGTAAAGCGAGGGATTTTCGATGAGCGAGATCAAATCCGGTTTATACTACAGCAAAGAACATGAATGGGTCGAGAAGCTCGACGGAAACAAGGTGAGAATCGGCATCACCCACTTCGCCCAGAATCAATTGGGCGACATCGTATTCGTGGAGCTGCCGTCCGAAGGAGATGAGATTCATGCCGGGGACAGTACGGGCAGCGTAGAATCGGTCAAGACCGTATCGGACATCTACTCTCCCGTCTCGGGCATAGTGATCGCCGTAAATAGTGAACTGGATGACTCCCCGGAGCTGGTTAACTCCGATCCTTACGGCAAGGGCTGGATGTTTGAAGTGGAGCTGAACAGCGAGGACTCGCTTGCCGGACTTATGAATGCCGACGAATATCGGGAATTTACCGACGGCGAGGAATAAATTCGTATCAACTTCCGCTGACGATCGATACAAGCATAAACGGCTGCCACCGTCCGTTGGACAGGCGAAATATAAGAACAGGTATAAGGTGAAGCTTATACTTTCTTATATTTTGAGAAAAACCGCCTCACGAGGCGGTTTGTTTTGTTGCCGGGAATGAGATCCCGCCAAGCAAATTATTTTCTCTGCCCGGGATGAAGTACGGCAATATATACTTTACCCTCCCGCACAATCGGTTCGAAGACATCGAGCGGCCGGGGAGGAGGTCCTCCAATGTGGCGTCCTGTGTTATCATATTCTCCCCCATGGCATGGACATATGAAAGCCAACCCCGGTTTCTCTAATCTGTCTTTATCCGAGGCGGTCGTCACATTACAGCCAAGATGCGTGCAAATCGGCGACATAATGAGAAGTTCGCCGTCCTCCGAACGGGTGACATAGACGAAGCCGTGACGCTTCTGTTTAACCCACCCATCCTCTATCTCGACGTCGTATTCGACCTTCACCGTATCCTTTATATCGGAAAAATCGGACTCCTCCCCAAGGAGTGCCAGGTTGGCCGGTTTCATCTCCTGCTTCGGCTTCCGCGCAGCGCTGCTGCTCTTAGCCCCCAGATAGAATACGGTGCCGGACAGCGCCGCATAACCGGTGATCCCGAGCACCAGCTTGCCGGCCGTCCCCAGAAATCGGCGGCGGCTGATTTTTATCCGTTGGCCGGAGTTTTCCATGTTCGTCACCTCCCAATAGTCATCCATACTCTATATTACCTGTTCGGCTGTGCGGAAGCTCAATCGTTTTTTGAACATTCCGAGAATTCGCGGCATTGTCTTTATAAAAATTTAATCCAGTCGCCCCTTCATCTTCCCGCGGGATGTATAGAAGTCCGCTTGTGCGGGGATGGTATAGGTGATTTCCGCCAATTTTTACTAAAGGAGCTTGAAATCTATGTCTGACGAAAGAAAACCTGATCTGACAGACGAGCAAAAAATAACCGGCCAAACCGCTTTTGAAACTGCCGGCATCCCGACTCCTCCCGACCAGGAAGACATGGGGGCCACCGATGGAATCAGCGAGGTTGTGGAAGCCATCTTGGACAATATCGAGGACAACCTGTTCCCGGCATCGGAGGATGAGGAGCGGCCTTGGAGAAACCGTAAGTAGCAGAGAGACAAGACCGTGCGAAACCCGCACAAAAAAAACCGCCTTCAGACCCTAACGGCGTCATCAGCGGTTTTTTTACATATATAGATAAAATGGCGTCAGAAGCTATGATTGGCGAACTCGGGATTCTGCCTGAAGCATTCTTCCATGACGGCAATTTGCTGGCGGACCTGCTCAGGTGTAATCTCCAGCGGTTGCCCGTTGGCTAACGAATTATAGAGCATCGTGTAGAACTTCTTGCCCATCTGGTCAAAGAATCCCCCGTCCTCCTGGGACAGATCCCAGCTTTCCTCGTACCACTTAAGCTCTTCTCCGCAATATGCGGGCGTGCCGTCGGCATTGCTCAGCGGCTCGCTGACCAGGCTTTGCTCCGGCGCTTCCTCAGGCTTGTAATACTTCCAATCCAGATGCTGGATCGACCCTTTAATCCCGCCGAGTGTCCCTTGAACGTTATAGGTTCCTTCCGGATAAACGCAGCAGGAGGAAATCTCTACATCGATCGTAGGTCTTCCGTTTCCATGCAGGATCAGCTTGACATAATCCTCCGCATCCCCGAAAGAGTTCGCCCGGTCCATCATGCAGGTGACCTTCGGCATGACATCGTTTCCGTACAGCTGAAGAGCCTGGTCGACCGGATGCGGCCCCGTATTGAGCAGATTGCCCCCGTTCTTCTCCTGAAGCGTCTGCCAATCCCATCTTCTGGCAAAACCATTATAAGAGATGCTTACTTGAACGATCCGGCCAATCACCCCGGAGTCGATAATTTGACGAATTTTCTCGAAGGCGGGAGAATAACGGGATTGCTGGTATATGGCCAACAGCTTGCCCGAATCCTTCGAAGCTTCGATCAGCTTGTCCACATCGGCCACTCTTCTGGCGAGAGGCTTTTCGCAGAGCACGTTGAAACCGCTGTTCAGACACTCCAACGATACCGGAACATGAAGCTGGCTCGGCGTTGCATTGATGATCAGATCCAGATCCTTCCGTTGGAACAAGTCACGATAGTCGGCGTAAGCATCGCAGTTCAACTCAGCCTCCGCTCTTTGTCTGCGATCTTCCATAGGGTCGGATACGGCGACGATCTGATACAGTTCCGGAAGCTTTTTAATAATATAAGCATGAATATCGCGTCCGCTTCTGCCCTGACCTATGATCCCCACTCTTAATCGTTTCATTAGGTGCAACCTTCCTTTACTGGATTGGATTTTTACCTATCTTCTACCATAGCAACGGAAGAACGGATTGACAAGCCTTTTCTGGGGGCAAATTCAATTTCCCTTTGTCTTTAATTTGTCTGAAAAATATATCCCGAAGCAGTCGCATTGCTTCTTCCCCTCTGTCCGGTTTCCCGGCTCTTCGGCCTTTAGTATTGGCAGTCGTAGACAGATCCTCCCTGAAGCTCCCGGTAACGGGTGGGCGAGCTGCCGAACCATTTCTTGAACTGCTTGGAAAAATAGAGCGCATCGGGGAAACCGACACTGGACGCAACCTGTTCGATCGTCAGCGGCTCCCGCAGTAATAAGCGCGCCCGTTCCATACGGATTTTCAGCAAAAATTGCATCGGAGACACTCCGGTATGCTGCTTGAATATTTTCGATAAATAAGAGCGGTGATAGCCGAGGGTATGGGCCATCTGTTCGATAGAAACCGGCTGTGAATACTGCAGATTCAACCACCGGATCGCCTGCTCGACCTGCAGCTGCACCGGATCCGCGCTGGAGGAACGGGAAGGCAGCACATCCAGCTGTCTCGCATATTCCGCTAACAGCAGGCGCAACAAAGCGCCGGCCTGCAGATCGCAGGACGGATGTCCCTCCCCGAGAACATGGGCCATCTTATGAAACAGGACGGGAATTTTACGGTTTCCCTTCGTGCTCACCGTCGGCTGGTAAGGGGTGATGGACAATTGCGTCAGCAGCTCATCTGCCCGGGTTCCCTTAAAGCCGATCCATATATACCGCCAAGGGTCCTGTTCATCCGATTCGTAGCTGGACAGCTCCCCCGGAAAGATGAAAAAATGCCCTCCCTCCGACAGCTCGTAATCTCTACCCCTGCAGCGGAATCTTCCTTTACCGGAGAGGACGTAATGAACCAGATGATAATCCAGCACCTGCGGCCCCACTTTATGCGATGGCGGCGTTTGCGCCTGGCCGGCAAACAAGACGACCAATTCCCCGTTACCCGGGTAAAGATTTAGAGACACCGTATGAGTCGGTTTACCCATCACCTTCCCGCTCCTTTCTCTATGTTATCAGGCCATTCCTGCGGATAGGCCACGTCCATCCATATTCCGTCCGGAACCTTTTCGATCCGCTTACAGCCCGGACGGCTATATTATTCAAAGTAAAACAACTGCAGACGCATTGCAAGAGTCCGGGTCAAAATCACCTCACCAAATCATTCGGGGGATGAGCTTTGGTGTTAGATTGGTTTGGTCGCCCACTGGTCCCGGCATGAATTCAGAATAAGGAAGCTTATCCCTCCATCTCATACAAAAAACAACATTTCTCCATACGAAAGTGAAATGATTCCATATGCAAGCGCCTCCCCGAACCGTATAGTCATAAGTAACGGCTTAGCCATCCCCAAGTACAAAGGCAGTGCCTGGAGATGGATGACAACATCAATTTACTCAAGGAGGCCTTCTAACCATGTCCAAAATTACTTTCCTCGGGGCCGGAAGCACGGTCTTTGCCAAAAATGTGCTGGGAGACTGCATGCTGACCGAATCACTGCAAGGATTCGAGCTCGCTTTGTTTGACATCGATCCCGTCAGGCTAAAGGATTCCGAAAACATGCTCAACAACCTGAAACAGACGACGGGAAGCCGTTGCCGAATCGTTGCGTATTCGGATCGCAAGGAGGCGCTGCGGGGAGCCAAATATGTAGTGAATGCAATCCAGGTCGGAGGATACGACCCTTGTACGATCACGGACTTTGAAATTCCGAAGAAGTACGGCTTGCGCCAGACCATCGGGGATACGATCGGCATCGGCGGTATTTTCCGAAACTTGCGGACGATTCCCGTCATGCTCGATTTTGCCAAGGACATCCGCGAGGTATGCCCGGACGCCTGGTTCCTGAACTATACGAATCCGATGGCCGTATTGACCAACACGATGATTACATACGGCGGTGTCCGTACGGTCGGGCTGTGCCACAGCGTCCAGGTTTGCATGCCGCATTTGTTCCGCCAGCTGGAAATGGATACGGAAGGAGTTCAAACCAAAATCGCCGGAATCAACCACATGGCCTGGCTTCTGGAATGTACGAAAGACGGGATTGACCTGTATCCGGAAATCAAGCGCAGAGCGAAGGAGAAGCAGAAGGAAAAGCATAATGATATGGTCCGTTTCGAACTGATGTTCCGCTTTGGCTACTACGTAACGGAATCATCGGAGCATAATGCGGAGTACCACCCGTATTTCATCAAGAAGAACTATCCCGAATTAATCGACCGTTATAATATTCCGTTGGACGAATATCCGCGGCGCTGCATCCGGCAAATCGAAAGATGGCAGACCATGCGCGATGAACTGGTGAACAACCGCAGCCTTGAGCATAAACGCTCCAATGAATACGCCTCCTATATTTTCGATGCGATGGAGACGAACCGCCCGTTCAAAATCGGTGGGAACGTGATGAACACCGGACTGATCACCAATCTTCCCAAGGAGGCCTGCGTTGAGGTTCCTTGCCTCGTAGACGCAAGCGGCGTCACGCCGACCTATGTAGGAGATTTGCCTCCGCAGCTAGCCGCACTGAACCGGACGAACATAAACACCCAGTTATTGACCATCGAAGCGGCGATCACCCGCAAGAGAGAGCATATTTATCACGCCGCCATGCTGGACCCGCATACATCGGCAGAGCTCTCCATCGATGATATTGTCTCCTTGTGCGATGACTTGATCGAAGCCCATGGCGACTGGCTGCCTAAATATAATTAATCATTGTTCGGCAACGAATCATCAGAACGGGGCCGATCTATAGAAGGCACTTCCTTAAAAACCGGGCGAACGGATACGTTGCGCCCGGTTTGGATTTGCGTTAGTCTTGGCATGCTTTGCGCCAGAGGCTGCTTGGAACGATCGGCTCGGCAAGCTTCATGTGAAAAGTCGGCTACAGCACGATGAACCAGGTGTGAACCGGGCGTGCAGCGTTAGCCGTTCACGTTTAGACATAAGGAGTGCCATCTTTGGCGTTCGGGAAAATTTAGATCAGGAACATAGCGACAATGGTCGTCACGACCAAGCCGATCACAACCGGCCGTACATTGCGGCGAACCATCTCGAAAGGATCTACCCCGCAGATCGCCGCGGCGGGAATCAATGCCCAAGGAATCAAGGTTCCTCCTCCGACCCAAATTCCGGCAATTTGACCCAGCGCAGTCAATGTAGCGATCCCGGAGCCGATGGCCGTACCGAATAATTGGGCGATGGAGCCGGCCAACGAGATTCCCGAAAATCCGGAGCCATCCAATCCGGTAATGGCGCCGACGGTCGTAAGGGTAACGGCGCCCACCTCCTTGTTAACCGGAACCGTATTGGCGAGAGCGAGCCCCAAATCATTGACGATGCCTTGAGACCCCTCAGGCAGAACACTGCCGAATAAATTGAAGAAGGCCGAATCCCCCAGATAGAAGAAGGCGGCGATCGGAATGACGGGCCCGAATACCCTGAAGCCGAACTGCAGGCCTTCCACCAGATACTGTGTCGTTCTCTCCAGTCCCCGGTTGCGATGAGCAAGCAGGGTGATGGTGATCAGAATGACCACTGAGGTTCCCCCGACCAGAGCCGTTGCCTCCCCTCCCTGCAGCTTGAAGAAATACATGGCTGCCAAGTCGCCAACAAATAACAGTGGAATGATGACGGCCATAATTTTTTTGGCTTTGTCCGGCAGGGCAGCGGCCAGGGGGTCCTCTCCTCCTTCCGCTCTGGCTTCCCCCTTGCGGACCGCTCCGGTAGCGAGAGTAAGCTTCCCGGCCGCCATCTCCCGGCGCATCAGCCAGAAAGCAGCTACAGTCGTCACCGTTCCCATGACCAGAACTAACGGAATGCTGGCCTGGACAACCTCGGAGACCGGTATACCCGCAGCGTCGGCCGTCAGCTTGGGAGCCCCCTGAATGACGAAGTCACCCGATAAGGCTATGCCGTGGCCGAACAAATTCATTGCGATGGCAACACCGAGCGGCGGCAGACCGACCCGAACCGCGGCCGGCAGCAGCACGGCCCCGATGAGCGCCACGGCGGGAGACGGCCAGAAGAAGAAGGAAATAACCAGCATGACCAATCCGACTGTCCAATAGGCTAGGCCGGGACTTCTCATCAGTCGGATAAAGGGGGACACCATCGTTTCATTAATTCCCGTTCTCGTTAACACCCGGCCCATGGACACGATAATCGAAATAATCAGTATCGTATTCAACAGCTCTGTGATCGCATAGATAAAGCTGTTGAAGATTCCGCTTACAGATTGGCTTAAGGACGATGTAGCCAACCAGCCGAGCAGAAAGATTCCGGCTATACATACAAGCGATGTATCCCTTCTCATGATCATGCAGCCGATAATAATGACGACAAACCCTACATACACCCAATGGATTCCGATCAGCTCTATCCCCATCTTGCACCTCCCTGCAGGCTTACACCCGGATAATTACAAAGTATGCTTGAGCCCGCAGGTTGGTTTGATCCCGCCCATGTTCATTGAAAAAAAAAAAATCAGCCTCGCCTATTACGAGACTGATCGTTTATGCAAATCATTAGGATGCCGTATCTTTAGTTCAATACATAAACGGTTACGTTCTGAATGCCGAATTGGCTTGCAGTTGAACGGCTGCCCGGCATAAAGATGTCAATCCGGTCGCCCTTAATCGCTCCGCCCTGGTCGGTTGCCTTGCCGATCATTCCTCCGACAGGAAGCCCCTGACTGTTATAACCGGTAATATAAACGGTAGAATTCATAGGAATGACTGCCGGATCTACGGCTATCGTTCCCAGTTTCAGAGGATTACCGTAGTAATCGACAGGCCCCCATCCGTTCTCTTCATGCGAGGCGGAATAAGCGGTAGCGGAAGCCTGTATAACTTTGCTGTAAGTATAGGTTTCGCCCGTCGGCGTCGTTATCGTTTGCGCATTGCTCGCAGGCGCCGGAGCAGACTCCGGACTCGCACTTAAAGCAGCTACCGAGTGGTTCGAATTCGTGTAGCCTTCCGGCAATTCCAGCACAAGCCCCGGATATAAATTATAGGGATCATATTGAGAATTGGCCGCCATTAACAAGTCTAGAGGAATATTTAATTTCTGCGCTATTGTCCAGAAGGAATCCCCCTTCTGCACGGCATAAGAATGCTCCGTAGATACTGGAAGCGTAATCGTCTGGCCGCTTTGCAGGTTATACATATCCACTCCCATGTTGGCATTGATAACGGCCTCCAAGGATAGCTGATTCTTCTCGGAGATTGTCCATAAACTATCATTATCCTGAACCTGATAGGATGCGGCGAAAGCCGGAGAAGACAAACTGGCCAAAGACACACTTAATGTAAACGCTATTACTGTTGTTTTAACCAATCGTTTCATACTGAACTCCTTTTCGCTGCCTGCGGAGTTAGTTGTCGGATTCGGGAGAAAAGGAAGTATCCCTACGCTAATATAAGCGACTCACCCCAAGTGCCGAGCAAGCCCAATTGTCGGCACATACCGTCCCCCGCACTTCAAGAAAATTTATTGAAGTTTCGGCGGTTAAAGTCTAGCATATTTTAGTAGCCGGTTAAACGAGTAAAATATGGAAGACTCTGCTGCTCTGGCCCTGTGCCGTGCCTTCCTTCCGAAGATACGCATACCATAGAAACATCACTGCATTTGGACTATTTTCAAATCCTCTTCGCAGAAGGAGCGATCCGTTCAATGTTGATTTCACAGGTGTGCAAACAACAGGACTTCGAGTCCGTCTGGCTACAGGAAGCTTGCCTCGCCTTGAAGGAGCCTCTGCAGTATCATCGAAAGCTGTGGGAATACTGTTATATCTATCAAGGGTTGTTGGAACGGGGAATGCTAGGCCCCGGCAGAAGAGGATTGGGATTTGGTGTCGGCAAAGAGCCGCTCGCCTCCTTATTTGCTTCCAGAGGCTGCTATATCACGGCCACCGATCTGGATGCTCCCTCCGCCTCCGTACAGGGCTGGGCGCAATCCAACATGCATGCCGTTGGTATTCAGGATTTGAATGAAAGAGGGTTATGCGATCCTGAATTATTTCGTCAGCGGGTTACCTTTGAAGTGGTCAATATGAATGCGATTCCTCCGCATTTATTTAACCAATTCGATTTTACCTGGTCCTCCTGCTCCTTCGAGCACTGTGGATCGATTGCGCTGGGCAAGCAGTTTATCTTGAACCAAATGAACTGCCTGAAGCCCGGGGGAGTTGCCATTCATACGACCGAATTCAACCTTTCCTCCAACGACCAGACGCTGGAAGAAGGCCCTACGGTCCTCTTCCGCCTTAAGGACATCGAATGGATGGTCCATACGCTGCGCGCACAAGGACATTCCATAGAAGTCGATTATTCGGTAGGCACCGGCCCGATAGACCGCCATATTGATGTTCCCCCCCATTCAAATCCGCACTTAAGACTGCTGTTGGCGCAATATGTCACTACCTCGATAGGGCTTATCATTGAGAAAGCGAAATGACCGTTCTTCTGTCCATAAGCGCAAAAAATCGTAAGAAGGATACCTTCTTACGATTTTTATTAGTTTCGGCTTAATTTATGGTTTGGGCCCAGCTATGCAAGTGTGCACTGCAGGGAGCTGATAAGTAAAACGATGACACTTGCTTGCCGCTTGCTCCGTTCCCATCTCTTAAAATGTGGTCACTGCTCCTGGATACAGGCGCAGCTTCAGCGGACAATCAGCAAGTCCAGTTGATCAGGGTCTTGATGCGCCTCCAATCCCGCTGCATCGGTAGGCACCACCTGTCCATCTCTGAACAAAATATGAAACCGGAATCCGCGTTGGACAAATTTCTGCAGAATCGGACCCGGGGTGCCTCCGCGCCATATAACCGGCAAATACTCCATTAGAATGATGATGGAAGGATTGTGGTCGATCACTTCAAAGACGCTATCCATAATCAACGGCTCCGCCCCGTCTACATCGATTTTAATCACGTCCGCTTTAAGGCTGGGAAGGAAGTCGGTGAGCAATCCTTGCTTGACTTTGAACTTTGTCGGCTCGTTGATAGCTTCAATTCCTAAAAATTGGATGCTTGTCCCGCCATCCCCTATCGTCTGAAATTCGGTTTCCCCTCTTTGATTGGACAGCGCGACCCGGTGCAGATGGACACGCCCGTACATCCCGTTGAAGGAAATGCTTTTTAACAGATTTCTATGGTGAAAAGGATTCGGCTCGAATGCATGCACCTGGCCGGTAGGCCCTACAAGCATTCCGGATAAAATCGAGAAAAATCCGGTATGGGCTCCGATATCGAGCACGGTCATACCGGGTTTGACGATCGACAACATAATGTTTGTAATCCATTTCTCCCAATCGCCCGTTAATAGAATGGCTAAGTTAACCGGATCCCGTGTATCCAGAAACATATAAGGGCCATGATTTATATTTGTTAATACGGTGTTGTCACCCAAGTAATAATGAGGTCTGCTCAACTGAATCTCCCCTTCCGCTATAACGGCGCCAAGTAAATCGACGGCACACGCACCGCGCAAGCGTTCATATCGTGCTTATATAAACGCACTTCGACATCTTTTTCATCCTCATGCAAATAGATGACTTCCTGCAGCTGAGACGTTAGGAACAAGTGTTTTTTGCCACAACAATTTATTAGCGGCATTGGACGTGATATCCAACGTAAAGTGGCCTGCGCCGACTATTTCTATCCGCACTTCGAAGCGGTATACCTGGACGGGCAATTTGATATACGGGCCAAAGAAAATGAATCCGGGCTGATTGCTTCGGATCCAACCGTCCTTATCGGAAGGCCTAGGCAGAATAAATGAAGAATAATACAGGTTGCCGATCCCCGGTGGAGTCTCATAGCGCAGTTCGGCAGGAGGGAGTTCGGCAAGCGCAGGAAGCTCGTCGGTTTTGTTCAAACGGATAACGGCGAGCCCGTTGGCCAGGAAGAACGGATGGTTGAACCGGCAGTCCGCCAAATCCCGCTCTTCACATTGAACCCATAATTGGCTCGGAGCTTCGAAGCTTATGTCCGTGTCCAGTTTCCTCATGAAGGAAAAGGAGACGGCGGTATCCGGAATATCATATTTAGCGGTCAGGAGCCGGAGATACTCCGAATTGAATTGAATAAGCCACCCTACGTCCGTTAGACGCCCGAACGGAACGGTAATGATCGCCTTGCCTCCGGGCTTCAGCAAATCGTAGATTTTGCGAATGGCCTTCAGCGGGGCCTCCCGGTCACCCGATTGGAACTCTCCATACGCCTTCTGCCCGATATGCTCTACGGTCGATGCGCATACGATGACATCGTATCGAGTCTGAACGTCCATTAAATCGATGTTGATTACTCCCGGCCACTTTTCGAATTTATCGATAATATGCCGGCCGGCCAGACCGGGAAGATGCTCGATCAGATCCGGATAATGGGAGAGCACGTTTCCTACCTCGAGAATAGAGCCTTCTTGCCCATGCTCCTGCAAAAAATCAATCACGATCGGAATTTCAACCGTTCTTTCGGACCAGTTGTTCTTAGGAATTCTGTTGTATGGCAGCATCTTGTTATTATAGAGAAAATGAGCTCCCATCTGATGCCCGAAAATTCCCATATTCATCCATCCTTTGGTTTCTACTGAAGAACTGAACTCAAAGAGAGAGCGGCAAGCAAGCGTGTGATCTAATATATGCGGAGAGGAAAATCGGGGTATGGACGAATGAAGACATCCCCGATCGATGGTAAGAGCATCTACCCAATTTTCCTTGTTTTTGATTCAAACACCTAATTCCCCCCTTCCGTAGCGCCATATACTGGTTACTAATCCGCAGTTTTATCGGCCGATTAAAGGGGGAAGCCTTCGATGAAGTATACCGGGGTGTATTGGATGGGGCCCGTCCTGGACATGGGAGGATACGGCAACGTATCCCGAAATTTCATAAAAACGTTGGAAACGATGAATATCCCCGTGCAAATCCATCCTATAGGGCCGGATCACGCGGAAATCGGCGAACAGACGAAACAATGGCTGCAGCGGTTATCCACTCCCAAGATTGGAGACAGAGTCGTCTTCATCCGCCACGGATTACCTCCCCTGTTTCGGGAGCATTTTCATGTACCGAACGTAGCCCGCCAGATTGGCGTTACATTGTTCGAAACGGACCGGCTGCCGAGCGGCTGGGCGGCGGAGGCCAACTTAATGGACGAAATCTGGGTCCCCTCCCGCTTTAATTACGAAACTTTCTCCCGCAGCGGGGTCAACCCCTCGAAGCTCAAAATCGTCCCGTACCCTATTGATGTAACGAAATATTATCCAGGGAAACCGTATCAGCAATTAATTTTCTCCCCGCCGATCCGGTCATTCGTGTTTTTGTACGTATTCGGCTTCGATTACCGCAAAGGGTATCAAATGCTTATACAAGCTTTCTGTGAAGAATTCTCTCCCGCCGAGGATGTAAGCCTGATCTTGAAGGTATATCTGCACAGCGGGTACAAAAGAGGGTTTGCGGCTAAAGAAATACTGTCCCTGATTCCGCCGGGCCGTTACAAGAATCAGATCGTGCTAATTACGACGCCTTTCTCGGAAGAGAATTTAATCAATCTCTATCAAAGCTCGGATGTCTATATTTCAATGGACCGGGCCAGCGGCTGGGGAATGCCGGCGATGGAAATGATGAGCCTGGGGAAACCCGTCATCTCCATAAATTGGGGAGGGGCAACCGAATTTATGAACGAATCGAACAGCTTCCTGATCGAGACGGAGAAAAATCTCGTTCCCGTCGACGAGAAATTGCAGCGGGAGCGGCCCGATTATTACCTTAACCATCGCTGGGCGGACGTTAGCATAGCGAACGTGCGCAAAACGATGCGGGAAGCCTACGAGAACAAAAGCAAACGGGAGGCGTTGGCGAGAAAAGCGGCTTCGGATATTCACCTTAACTTTTCTCCCGCGTCCATCGGGATGATCATTTCCAGACTGTTCAGTTAATGTCGATATCTTTAGAAGAGGTGAACATAGTGAACATAGCCTTCGATATGTCTTTCGTTCAGGGGGTGTCCAATTATCGGGGCATCGGAAGATATTCCAAAAATCTGATCGAGCATGTTTCCATCCTCGGCAAGGACCTCTCCTTTTTTTACTTTTATCCCGATATCAACAACGGTCCGGATGCTCTCAAGAGTCAACTGCAGAAATTTCTGCGCCATAATCAAATCGAGCTGTTCCATATCCTGAGTCCTTTCGAATATAAAAATCAGGCCATGATGAATCGGGAGTGGTACGGAAAGACGAAGTTGGCGGTAACGTTATACGATATCATCCCACACCTTTACAAAGATCAATATTTGCATAACGAGGGATTCGAGGCTTTCTATTATCGGGTTATCGAGTTTATCAAATCTTGTGATGTGATTCTGGCCATCTCGGAAACGACCAAACAGGATGCCGTACAACATCTCGGGATGGACCCGAACAAGATAGTAACGATCATGGGCGGCATCGATTCCAGGTTCAAGGTGCTCCCTGCCGTGAACCGGGCGGAGCTGCTTGCCCGCTACGGAATTGTGAAGCCTTATGTCATGTGCACCGGCGGCATGGATTTCCGCAAGAATATGTCCCGGCTGATCGAAGGCTTCTCCATAGCCAACCGCCAGCTTAACCATGCCTATCAACTGGTACTGTGCTGCAGCGTTACTCCCGAAGATCGCCAACAGCTAATGGAGATTGCCCAACGGAGCGGTGTGGCGGAGGATATCGTTATAACCGGATTCGTCCCCGATAATGAAATAACCGACCTGTATAATGCCGCGGAAGTATTCGCCTTCCCATCGTTATACGAAGGACTCGGATTTCCGGTCCTCGAGGCAATGGCCTGCGGTGCACCGGTACTGACCTCCAACTGCTCCTCGCTTGCGGAAATTGCGGGAGACGCCGCCAGGCTGGTCAACCCCCATTATTCGAGCGATATCGGAGCCGGACTGTATGAACTGTTTACCCAGCCGGCCATGAGAGCAGAGCTGCAGCAACGGGGATTCCGGCAGGCTGCCGGCTTTCGCTGGGAAACCGTAGCGGGCAAGGTCATCGCCAGCTATAAGCAGTTGATACGCAGGAAGATCGCTATCTTTACTCCCTTGCCGCCGATTCGTTCCGGAATTGCCGATTACATGGAGTCTATTCTGCCTCTCCTTGCCCGAAATTACGATTGCGACTTCTATGTGGATGACGATTATGCTCCCAACATCCCCCCCGGCCCGACGGTACGGATTTACAATCACCGGCTGTTTCATGACCGGGCCCAGGATTACGATGCCGTCATCTATCAAATGGGCAACAGTGGCTTTCACATCTACATGATTCCGTATTTGAGAGTTTATAGCGGCATTGTTGTGTTGCATGATTTGAACCTGCATGCGATGAGTATCGAGTGGACCTTGTCCAAAGACGATGTCGAAACCTATACTCTCGTTCTGTCCAGCCATTACGGCCAGAGTGCCAAGCATGTAGCGGCCGCCATCCGGAACGGTCAAATTGAAAGGCCTCACGAGCAAATCGTGATTAATAAATATTTTCTGAACAAGGCTAAAGAAGTTATCGTTCACAGCCGTTACTGCAAGGATTCTCTTAACTCCGACGGAGTGCGAAATGTGAGAGTGACCAGACTGCCGGCCAAGGCCGCCGCCGTTCCCGACCGGACTTCATGCGCCGGCGGAAATAAGTTTGTGTTCGCCAGCTTCGGATATGCAACGCCGCATAAACAGATTGAGACGGCCATTCGCGCCTTTGGAAGGCTGGTCTGCCAGGGAATTACGAATATAGAATACCGGTTAGTAGGACCGATTGACCCGCAATTCCTGCGCCAGGTTCGTTCCCTTATCCGGGAGGAACGGCTGGAATCATACGTTAAGGTGCTGGGACATGTGGATGATGCTGCTTATCAGCGGCATTTATCGGAAACCGATGCAGCCATTAATCTCCGTTATCCCACATATGGCGAATCTTCGGCTTCTCTCCTGGATATTCTGTCTTCCGGAATCCCGGCCATCATCTCGAACATCGGGGCCTTCAGTGAATTTCCGGAAGAAACGGCCGTGAAGCTGCCGCCCGTCCCGGACGACGATACAACCTTGGCCGAAGCGATGCTTCGCCTGTACAAGGATGAGGCACTGCGGGCAAAGCTGTCGCAGCATGCCCGCGTATACGTAGCACAGCATCACTCTGCGGAGGAATATATCCGCCAGTTGGGAGAGGCGATCGAGAATACCGCCAAGCAAAGATTGCGGGATATTCCCACGATTCTATGGCCGTTGGAGGAAGAGTTCGTTGATGAGGAGGAGCCGGCATTCAGTGAGCCCCAGCCCCCTGTTCCTGTTCAAACAGAGACGGTTCCGCCCGAAGCGCCGGCAGAAGCGGCAGACCCGCCCGCTTCCACCATCCGCCTGTCTCCTAACCGCATGAAGCAGCGAAGGCTGAGGAGAAGAACAGTGACCTACTGTTCTTTTGAACTGCCGGCGTTGCCGCAAGAAACGCGGATTGATCGGGCGGTGTTGACGCTCCCCTTGGCACGGCCGGCCAGAAGAGTTGCCGTTCACCGGATACGCAGAAGCTGGAGCGAGCGCAGCGCCCGGCTGAGAAAGCCTCTGGTATACAGAAAGCCTATCTTTTCCGCTAGAGGCCAGAGAGGTACGGTACAATGGGATTGCACGCCGCTCGTTCATCTGTGGATGGCCAATCCGGACAAAAACCACGGCATTTGTGTCCCGCTTCATACTCATCCCCACCTGGAGCTTATTCTCGGGACCGAAGGATAAGAGCATGCTCGGCAGGCAGAAGCCCAACACTTACGGCTCCGGGAATCCGGGGCCGCAACCCCCTCGTAGGAAATAGATGGTATAGGTTTATCCAGCATTTGGCCCGTTGAGTTTCCTGCATTCTCCTTTATAGTTAAAATAGAGAATCTATTAGAATACTTTGACTAGAAGGAGAATCATCCTTGTCCAGCAACTATAGAAAAACGCTCCTCAGCACCGTTGTCGCCCTCTCTTTATTCGCCGGGTCGGCCCCGGCGGAAGCGGGCAAATATAATATGTCCTACGTCTTTCATGGCTCTCCCGGAAAATATATCGATTATGTCGAAACTACCCGGGGTTCGCTGGATGTCATTTCCCCCTCTTATTTCAAGCTTAATCCGGACGGCTCTCTGCAGCTTTCCCCGTCTCTCGATCCCGGTTTTATCCAGGAAATGCATAAGCGGAATATTCGTGTAGTCCCCTACTTAAGCAATGATTGGAATCGCGATTTGGGAATCCTGGCCTTGCAAAATAAAGAGCATCTGGCGGATCAATTGGCCGAAGCTATACATACTTATCAATTGGACGGAATCAACATAGATTTGGAGAACATACCGAAGCTGTACCGTGAGGATTTCACAGCGCTCGTGCAGCTTCTGAGAGCCCGACTGCCTGCGGATAAAGAAGTGTCCGTAGCCGTCGCTGCCAATCCGTACGGTTCGGATCAAGGGTGGCTGGGGCTATACGATTACGAGGCACTGGCCGAGTACAGCGATCATTTGATGATCATGGCTTATGACGAGCATTATGAAGGGGATCTGGCCCCCGGCTCTGTCGCCAGTTGGAGGTTCATCGAGAAATCGATAGAGTTCGCCCTGTCCCAGGTGCCGGCGGATAAGATCGTGCTCGGTTTTCCTTTCTACGGTCGACTCTGGAAATCGGACGGAACGATTCTGGGAATCTCCGTTCAGAACCGGATGGCGGACGAGCTGATCAAGACTTACCGGGGAACCGTTACACTCGATCCGTCTAGCCGTTCGGCCAGGGCGACCTTCACGGTCCTGCCCACCGATCCGGCATTAACTGTTAATGGGCGCAAGCTTAGCCCGGGAGATTACGAGCTGTGGTATGAGAATGAAGCCGCTATGAAGCTCAAACTGGAATTGGTGGGAAAATATCATTTGAAAGGTGCCGGAAGCTGGAGCCTTGCCCAGGAAGATGCGCGAACCTGGGACTTCTTCCGCCTCTGGCTGAACGGGGCGGCCTTCCCGGACAGCATGGGCCACTGGGCGCATAACGAAATTGCGGATGCTTATGATCATGGCTGGATAAATGGAGAGGCAGCCGGCATATTCTCTCCGGACGGACCGCTGACCAGAGCACAGGCCGTCACTGTTCTGTCGCGGATCATGATGGAGGGGCCAGAAGCCCCCGTCTCGGGAGCCGGCGGAGCAGCCGGAGACGCCGCCTTGTCCGGCGGAAGCCCGTCCGGAATCGGCTTCGCGGATGTGACGCCGGATCATTGGGCGGCCGGAGCTATTGCCTGGGCGTACGCTAACGGCATTGTGGACGGAATAGCTGACGGCAGCTTTGCTCCGGATGAACCGCTCACCCGGGAGCAGATGACGGCCATGCTCGCCCGGCTGTTAAACTACCCGCCGGTATCCGCGAACACCAAGAGGCCTTATGCCGATGTCGCCCCCGACCGCTGGTCCCATGCCGCCATTCAGACGATGTCCGAATACGGCGTTGTGGACGGATATCCCGACGGCACCTTTCGGCCTGAAGAACCGGTCACCCGCGCCCAAATGGCCGTTCTGATGACCCGGGTGTTCTCCGACCGGGAATAGGCCGGGGCAGAGCCCAAAACGACGTATGTAAGTCCAGGAAGGTTGAGTTTTGGAACCTTTGCGGTTCCGAACCCAATGCGGCCGTTTGCTGCTTTCGACAATGCCCGAAGGGCAAGTTAGGCCGATTCTCCACGACCTTCCCGGACTCCTTCTTTCTGTTATTGCTGTTATTGCATCCAAATCGAAAGACCATACTGTTCACGATAGGCATTGAAGGACTTCCATGAATCCGCGCGGATTCTTCCTTCGTTATGAATCGATTTTTATCCTCCGCCACCCATTGCCCCCCTGTACTCTTCCGGCTCTGCGCATTGAATCTTCAACGTCACGATATCTTCTTGGGCAATTTCCAGCTTCGCTATAGGATCATGCTCTCCCCTTCTTCGCGTAAATCAGCCCGTCTTTCGCATTGACAAAAAATCCGCTCTCCCGACAAGCCCAGCTTGTTCTTCACAAAATCGTTAAAAAGCACAATCCAAAAGTAAAATAACACATTATGGAAAGGCGAATTCAAGAATACCGTATTAAAGTTTGTATCAGGAAATAAATGTAAGAGTGATTGGGGGTGAAATGGAGGTCCTTTATCTTGCCTGATACAACATCTTCAAAGATCGGCATCTTAGAATAGAAGGAAAATTTATCGTTTAGGAGATGATATCAATTGGCTCAAGCCGGGTTTAAAACCAAAAAAATGGTTAGCCTGATCCTTATTCTATCTCTTGCCTGCCTACTATTTCAGTTCGGGCCGACAGTGAATGGCGCTGTGGCAAATGCCGGCGCTGCACAAGATCCGCCAACGATCGGATGGACTCAAGTTCCCTTCAGTTATTACATCCAGAAGCCATGGGATCTTGATTTGAGCGAGCGATACCATTACGATGCAGCGACCGATACACATACCATGTGGGTATATAATACGGACAAACCTTTTAAACAAGGCAATACAACGGACCCCCGTACCGAGATGCGCTGGTATAACGAGTATTCGTCTGGTGAGCACATGTGGGAAGCAGATGTCTATATCGAAGAAGGGTCGGTCGGATCGTCAGTGATGCAAATTTTGCGGATTAACAGGCCGGCGGGTACGCCCGCAACCGACATCATGCTGGTAGTTCACCCAGATAACACGGTGAGGCGATATTTTAGCGATCCTAATGGTGCGCTTATCAAATCTAATGTGTACAACAATTGGTGGAACCTAAAGGTGGCTCATAATGCTGATGAGGGAATCATTCGAGTTTATGCAGATGACGAATTGGTTCTGACCGTAGAAGATCGCGGGCCGGCGACACGTCACTTTAAGAACGGTGTTTATGGAGTGGAAGGACGTTCAGAAACGAAGTTTCGAAATCTGAAGTACTGGGTCAAATAAAGCCATATAAAACAGTAAAGAAAGAACGCCCTCATCCGAGGGCGTTCTTCGACAGGCTTCATGCGCCGGGCTATTGGGACAAGCTGTCCTTGATCATGCGGTTGATTTGCTCCCGTTTGTTGAGCAGCCATTCCTCTTCCCGAGGGTATGTACGGAACGTAATCTCTTCCTCCAGCTCTTCCTCGATCAGCTCAAGCACCTGCTCCCTGCCTATCAGGCTTTCGAGCAGCTTCAACGCCCGCAAATCCTGGAACGCATCATAGAACACCTTAAGCCGCAGCGATTCTATGGCCTGTCCATCCGGACCCGGATAGACCACGAATGCATCGCCGGCCGGAAACCCGTAGTTGGAATCCGTGTTGGTGTATGGATCGATCGGCCGGATCGAATATTGGGCATACCAGAAGTTATAGCCCCAATGCAGGAACCCGGCAATATCAAATTTATACAGTTGATAGCCCAGAATCCGGTTGCGTGCGGACGGCATATTCAGGAACCGGTTCGACACTTCCTTGTATTGCGAGCAGCAATAATAAGTCCACAGGTTCGGAACCTTATTCTCCAGGAACGGCTCAATATGATTAGTAGCAGGAATCGGGTTCTTGACATAGCCTTTATCATAAAATTCGTAGTCCGACAGAGCATCGATCATCGGAAAATCAGCCAAATATTGCTTCAACAAATCGCTCGCTTTCTGGTAGTTTTCCAAATGCTCCTTGTGAGGCTCGTCAGAAACGTGGAAGAAGCTTCGCTCCTCCAGGCCGTTGGTCTGAATAAAGCGGACAAGCTCGGGCAAGAACTGCGAGAGAAATCCCCGATAATCGTCCCCGGTCGCATCGGTCTCCCAGCCAAAAATGCGCTTCTCGGTTCCATTCTCGACAGCCATAATTTTCGGCGCATGCTTGACTCCCCACTGGGTAAATAGATGAGAGAATTCAAAATACCGGACCCCGTTCCTCGAGCAGAGCTCCACCCATCTTTTCAGCTTGTCGAAGCCGAAGCGGTAGGTATCTCCGGATTTCTCCACATCGACCAGTTGGACCGTCGGTCGCTCCCCGCCCACCCGGGTATCCAACGGAGGGGTGAACAGAGGCGTCAGAATCATATTCATGCCGTGCTTAACCGCAGTTTGTACAAAATTGTCTATCGCCCGCCAATGCTCTTCGCTGAAAATCTCATAGGAGTAGTAAGTCGCCAGACAGTCCGTATGGAACCAGTTCGTATATTTCAACTGCTGCTCCGGCAGTTCGGCTCCAATGACCTCCAGCTCGAAGGTCTCTTCGGCCAGACATTCCCCTGCGTGCATGAACAAAACGCGAATCGGGTAATGGCCCGGCTTCACCTTGCCCTGAAGATCCGCCTCGACCCATAGGGAGCGCCAATTGCCGGGCAGGCCTGCCAGGCCCTCCTCCGCAATGTTATACAGAGGGTCGGGATATAATCCCGGAGTCGAACGAAGAATGTGCTCGTCATGATCGTGATAGGCAACCATCTCGGCCGGTACGAGCCCTACGGAGCGGACCGACAACACCTCGTTCAGCTCCGACTCCACCTTGACTTCGAGCCACTTCAATAACAAATCGGAGCGATAAGCGATCTGAAAAGAATACATCTCGTTAGATAGAGCGGATCCCTTGGTATAGGCCCGGGCGTTCAGTTCCTCATCCGGAAATACTTTCACCAACGAGCTTAGACAACGGGTTTCAAGCTTATAACTGCCTGTTTTCATTCGATTTCTCCTCCTCTAAATCCTTCGTCTGTTCATACCCAAACTACTTCTAGAGCTTGCGCAGTTACCGGCTTAAAGCCTGATCTATAGGCACACTCTGCCCGGACCAGGCTTTCTTCGCCGTCCAGTCCGCCTCTCCTTGCCAGAAAGGATCGGAAGGCGGCAGGCCCAGCGGAAGGAAGACCGTTGAACAAAGATACAGACTTCCGGTAGAAATATACGATTCGCCCAATTCCGGCTGATGGCCGCATAGTCCGATTTGCAGCCAGCCTTTGTCGTCGAATGTTCCCGGCACCGTCAATGTCCGCCGTATCACTGCCGTCAAGGCGCACCTCACTTGAGCCGGATGAAGGTCCGGAGGCAGCTTATGCTGCAGCGCCATCTGCGCAAGATGCTGGAACGCCCCGCAACGATAGGCCAGGGACCGGCCGACGACCGGGAAAGTGCCTTCGGGAGAGATGCTTCTTTCCTGAATGGCGGCATAGCGGACCGCCCTGGCCTCCACTTTCTCCTGCAGGCGTTTCCAATCGTCCGATTCCTGTGCGACCGTTCCGACGATATCGATGAGCATCGGCTGAATGACGAAGCTGTTGTAATAATCCCAATGGAAGTCCGGGCCATCCCCATAAATTCCGTCGCCTTTATACCATTGCTCGTGCTGCTTGAGGGCGTAATCGATCCTCATCGGGTCCCAGCATTCGTCCATCCTGTATAAAGCGGCTTCAATCATCGCCGCAAACAGCAGCCAATTGTTAAAATGGGGTTTGCGAGACCGCGTCGCCTGCAGCGACTTAACAAGCCGGCGCTGAACCTGTCCGCTTAACCGGCCATAAAGCTCGGTCGGCGCACGCAGTAGAGCATGAGCCAGGAAAGCGGCGTCCACGATCGGTTGATATCCTTGGGTAAAGTTAAAGCAGTCCGGAGACTCGGGATCCGTGCCGGCATCGATCCCAAGCCTTGCCAGTTCACCATATTGCTCTCGCCATCGCGCTTCCGGACTATCGTCATCCGGTCCGCTCTCCAGCCATGGAGCCATGCCGACCAGCAGTCTCCCGAATGCTTCCAGATAAGTATAGTCCGCCCGATCCGTCCCCCTGCTCTCCACAGGCATGTCCGCTCTCAGCCGGCGCGCGGCCAAGGAGGTAAGGACCGGATCGGCAATCCTTCTCATCCATTCCAGCCAGAGGCTCCGGTCCTCCTGTCTGTTCCCGGTTGGTAAGCTCATAATCTTGCTCCCCCTGCTTGGCACAATATAGAATAAAAACGCTTTCTTCACTACTATAGCAGAAATTGCCTTGAAAAAACTATCCTATGACATTCAATCGGACACAAAAATCCGGCTCTTGACCACTTTCCCGTTCCGGTTCCTCGGCAGCTTGTCTACAACGCTCCACTTTCTTGGGCGTTTGTATGGTGCGAGCTTGGAAGCGCAGTGCCGCCTGACAAGCGCGAGGTCACCTTCCGGCCGCAGTACGATCACAGCGTGGATGATTTCGCCTCTCTGCCCGTCTTCTTCCGGTATAACAGCCGCCTCCGCCACCCCTTCTATATCCATTAGAGCGGCTTCTACCTCCGCGGCATAGACCAGGCTTCCCCCGGTTTTGATCACATCCCGCTCCCGTCCGGTCAACACGATATTTCCATCCTTCCGGCAATACCCGAGATCATGGGAAGTTACCCATTCCCCTATCCAGCAATCTTCTGTCAAAGCTTCTTCCCCGGCATAGCCTTCGAACGCTTGGTCAGTGCGGACATAGAGCTTGCCCGGCCGGCCTTCCTCAGCCTCGATGCGGTGACCGCCGGCGTCCATAAAGGCGATCTCCACCCCCGGGAAGGGAGCCCCTACCGAATCAGGAGCCCGCTCCGCCTCTTCCGGACGGAGATAGGTCACATACCCCATTTCGGATGAACCGTAATATTCGTACAAAGAGCTCTCGCCAAAGCACCGCCGGAAGCTTGCTCTCTGGGCAGCGGAGAGCTTGGTTCCTACGGATATGACCGTTCTCGGCATCCTCCCCGACAGCGATTCCGGTATCCGGCTATCCGCATAGCGGATTAGTGAATCGAGTAACGCCGGGATAATGGTTACGCAGGTCGCATTATGAGCTAGAAGCCCTCCGGGCGAATAGCTCTCCATCAGGATGACCTCCGCGCCGGTTGCCAGCCCATGAATGGCCGGATACAGCTGTGCGGAATAAGACATCGGGAGAGGCACGGCAATCCGCTCGCTGCCGGTCAATCCGAACGCTTCTGTCCAGCCTTCCAGACTGCAGGTCCAGGAACGATGGCTTTTCACATAGCCTTTGGGCTCACCGGTAGAACCTGATGTGTACCCGATGAGGAACAGGTCTCTGACAGAAGCGGCCTGCCGCAGGGGCAGACGGGGGCTTGGCTTGTTCCCCGGCCAACGAAGCTCCTCGTCCATCCCCAACAGCCACTGCGGCCCGATCTTGTCGAACAGCCTGGTCCGCTCCTCCACAGTCGTCTCCGGATGAAGCGGCAGCACGATACCGCCAAGCATCATGACAGCCAGCACGTCTGTCAGCCAAGCGATGCTGTTGGGCATCTGCAGCGCAAATATTTCCGTTTCCCCGGTCCCCGCCCCCATTGCCTTCAGCTCGTCCACTCTATACAGTACCTGTTCCATAAATTCCTTGTAAGTAAACCGCTGCTTCGAATCGGCCACTGCCCAACGATCCGGCGTAAGTGCAGCCTGTTTAATTATCATTTCTTCAATTCGCATTTGGTGCTCCTTATATGGAATCAAACGATTTCGATCCTTTGGTTTACATAATAAATGTTATGTTAACTGAATGTCAGAACTATTGATATCTTGTATTTCTATAAATCAGCAGAGAATATGTCCATACTTTTCATTCGAACCGGACAATAGTAAAGTAATGCTGCCACACCCCCCAGTATATCGCTGAAATCCTCCTTTTTCCACCTCGGTTGTCCCGTTTTTATTAAAAGCTCCTGAGGATTATTTTCGCAGATGAATACCTATGTATTAAAGTAAGGTTTTATGTCCGTTAGATTCTTTCTTTGCCCCCTATTCACGCTGTAAAGAAATTTAAGATTACAAAAATAAAGCGCAGGCTGAAATAATGATTTATTATAATAAATTAGCGGGGAACGATATGAGGAAGGAGTGGTGGGACATAAATCTTTGCTCATCAAGAAGGACCCAATATAGATCAGCTTCGCTCTGCGCGGAGACAGATCGACAGGGCAAGACCAGCTTATGACAAAGGAGCACTTTCATGATTGCTAAGAATAGTAAAATTGGCTTTGTAGTGGCCGGGCTTCTGCTCGGTATTCTGATGGCGGCGATGGATAATACCATTGTGGCCGCTGCCATGGGGACCATTGTCTCCGATCTAGGCGGATTCGATAAAATCGTCTGGGTGACTTCCTCTTATATGGTAGCGATGATGGCGGGCACCCCCATCTTCGGAAAGTTGTCCGACATGTATGGCCGCAAACGCTTCTTCATGTTCGGTATGCTCGTTTTTCTGCTCGGTTCCGTACTATGCGGGACAGCGCAAACGATCGAGCAGCTCAGCATTTACCGTGCCATTCAAGGAATCGGCGGAGGAGCGCTGATGCCCATCGCCTTTACCGTCGTATTTGATATTTTTCCTCCGGAAAAAAGAGGGAAAATCAGCGGCCTGTTCGGCGCCGTATTCGGAATATCCAGTATATTCGGCCCTCTGTTGGGAGCATACATCACTGAATACATAAACTGGCACTGGATTTTCTATATCAACCTGCCTATAGGCGTTGTGGCACTTGCTTTTATTTCCTTCTTTTATCATGAGTCCTTGGCAAAATCGAAACAAAAAATTGACTGGTGGGGCGCTGCTACACTAGTGACAGCCGTTGTCAGCCTAATGTTCGCGCTCGAGCTGGGCGGTCAGCACTATGCATGGAATTCCGCCGTCATCATCGGTCTTTTTTCCGCCTTTGCCATCCTGTTTGCCGTTTTTCTATATGTTGAGACGAAAGCCGCGGAGCCGATCCTTTCGTGCAGCATGTTTCGTAAAAGGCTGTTCGCCGCAAGTAACGCGGTAGCGCTATTCTATGGGGCTACTTTTATCGTGGCCACCATCTATATCCCGATCTTCGTACAGGGCGTCTTCGGCGGATCGGCGACCCATTCCGGGCTCATTCTGATGCCGATGATGATCGGATCGGTTTTCGGCAGCCAAATCGGAGGGTTTCTAACGACGCGAACCAGCTACCGGAACATTATGATTTTCTCGGGAATTTGCTTCCTCCTCGGAATTTTCCTGCTGTCTACTTTATCAACCGAGGTGGCCCGGTCTACTCTAACGGTGTATATGATTATTACGGGGTTTGGGGTAGGATTTAACTTCTCGGTATTAAGCATGGCAGCCATTCACAACTTTGATATGCGGCAGCGGGGTTCAGCTACTTCGACTCTTACCTTCATGCGTTCTCTCGGGATGACGCTCGGCATCACTATTTTCGGCATTATTCAGCGGAACCTGTTTACCAACGGGCTTGGCAAGGAATTTGCCGGTGCCGGAGGGGCGCCTCCGATCGACATCGGCGATCCGCGCGATATGCTATCCCCGGATAAGCGTGCGCTAATCCCGCCAGAGCTGCTGGACAAAATAACGGAGCTGCTGTCCTCCTCCATCGCTCAAACCTTCATGTGGGCCCTGATTACAGCGGGCCTGGCGTTCTTCTTCATCTTCACAATGACTGGGGAACGGGTACAAACAGCAGCTAAGCAACTAAGTACAGCGGCCAAGAGGCAATGAGGAAAAAGAAAAATCCTCCGAAGTTTTCTTCGGAGGATTTTTTGCCGTTGAGATTATCCTTCCAGCAGCAGAGATTCCGGATCTTCCAGAAGCTCCTTGACGGTTACCAGGAAGCGGACAGCTTCGCTGCCGTCTACAATCCGGTGATCGTAGGACAAGGCAATGTACATCATCGGACGGTTTTCCATCCGCTCTTCGTCAATGGCAACCGGACGCCATTGGATTTTATGCATTCCGAGAATCCCTACCTGCGGCGTATTCAGAATAGGTGTTGACAAGAGGGAACCGAAAACTCCGCCATTCGTTATCGTGAACGTTCCGCCCGACAGATCGGACAGCGACAATGCATTGTTGCGGGCCTTACTTGCCAAATCAGCAATCTCTCTCTCTATTTCAGCGAAGCTTAGACGATCTGCATCCCGCACTACCGGAACGACCAGACCTTCCTTGGCGGCTACGGCAATTCCGATATCATAATACTTCTTGGCCAAAATTTCTTCGCCGACAATTTCTGCGTTCAACAGCGGGAAGGCTTTGAGCGCCCCTACGACTGCTTTAGTGAAGAAGGACATGAAGCCAAGACCAACATCATGCTTCTCCTTGAACTTATCTTTACGGCGCTTACGCACGTCAAGAATTGCCGTCATATCCACTTCGTTGAAGGTGGTCAGCATCGCGGCCGTTCTCTGAGCTTCCACGAGACGGTTAGCGATGGTTACGCGGCGGCGGGACATCCGAATTCGTTCAACGGGCTTGGCCGGATTCACGTCAATAGGCGCCGCAGGCTGAGCCGCTTGCGGACGATTGGCTGCAGCCTGTGCAGGAGCGGAAGGGGCTCCGGCCACATGGGATTGCACATCGCCAGGATAGATTCTTCCGCTCGGGTCTGCCGACTGCACTTGGCGCAAGTCGATACCGCGCTCTCTGGCCAGCTTTCTAGCTGCCGGAGTAGCGGTAACCGAGGAACCGGCATCGTCCGCATCGGCTTTAATAGCTGCCGCAGGAGCCGGAGCGGCCGCTTGGGCCGGTGCACTTTCCTTGGCGGGCGCCGCAGGTGCTGCTTCTTCAGGTGCCTTCTGCTGGGCACCGGCTGCAGCAGATGCCGCTCCGATAATTCCGATCACTTCACCTACCTGAACGGTATCCCCTTCTTGTCTGCGAATCTCCGTAAGCACTCCGTCTTGCTCAGCCGTAATTTCCAGATTGACTTTATCGGTTTCCAGTTCAAGCAGCAAATCTCCCTGGCTGACCGTTTCTCCCTCTTTCTTGATCCACTTCGCAATCGTTCCTTCAGATATGGATTCTCCAATTTCTGGTACTATGATTTCACTCACAGCCGTATCCTCCCTGCTTTATTAGTTTTCAAAGAAGCTGCGATTCAATGCATTCGAGATCAGCCGCTGCTGTTCCATATTATGAACGTCCTGATAACCGCTCGCAGGACTGGAGCGATCCGGACGGCCGATATAACGAACCTTTACTTTATCGGGTGCCACATCTCTGATGCGGGGATCCATGTAGCTCCATGCCCCCATATTCCGCGGTTCCTCTTGAACCCAGACAATTTCCTTCAGTTTGGGGAAGCGCTGGATCACGGCCTCGATTTCTTCCCCGGCAAACGGATAAAGCTGTTCCACACGAACGATATGCAGCCAGTCGAAGTCTTGATTTTCCTTCTCCGCATCCAATGCCTCTTCCAGGTCGATGGCGACTTTACCGGTGCACAGAATCAAGCGCTCCACCTTCTTGGACTGGGCGCCCAAACCAGGCTGCTCCAAGATCGGACGGAAGGCTCCTTCGCTGAACTCCGTACCGGAAGAAGCTACCCGAGGATTCCGGATCAGACTCTTCGGCGCCATCAGAACCAGCGGTCTTGCCGCATCCGTTCCGGCTATTGCCGCCTGCTTGCGCAGAAGGTGGAAATATTGAGCCGCGCTGGACAAATAAGCGACCGTCCAGTTCTCATCACCGGCAAGCTGCAGGAAACGTTCCAGACGCGCGCTCGAATGCTCCGGTCCCTGTCCTTCGTAGCCATGAGGCAGCAGCATCGCCAGGCTCGATCTTTGGAGCCACTTCTCGCGTCCGGCAGCGATAAACTGGTCGATAATGACTTGAGCGGCGTTGGCGAAATCGCCAAATTGCGCCTCCCAAAGCACGAACGTCTCCGGAGCGAACACATTATAGCCATACTCGAAGCCGAGCACAGATGCTTCGGACAGCGGGCTGTTATAGATGGCGAACGAAGCTTTGGCCTGCGGCAGGCGGTGCAAAGGCGAGAATTTCTGACCGGTCTCGGTATCGTGCAACACGAGATGGCGATGGGCGAAAGTTCCCCGCTCCGAATCCTGTCCGCTAATACGGATTGGCTTTCCTTCGGCTAGAATCGTTGCAAAGGCCAAAGTTTCGGCAAGAGCCCAGTCAACCTTCTCCCCTTCTTCCAAAGCATTCGCCCGTCTTTCCAAAATCCGTTTAAGCTTGGGATAAACGTTAAAGTTTTCAGGCCATTTGAGCAGGTCTCTATTGATTTCCTTCAGCTGATCCATGGGAACGGCCGTATTGATTTCCGGTTTATCCGTATGAACAATCAGCCCGTTGGGCGGATTGCTGGAAGCCCGTCCGTTGTTTTCCTTCATTTCATCATAAGCTTCCTTCAGCCGTGCCGCAGCTTCCTGCCTCATCTGCTCCGGAAGCTCCTTGGGGATGATCCCCTCTTCCACAAGCTTGTCTCCGTACAGCTTGCTGCAGGTTGGATGGTTCCGTACCTTATGGTAGGTAAGCGGCTGGGTCATTTCCGGATCATCCGATTCGTTATGCCCGTATCGGCGGTAACCGATCAAATCAATCAAGAAATCCTTCTTAAACAAATTACGGTATTCGCAAGCCAGGCGCACCGCTCTGATACATGCCTCCGGGTCATCGGCGTTAACGTGCACGATCGGGATCTCATATCCCTTGGCTAAATCACTTGCATAATGGGTCGAACGGGAATCAGAGCTTTCCGTTGTAAATCCAAGACGGTTATTAACGATAATATGAATAGTTCCACCGTTGCGGTAGCCTTGAAGCTTATTGAAGTTCAGCGTTTCCGCCACGATTCCTTCCCCGGCAAAAGCGGCGTCCCCGTGCATCAGCACTGCGGCAGCCTTGCTTTCATCCTGCTTCGGATAACCGGCTTCTCCGCGGTCATCCTGGGCGGCGCGGGTGAAGCCCTCCACTACCGGATTGACAAATTCCAAGTGGCTTGGGTTATTGGCCAAGGTTAGGCGGATTGGCGGCAGTTCGCCCTCCACTACAGAACGGTCGGCACCCAAATGATATTTAACATCGCCGGACCAACCGAAGTTAATTCCCATCGATCCTTCCGAAGGAATCATGTCCTTGTTAGGAGAATGATGGAACTCCGAGAAGATCTTGCTGTAAGGTTTACCCAATACGTGGGCCAGAACGTTCAAGCGCCCCCGGTGAGCCATCCCCATCAGAATGTGCTGACATCCTTCCCGGGCCACCATGCGGACAACTTCATCAAGCATCGGGATCAGAACATCATTGCCTTCCACGGAAAAGCGCTTCTGACCGACGAACGTCCGGTGCAGGAACGCTTCGAACTGCTCCACTTGGGTGAGACGGTTTAGCAATTCCTTCCGCTCTTCTATCGAAAGAGGCGTTCCCGACAATGCTTCGGTTTCGACACGCTTGTTGAGCCAATCCCTTTCCCGCTGCTCGTGAACATGGCTGAATTCGTAAGCGGTAGTCTTGGTATAAATTTGTTGGAGCTGCTTGATGGCATCCCATCCGGTGACGGCATTCCCCGGAGCGTTCTCCCAGATTAAAGAAGCGGGAAACGCCAACAAGTCGTCTTTGCTTAATTGATATGTTTCCGGCTCAAGAAGCCGGGTATCCGCAGTGAACCCTAACCCAAGCGGATCCAGATCCGCGGCCAGATGCCCATATGTTCGGATATTCCATACCAATTTTTCAGCAGCGACGACTTTTTTCAACATATTTTCATTAATTTCAACATTAGGAACCGGGGCCTGCACATTTTCCGTTCCGGCATTCCACGAAGCCGGAGGAGCGCCCCAGATGGCAAACAGTTCTCTGAACGTCGGTTCCACGGATTCGGGATCGGCGATGTATTTCTCATACTGTTCATTGATGTAGCCCAGGTTAGGGCCGTAATAAGTTTGCCAAGGATTTAGCTTGGTCATTTCCCCAATCGACATTGAAGGTAACCTCCCCTTGCATGTTCATGATGGCCATAGGTAAGTTATTTGTTCGTTAACGCGCTGCCTCTTCGAGGCCTCTGACTGATTATGGGGAAATCTGTCTTCCTTTTTCCCCTGTAGTTAAGTAATATTCCCTGTTTAAGGCTGTCATATAATCTAAGATGTAACATAAGTCCTACCTACTACTATAAACCTTGTTCACAAAAATATTAAATATTGATTAAGGATTATATCGTTCTCAATTTGAGATGGATTCGACCTCCCTATTCCTAATCAGAAATAATCGGCGATCCTTAAATAATAATTGAGCGGAGCCGCTGTTCTCCCTCGGACATACCAAAAAAGACCGGATGAAAAAAATAATGACCGATCTCTATATGGCATACTTTTAATTTGCCAAGGGAAAATTTCTTTCCTAGATGAAAAATTAACGTCATACGAGAACAGGTTATCGAGGAGTACATACCTTCGCGGTATAGCGTCATCCGGTATCCACAGTCCCCCACGGCTTATTGCCGGTTAAACAAACCAGTCTGAAAAGCACTGGGTCCAAGACAATAATCGACAAGCTCGACGGCTTGTCCCATACCGGCCCAAGACAATCACCAGCGGGCAGTTTTACCCCTGTTTTCATTCGACATCTATACTTTACCATACTACAGAGCCATTGTTAAGCTGATTGTAAAAAATAATTCATAATTCTGTCGAAATTCTTCTTTTTTTGTCGGGTAACCGTTATCTGGCGGCTGAGGGGCAAAATTAGTTGCCAAATAAATGGATCTCATGATATATTAGGTCATACTTAAATAAATTAGGTGTTGCCTAAATTTACTTGGAGAGGAGCTCTGCCATGCTGGTGTGGATGTTAAGAGAAGTGATGGCCGCAAGAGGAGTTTGGACCGGAGCGGCACTGGCCCGGCTGCTGGAGGATAAGGCGGGATACCGTTTATCTCCCCCATCCATAAGCGCCTTGCTGAACGGCCAGCCTAAACAAATGAAAGCCGATACGCTGGACGCTCTGTGCACCGCCTTGGATTGCACCCCCGGCGAATTGTGGGTTCATACCCCTTCAATTATTAAAGGAGCTTAATGCCTAAGAAAGGATGGTAAGAACCGATGGCTGTCAAGACGATTCTTCCCTTCGGAGAGGAAATATTAAGGAAAAAGGCCAAGCCGGTAACCGAGTTCAACGATAAATTATTCAAACTGCTGGATGATATGGTGGATACGCTGTATGGCGCCGAAGGCCGGGCCGGATTGGCGGCTCCGCAAATCGGCATTTTGAGAAGAGTGGTCGTCATGGATTGCGGGGACGGTTTGATCGAGTTGATCAATCCGGAAATTATTGCAGCCGAGGGAGAGCAAACAGGCCCGGAAGCCTGCTTGTCCTATCCGGGTTATACCGGCATCGTCAAAAGGGCAAATTATGTAAAGGTGAGAAGCCAGAACAGGCAGGGAGAATGGTTCGTACTCGAAGGAGAAGGCTATCTTGCCCGATGCATTCAGCACGAGACAGATCATCTGGACGGAGTGCTGTTCATTGACCATGTAGAAGGAAACTCCCTCTATGACGACCGCAGCGGGCGAAGCATTAATGTGCTGAGTGCCCTTCGTTTGGCAAATCAGGGGATGTAAGCTCTATGTCCGCGCTTGAAATCAAGCGGTTGAATATGTTCATTCAGCAATGATCTTCAGAAGCTGCCGGACGGAGATTTCTATATACTCTTGTCTGGCCTTCCCGCCTTCCATAAATCGGTCTACCGTAAGAAAATGAAAAACCATCGCTGTTTGCAGATTGCGGACAGCGATCGATAGCTCCCGGCGCCCGATCCGAACCTTCGGCTCCAGAAACGTTACAAGCAGCTCCGCCCCTCTGCCGATAATCTCCTGTATCTTCCGGCGGATATCGTCATTCCGTTGTGCCTCCCCGAAGCACATGACAATCAAATCCTGCGATTCGTCGAGACTGCGAAACAGCGATTGGAAGTAAATCGTCAGATTATGCTCTAAGGGCTGGTTTGAATCCAATCGGCTGACGGTTTCCTCCAGGGAATGAAGAAGCGTATATTTGTCAAAAATAGCCCACAGCAAATCTTCCTTGGATTGAAAATAATGATAGATCAATCCGTCGGTCACTCCCGCTTCTTTCGCTATGTCCTTCGTTGTGCTCTCCTTGAATCCTTTGCGGGAAAATGTCCGAAGGGCGGCATCGATCAATTTATTCTTCGTCTCCAGCGCCTTCTGCTGCCGGTTAGTGCGTGTTTCCATAGGTCTCTCCTTTGTCTGTCCTTTATTGCGGCCACTTCTTTTAATTAAGTACTTACTGAACACAAGCCATATTTGCCATCATTTGTTCTGTCAATGATGCTTACCGAACTCGCTTTGTCCTGGACGAAAGCAGATATTTGCTGCGCCACCCCGGAAACGGAGATGATGTCCGCAAGCAAGTCATGTAAGCCTTCACAAGTCCATGACCATTAAATGCTGTTGGTACCGTTCCTTAAATCCGGCCTCCTTGAGCATATCGATTAAATCCGGATTAGAACCCGACAAATTGGCCGTGGTCCGGCTGCAGTCAAGCTCCTTCGGTCCAAACACCGCCTTTAGCGCCATGCGAAAAAGCTCCGTGCGATCCACGCGGCCGGGGGCGGCCTCACATTGATAGAGAACGATCGACTTGATCATGCCCTCATCGCTGTAATTTCTTTTGAACAGGGCATAGGCCGCAGGTTCTCCATCGGCGGCTCTGATGATCAGCGACTCCCCTTCCGCCATATTCTGCCACTGGCATTCCCATGCTGCTATTTCCCGGTAATAGGGAATATCTTTCACGGTACGGGGAGCCCCATATTGCAGCTTGAAGCCGGAACATTCGCCGGCCTTGAAGGCCTCAGGCTCCAAAGCTCCGTCCCTGGTCAATCCGATCAGCCGGTCCGCTATATGGAATCCTCCCTTTTCATAAGCCGAGAGGGCGCGGGAATTCTGAACGAGCACTTCCAAATAGGCGCGATCGACTTCCTGCTCCGTGAGAAGAGTTTTGACTTCCTGCATCAACGCTGTAGAAAGCCCGTATCCGCGATACTCGGGAATCACTCCCGTTCCGCCGTTCCAGGCGGCTTTCAGCCCATTTAACATTTTAACCGCCAGGAAGACAAAACCGACCGGATGGCCGTCCGCGCATGCGACCAGAGAAAGCTCCGGGCGTATACCGTTAACCGCAAACGAGCGGAGCAATTGATCCATCGTTACGGTTACATCAAAATAATACCCTTCAAAACCGCGATTTCGCAGCCTTAATGCTTGTTCAAAGGTGCACTGGCCCAGACGGATAAAGCTAAATTGTTTTCTTTCATCCACTTCCGCTCGCCCCTTCTCTACCGGTTTTTCAGAAAATAAACCAAACAAGCAGAAAGCCGACAAGCCCGCCTATGGCCGAGCTGAGAGCATTGACCGCATCGTTCGTCATGAATGTCCATCCCCGGATTGGCTCTGCCGCAGCTTGACAATGCTCGCTCTTCTCCAACTCCTTGCCGCATATACGGCAGCGGTACATGACCTGTACGATGGCTCCCAGCCAGGAATCGGCCAGGGAACCGGCCAAACCTCCCAGTAAACCTATAAGCAGCGAATACAGCCCATATGGATCTGCCAAGAAAACGCCGCCCGCCGCCGGCTGAACTTGAAACAGCAGCCAGGCGATCCCGCCGATGAACAAACCGCCGGCTGCCGAAGCTCCGAGTCCCAGCAAGGTCACGCCGCCGGAAGTCCCTGCCTCAACCCTGCGCCCATTCACGATGGAACGGGGCCGGCTCCTGCTTAATCCTCCTACCTCCGTCGCCCACGTATCGGCGGTTACAGAAGCGATAACTCCTATGTATACTCCCCACCAAGCCGGGTGGGGCCATATCGCGTGAGCGACGCAAAGCAGCAAGCCGAGCCCTCCGTTGGCGATCACCTGACCGGCATCTCTTCTCCCCGTCTTTGCATATCCGCTTTCAGCGTTTTCTTTCCTGCGGCTCTTCCACTTGGACAATAGTGAGGAGGAGACGAAGAAAGCGATCAAGGCGCCGTACCAAGGCAAGCTGCCGACAGAATATAGAGCCGTGCCGAGCAAGACCGCGGCAATCAGTCCGGAAGCGGACAACGATTTTTTCCAATATGCCGCCCCGGCGATGAGCAGACTTCCGGCCAAGCCTATCCACCATTGCCCCATAAGCGCCCTCCCTTCCTCCGTGCCGAGTTTCGGTTTTTACGGCAGCAGCGCTGCTATTTCCCTGCCGAAAGCAATGGTTATACGTTGAATTATATCAAACCATGGCCCGCTATAGTTACAGGATTATATCCCGTCTTTATTTAAATGTAAGAAAGTATAAGTTTTCATCTATACCTGTTCTTATATTTCATCGGTAAACGCGCCCGTCCTAAAGACGGCGATAGCCGTTTATCCTTGTATCTCGAACGGTTTAGACAATGCTATCTTGTCAGGATCAGCCCGGTATGGAAATATCCGCTTGCGCCCGGTTTTTCTTCCTCGCTTCCACTGCTTGAACCCATACATAAACGATAAGGAACAGAATCATGAAGCCCGCCGAATATCGATACATCATGGCATACCCGGTCACTGACGAAATGGCTCCCAGAATCAATGCTCCCGCGGCCACCCCCAGATCGGTCGCATTATAAAACATGCTGTTGGCCATGCCATGCTGCTCCTGGGGAGAAACGCGAATCATCCAGGCTTGGATGGTCGGTTGGATTGCTCCGAAACCGAGCCCATACAGCAGCGCGGATACGATCAAAAGAGGCAAGGATGCGGCAAAGGACAGAACCGTCAAGCTTGCAACGACACATAATGCCGCTGGGATCAAAACGGCGGCATGCCCTTTCGTATCGAACACTCTTCCGGATACCGGCCGAATAATAATGATGGTAATCGCGTTAAACAAAAAAAACAGCCCGACCTGTTCGAGATGCACCGATTCCCCATATAAAGCGATAAAGCTTAGCAGCCCGCTATAGGTCACTGCCAGGATGATATTGAGCATTGCCGGAAACAATAATTTGCGGTTGAAGGCCGGTTTGTTCCCCGCTTTCTTGCCTGCGGATTTGGGGGCAGGCTGTTTCTTGTCCGGCGGCAGAGAACGGGTAATTAGCAGGAGCGGAAAAATCAGGAGCACAGCAGCCGTACCGGCCATTGCCAGCGCAGGGAATCCCAAATAATTCATTATGTTCAAGCCGATCATCGGCCCAACAGACATCGCCAGACTGGTGGACAGTCCGAAATAACCAATCCCTTCCCCCATTCTTTGGATGGGGATAATTTGCGAAACCAGCGTCGGAATAATTGTACTCGCCATCCCGAATCCGATTCCGTAGGCCATCCTCATTACAAGCAGCGAGCCTATGGAGTCGGCCAGGACGTATATTCCGGTGGTGATGGCGGCTACAGCCAGCCCGACATACAGGATCACATTGCGGGGTACGACTCGCATAAGAGCCGCTGTCATAAACCGGGTGGCTATCGCCGAAGCGGCAAACAGACTGGTAACCAGACTGACAGCCAAATCCCCCGCTTGAAACTCATTCTTTGCATAAGCCGGGAATGAGGAAAGCAGCATTTGCAAGTTTAAAAATACAAGAAACGAACAAATAGTTAATGATATAAATGATTTCGTCCATAGCTTCGTAGGTTGGTCAGTATTCATTGTCCATCTCTCTCCTGATCTTTGGAGGTTAGTTCATTATTCGCATAGCTGAGTATACGGAGAATAAGCTTCATAAGAATTTCATACTCCTCTTCGGACATACATTCTTTAATGTCATTAACAAGTTGCCTCTCAATCGGTTCCGTCTCCTGAATCAGGCTTCTTCCTTTATCGGTAATGTGGACCACAAACGAGCGGCGGTCTTCCGTGCCCGTCTTTTTATAAATCAGACCCTTCGTCTCCAGATGATCGAGAATGCGGGTAGTGGTAGGCTTATCCTTGCCCGAGCGCTGAGCAATCTCTTTCTGAATCAGGCCGTCTACCCGGCTAATCAAGTATAGAACCGACCATTGTTCGGGGGTGATATCGAAATTCTTCAGCCGATTCTGCAATACGAGCGCGAGTTTCCGATGTGTAATGCCCATAATAAAGCCTATGGAATGATCCAGGGCAATTTCTTGCACAGTCATGTTTTTGCCGCTCCCTTATATTAGTTGTCTAAACAACTATATACCGAACAACCATCAATGTCAATGAAAATGACATCTCCGGCTTACAAGAAATCGAAGCCCGTTCTAGTCATTTTTCGGCCCCCCCTAGACTTCTGCCCAATGGAGCGTGATGAGCAGGGAAACCACACGCTACATCCCCGGTCGGTAAGATCGTCGTAAAGACGAGCAAAAGTGCATTAAAATCCTGCCATTTTCTAAAAAGAGGGCCAAAGACGCTCAAATGTGCAGGTCTTTTTGACCAAATGTGGCCATTTCGCAAAAATCGCTCCAAAGACCTGCACTATCGCTCTAGAATTAAGCATTTCGCGACTTTTTCCAAAAAAGACCTGCACTATCGCTTTAGAATTAGGTATCGCGCGGCTTTTCCCCCTAAAAGACCTGCAGTTTTGTTTGTCTTTTACCCGATCCGGCGGATGACCGGGCTATCCCGAAAGAGTTCACATCATACGAGAGTCTCCGGTGCTGAAAATCGCAAACTGGATATTAGGAAAGCCTTCTGATTAAAAGAGGCACTATCAGCTAAAACGTCCGAATTTAAATATGAAAAAAACGCTTTGCAGCGTTTTGAGATGGTTTAATAAACCGGGACCTTTATTTCCTCCCGTGATTTTGCCGTTCCTGGTGCTTATTTTGGTTTAGTTCCGTATTCCTTTATCGGTTGGGATAAGCGTCTCCTCTTGTCCGTCCCGGTCGATTCGATATTTCTTAAGGTCTGCCTTACTTTCATAGTAAATATAGTTCCCGTCGAAAGTGAAGGTTAGGACGGATTTATCCGTAATTTTGCGAGTTGAAAAATCACCCAAATTCATGGCATAGATTTTTTGCTTATCTTTGCGATTGATATAAAGCAGTTCCGTATCGGTCAACACAAAATATTCCGTTATAAGATCAGGAATAACCGTTTCCGAATCGGTCTTCGTATCGTACTTGGCCACCTCGGATTTGTCATTGACATAATAAATATTCCGGCCGTCAAAAGCGACACTTCTCATCACCCGCGATTGGACGATAACACTCACGTTGCCCGTTAGTTTACTTACCCGCCTGATCTCCCCCTCGCCGATTAGGTAGATGCTGCGCTCGTCCATAAAAAAAGAGTCTACTGTCATGAAGAAAACTTCATCGGACACGGAGGTTTTATTCAGCCCCAAAAAATGGTCTCTATCTGCGTTCAAGTTTTTTTCGAAAACAATTCTCTCCTCAAAGGTCGCCGTATCTACTTCTATAACCGAAAATCGGTCAACCGTTTCCCGAAGCTTTGACTTGTCAAAATCATACTTCATGTAGTAAACAAGCGAACCGTTGCCGTAAATAACATCTCTGACCTTGGTGGATGATTGCAGCGGGTTTCGGATCAAGTTTTCTTGCTCCCCGGTTTCCTTATCCTCGAACATAATCGTTTCATCTGCATAAAACCGATAGCGCTCATTCTCAAACGACCTTTTGGAAGAGGAGTTATAAATATCATAGTTCCCCTCTTCTCCATTAGAGGCGCAGCCGGATAACGCGGATGCGGCCAAACTAAGGATGAGCGTAAGACCGACCGGCCTCAGCCGGTGACTTCGTTGGCCGGCTCCCCATACATTCCTATGCCGAAACATGATTCCAATAAACATGCCAATACCGATGCACAACGTAACGGCAAACAACAGGATCCACGCCGCGCCGGAAACTTCCTGAAATACGACGTCCTTCTGCTCCGTATAGATGTTGTACTCATACTCGTTCCCTCGGAAGAATCCCGTGGAAATCATAAACCCGAGCGGCCCCGGCAACCAGTATTTCGAGGATTCCAGGCGGAATCCGAAATAGGGGAGCAGGACCACGGCAGTGCTGGCGAATAGGGTCAGCGCGTATTTCTTTATATATACCGCAGCAAACATAATGAGCATGGCAAAGCTTAGATAGCCGAACAGCTTACACACCGCCAACCATACAAATGTGTCGAACAGCGTGACATCCTTGGAAGACGTTCCAAAATAGGACAAGCTTTGCAGCGTATAACTTCCATTATCCAAGCCGTATTTGAAATGAAAGAAACCGTATCTTAAGCCCTCGGTGAATAGACAGAGCACGGCAACGGTTGCCAGCACAAGACCTATCTTAGTGACAGCCTGAACCCTTGTTCCTTTCTTGACGGTAAGGATGAGCGGATCCATCTTGCTTTCAAACTCGTAGCAAAACACCGGAGCCACGAGTACGAGCAGCAATAAAAGAAAGAACAAATCCAGGCTGTCATGCGACAGAAGCCCGTCCCAGCCGTTCGTATACAGAAAATACCGGTTGTCCGGCTGCTCGCGAATATACGAATATTGGTCAAAAACAAGGTTAAAGCCTCTTTCATTCCGGACGATGTCCTCCAGCGGACGGGTTATGGCCACCAGTTCATCCTCCGCAAGGTTCCTGTCATAATGATCGTCGTATGCTTTTCGCAAGGCGACGTTTGCGTCGGAAATTCGACGGGATTCATCCGTCAAGAACCGTTCGCTTTCCTCCGAGGATGGACCGCGGACTTGATCCAGGTAATAAAAATACTGCGGAGCATTCAATTCCACATCCGGGTTGACGGGCGTGTCGAAAGCAATCAGGGCCGCCGTGCTGATAACGAAATACAATCCGATGAACAGCAGGCCCTTCTGATAGAAAAACATTTTTTTCATCTCATAAATCCACAAGGACACGCTTCTTCCCCCCTTTTCCGGATTGAGCATTCTTGCGGACCAGCATCGCAATGGCCACAATACATACCGTCCCCCAGACGGCCGCAAACAAGAGGGCCGACAGATAGCTGTACACAGGATAACCAAACAGATTGACAAATTCCGTCTTGCGAAACAGCTCCCGATTGACGACCAGCACAAACGGGTTGATCACTTTGAACAGCACGTGTCCGGAGCCCATGTACGCTTCCTCCATATAGATCAGTCCGAAGGCGGAGAACAGGCTGATGATAAAAGGCAGCAGGGCATTTTTAAACAGGCAGGAAACGAGCAGAAACGTCAGGCCGAGCACGAGAATTCCCACCGTTTTCACCAAGCCGGACAGCAGGGCGTATTGGCCCAGGCTCACAGCAATCGATGAGTTTGCGAAATTCTCGACGGCGTACAGAGGAGAGGAAGCGGCTTCCAGAGAACCGAAGATCCCGGAAAATGCCGCGAAATCAATCAGCCAGAACCAGGAGCAGACGATGCATATGAAGATGGCAGAAGCGGCAAGCTTGGCGATAACCGTTCGTCTTCCCCCTGCCTTCGTAGTCAATAAGAGGGTATCCATCTCCGTTTCCTTCTCGGTTACAAATACGCTCATTAAGCCGTACAGACAAATCAGCAAAACTAGAAACGCGGAAAAATCATAATGCAAGTAATATTGGTACATTTCCGTATAGGAAAAGTGGGATATAGCCCGTTCTTTAAAAAGCTCCGCAATGGCGGCATTCTTTCGGTATTCGTACCCATTGCCGACCGATTCATAAAAATCCATATTATCCTTGGCCGCAGTCACAATATCGTTAGCATGATTTCTGTACATATAGGCATACTTCATGGGCTTCACAAAGCACCAATCGAAGAAAAGGCGGTCGTTGTAGACATTTCCGGTGTAGGTATCGGGGTTATCCGTTCGCGTGCTTGCCGTACGATCGGCCGTTTGTTTCTCAAGAGGTCCATATATGGCCATGAGCCGTCTGATTTTTTCATCCGTTATTTTTCCTCCGAAGTCCTCGTACATCTCCCAATAGAGTCCCTTCCACTCGGGGCCGGAATAGTTTTTGGAAAGCAGCGAGTTCCCATTGTAGATGCTGTAAATTTTGGCAACGCTCAGGATGGAGAAAAGCAGCACGGCCAGAAGAACGGACGTTTTCAGGAAATGCTTGCGGCATTCATAAACGATTAGTTTTACCATTGCTCGCCCTCACCGAAATAGTATAAGAAAACATCCTCCAAATTCGCCTGCACATGGACAGCATGGGGATCCGGCTGCTCGTCGGCAATCACCCTTAACAGAATTTTCTCCTGGTCCCGCATCATATTGCTGATTTTAAGGCGTTTCAGCTTGTCATCGACCGTCGCATCCGTCGCCGTTACATTCCAAACCTTCCCCTCCATTCCCCTCATTAGGGCCTGCGGCGTATCCTGTTTCACGAGCTGACCGTCCTTGAGCAGGATGACTTGATTGGCGATAAATTCAATGTCGGAGACAATATGCGTAGCCAATAATACGATTCGGTTCTCGGCAAATTTGGCAATCAGGTTGCGGAACCGGATCCTTTCCTGTGGGTCAAGTCCGGCTGTCGGCTCGTCCAGTATCAGAATATCCGGGGCGCCGAGCATTGCCTGTGCAATTCCGACACGCTGGCGCATTCCGCCGGACAGCGCTCCGATCTTTTTATTATGGGCACTGCTCAAATTGACGATCTCCAGCAATTCCCTGGCCCTCTTCTCGCCCTTTTCCATGGGAATATCTTTAAGCACACACATATACCGCAAGAAATCCATCACTTCAAAGTTTTTGTAAAACTGCGGATACTGCGGCAAATAACCGATATGGGACAGAAAGTCTATTCCCAAGCCCCGCACATCCTCGCCATTGATCAATATTTGCCCCTCATCGCTTTTCAAAATGCCGACAAAGATGTTAATCAGCGTCGTTTTTCCCGCACCGTTCGCCCCCAGCAAACCATAAATCCCGTTCTCCAGCTCGGACGTAAAGTTTTTCAGCGCATACTTGCCTTTATACTGCTTGGAAATTCCTTTGAAGGTTACTTTCACCCATCCGTTCCTCCTATGAAACAAAGCAGCTTTCTTCTTCTAAGAACAATTGGGACTTAAAGGAAGAAAGCGCCCGGTTTTCAAAATTAAAACTGACTGATCACCACTTTGGTTTCAATATCCGCCTTTGTTGATCCCAATAGCACAATGCAAGTCCTTATATCGTCGATCACCTTGATTTTCGGATCTCTGGCCATATAGAGCTCCTTCCCGTCACTCGAGACGAGCTGCTCCGCTTCCAGCTTACCGGTTTCCGTATGATATACCCGAATTTTCCATCCGGTGCCGTTCTTGTCTGCAAGCGAAGTGGCGAAATAGCGTCCCGAATCGGAGCCCGTTACAAATCCGCTTTCGCCCTTCTCCGTCAACGTATGAAGCTTCGTTGTCCCGCCGGGAGTCTCCATAACCAGAATTTTTCCTGACGGAACCGTAAAATCCTCTGCCAAGAATAGCACCTTGTTGTAAGCCGTCAGTTCCTTGCATATGTAATTGTCGAAGGTCCGATTGGATAGTGCGGAGCCATCCGTGTTGACTGTACCGCATGTATCGAAAGAAGGCTTGCCGGGGATAGCGGGGACATCCAAGCTCTGCGCCTTGAAAGCAATAGTCTTGTCCTCGTTCGTGAACCCGATTTGCTCAATCGTGGCAAGGCCGGAGCGCCCCTTATAATCTTCAGAGAGCAAATCGATGACCGTTGTCCTCTTATCCTTGCTGAAATCATATAGATATAGGCCGGATAATGTTGCATAAGCTACCTGGTTTCCATCGGAAGAAAACGAAAACGAGTCGGTAGACAATACGTCATCGCCATCAAGCAATGAACTGAAATGGAATTCGGATTGTTTATTCAGCTCCCGGTCATAGAAGACGGCGCTGTAGGCCATCCCTTCGTTTGTCGTCAACATACTCCCGTTGCTTTTGCCTGTATTGATTTTTACCCCGACCGCAACGTACCCGCTGTCAATCACCCAGTAATTTTCTCCCTCGAATGCTTCTCGCGGGGCTTCCGCCACAACATTCCCCGTGCCCAGGTCATATAAATACAGCTTGTCGGCCGATATGAGCACCTTATTGCCATCTGCGTAATGAATGCTCTTGATGTCGCCTTGGATCTTCTCCAATTTCAATTTGGAAACGACGGGAGTCGCCGCCATATCGGGTGCGTCTGTTTTATTGTTAGCCTGGCTTTCCGTACGGGGAGACGGATCTATCGAACGTTCTGAATTCGCATTGTTTTGTGCGCATCCCGCAGCTAAAAATACGGATAGAAGTAATGTGACGATCAACAGCTTCTTATTCATAGGCCGCTTGGTCTCCATTCATTTATATAATAAGATGGACGCTGTTTTTTCCAAGACAACGACATCATCTGGGAAATCGGCGGCATTCACCGGAACCGAAACGACATAAAACGTATTGAGTTCCTCCAGTTTCCCTAAATCGATATCCGCGTCGATCACTGCCGCCTCGCCCTTGGCGAGTACCGTTTCAAAAGTGCTTCCTTCCTTGCCGATTAAAGGTTTATGATTGATGTAGAACGTATTTCTATACCTCACTCCGGGATGGCCGAATATTTGAAAGGTGACATGAAGGGTGCCGCTGTCCTTCACCTGGAGATTGTCGACCTTCGACAGAACCGCCCCGTCAAAATACAAACGGCTGAATACATTTTTCTCCAGAGTCTCCGAATCTATCGTTACAAAACCGCCCTGGGTTTCCATCATCTCTTTCGTGATCAGTTCGGCCGACAGGCGAACATCACTTAAATATTCGTTATGCGGGATAGAGGAAACATCGAGAGCCTCCGCGTCTTTGTCAAAAACAAGGGAAAACATCGATTCCAACGTATCGTGATAGCTTCCATAAGAACTCGTTTCTTTCATGTCCGGTATAAATGCCGGATTATATACGCTGGCAATGCTGACGCTCAAGGTCTCCCCCTGCTTGCCGATGATCGGGGTGAAGATAAAGGAGAAAGGCGTCTGCACGTCATCCCCCTCCAGCTCAAAGATGTGCATATACTCATAAGGAGCATCGGCAGTATTAATTTTATAAGGCTGCGGGATTCCGTCTACGAAGACAAGAAAGCCTACATTTTTCGCCTTTCCGGCTGCATTTACAGTATAATCTATCTTTAATTCGCCGCCGCTATAGCGCAAGGGAAGTCTCGCGCCCGTTTCATCTAATTCCGGATTGGCCAGTCCATGACCAATATGGCCCAAAACAACGGTATCCTTGTCATCCAGTTCAAATGGATTGGGATCGGTATTGCTGATGTCGCTTGATCCATCCTTCCCGGCATTTTTAGTTGAACAGCCGGCTGCCAGCATGACAACGGCGACTAAAGCTACTACCAGCCTAAATATCCATGTCTTTTGCACATTGTCAACCCTTTCGAATTTCCTTCTACGCAGTCTTTCTCAATCCTTTACTAAATTAAAGACACCGGGCTCGGAAGACGGGTCTTGCTTAACCGTATTCGGGTTAACCTCGACTATACTCGCTGAATCATCGGCAGAAGTGTCACGCACAGGAGCGGGCTCCCCTTTGCCCTCAATTAAACGCGTCGAGGCGCCATTCATGGAAGCTTCAGGTCCAGGTGCCGCTCCGCTTGGCCCTGCTACCAGATTATCCTGTGTGGATTGAAACATCTTCGGTCCTTGAACCGATGCGCCATCCCCGGAAGCCCTTCCTTCCTCCAAGCTTTCCTTTGGAGCACCTGACAAGCTGCCGTTCACTGACGGATCGGGCTCCGATCCTTCCCCTTCTACTTCTCCATCCAAACCCGTCGGTGAAGTGGAACCTGTAAGCGGAGGATCCGGACGTTCCTTTTCCACCCCTACCTCCGCATCGGATGCTGTCAGGGGGGTCACGTTGTCGGAATTCTCCGTGTTCAGCTTCAGCACAATCCCCGTGCTTAGCGTTGCTATAACGATGACGGCCACAATGGATATCCCCCATTTCTTGCTTCGGGAATCCATGATAGACAAAATTCTGTTCTTCATACCCTGTTTACCTCCGTAGAAATTAGTTGAGAACACGGTTTGCATCCGGGACTGCTTTCTAATCAGCCCGATAATGGTTTCGACATACCGCTGCCGGCCGTTCCTGTCCGTATTTTTGACCACTTCTTCGTCGCAGGAGATTTCACATTGGACGGAGATTTCTCTTGCCATCATATAGACGAACGGATTGAACCAGTGCAGGGCGGTCGCCAGAAACACAATCGTTTTGTACCAAATATCTCCGCGTTTGAAATGAACCAGCTCGTGCTGCAAAATGAGCTCAAGCTCATCTGCCGGGAGATTTACCGCCGGAAGCAAGATGACCGGACGGGCAAAGCCCATCAGCATCGGACTGGAAATGCCGGGACAGACCTTCAGCCCAATCTGCCGCCGGATTCCCAGCTTCGTTCGAACATCCTGCAGTGTGCTCAGGACTTGCGGAGCAGTGATCTCGTCGCTCCAGCGCTTGACCATTCTCAGAAAACGTCTGTGTCGAACGGCATGATAGGCGATAAATACGATCGCTCCTACAAGCCATAGGCTACCGGCAAGGACAGACCACGGAATGACGAGCGAGGTAACCGTCGCGGCAGAAACCGCATGTTCCCCGAAGGAACCGCTCGCCGCCTTCAGCCCGGGGATCAGCGTATTTATATTAATAGCCGATGCTTGCGGGTGGAACCGGAATGGAATAATCAGTCCGACAACAATGACTAGCCACGCATAGTAGAGTCCTTTAGCCGTAAATTTCTTGGAGAGCAGAGGCGCAATAGCCATATACACAAGAGCAATAGCCGACATGGCCAGCGAACTCTCAAGTAATGAAATCAATAAATTTTGCAAGAATTACTCCCTCCGTTCCTTGGCCCATTTCAGCAAATCATCCAGCTCTTTGTCCGAGAGCTGTTTCCCGTTGTACAGCGTATTGACAAAGCTCAGGAATGAATTCTCGTGGTATTGCTTCATAAAATTTTCCGTTTCCAAGGCAAGGTATTCCTCTTTACGGATCAGCGGATAATAAGTGCGCTCTTTCCCCTCCTTTTCGGTTTGCAGAAACCCCCGTTCCACCAAACGCATCATAAGTGAAATAACCGTGGGGGCTTTCCATTTCCGCTCGTTCCCGAGCTGTTCCATAATCATCGCGGTAGTGATAGGCGGTTCGTTAGCCCAGACGACCCTCATAATTTCAAATTCCGCATCGGGCAGCCTCTTTATATTTTTCATGTCTTCCAACTCCTTTTTTGACAATTGTCTTTTTTTCATATTTTACACTTGTCAAAAATAATAGTCAATACGTTTGGCGAATATTTTCTACATTTGTCTAATATAAAGGGGCATAGGTGGTGTCAGAGCAAATCCTGCTCTCCCTTCCCAACAAAATAAGAGAGGAAGATGGCTCGCGCCTCTCCCTCTCTGTTAAAACCTATACCTTTGTAAATAGGAAATTGTTTTAAAGACTTGCCGAAACCGTCCCTTCCGGGAGCTCCCCGTCGATCCCCAGATAATAGTGCCTGATCGGCCTAAGGTCCTCATCCAGCTCATACACTAACGGAACCCCTGTCGGAATATTCAACCCGACAATTCCATCGGCCGGGATATTGTCCAGATATTTGACCAGCGCCCTCAAAGTGTTCCCATGGGCGGAGATAATGACTCTCTGTCCTTCCCTAAGCACGGGGACTATCGTTTCGTGCCAATACTTCAGCACCCGCTCTTCCGTATCCTCCAGATTCTCGGTCAAGGGGAATTCCCCTTCCTTCAAATCCTTATATCGGGGATCGGCCGCTTCATATCTATCGTCCTTCATATCCAACTGAGGAGGTCTGACGGAGACCGATCTTCTCCACAACTGCACCTGCTCCTCCCCGTATTGAGCAGCCGTCTCCGCCTTATTGAGACCTTGCAGGGCGCCGTAATGTCGCTCATTCAGCATCCACGACTTGGCAACCGGAATCCACATGAGATTCATCTCATCCAGGATGATCCATAAGGTTCTAATCGCTCTCTTAAGCACGGATGTATAGGCCCTGTCGAATACAAATCCGTTCTTCGCCAGGATTCTGCCCGCCTGCCTCGCTTCCCTCAGCCCTTGTTCGGATAGATCGACATCAGTCCAACCGGTAAACCGGTTTTCCAGGTTCCATATGCTTTGGCCGTGACGAATAAGTACCATTTTTATCATAGCGGGTCCTCCTTCCATCCTTTTCCTTATTATAACCCTTTTTCATCCATTTTTCTTCTAAGCCCGACTTCTGGAAGACAAGAGTGGACTTTTCGCTGCTGGACTTTTGGTCCATAGCGAATGTCCAGTTACTCGAGACCGTTTGGGCTCCCAATCGCTGTTATCCTCGGACCTTCTCCAGTTCCAAAACGTTCTTCTTCGCTCCTTCTACACCTTACCAGGATGCTGTAGCTGCCGACAACCTACCACAAGATTTCCGTTCACACCAGCTTCTGGTACAAGTGCCCCAAATACCGCCAGCGGATGACAAAGAAATAAACCAACTGAACCAGGACGAAGGAGGAAAAAACGATCAAAGAATTGTAAGCAATGGAATAATCGACCAGAAACTGCAGAGCCATGAAGGCCACCCCGCTGTGAATCACAGCCAGCACAATCGGCAGGAAGAAGAGCAGAAGAAGCTGCCTTGTGACCATTCTTCTTAACTCGGATTTGCTCAGCCCAATTTTCGAAATCATCTGGTACTGACGCTCGTCTCTTTCCAAATCGGCATACAGCCGGAAGTAGATGAAGCTTGCGGCAAAAGTGAAGAACACGACTCCCACCAGCACACTGACAATGAGCAAAATGCCGTTGGATTGCTTGGAGCTCAGCCATTCGAATACCAGAGAGGATAAATAGTAATCCGCTTCCGGGTCCGGCGGGATCCGTTCTGCCAAAGCTAGGGCAACCCCTCTGGACTTCTGCCACTGATCCACTGCGAAATAGTAATACTCCTGAAGGCCGGATGATTCGGATATTCGGTCATACAAGGAATCCGCAACGACCACGATATTTCTGAAGGAAGGCAGGACCATGTAGGGCGCTGCTTTCTTGACGGTCAAGGAAATATCCAGTTTTCCCTGCATTAATGTCGCGGAAACCGGCAACCTGTCATTTTTCTTGAATCGGTCCTTCTCCGCTATCGTGCCCGGAACCAATATGGCTTCCTCTTCATTCAACGATTCGGCGGGATAACCGAGAGCGACCGCCAGCTGATTGTACTCGCTCAGCTTCAAGATGGTCTTTCCATTTTCGGTATAATCCGGAACGACCTTAGCTTCCCGATAGGACAAATTAGCGCCCTCCAGTTGGTCCTTGATTTCCTGAAGATGCTTCTCTTTCAAGCGGTTATCCGGACTGCTGGAATAGCTGTAGGCGAACGGGTTCGTCATCTCGGCCAGCCCCGGATCGGCGATCGCCAGGCTGGTGCCGATGCCGGTAAATGCGGAAGCTGAAATAACCGCTACGATGAAGAACATGACCGCATTGTCTTTCATCCGATAGCTTAATTCCGAGAGAGTCAGCAGATTGATTTTATTAAAGAACAACCGTTCCTTCTTCTTCAACGCCCGGATCACATAAACACTCAATTGAGTGAACAGAAAATATGTCCCCAGCACGACAAAACCTACCCCTGCCGCCAATAGGATCAGGGAAAACAATCTTTGCACCGCGAACAAAAAGACCATTGCATACCCTGCGCCAATCAGTAAAACAGCGAGCAGCGACAAGATCAGAGAAGCTTTGGGCTCCGGCTTGGGCTTCTCATCGGATCGAATCAGCTCCGTCAGTTGCACCCGCGTTCCCGTTCGCGAAGTGAACAGCGAAATCAGAACGAACAGAAGGAAGAACGCCCCGGCTGTCGTCCATACGGCTTGAATTGGAATATAGAAGGCCAGCCCTTTCTCAATATACAGAATGCTCGCGCTGATTAACAAAATAAGCTTGGAAAAGACGAGACCAATAAGTATTCCCGTAATGATCGCGGCCATCCCGATCATCATATTTTCTATGAAAACAAGCTTGTTCAACTGCTTGGGAGACATTCCGAGCGTCATCAGAATGCCGAATTCCTTCTTGCGGATCTTCAGAAATGCACTGACCGAATACAATAGGAAGAAAAAAGAGAAAATGAAAATCAGGTATTGGGACACTCTCATTCCCATCGTCGCCAATTGGCTCATCGTTTTACTTGTGGAAGCCAGCTCACCCTGCAGATTCGGATGGAACAGAAGCAGGGCATACGTAAAAAAAATCATGACCGAAAAGGCGCTGCTCAAAAAATGGGCCAGATAGGTGCGCTTGTTGCGCATGATGTTATTAAACGCGAATTGGCGAAAAGTCATGCGCATCCCCTCCCAGCAGCGATAAAACGTTAATTATTTTCTGATAGAAGGAGGAACGGTTGTCCCCGCAATGGATCTCGTTGAAGAACTGTCCGTCTTTAATGAAGACGACGCGATGGCAGTAGCTGGCGGCAATCGGATCATGAGTCACCAGCATCATCGTCGCTTCCTCCTCCCGGTTTAATTTGGCCATCAGCTCCATAACGTCGCGGGCGGCCTTGGAATCGAGATTTCCGGTCGGTTCGTCGGCCAGCACCAGCTTGGGGGAATGGATGAGGGCCCGGGCAATCGCCGTCCGCTGGGCTTGTCCTCCCGAGATTTCATAGGTTCGTTTGTCCAAGATGGATTCAATTCCCAGCTTTGCCGCCATCACGGCCACTCGCCGGTTCATTTCCTTCACATCTACCCCGTCAAGGGTCAGGGGCAGCACGATATTTTCTTTAACCGTCAAGGTGTGCAGAAGATTGAACGATTGGAAAATAAATCCCAGTTCACGGCGGCGGAAATACGCCAGCTTCTCTTTGGATAATTGGTGAGGGTTCTTGCCTTCAATCCGCACCTCCCCCGACGTAGGAAAGTCGATCGTGGAGACCAGGTTCAGCAAAGTCGTCTTTCCGCTCCCCGACGGTCCCATAATTCCGACAAACTCCCCTTTATCAATCGTTAAATTAATGTTGGAGAGGGCCTCATAAGGCACCTTGCCCGGATAAATTTTGCTCAGATCATGCACTTTTAATATTTCCATAGCTGTTAGATCTCCTTACCTTTTACCGTTCTGCTTACAGTTTACTCCAGCCTTGCCGTCTTTCCTATCGCATTGTCTTTCATTAATCTAACAACTTTGTAAGATTACGCGCAGTGAAGGCCAAATCCGCACCATTCTCTCCGGCAAAAAAAGAACCCCGGCTCCAAAATGGACTGGGATTCTCTCCGACGGATCGGCTGTCCTCCAGTACCCCGGGCCTCCCTAATGGGAAGCATGGGGGAAAGTGATTCGGACCGTAGTTCCGCGGCCCGTCTCGGACCGGATGTCAATCTCATGGTTCAGCTTGTCTACCACCTGCTTCACGAGATAAAGTCCCATACCGGTCGATTCTTTAAAGAGCCGGCCATTCTCTCCGGTGTAGAACGGATAGAACACGCGCGACAGATCCGATGCCGGGATGCCGACTCCGCGATCCCTGATTTCGAGATGGACCGCCCGCCCCTCGGAGGAAGCGGCGACGGTGATCTTCTCCCGGCTGCCGGCCGAATATTTGATGGCGTTGGACAGCAGCTGCTGCAGAATAAAGCGAAGCCACTTGGCATCCGTTTCCACGATAAATCGGGAATCGACCTGGATTTCCGGATACACATAGCTGCGGATGAACAAACGTTTATTTTCGCCGATCACGTCATTGACGATCTCGCGCAGCGACACCTTGTCAACGTGAAAATCCTGCTCGAATGTTTCAAGCCTGGCCATGTACAGCACCATCTCCAGTCCCGCCCGCATCCGGTCCGTTTCCTCCGAAATACTTTCGAGCCGCGGGTCCTCCTCATTCTGAATGATCAACTCAATGACGGACAAAGGGGTTTTCATCTGGTGAACCCATTGATTCATAAAGGTTAGGTGGTTTTGCTGCTTTCTTTCCCACGTTTTTAATTGCTGCTGGTAGTTGCGGTACAAGGAATTCAGCAGCTGCCCCAGCGCCTCCGGCACTGGGGCAGAATCCAGTTCTTGAATAGATTCGCTCAGCGATGTTTCGGGACTCGATAACCGTTCATAAAACCTGCGATGGCTGTAGTACCGGAACACCAAGTAGCCCGTTAACAGAAACAATCCCAGAAAAACGGCATACAAGGCGGTGGACAGATGGTCGTAACCGTCAAACCAGTAGACAAGAAGGACAACGAACAATTGAACGATCGTGAAGCCGATCAGAGGTAGGTGCTCCCGCAAAAACAATCTCATGTCCGTTCTTGAGCCTCCCACGTCTTGTTCAGACGATAACCTACTCCGCGGACGGTTTCCAGAGCTTCCTCGATGCCGAGCTCCGTCAGCTTTTTGCGTATGCGCGTTATATTGACGCTGAGCGTATTATCGTCCACATAGGTATAGTCGTCCCAGAGCTTGTCCAGGATCATTTCCCGGCTAACGACACGCGGACAGCGCTCCAGCAGTGTTTCGACCAGAACCGTCTCCTTTCTCGTCAGCGGAACCATGCGCCCCTTCAGATGCAGCTCCATCCTCTCCGGATAAAGCACTAGGCCGTCCCTGTCCACGGTCCTTTCGCTCATCTTGACCGCATAATCGCCGTATACACGCCGAAGCTGGCTGCGGATTTTGGCCATGACGACCTCATAATGGAACGGTTTGGTAATATAATCATCCGCGCCGTTCTCTATCGCTCTGACCTGATCCATCTCCCCGTTTCGCGCAGAAATAAAGATGATCGGGCAGGTCGAGACGGTTCGGATCTGGCGGCACCAATAATACCCGTCGAAGCTCGGCAAATTAATGTCCAGCAGCACCACATGGGGCTCCGTCTCTTGAAATTGCTCCAGAACGCGCTGAAAATCTTTAACGACGATCCCCTCGTCCCCATATTTTTGAATATAGGACTGCAGAAGCTCGGAAATTTTGGGATCATCCTCCACAATCATAATTTTGTACATCATTTACTCTCCCTTCCCGACAGGGGCTTGGATGGCTAACCGGATATCATCCGGCTAGCCACAGCCGCAGCCAGACTTTAACACCCGAAGCAGAGATAAGCCTTCAGCCTTCTCCCTTTGGTTTCATTATAACGCTATGATAAACTTAGGAATAGCTGCAGCCTATATGAGAAAAGGGGATTGGCTATGAGCAGATTGAGTCCGTATATCTATTGCGAGGATGCCAGAAAACAAGCCGATTTTTATGCAAAAGCACTGGGCGGGGAAATTGTGAGCGTACAAACCTTCGAAAATTGGCCCGACGCTTCCCCGGAAGAGAGAAGCAGAGTGATGCACCTCGTGCTCAAGGTCGGCGAGCTGCAGATTTTTATGGCCGACTCTTCCCCTATCCGCTCCGGAAATCAGATTGATCTGGCACTCGAACTGCAGTCGGAAGCCGAAGCGAGAACCGTATTCGAGCGGCTATCCCGGGATGGAAGGGTCATTTTCCCTCTGAAGTTAATGCCTTGGGGCTCGATGCTGGGCCGCGTCGAGGATCCGTTCGGAGTCCGCTGGCAAATTGCAGTAAAATAAACGCTTTTTTTTGAAATACGCGTTCCCCCGCTTGAATGGATTGGTGCCCTGCCCATTAGGGTAAGGGCCTGAATTTTCCTTTGACATGAAACCAAAAGGTTTCATATAATGATTTTTAAGCCAATACAGGAGTTGAGCTAAATGAATGAAGAGCTGCTGAAGAAATTACGTTATAAAAGCGGACAAGCTGCCGCTGTTCTTAATTCCCCGCCAGGATTCAGTCTTGGAAATGAAGCGAGCGACAGCACGGACGGCATCTGTGATTTCGTGCTGCTGTTCGTGAACAACGCCCGGGATACGGAGGAATGGCTGCCGCGGGTTCTTCCGATATTGAACGAGGACGCCCTGTTCTGGATCGCCTATCCCAAGCAAAGCTCTAAGATCAAGACCGATATTAACCGGGATACATTAAACGCTATCGTACAGAATAGCTCCGAGTACAGAGCGGTCAGCAATGTATCGGTGGACGAAACTTGGTCGGCCTTGCGTTTTCGCCCGCAGAGCAAGGTAAACACCAGAAAGTAAGATACTTATTTGATGATGCGAGGACTTAAACATGACCAAAAATTCTAATGCCCTGCCCGATATCCGTAAAACACAGATTTTTAACGCGCCTATTCAGAAAGTATGGGAGGCCGTTGCGACTGCAGAAGGCATGGCCTCCTGGTTTATGCCGAATGATATGCAGCCCGTCGTCGGCCATAAATTTCAAATCAACGCGGGTCCGTTCGGCATGTCGCCCTGCAAAGTAACGGAAGCGGAGCCGCCCCATCGCCTTTCCTTCCGCTGGGGCAAGGATTGGACCCTAACCTTCGAACTGAAAGAGCTGGACGGCAAGACAGAGTTCACTCTGATCCATTCCGGGTGGGATACCGAAACCGTTACCGAATTCGGCGAATCCCACGCCTTGGTCCACGACCAGATGAGCGGAGGCTGGACCGGATTGGTTAAGAAGCTGGGCGAGTATGTCGAGGCTTGACATGACCTCTCCGAAAGTGGATGTTTTCCAAGCCATTGCCGATCCCACCCGGCGCAAGCTCCTCAGACTGATCGATGACCGGGAGATGGCCGTGACGGCGATTAGCGGACACTTTCCGATAAGCCGGACGGCCGTTTCCAAGCATTTGCGCATTTTGGCCGATGCAGGGCTCGTCAAGGAGAGGAAAGTCGGGCGGGAGACACGATACCGTTTTGAGCCGGAGCCGCTTCTCGAATTGAAGCGCTGGCTTGCTTATTTTGATCGGTTTTGGGATAACAAGCTGTCCGTGCTGCAGCATTATGTGGAGTCCGATGGATCCGCCTCCACCCCGTCCCCCGCACGGCTGCAAGCATCTACGGATAAGGAGAAGAAAGAGTAAACGGAAAAGACAGTCCACGCTTTCTACGGATTACCCGATAGTATTAGCGCCGGACTGTCTTTTTCTATCTGTGTCGTCGAATTATACGCCGCAAGCAAGCACTATTCTTTAGCCGTCTTCGTGCTGAATTGATTGGTCATCGTCCGGATCTGACCGTTAAGGACACTAACATCCGGCGTTTCTGCAGGCTTGTCCTCCAGATTGTATTTAGCCTTCAACCGAACAATTCTCAGCACGCTCTCGTTGATCCGATCCTCGGTCAGCTTGCCGTCGGCGACACTTTGCTTTATGGCGGCGATCACGGCATCGACATTGGCATACTCGTGGGCAACCAGCAATATATCCGTCCCTGCCTGGACAGAGAGAACGGCGGCTTCCCCGATGCCATACCGATTGACGATTGCCCCCATAGTGAGGTCATCCGTCAGAATTACCCCATCGAAGCCCAGCTTATCGCGCAATTGTCCCGTCACTACCTTCTCTGACAAAGAAGACGGATTCTGCCCGTCAATCTCGGGAAACAGAATATGCGCCACCATGACGGCGTCCGCTCCTTCCCGGATGGCCTCCGCGAACGGCTTCCATTCCAGACCGGCCAAATCCTGCTCGCTCTTCCTGATGACCGGCAGGTCGAGATGGGAATCGGTCTCTGTATCTCCATGCCCCGGAAAGTGCTTGACTACCGGGATGATCCCGGTCTCCGCCATCTTCTTCATTACCTCGAGCCCCATGCCGGTTACGGTCTCAGCGTCAGAACCGAAGGAGCGGTCTCCAATAACCGGATTCTTCGGGTTATTGTTAATATCCAGCACCGGGGCAAAATTCATATTCAACCCCATTGCTCCGACCTCTTCGCCCAGAATCCTTCCGAGCTCTCCGGCCGCTTCCGGGCGGCCCCATCGTCCCACCTCCTGAGCGGTCGGCAGTTGATCGAAGCCTGGAAGCCGGCTTACCCGCCCCCCTTCCTGATCAACGGACAGAAGCAGCGGAACCGGATGGCCCTCATTCCATTGCTTGAGCCGGTTGCCGAAGCTAACGACTGAAGCCGGGTCGGATAAATTGTTTTTATAAAAAATAATGCCCCCGACATGCTGCTGCTTGATCATTCTTTCGTCCCGGGCCGAAGGGACCGTCCCATCGACACCGGCAATGATCATCTGTCCGATTTTTTCGTCCAGTGTCATCCGGTTCACAATGCCGGCAAGCCCCTCCTCCTCTTCTGCCTCAGCAGAAGGGCCGGGTACGGGTTCGGAGCTGGGCTCGGGTACCGGGGACGAGGATGGTTCGGAGGATGGTTCGTAGGACGGTGTCGGCGGTCCGGAAGGGGCCTGGCCGGCTTGGGCACATCCCGACAGGAGCAAGATCATTATTAAGGAGGCCGCGCATATTAACCATGTCCGTTTTTTCATGTCAATCACCTGCTGTTCATAATTTTTATCATCATACCACAACAGGACTTCCTGTCCCAATCCAAGGTTGTATATAAGGCGTTAGACTCTTGTTCCGCAGCCTCCGTTCTATGGTATGATTAGATTAAAATCCTTAAAGAGAAAGAGGGATTAAACCAATGCAGGAACTTGATCAAAGAACCAGGCCTCTGTTTGACCAGAATCTTTATCTGAACACCTTGCGCAAAAAGAATACGAAATGCACCATCATCACCGTGAATGGGGTACAGCTAAAGGGAACGATCACCGCTTTTGACAAATATGTCATCGTTATCCACGACTCCTTCGGCAAGCAGCAAACCTTGTATAAATCGGCCCTGTCCACCATTATTCCGGAAGTTCCCGTCGAACTTCAATCCGGATCCGATTGCAGTTAATATTATACGCAGCCACCGGCAGAAACCTACCGGTGGCTGTTGTTTTTTCCGGCACGGTGACCTGGCTTTGAAAAGCTCCCCAATCGCAGAAGAACGATCAGATGTAGAAAAAGTGTAGAATTCGCCTCCAATCCCTCCCGCCCATTCTTCCATCTGTTACAATAAACATGATTTTACTGACTACGGAGGACTGAATAGGAATGTCTCAGTTTATTGCAATTGTTGACGACGAGCTTCATATTCGGCAAATTGTTGAAGCCTATTTGCAGCGGGAAGGGTATCGCACGATCGGTGTTTCATCCGCGGAAGAAGCGCTCCAGCTGCGTAAAGTAATGCCCCCCGATCTGTGGGTGCTGGACATTATGCTGCCCGGCATGGATGGCTATGAATTCTGCCGGCAGATCCGGAACGACGACGAGGTGCCCATCATCATGATTTCCGCCAAGGATGAGGAAGTGGACAAAATTATGGGACTGGAGCTGGGAAGCGACGATTATTTAACGAAGCCGTTCAGCCCGCGCGAGCTGGTGGCCAAGGTCAACCGACTGCTGTTCAGGTGGTCCATGCAGCAGGCGAATCCCGGCACGGGATGCGCGGCTTCCCCGACAACTCTGGTGGTTGGGGCTCTGCAAATCATTCCAGAAGAAAGAAGAGTATATTGGCACGGCTCCGAGCTCGAGATGACAGCGAAGGAGTTTACCCTGTTGTACATATTGGCGGAAAGACCGAACCATGCTTATTCCCGAAGCGAGCTGTTAAATGAAGTCTGGGGTGCAGATTATTACGGCAGCGACCGGGCGGTCGACGATTTGGTGAAACGGATACGCAAAAAAATGGATAATCTCCCGCTGGATACCGTGTGGGGTTACGGATACAGGCTGCGTTCCACAGAGGAGGAGCCGTCATGAGGCTGCTGACTCGCCTGAATCTAGCATTCGGTTTACTCCTTCTTTTTCTCCTTATCGTGACCGCTTGGTTAATGAGCACGTTATTGTTGGATATCCTGATCGACAGCCAACGGAAAGAAATGAGGGAACAAGGCCGGGCTGTCATGCTGCAGTATATGGGGACCGGGTCCTCCCACAGCAGCGGTACGAATAGAACCGTCGATTTGGTCACGCAGATCGTTTCGCCGAATGCCCATATGGCCTTCCTCTATTCCAACAATAATGCCATTTCCCTGCCCGTCTCCAACGAAGAGTACACGGAGATTATTCAGAATGCCCGGGAGCTGGCTCTAGGAGAAGGCAATGTATGGAAGGGCCAGCAGAACACATACCTGATTGAGACGATCCAGGCGAACGATTATTCGGACAAGCTGGTCGTCGCTGCTCCAATGGACCGGTTGAAATCGATCCAATTCAGCTTCATCCAACGAATGGTCCTCATCTTCGGGTTGGGTGCCTTGTTCGCGCTGCTGCTCAGCATATTCATTACAAGGCGGCTGGTCACTCCCCTGTCCACTCTGCGGGATGAACTGCACAAAGTGCAGAATCGCCGCTTCTCCGAGGTTCAGATGGTGAAGGCGGGCGGAGAAATCGGGGAGGTCGCCGCAAGCGTCCATAAGCTGGCTGCCGAGCTGGACGGGTATCATCGGACGCAGAAGGAATTTTTCCAGAATGCTTCACATGAACTGAAAACTCCATTGATGAATATTCAAGGTTATGCGGAAGGAATCCGGGACGGCGTCTTTAAAGAGGAGCAGGCGAAGCACGGATTGAACGTCATCGCGGAAGAGTGCGAACGACTTAAGAAAATCGTGACGGAAATCATGCTGCTGGCCAAGCTCGATATCGAGGACGGAATCTTCGCCCATACGGAAGTAGCGATCCATCAGGTCGTTGCCCGAACGATAGAAAAGCTCGATCCTCTTATCATCCAAAACCGGATTGCGGTTGAATACAGAGAGGATGATACATCGCTTGATGCTATCATCTATGCCGATCCGGACAAGCTAATTCAAGCGTTGCTGAACGTAATCGCCAATGCGATCCGGCACGCCCGTTCGTCTGTCGTCATCCGTTCCTTCTGCAAGGATGGCAGCATCGTCATTGAAGTGACCGACGATGGGGAAGGAATTCCGGAAGATATCGTTCCGAAGCTTTTTTACCGTTTTGTCAAAGGACATGACGGGGAGAACGGGCTGGGGCTCGCGATTGCCCGCGCCATTGTCGAACGGTGCTCGGGAAGCATCACCGCCGAGAACCGACCGGAAGGAGGAGCCTTGTTCCGTCTCTCCTTCCCCCTGCAAAATAAATAGGCGGATGTTTTTTTCCTGAAAGAGCACAGCGTCACCGCGGAATCATATGGGAGCGTTTTACACAGTTTTTACATGCATTTCCCATCTGGAAACCCCAATTTGTTCCTTCTCATTTGCCGATATAAACCATGATTCGGATTTCAGCTCCCCCGCCCGCTCCATAATTCCGAATCCTTATCCCGGCTGCATATTAATTATCAAGGAGGACAATGACGTTGAGGCAAGGAAGATTGCAAAAAATCGTTCAGGTTGTATTATGTATGACCATGCTTTTCTATTGCATGGGAGCAGGCAGCGTAATGGCAGCGGAGGAAATCTCCCGGCTCGTTCTGTCCAAGAACGAGCTGACAATGGAGATCGGCGACACCCAATCGTTAACGGCTACCGCAGTCTATGTCAACGGCAAAACGGAAGAAGTGACGATCAAGACGGATTGGGAGAGCGAAAATCCGGAAGTGGCGTCGGTCTACGCCGGTACCATTACGGCAAAGGGCGAAGGAACCGCTGTCCTGACGGCGACCTATCAGGGGAAGACAGTCGTCGTCAAGGTAACGATTCACAAGAAGGTCAAGGCTTTGACGAAGGATCGTCATTCCCTGCAGCTTCGTACCGGCGTTAAAGAGCAGGTGGAGTTAACTGCTTTTTACAGTGACGGGACGAAGGAGGTCGTGACCGAGAAAGCCGAATGGAGCGTCGACAATTACGAGGTCGCGACAGTCGTCAACGGTACGGTGGAAGGACTGGGCTCGGGGACGGCCACCGTTGTAGCCAAGTTCGGGAGCCGTTCGGTCTCGATTCCCGTCAGCGTTGAGCTGGTCCGCCGGCTGGATGCGGACAAACCCCAGGTCTCCCTGCTTGTCGACGGCACGGAGAGAATAACGTTGCAGGCCACCTTCCCCGACGGCACGGTCGAGGATGTGACCGAACAGGCGGAATGGTCCAGCAGCAACGAAACGGTGGCCGACGCCATCCGCGGCGAGATTACGGCTTACGCTCCCGGCGAAACCGTTATTACGGCGAAATACGGAAGCAAATCGGCATCGGTCAAAGTCGATGTCGACTCGGCCAAGAAGCTCGAGGTGGATCGGCAAAGCTTATTTATGAGGGTAAACAATACCGAGCAGCTTACTTTAAAAGCCACTTATGCCGACGGTCGAGTCGAAGATATCACGAATGCGGCGAAATGGACCTCCAGCGACGAAAAGATTGCCTTTGTCAGCAAAGGGAAAGTCCATGCCTCTGCTCCGGGCGAGGTTATCATCACCGCCCATTTCGAAGCAAAGTCGATTGATATCGCGATTGATGTGGAAGTTCCGCGTCTTCTGGAGATAGACCGGGAGTTTCTTTCCTTGCAGAAGGGCCAATCCGAACCGTTAAAGCTGTTCGCCACCTATCAGGACGGAACCCGGGAAGACGTAACGAACAAAGCGGAATGGAAGTCGGATAAGGAAGCAACCGCATTTGCTGCAAAAGGCGTGGTTACCGGTAAACGCTCCGGAGAAGCTACGATAACCGCGAAGTATGGTAATAAAACGGCATCCATCGTCGTAGACGTAGATATTCCTAGAAAACTGACGACAGACATCGATTCCCTCGCCCTGCAAAAAGGAGATACCCATCAAGTTACGGTACATGCTGTTTATGCAGACGGCCGGATGGAAGAGGTTACCCATCAGGCTGAATGGTCGGCCGGCTCCGACTCCTCCGTGGAAGTCCGCAGAGGGCTGATCACCGCGACGGACAGCGGAGAAGCCAAAGTAACCGCCACATACAGCGGCAGGACGGTTACCATTCCCGTCTTTGTGGACGTCGTTCAGGAGTTGAGCGCAGACCGGAAAACCTTGATGCTGAATCAGGGGCAAACCGGTTATATTAAATTGACGTCCACCGATAAGGCCGGCAATGTCCGGGATGTTACCCGCGATGCGGAATGGTTATCCAGCTCTCCGAAATATGCCGATGTTAGCAAAGGTGCGGTTACGGCCTTCGAAAGAGGCAAAACGATCATAACCGCCAAGTACGGAGGCCAGTCCGTCACCATTGCGGTAGATGTCGATATCATCACGAAGCTGACCGCCGATACCCGGGCCTTGTCTCTGAAATCCGGCGATCAGAAGCAGATCGCCGTGACGGCTACATTCTCCAACGGATCCGAAAGAGACGTAACGGCAGAGGCAGACTGGAAAACCTCCTCTTATAAAGTTGCTGACGTCGACCATGCGGGGCAGGTCACCGCTGCCGGATACGGGAAAGCGAAAATTACGGCCTCATACGGCGGCAAATCTATCTCCGTTCAAGTCGACGTAGATACTTTGAAATATTTAAAAACAGACGTAGTGCAGCTGGAATTGAAAAAAGGCCAAACATACTCTGCCAAGGCCACCGCTACTTATGCGGACGGCACGGATGAGGATGTGTCCGTCGAAGCTTTATGGCAATCTTCAAAATTAATAGTAGCGGATGTTAAAGACGGAATCATTCGGGCGAACGGGCCGGGCAAAGCGACGATCACAGTGAAATTCGCAGGCAAACGGACGAAAATTATCGTGACGGTAACGGATTAGCGGTGAAAAAAACTCCCCTTCTCGCTTCGGCGGCAAGGGGAGTTTTGATGTGTATGAAGAGACCGGAGCTCCGGCCTAATCAAACGCTTAATATTAGCCTCCAGACTCCATAAACGCAAACAGCGTTCACCGCAATCAGCAGAGGAATCCCGATCACGAAGGAAGAATGCTTCGTCTTATGACGAAACCTTCTCATCCCCAACCACGACCCGACCGCACCTCCCGCCAGAGCCAGACCGAACAGCCTTCTTTCGGGAATTCTTCTCTTTCCCTTGCCGGCCAGAGCCTTGTCCCGTCCCATTGACCAATAGCCGAGCCCGTTGACCAGCAGCAAATAAATAATCAATAATTTCATTCTTCCGCCTCTCCCCCTTAACCCTCTCGCGATTTATGCTAATCGATTTTGCCGGGCCTTGCAACTGGCTATCGCTCGAATCGGCAAGCTCATGTATAATAGAAACCACATTTGTAAAGCAATAGGAAGAAAAGGAGGTCCAACCATTGAATATCAAAGAAGTCGATTTGCCGGGAATCGGCCGTAAATTTCAACTGCAAACCCGTACCGGAGATTCCGTGGTCGTCGTCATTCATGACAACGGACTGCGCGAAATATATCACTTTGGCGAAGATGAGCAGGAAGAATGCTTGTCCAACATCTCCCTAGAAGACGACGAAGCGAGGCAAATGGCCGCAATTATCGGCGGCATGAGCTATAAGCCCAAGGCTTTGGAAGAAATCGAGATGTCCCTGGAGGACCTTGTTATTGAATGGTTTAAAATCGAACCGGATGCCGCCTGCGTCGGCCAAACGATCGGCGAGCTGACGATCAGACAAGCTTCCGGTGCCGTCATCATAGCGGTTATCGATAAGACACGACATACCAAGGTAATCAATCCCGGACCCGAGCATGTGCTAACCGCTCATTGCACCCTCGTCGCTACCGGCGAAAGAGAGCAATTAAAGAAACTTAGAGCCCTGCTGCAGCTCAAGAAGCAGCAATAGCCCTGTCCCACGCCAAAAGGCCATGTGATGCCCCTATCCATTCCCGGGGACCGCATGGCCTTTGTTATTAGTTGTGTTATTCAACGGGTTGCTATTGCCCCGGCTGCTCTGTTTTATTGCCTCTGCCGAACAGCTTAACCGCCAGGTTGTAAATCCGTTTGGATTCCTTCGTCAAGAGCGGTCCAAGTATGGCCAGAAGCAGCACATACAGCACCGCGAACGATTGGACAACCGGAAGCAGTCCGCCCGCTTTGCCAATATTGGCCATAATGATGGAGAACTCTCCGCGTGAGGATAGGGTCAGACCGATATTGACGGAAGCTCGCGGCGAGATTCCGGCGATTTTGCCCGCCAGCATGCCGGCAACCAGATTCCCGATAATCGTCAGCACCACCGCCAATATTGCCATGCCGACCGCTCCGCCCAGGGACGCAGGGGCGATTGTTAATCCGAAGCTGAAGAAGAACATCGCCCCGAAGAAATCACGGAAGGGCAAGATGAGCTGCTCGATCCGCTTGACGTGAACCGATTCAGCCAATACGAGCCCGACCATCAGAGCACCGATAGCTTCGGCCACATGGAACGTTTCCGAAAATCCCGCAATGAGAAACAGTGCGGCCAGAATAACCAATAGGAATAACTCGGGCGATGATATATTCAGCCCTTTATCCACATACTTGATGACTCTGCGTCCTACAATAAGGAACAAGAGAATGAAGATAAGAGCCGATAACGATGTCAGCAGTACCCCCAGGAAGGAGGTCGCTCCGCTTAACACCAGCCCCGACAGAATCGAAATATGAACGGCAATAAACAAGTCATCGAACATGATCATTCCCATGATGATTTCCGTTTCCCGGTTGGCCGTCCGTTTAAGGTCCACCAATACTTTGGCTACAATGGCCGTGGACGAGCTGGTCATGATTCCCGCGATGACCAAGGTTTCCTTGAGCGGCATACCCATCATCCAACCGAGAAGGAGTCCGAACAGGAAGTTAATAATAATATAGAACAGCCCGCCAATGACAATCGATTTTCCGGATTTCATCAGCCGCCCCACCGAAAACTCCAGCCCCAGATAGAAAAGCAGGAACAGGACGCCAAGCCGGCCCATAAAATCAATAAATTCGGAGCTTTCAATAAACCGGAAATCAAAAATCCATACGTGGGGGGCATGCGGGCCGACAGCCATCCCGACCAATATATAGAAGGGAATGACCGAAAAGCGAAGCTTCGTTGCGATCAAACCTACTGTTGCCACCAATAAAATAGCCAATCCTACTTCAAAAATGATCGTATCCATAATTCCCCCCTGTTATTCGTCTCCGTTTAGCAAAAACCTCTTCAGCTTCTTGATATGTTGTCTTTCTCCCGCGACAATTAGAGTGGAATCTGCCTTTAGTGGATAGTCTGGTCCCGGATTAATATATTTATTATGATTCTTCTCTACGACCGCCAGGATGGATGCGCCCGTCCTCTTGCGCACATCGAGGTCTCCTATGCTGGACCCTACGCAACGGGCATCTTGCTCGATCTTGTACCACTCGATGACCAGATCGTCGAGTGCGACATCGATCGTTTCCAACGCACGGGGGCGATAAGTCATTCCTCCTATGATCCCTGCAATCATTCTGGACTCCTCATCATCCAATGTAACCATAGAGATACTTTCCTCGGGATCCTTATAGTCGAAGTGAAACAGTTCTCTTCTCCCATCGTCATGAATAATGACAACCAACTTGTCACCGGAGCGCGTGTCCAGTTGAAACTTGCGGCCAATTCCAGGCAAATCAGATTCACGGATATTCAAAATGATAGTCCCTCCGCTTTCTTTATTCACAATATAAGTCGGGTTTCCCGGCTTCGTAAGGTGATTTTTTATAACGATCGAACTTTACAGCACGATTCCATCGGATTTCACAAAATGGGTCTGTCCGACAAAATATGAATTAGATTCATTATTTCATTTATATAAAGGCCAAACTGCATAAATTATTCACAAATTTCTTAACTAGTTTTGAAAATAGGCGCACTTAATTAGCCCTCCCCTTATATCCGTCTACAGGCGGAATCGGAGGTAAAGAAAGCTTGACTGAAGTTTGTTTGGTTAAAATAATTAACGAGGTAGATAGTTAACGTGATTAAACAACGTAAGTCGAGGTAAATTTAATAGGCATTAGAAATATGCCCTTTATAGCAAGGGGAATGAAACGAAACAAATAAATTATAGGCGGCAAAGCCAAAACCAGCAGCAATAGAGGGAATAGCGGAATCCAGGACAGCCATTTATGAAGCCATATGAGGCCGATCTTGGCGGTATTTCGGGTGGTTATAATCGAATGCTCTTTAATGGAAGAGACGAGTGTCGGAGATTCTTCAACCAAAGGATGGCTGGTATCCACAAACAAAGAGGAGGAAATAAAAGTAGTCAACAGGACGAATGCTAAGATCAAAAAGTAACTGCGGAAGCTGACTGTGGCGGTTGATCTCATTAGCGTACCTCCTGTTGGTCATTTTCATAGCTATCTGCAAGAACGGGAAAACGGGAAAACGAATATCCCGTCCCCAATTCATTGAATTCTAATAGTAAAAGTAGGGATATGCACAGAACAAATAATTTCCCCCAATAATTAAAACTATCATGCATATTGCAACCAGTCAAGTCTTCTGCGCGGGAAAGAATTCGCCGTCCAGAATAAACTCCGCCGGTCCCTTCATATAAATATGTGAATTTTCAGACCACACAATTTCCAGATCGCCACCAAGCAGGTGGACAGTGATCGGGGTGTTCCGCTCCAGCAGCCCGTTCAAAATTCCGGCAGCAACCGCCGCACAGGCTCCGGTGCCGCAAGCTTGCGTGATTCCCGAGCCCCGCTCCCATACCCGGTAATCGATCTCCCGGGGCCCCCTTACCTGAACGAATCCGACGTTAACCCGTTCCGGGAATATGGGGGCAAACTCAATCGAGGGACCGATTTCATGAATAGGCACTTCATTCACATCGGGGACGAACAGAATGGCATGAGGATTTCCCATGGACAAGGCGGTTAGCCGGTAAGTTTCGGAGACGATCGCCACTTCCTCATCGATTGTAGTGCTTGCTGGGTCCCCGAGCATGGGGACCTCCGCTTTCGTTAAGCGGGGCGCTCCCATATCGACTGTAACCTGCCTCACCTTGCGGCCGAAGTCCGCATCGACCTCTACCGATACTGTTCCCCCCAGCGTTTCGATCGTAAACTCGCGCCGGTCGATCATGCGGCGTTCATACACGTATTTAGCCACGCATCTTAGCCCATTGCCGCAATTTTTCGCTTCCGAGCCGTCAGCATTGAAGATTCGCATGCGAAAATCGGCGCATTCCGAAGGGCCTATGAGAATCAGCCCGTCCGAACCGACTCCGGTATGAACATCGGATACAACCCTTGCCAGCAGCTCCAGCCTCTCCTCCGGAATGAGCTCCTGCCATTGATTTACGTAAACGTAACAGTTTCCCAGACCATGCATCTTGGCAAACTTCATAGCTGTTCTCCCTCCCCCGTCAAAATAGGAAGTCGGCCTCAGCCAATCTTCGTCTGATTTCATCTATAATCCGCCGTTCCTCCTGCTCGCTGCCGGCCTGGAAAGTAACGGAAAAGCGGACATAGCATTCTCCGTTATTGTCCCAGGGAACGGTAGAGATCAAGTGATGACGGATTAAATAATCACTGAATTGCTCGGCACTGCCAAATTCCGGTCCGCCTTTGACCGCTTTGGGTGCTTCGGTATACAGGAAGAAGGAGCCTTTCGGCTTGTGCGCCCGAAACCCCGCTTCGCGCAAAACCTGCACCAGCATATCATGCCGCCGCGAATACTTCTCGCTGATTCTGCGCGTGATATCCGGGTTGTTGAGAGCGAAAGCGGCCGCTTTCTGAATCGGGATGAACTGGCCCGAATCGCAGTTGTCCTTGATGGTGGCGAAAGCCTTCACCATTAACGGGTTGCCGGCGATAAATCCGATTCTCCAGCCCGTCATATTGTACGACTTCGACAAGGAATGAAGCTCCACCCCCACCTCCTTGGCACCCGGTAAGGACAGAAAGCTGAGGGGCTTCTCCCCGTCGAACACCAGAGCCGAATAAGCAGCGTCGTGTACGACAGCAATCCCGTTATGCTTCGCGAAGCGCACGACCTTCTCGAAAAATTCCGGTGTGGCGGAAGCACCCGTTGGATTGTTCGGATAGTTCAAATATAACAGCTTGGCCTTGCGCAATAGATCGTCCGGCAGGGCATCCAAGTCCGGTAAGAACCGGTTGTCCTCCGTCAAGGGCAAAGATACGACGTGCCCGCCCAAATATTCGGTATGTGTGCCGAGAACCGGATAACATGGCGAGGGCATAAGAGCGACATCCCCCGGATTGATAAAAGCGTACGGGAGCATCGCCAAGGCCGGCTTGGAACCAATCACGTGGTTGATCTCGCTGTGCGGATCGATTCCGGCCACGCCGAATACCTGCTCCATATAGTCGCTGGCTGCCTGCTTGAATTCGAAGACGCCGTTATCGGCATAGAACCGGTTTTCCGGCTTGGCGGCTTCCTCGGCGAGCAGGCGGACGACCCGCAGATCGGCCATCTCGTCCGGCTCTCCAACTCCCAGATCGATCAATTCTTTCCCGGGATGCTGCCGCAGCGCCCATTGCTTGGCGCGTTTTATTTTTTCGAATTTATAAATTTCAGTCTCCTGGCCGAACCTCTTGCCGCCAATCCTGTCGGCTAATAATTTGGGAATGAACCCTCCTGATGACTCCATGCGCTCCCCTCCTGACAAAGATAAGTTTCGATAATATAAAGCTTCAGGCGTTTCAGTTCCAGAAAATGACAGAGAATCTTCGAGTTAAGCCGGCTCACTCCGCCATCTTACTCAACGAGCCTGCAAATACCGGTCACAGGCGGCTGCGGCCTCCCGGCCTTCACGAATGGCCCAGACGATCAAGCTCTGCCCCCGGCGCGCATCCCCTGCAGCAAAGACTCCATCCAGGTTCGTCGCGTATTCTCCGAACTTAGCGTCAATGCAGGAACGCTCATTCGTACGGATGCCCATTCGCTGCAGAACATCCTGCTCCGGTCCGCTGAAGCCGATAGCAAGCAGAACGAGCTGTGCCGGCCAAATCTGATCGCTTCCCGGTACTTCCTCCCGAACCCGGCTCCCCGACGTTCCTTCCACCGTACGCAGACGGACGCTTCTCACTCCGGATACCCGGCCCTCCGAATCGCCGATGAACTCCTTCGTCAGAACCGCAAATTCGCGAGGATCGTCGCCAAATACCGCTTCGGCCTCCACTTGGCCGGAATCGCGTCTGTGCACAAGCGGCCACTGCGGCCAAGGATTGTCCGCTTCCCTTGCCGATGACTTGCGGGGATAGATATCAAATTGCGTTATGCTTCTGCAGCCGTGCCTCATGGCGGTCGAGATGCAGTCCGTAGCGGTATCCCCTCCGCCGATCACGAGCACATCCTTCCCTTTGGCAGAAATATATTGATTATCCCGATGCCCGGAATCCAGCAGGCTCTTCGTATTCGCGTGCAGGAAATCCATGGCGAAGTGAATGCCCGCAAGCTCCCGGCCTTCGACCGGCAAATCTCTCGGGGCGGTCGCTCCGATACAAAGCACCACCGCGTCAAACCCCCGTCTCAATTCCTCCAGCGGATGATCCTTGCCTACCTCAAAGTCTGTGACAAAACGGATTCCTTCCTCCATCAACAGCTTCACCCGCCGGTCAATGACGGATTGCTCTATTTTCATCTTGGGAATTCCATACGTCAGCAGCCCGCCGATCCGGTCATGGCGTTCGAATACGGTAACGTCGTGTCCCGCCTGATTCAGTTGATCCGCGCAAGCGAGTCCCGCCGGGCCCGAACCGACGACAGCCACCTTCTTCCCGGTTCGCGTTCCGGGGGGACGGGGGACGACCCATCCTTCCTCGAAGCCTCTGTCGATAATGGCCCTTTCTATCGATTTGATGGCCACCGGGGAATCGTACAAGGCGGCGACGCATGAGCCTTCGCAGGGGGCGGGGCAGGCCCTTCCCGTAAATTCCGGAAAGTTATTCGTCATATGCAGCCGTTCCAAGGCCTCCCGCCAATGCCCCCGGAACACCAGATCATTCCATTCGGGAATGAGATTATGGACGGGACATCCCGTGACCATCCCTTCTATCGCTCCCCCCGTCTGACAGAAAGGGACGGCGCAGTCCATACAGCGGGCTCCTTGCTCCCGCAGCGCTGTTTCAGGCAGAGACCGGTACAGATCGTTCCAGTCCTGCAATCTTGCCGCCGGCTCGCGTTCTGGCTGCTTCGCCCGGCGGTAGTCCATAAATCCTGTCGGCTTACCCATCCATTGCCCCTCCTATCCTTCTATTGGAGACTGTCGATTAATGGTATACAACCAAAGATCATGCGAAAATGGTGCACGGTTTGGTTTTAACGGACCTCAGAGACCTTATTCACTCCAGAAGGGCCTTTCGGTCATTTTAACGGACTTGGATGACCTTATTCTCAAGAAATGCATGCGAAAGCAGGAGAATTCCAAGCAATAAGAGCAACGGTGTCCGTTAGTCTAAAAAAACCGCCTGTTTTGACGAAATAGAGTCTCCCAGGTCCGTTACGTTTTCGCTGTTGGACTTTTCACTTGTACAACATCCTGTTTAACGCCTTTCCCGCAACGAATCGACAGCCTCTATTAAACCGTTATGGCTTAACGTTCTATAATTTCCGTCTGTAAGCGAGCTCCGAATAGATTGGAGCAGATGCTCGCCGGGTTGATCCAAGTTCAGCTTGGTTCAGCGGGCTCCTCCTTATTGAGCCTTCCTTCTTTCCTGAAACGCCGCCAAGGCCGCCTCCTCATGGGAAACCCCGGAAGCCCGGAAGCGCTCAATCGTCCGGATCATCCGCCTGTATTCCTTCGGAATGATGCGCACGAACCGCTTCGCCTCCCTCTCCCAATCCTCCAGAATACGCCGTGCAACAGCACTGTCCGTATAGCGAAGATGCTTCTCCAGCATTGCCCTGACTCGGCCTTCATCCTCCGTATCCGCGAGCATCTCCAGCTCAACCAGCTTCAGGTTGCACCTCGCCTCGACTTCCGCCATTTGCCGGCTCCATACATAAGCGACGCCTCCCGACATGCCGGCGGCGAAATTGTGCCCGACCCTTCCGAGAACAACGACCCGCCCGCCGGTCATATACTCGCAGCCGTGGTTGCCGACTCCTTCCACAACAACCTCGGCTCCGCTGTTGCGGACACAGAAGCGCTCGCCGGCGATTCCCCGAATATATGCCTCGCCGGATGTCGCACCGTACAGGGCCACGTTGCCGATAATGATATTGTCTTCCGCCGCGAATCCGGACTGCACCGGCGGATAGACCGCCAGCTTGCCGCCGGACAGCCCTTTGCCGACATAATCGTTGGCATCGCCTTCGAGTGTAAGCGTGATTCCCCGTGGGATAAAGGCGCCGAAGCTTTGTCCGGCACTACCGTGAAAGTGCAGCTGGATCGTGCCGTCCGGCAGCCCCTCCGCCCCATATCTGCGGGTCACTTCGCTGCCCAGCCGGGTTCCGGCCGCGCGGTCGGTATTGCGGATGGGAAGGATCGCCTGTATTCGTTCCCGACGATCCAGGGCGGCTGCACACAAGGACAAAAGCCGCATCGGATCGGCAGCGTCATCCGATTGGAGAAGCTGCGAGGGCGAGTCCCCTTTCACCGCCGTTTCCTCCGCCGGTTGCGTTTCTCCTCCATCTGGCCGGTGCTGATCCTCCGGTTCTCCCGGAACTCTGTACAGAAGCGGGGACAGGTCGAGGCCGGAGACTTTCCAATGATCCTGCGGCAGGTTGATCCGCAGGCAATCCGTCCGACCGACCATCTCTTCCATCGTCCGGAAACCGAGCCGGGCCATCCATTCCCTCACTTCACGGGCGACAAAATACATGAAGTTGACCAGATGGCCGGGATCGCCCGCGAAGGTGCGGCGCAGCTCCGGATTTTGCGTAGCAATGCCAACCGGACAGGTGTCCAGGTGGCAGACTCGCATCATTACGCAGCCCATCACGACGAGCGGTACTGTGGCAAAGCCGAATTCCTGCGCCCCAAGAAGCGAGGCGATGACCACATCGCGGCCGTTCATCATCTTGCCGTCCGTCTCCAGCCTGACGCGACTGCGCAGCCCGTTCAGCTGCAGCGTCTGATGCGCCTCGGCCAAGCCGATTTCCCACGGCATACCCGCATGCTTGATGCTGTTGCGCGAGGCGGCACCGGTCCCCCCGTCATATCCGCTGATCAGAATCACATCGGCACCGGCCTTGGCCACTCCCGCAGCTATCGTACCCACTCCCGCTTCGGACACGAGCTTCACATTGATCCTCGCGCGCGGATTGGCTTCCTTCAGATCGTGAATCAGCTCGGCCAAATCCTCAATGGAGTATATGTCATGATGCGGCGGCGGCGAGATCAGCTCCACTCCGGGCGTCGAGCCCCGGGCTTCGGCGATCCACGGGTACACTTTATGGGCAGGAAGCTGCCCTCCCTCTCCCGGCTTGGCTCCCTGAGCCATCTTGATCTGAATTTCGTCCGCGTGAATCAGGTAATGGCTGGTGACCCCGAACCGTCCGGAGGCTACCTGCTTGATTGCGCTGACGCGATGGTCGCCATTCTCATCCGTTACATACCGTCCCGGATCCTCGCCGCCTTCACCGGAATTACTCCGGCCGCCTATCCGGTTCATCGCAATGGCCATCGCCTCATGGGCTTCCTTGCTGATGGAGCCGAGCGACATCGCTCCGGTCTTGAAGCGGGCAACGATCGCTTCGACCGGTTCGACCTCCTCGATCGGAACCGGCTTCCGCCCGGGAACAAGCTCAAGCAGACCGCGCAAAGTGCAGTGAGCTTTGGCATGTTGATCGATTCCGGCGCTATATTTTCTGAACAGGTCGTAATCGTTGCTGCGGCAGGCCTGCTGCAGAGCGTGAATGGTCTGCGGAGAGAAGAGATGCTCCTCGCCGCCCGGCCTCCATTGGAATTCATCTCCTGGCTGAAGCGGCTCAGGACGCTCCGAACGATAGGCCCGGCGGTGCCGCATCAGCGCTTCTTCCACAATCTCTGCCAGGCCGATACCGCCGATTCGCGACGGTGTCCGCGGGAAGTAGGTATCGATCACGTCTCCGTGAATACCGAGCGCTTCAAATATTTGCGCCCCAATGTAGCTCTGAACGGTGGAAATGCCCATCTTGGCCATCACCTTCAGGAGCCCCTTCTTGATCCCGGCAATATAATTCCGAACCGCCTGCTCTAACGAAAGCTCCTCCAGTTGTCCCCGCGAGATCAGCTGCGCTGCGGTGTCAAATACCAGATAGGGATTAACCGCGCTGGCTCCATAGCCCAACAGCAAGGCGATATGGTGCACATCCCGCGGCTCCCCGGATTCCACCAGCAGGCTGGCTTTCGTCCGTTTACCGCTGCGAATCAGGTGATGATGCAACCCGGAGACGGCCAGCAGCGCCGGGATCGGTGCCTGTCCGCGGCCAATTCCCCGATCGGACAGGATAAGCAGCGATGCCCCTTCGTCTATCGCCGCTTCTGCAGATTGGAACAAGGTCTTCAGCGCTTCCTCCAGGCCGCGTTCCCCTTCCCCGACAACGAATGTCATGGACAGAGTATCGGCCCGCAAGCCCGGAAGCTTGCTGCTCCGAATGCGTCCAAGCTCTTCATTGGACAATACCGGAGCCTTCAGCCGGATGCGCCGGCAGCTATCCGGGCCCGGCTGAAGCAAATCTCCCTCGGCCCCTATAGTGACCTCTACCGAGGTAATCATCTCTTCAAGAAAAGCATCGATCGGCGGATTCGTAACCTGGGCGAACATTTGCTTGAAATAGCTGTACAGAAGCTGCGGTTTCGTAGACAGAGCCGCCAGGGGCGCATCATAGCCCATTGAGCCTACAGGGTCTTCGCCCTTGAGAAGCAGCGGACGCAGCCCCTTGGCAATTTCCTCGAAGGTATAGCCGAACGCATGCTGCAGCCTGGCTGGATCGGATGCCGGGCCGGATTCCCCCGACGGCTCGCCCTCTGCATCCGGAAGCTGCCCCAGATCAAGCAAATGCTCATCCAGCCATTGGCGATAAGGCTGTTCGGAGCTGACGCTGCGCTTGATTTCCTCATCGGGTACAATGCGTCCCTGCTCCAGGTCGACCAGCAGCATTTGTCCGGGATGGAGCCTTTCCTTGTACAGGATGTTATCCGGCGGCACATCGACGACTCCCACCTCGGAGGATAGAATGATCCGGTCGTCCCGGGTCACATAATAGCGGGTCGGACGCAAACCGTTGCGGTCCAGACAGGCGCCTATCTGCTTACCGTCGGTGAAGGCCAAAGCGGCGGGGCCGTCCCAGGGCTCCATCAGGCAGCTATGATACTCGTAGAACGCCCTCTTGCCTTCCTCCATCCCCGCGTCCTTGGACCAGGGTTCCGGAACCATCATCATGACCGAGTGGACCAATGACCGCCCGGATAAGTGGAGAAACTCCAAAGCATTATCCAGCATCGAAGAATCGCTTCCGGACAGGTCGATGACCGGACGGATTTGGGACAGATCCGCGAAAGGTCCGCCGCTGCAGGCCGCCTCGCGGGCCAGCATCCAGTTGACGTTGCCCTTGATGGTATTGATTTCCCCATTGTGGATCATGTAACGGTTCGGATGGGCCCTCTCCCAGCTTGGAAACGTATTGGTGCTGAAGCGGGAATGGACCAAAGCGAGGGCCGATTCATAGTCCGCATCCTGCAAATCCGTGTAGAAGGCAGGCAATTGCTCCGGAAGCAGCAGGCCCTTGTAAACCATGGTCCGGCTGGACAGGCTGGCGAAGTAGAAGGTCCGGCCCGCCTTGGCCTGCGCAAGGCCGATTTCCCGTTCCGCCCGCTTACGGATGACGTATAGCCCTCGCTCCAGGGCACCTTCCCCTATCTCCATCCCCTGTTCCGGGGTGATGAGCCACTGCCGGATGTACGGCTTGGAATTCGCCGCTGTCGGCCCGAGTACAGCATCCTTCGTCGGCACCGTCCTCCAGCCGAGCACCTGATAGCCTTCCTCCTCTGCAATCCGCTCGAGTCCTTGCTCGCATTCGCGGCGGGCCTTGTCCTCGGACGGCAGGAATATCATGCCTGCCCCGTACCTGCCCGCTTCGGGAAGCTTCCATCCGGCCCGGCTGCTCTCTCTTAGCAGCAGCTTGTGGGGGATCTGGGTCAAGATGCCCGCTCCGTCTCCACTGGCAGGGTCTGCCCCCTGTCCCCCGCGATGAGTGAGGCGGCATAAAGTTTCCAGCGCCTGTGTGACAATGTCGTGGGATGGGACCCCTTTGATATTTGCTATTACACCGATCCCGCACGCATCATGCTCGAATGCAGGATCGTATAGTCCCTGTTTGTTTGGAAATGCGCTGTCTGTCATCTTTATCCTCCTCCTGTCTACTGTAACGATGGTACTAATCGTAAACGGGATGCCGTTATGCATCCATTGGTTTGTCAGATAATTTGCCATAAGCAAATTTTTAATTGAGATAAATAAAAATGATCTATCCATCATGAGATGATTAAAATAATGAATTGGTTTCATTCTTCAATCGGCATCTTTCCCACATTTTGGAACACCCGAACAAAACGAGACACATATAAAAAAGCCGCTTCCGACCAACCGGAATCACGGCTTGTGACAAAATAAGCCCCTCCTACCATAATGGAAGGAGGGACTGAGCTTAATAGGCAGTCATATACTGCTCCCGCTCCCAAGGATGTACCTGCAGCCGGAACAGATTCCATTCGATTTCCTTCGCCTCGATAAAGTGAGAGACGATATGATCACCCAGAGCGGACACGATCACTTCGTTGGCGCGCAGCTCCTCGATCGCTTCCTTTAACGAAGAAGGAAGGCTGTCGATTTTGTGGCGCTTTCTCTCCAGGTCATCCATTGTGTATATATTTTGGTTCGTAGGGGCACACAAGGTATAGTTGTTCTTTATGCCGTCCAATCCCGCAGCCAGCATGACAGCGAGAGCCAGGTACGGATTAGCCGCCGGATCCGGGTTTCTTAATTCGATCCGGGTGCTCAAGCCTCTGCTGGCCGGAATGCGGACTAACGGACTCCGGTTCTTGGCCGACCAGGCGACATAACAAGGCGCTTCATAGCCCGGTACCAGTCTTTTGTAAGAGTTGACAGTCGGATTCGTAATGGCCGCGAATCCTCTGGCGTGCTTTAACAGCCCCGCCAAATACTGCTTCGCCGTCAGGCTCAAGCCCAAGTCGTCGTTGGCGTCATAGAAGGCGTTCTCCTTGCCGCGGAACAGAGATTGATGGCAGTGCATGCCGGATCCGTTGATCCCATATAGCGGCTTAGGCATAAAGGTAGCGTGAAGACCGTGATTTCTCGCAATCGTCTTGACCACCAGCTTGAACGTTTGGATGCTATCCGCCGCCTCTACCGCGTTGGAATATTTAAAATCGATCTCATGCTGTCCCGGCGCCACTTCATGGTGGGAGGCTTCGATTTCAAAGCCCATGCTTTCGAGGGTAATGACGATATCCCGGCGGCAGTTCTCTCCCAAATCGCTGGGCGCCAAGTCAAAGTACCCTCCCTTATCGTTCACTTCCATCGTCGGCTCGCCGTTGGAATCTGTTTTGAAGAGGAAAAATTCCGGTTCCGGACCGACGTTCATCGCGGTAAAACCAAGCTGCTCGGCCTCTTTGAGCACTTTCTTCAGCACGCTCCGCGGATCGCCCGCGAACGGGGTGCCATCCGGGTTATAGACGTCACAGATTAAGCGGGCCACCTTGCCGTCCCCTGTCGTCCATGGGAATATCATCCACGTATCCAGCTCGGGATACAGGTACATATCGGATTCTTCTATCCTCACAAACCCTTCGATCGAGGATCCGTCGAACATCATTTTGTTGTCCAGCGCCTTCGGCAGTTGGCTGACCGGAATTTCCACGTTCTTGATCGTTCCGAGCATATCCGTGAATTGCAGGCGGACGAACCGGACATTTTCTTCCTTGGCCATCCGAAGAATCTGTTCTGCGCTAAATCGATTGGTTTTCATCATCGAACCCTCCATCGTTGTTAGTTACAAGGGCATTTTTTCACAGGTTCGGGGGTCCGGTCCACAATTGTGTTAGATTATATGACATAAAATTTGAGGTTCGAGACAGTGTACGAAAAAACAGCGGCCTTTTTATATATGTAACCCTGGATTTGCCGACAATTAATATAAGTTATAGACCTTATTCATACATTTGATGTCAAATAATATAACAAACTCATTCCTTTCACGGGAATGCATGTGATAAATTGAAAAAAACTCCTTACCGGAGCCGTCTCAAGATGAATAAGCCGGTTTTGAAGGCAGCTTGTATCCCAATACAAACTGTCCAATGCGGCAAATAAACAAAATCTTCAAAAGCTGTCATGAGTGGAATATGAAAGGTGATGATCGTATAAGAAGGAGGGAATAACCATGGTATCGTACAGAGAAAAGAAGGTCATCCCGATCGGCACGGTCAGCGAGCTTACGGGATTGTCCGTCAGGCAAATCCGCTATTATGAAGAACGAAAACTGGTCGTTCCCGAACGCTCCAAAGGCGGAACCCGCAAATTTTCCTTCGAGGATGTCGATATGCTGGTGGAAGTGGCCAATAAAATGGAGGACGGCATGCAAACGTATGAGATCCATAAAATGCGGGAGCGGGAGAAAAAGCAGATCAGCAAAGAAAAAATGCGCGAGGAAATGCTTAAAGGACAGCTCAACGTCCAATTTAATCGCCATCGGCCGCCAAGCTGACCTTTGTTCAGTCCATGACCATCTGCAGATCCAAACGGGGAGGAACCCTAGCCGGTCAACCGGCGTCAGGTTTCATCCTTTTTTATTTTCAGCCTCTTTTTATAGAACGCCCTCCGCTTAATCACCCCTAACTTAAAAAAGCTCGTCACATTACCTTACAGGTTTGTTGCACCATGGTCTAATCTCCTTTTATCATTAGGCGTACAAGTGGGATGAAGTAAGAAAAAGTGACAAAAGGAGCTGAAGCTTGATGAAACAATGTCATTCTCTTGTCAGAAAAACGATAGCGGGAGCGTCCACCGTTTGCTTCGGATCGCTGCTTCCGTTAAAGGCCATGGCTGCGGAGGAAGCAGAGGGCGTTTCCTCATTGGCCGTCGGCTTGGACACATTATGGGTGATGGTGGCGGCCGTTCTGGTTCTGTTGATGCAAGCGGGCTTCGTCCTGCTGGAGACGGGCTCGACCCGAATGAAGAACGCCGGACATATCGCGGGCAAAACCGTTATAACCGTAGGCTTGTGCTCGCTCGTCTTCTGGTTTGCCGGCTACGGCTTGATCTTCGGGGAATCGGGAAATTCCTTCATCGGCTGGGGCCAATTCATGTTTGCTCCTGCCGCCTCCGACTCCCTTCCACCCGCCGTGTTCTTCCTGTTCCAGCTGGCCTTCGCCGCCGTCTCCCTCTCCATCGCCTGGGGAGGTTTTGCCGAACGCGCGAAGCTGTCGGTTTACGTCCTGTTCACCCTGCTGTTCTCGATTTTGGTTTACCCGGTAGTGGCCCACTGGATTTGGGGAGGGGGTTGGCTAGGCGAGCACGGCAAGCAGGATTTCGCCGGTTCGACTGTTGTCCATCTCACCGGAGCTATGGCCGCTTTGGCCGCCACCATTTTACTTAAACCGCGGCTGGGCAAATATAACCTCGACGGGTCTGCCAACGAAATCCCCGGCCATAACCAGGTCTACACTACACTTGGTGTATGTTTTCTATGGATAGGCTGGTTCGGATTTAATGCCGGCAGCACGCTGTCGGTCGGAGACGGGTTCTTCGCTTTCGTCGCTATGAATACGCAGCTCGCCGCAGGAGCCAGTGCCCTGTCCGCTATGGCGGTATCCTGGATACGGCACAAGAGGGCCGACATTCCCGTCATATTAAACGGCTATCTGGCCGGGCTTGTCGCCATTACCGCCTCCTGCGCCTTCGTGGAGCCTTGGGCCGCAATTTTGATTGGAGGGATTGCCGGAGGGCTCGTCTTCGTCAGCGCCCGATGGCTCGAAAGAAGACGGATCGATGACCCGATCTCCGCGCTATCCGTTCACGGAGCGGCCGGCATCTGGGGAACGCTGTCCACCGGCTTCCTGGCTTCTCCCGAGCTCGCCTCCAAGGTTGGAGTCGGCCAAGGAGGATGGTTGTACACCGGGAGCCTGGAGCAGCTATGGGTGCAATTTTACGGGGTCGTGGCAGCAGGAGGCTATGCCTTCGCCCTCTCCTTCCTCTGTCTGTATGCTATCAAGAAATCGTTCGGGCTGCGGGTAACTCCCCAGGAAGAGATGGAAGGCCTGGATCTCAGCGAGCACGGAAGCTATGGGTATCCAGAGCATATCCGGACAACTAACGATGAAATAGCCGCTCACCGCACCTCCCCCTCCATCGGCGGGTTCCGGACGGAGCCGTGAGCCCTCTCTGCCATGAATCGCGAGTCCGGCAAGGTATAATTTACACGTTAAAAGGGGTTATCCCCGGCAGATTTTATCTGTTAAGGTCAGCCCCTGGAAGAATATCAAAAACGCAGGATCTCCAGGGAGGTCCTGCGTTCTCTCATTGCTGTCAAATGATTTGGGCTAATGGTTCAAATGAATAGTTTTATTGATCTCCTCGTCATCCTCCGGCGGCTTGCCCGCCATTTTTCTAAAAAAAGCTTTTACGGTTTTCATTTTATTTCCCGTTTCCCAATATTCCGCCGTTTCCGACCGAACTTTGATCAATACGATATTGGGGTCTTCATATGTCGTATCCAGAAACTTCTCGTATCCTTTTTTCCACAGTTCTTTCTTCCGCTCAAGATCGTCCACAATTTCTGCTGTACCGCGAATAGACACATAAGATTGGCCTACGTACGCGATATTGACGCTAGGATTCTCCATAATTTCACGGAACTTGGTCGTATCCTTCTTCGTCAAAAACCACAAGTCCCCGTCAAATTCAATATCCTGCGTCTGCATCGGCCTGGAGTTGATGCCCCCCTCCGATATGGTGGATAACATCGCCGTTTCGATATCTTTAATCATCTCCTTGACCTTATCCACCGCTTCATGATTGACGTCGGTCTCCATTGTTGTCGGCATCGTATCACCTCACTTCTGCAATACTCTTTATATAATCTTCCCATTATTCATCTAAATGATCACATTTTTGACAAGGCCGAAATCAACCGGGATTGTAAGCCAGGGAACAAGTGCAGGGGGAGGAGATTTACCTGTCGAACAACTCCTCAAATGACAAACAGCCGAAGAACCTGCGTCTCTGCGCAGTCCTCCGGCTGTTCATTTCGTAGATCCGTTATTCGATCCTCACTGAAGCTTCTGTCCGACCGGGCTCATATGCAGCCCAAGCTTCGCATTGTCACATTCGGCATTCTCCATCTTGAGCTTATTCAGCGTTACGAACCTTAAGGAAAAGCCTGCGAAGCCCCTCCACCGGGCCTGATCCGTATGCTCTGACGGTACTTGCCTTCTTCTTGCTGAATTGCGCGCTTACCCGGCGATCATGCTCTATTGCCATAAACAAACAGGCGCTCCCAAGCAGGACCAGGATGATGGTAGTGATCGGAAGTAATAAACTCATATCTAAACGCTCCTCTTAATCATGGTCAATAAGTAACAATGATAATCATTATCATTATTGTAGTCGACTCTTCGTCAAATTTCAACGCCTAATTTAAACTTATGCTGAACTTTTTGGAATGCTATTATTCATATTCTTCTTCGTTAATAACTAAGGAAATCGAATCTGTTAGCATTTCTTGGACCATAACGCCCGGGCCTTCTGCAGAAAACAAAAAACCTGATCCGGTTAATGAAGAACCAGATACAGGTTTTATCAACCCTTTCTACGAATGGACGCCTTTCCCCATCAAAGTGAACGGGCCGGCCACTCATTCGCCTAAAATCTGTTTTCTCTTTCGCGATAATAATTGGCTTCATAAACCAGGCTTCCGTTGACCCATGTTTTGCGAACGAGCGGGTATCCGTCCTTAACCTGGACCAATAGCAGGTCTGCCTGTTTGCCGGCCTCAATCGAACCGAGCCGATCATCAATCCCTACCGCCCTTGCAGGATGCAGACTGGCCATGGCCGCTGCTCGGGGTAAACCGATTCCCGCCTCATGCGCAATCAGGAACACAGCCGACAACAGGGATGAAGGATAATAATCGGAACAGAGAATATCCACCACACCGGCCTGGATGCCATCCATGGCCTTCATATTTTTATCGTGAGACCCTCCGCGGACAATATTGGGGGCGCCGACACATATTTGCAATCCCTGGCGTTTGGCATATTCGGCCGTAGGCAAATTGAGCGGAAACTCAGAGACTGAAGCCCCGAAGCTTAATGCTGTATTGACCGTTTCTTCGGTATCGTCGTCATGGGATGCAACCGCTATTCCGCGCTCTCTGGCCTCTTCAGACAGTTGCCGCAGTCTGGGCCAATTTATTTGTGCTTGCTTCTGCAGCGCGTTCTGGGCAATGAGGCGGACCTCCTCTTTGGATACCCCCTGATTTTTCATCACATAAGCCTCGAATGATCCGGGAGCCCGGTACTGCCCTTGGCCCGGGGCATGATTCATATAGGACAGATACTCTACCGCGCCGGAGCGAAGCAGCTCTTCAGCCAGAGGCAGCCCTTCCAGATGAATGACTTCGTAGCGCAGATGAATGCGGTGGCGGATCATCGCCCGCTCTTCCCTATACTTCCGGATTAGCCGGATCATCTCCGTCATCAGATGATCCCCTCGCAGGCTAAGCCCGGTTCCTAACGACAAAGAGTGGTACATGGTTGTAATTCCGTTGCCCGCCAGCTTCTTCTCCAGCTCGAGTAAAGCCATTTCCATGGGAAACAAAGTATTCGGCCTCGGCTGGACTTCTTTCTCAATCGCATCGCAATGCAGATCGATCATGCCCGGGAGCAGATACAATCCGTCGTGCACTTCAAATGATTCTCTTGCCGCCCCCTGGCCGCCGTGCGGCTTGATTTCTGCGATTCTGCCATCTTCCATTCGCAGGCTTCCCTGCACAACCTCCTCCGGAGTGACTATGGATACATCCTCTATCCAACCTTCTAGACGTTCCAACTCCATTCCTCCCCTTACTATTCGTTACTTTTATCTGCATCTCTTTAACGAGTCAATGGCATAAAACTGGATAAAGTCCATTATAATTCATCTGGCCGGAAGAGCAACAGCAAATTCCTCTCTTCTCTCTCCAAACCCGGGCATGGCAGACCAACCAATAAGCCGGAAGCTCGTAAAAAGAATAGCTTGGTCAATCCGCCAAGAGAAAAAGGACACCAAAGTGGTGTCCTTTTCTACGTGCTTAACGATATCCGCCAATGAGATCAGATATTCGGATCAAGAATCAGTTCTTGGCTTGCTGAACCCTGCTCTCTTGCCCTCTGCCGCTTCTTTGGCAGCCGGCTTGGCATCTTTCTCCGAACGGAGCGGAATTTCCTTCAGGAAGAACGTCAGCACCACCGCAGCTACGGTGACGATGGCACCAGCCAGGAAAGTACTGGTTACGGCGTAGCTCAAGGCTTCGCGAACCTTCTCCAGGAATTCATTGAACAATGCTTGCATCTCGACCGGCAATCCGCTCATAAATTCCTCCAGCTTCGGCTGATCCAGCAGAGCCTGCGGGTTCAGGAATTCCTGCATTTGCTCGGCCAGCGCCGGGTCCATAGGAACTTGCTGAGCAGTTCCGACTGCGGGTGCGAAGAGCTCCGTCATTTTGGAAGTCATCCTCTGCCCCATTATCGTACCCATTACAGCAATCCCGATAGTTCCTCCCAAAGACCGGAACAACTGCGAAGAAGCGGTAGCGACGCCAAGCTGTTTCGGCTCCACGGCATTCTGAACCGTCAAGGAGAAGACCGGCATGCTGATCCCGAGGCCGAAGCCCAGAATACACATATAGATGATCGTGATGTAAATTGGCGTGTCTACACCCATGAAATGAAGCAGCACCATTCCGGCAGCCATAATAATTAATCCTACAATCGCCTTGGCTTTATATTTTCCCGTCCTGGCAATCATTTGCCCGACCACGCCCATAGTAACGATCATCGCTATGGACATCGGCATCGTGACATACCCCGAATAGGTGGGAGAAATTCCTTTAACCCCTTGAACGAAGAAGGGAACGTAGATGATCGCGCCCATCATTCCGGCATTCAGCACGAAGCCGGACAGATTGGAAACCGTAACAACACTGTTCTTGAACAAGGATAACGGCAGAACAGGCGACTTGGCCTTCATCTCCACCAGAAGGAAAATGATCAAGGAGACGGCGGTAACGGCAAACAACCCGATAATTTGCCAGGAGCCCCAAGCATATTTGCCTTCACCTTCCCCTGCCCACGAGAAAGCCAGCAGCAGCGGAACGATGGTTGTCGTCAGGAACAAGGAACCTAAATAGTCGATGGATTCGCCGGGTCTGCGTTCCACTTTTGGAAAAAGGGTCATGATCATAATAAATGCAACGATCCCAAGCGGCAGGAAGAGCCAGAACACCCAGTGCCAATCCAGATGGTCTACAATATAGCCTCCGAGCGGCGGCCCCAGCACACTGGATAAACCGAATACCCCGCTCATTAAGCCGGTCCAGCGGGCCCTCTCACGAGGAGCGTACAGATCCCCGACTGCGGTAAACGCGGTTGACATGATGATCCCAGCGCCGACTCCCTGGATTCCGCGGTATATGATCAATTGGATAATATCCTTCGAGAAGCCGGATAAGAAAGCTCCCAGCATGAATACCCCGATACCGACCAGCACAAACGGCTTTCTTCCATAAATATCGGACAGCTTGCCGACCAGAACAGTGGCTACGGTCGAGGTCAATAAGTAAATGGTTATCGCCCAGGTGTAGTAATCCATTCCTCCAAGCTTGGCAATGATCCGCGGCATGGCTACTCCGATAATCGTCTGGTTGATAGCCGAGAAGAACATGGCCGCCATGATCGCGATCATAATCGAAACTTTTCTCTTGTTTGAAAGATGCTCCATACTCCTACTCCCTTCGATATTTATCTATATTAATTAAAATGGTTTCGTAAATTCGAATTAAATGGTGTATGTCTTCTTCAGGCAATCCGTTAAAGCATTTATTAACTACAATCCTGGCTTCCTCTTTGATTTCTTTCAGCATTTTCTTACCTTTTGGAGTTATATCCAAGTATACGACACGCCGGTCAACTTCATCCCGGCATCGGACAATTAAGCCGGCGGCTATTAATTTGTCCGAGATGCTGGAAATCGCTCCGGGAGTGATATCCAATACTTCCGCCAGGTTTGTAATCTTCTGCGGACCTTTCGAATCCAGGTGAATTAAAATATAGGCCTGGGTATTGGATAACTGCTGTTCAAACTTTTTTTTCCAAATGGATGACAAGCCTCTAGATACCCGCCAGAATAATTCCACCGATCTAGACAACTCATCGTTCGTAGGCATTGGATCACTCCTTTAACGATAAAGTATTATGCAAACTAAATAGTTTACTAATTAAAATAAATTACATTACTATATAATAAAGGCACTCATTCTTTGTGTCAATATTTTTTAAATATATTTTTGGGAGGGACAAGCTTAGTTTTATCGATAAAAAGAAAAATGAAAATTGGTAAAGATAGGCACGGCTGCATTATCGCAGGCTTTCCACCCGAGTGTTCAGAATCACTTCATAAAAACTGCAGAATCGCAGGAATTTGTACGGCTTTACGGCTAAACCCTTCCGCTATTCGCGGTCTCTCTGCATGGCTTTACTTCGATAAAGGTTTATGCAGTACTTTGCGAGTAGCCTTGGAACTGGATAGGAAAACCGGTATTAGCGAAGATTTTTATGCCATAGGCGCCTTCACTTCTGCACCGCATTAACATAATAAAGAACTCTAAGCTGTAAAAAGACGCCTTTCGGCGTCCTTGTAGGGTGAAATAAGGGAAGCGTACCCCAAGTATCTATAGTAGCTATTCAGAACTAACCTTGGAATCGGTTTTATCCGGGCCCTGCTTGGCCTCTACCGCCCGGACCAATCGAATCAGCCAATAAAGAGCGATCCACGGCAGAATATACTTGGTAGCCCACTCCGCTATTGGAATGAAGTCAACGTCATAACCGGACAGCTTGCCCACGGTAGCCAATGAAATAAATACAAAGAACACGATAAGCCCGCCGGTCACAAAATTATAGACTGTCTTCATCCTTCGTCCTCCGCTTGCTCATGAACCGAATAGGTGCAGCGAAATTTTTCCTGCCCGTCTTCTTCCTTGAAGCTGACAATCGTGAATCCTACATTCCGGAAGAAGTCCACCGACTCTTCCTCCACTTCCGCTATAATGTGGTCCGGATTCCGCAAGGAAATCAATTCAAGCAGCTGCGCCCGTCCAAGTCCATTCCCGCGTACTTCGGGCTTAACATATAAATGCCGGATGAGAACCGTATTATCCTGACGGCTTCTAATTCCCAACAGCCCCACGATTTCATCTTCCACTTCCAGGCCCAGGATCGACAATTCCGGGTCTGACCGGTATTCCTCTACTGCTCTGTCCAATAACTCAGGGTCATATTGAACGCAGGCCTCCAGAAGCTCGCGGATTTCTTCCTCACCGAGCTTCGGCTCCAAATCAACAAGCTGCATATTCTATCCAACTCCTTCCATTAACTGCACTTATTCGAAATCAGCCCGCCCGCCGGCATTCTCTTATCCTTCATAAAATGAGTCGTTATCCATTATCCACTATTTGCCGGCTTTTGAGAAGTCTTGTTAAATTGCTTAGGTTAGTTATTCTTCTTTTCATAAGTTTGCACACTGAAAATATGGTCCGACGGTCCTTAACTGCCACCTTTAACTTCATTCTTCCGCCGCTGTCCATCCACATCTTCTTGGCTTCTTCCCGCTGCAGGCTTCTTTCTCGCCACTACATAACACCACCTCTCGAATATCAATTTGAAAATATATAAATAAACCTTGTGATTTATCCGATAAACTAATCCTAGAGTAAATATTGGAGGATGGGAATTTGGAATTTTATCACTGGGGGCTTGTCATATTGGTTGCTGCCCTATTTCTGTATCTCTTTAGTTCATATCTAACTTTCAAAAGAAATATCGACAAATTGGTTAAGAAAAGAGTTATAAGGTTCAATTTATCAAAGCACAAAACTCATGAAAAACTTTACAGAGCCTACAAATTAATGAAGCCCGAAGAATTAATGTACGCTAGAAGAGAAGTAAATTCACATTACTTCGACACCCCTATACTACAAATAGCTGATTTATTGATAAAACTTTCTTTTACAGTTGGGCTCGCTGCGATTTCAGTCTTGGCTACTTCGGCGGCTTCTATTTTAGATTTTTTGAATAACAGCGATAAAATTATTGTAGACTCAAATTTTAACCCAGCGGAACATTTAGTCGGTATCGTGAATGTTATGACAAAAGTTGCTGCAACTTCTAATGTCATTTTATGGTCAGGACTAACCGTCTTTATTATCATTTCAAGCCATCTATTTTTCTTGCATTTGAAGAAAGAACTCCAAAAACGTCACTTAGATGCCATAAATGAAATTATGGAGGAGCGCAAAAACAACTTATACTATCAATAATAAATTAAAAATCAGGCTCAACCTAGAAATCAATACCAGATTTTCTACCTCCGGAATAACTACCTTGAGAATCCGTCAAATTCACCGTCTGCTGGCATCGTTACAAGCGGAATGGCACGCATACCTTGAAAAAACCATCTATTTTCATCATCTGATGGTGCCGCGGCGAGACGCATGGATGGTCATCTGCCCGGCTCCCCTCCGGTTTTAATCTCGCTAACGAATCTGGGTAACGTTATTGCCTTAAAAACGATGCCATTAACAAATATAACGAAACTCTCGATCGTTATATGGCTGAAATCCGGCTCTGTGATCTTCAATTTTGATGAATTAGCGATATACAGTTTCATAAGAAAATGGATTAGTTATGTTTTGCCCGAATAACGTTTTCAGGTTTTGTAATATTACCCCGCCACATCCTACCTTGAAAATCCGTCTATTTTTCATCATCTGATGGTGTCGCAGTCAGCGGCATGGGGTCTAAATGGATTTCATCCAGTTAGATTTCTACATTCGGGAGAAATAGTAATATTAAATGGAAAACTACAGTTAGTTTGCGCCAAAACGGTCGTTTCGCCCAAAGTTGCCCATTTTAACTGTAGTTCCAGTTAGCTTGATTATTTTCGCTCATTCGCTTGAATTTAACTGTACAAAATACAGTTAGACGCGCTATTTCGCTTGCAACGGTGCCGACAGGCACCAGCAGACGGTGAAACAGACGGATTTCAAGGTAGTCGTTATTTGGTCATGGAGTGGGAGCGACTCAAGATAACTATGAGTAATCACTTGACGGTCTGTTCTTCCTCTTTTCCGATGAAGTACGTGATCTCGATTTAGTTACAGCACTGCGCCAACTGATGGCATTTTTCATGGAGATTGCCGCGGCCAAAACCAAGCGGAACAAACCAGAAGTTATTCGTCTACTTCTCTGATTGGATTGCCGGTTTCCCCAGCTATAACAAGGCTTACTTGTCTATTTCAAGCTGCAAAGTTTGAGTTTATATAAAAAAGCTTCTATGCGAAGCCTTTTCAAAGAAGAATAACCCGGTTTTAAAGGTAGCTTTTTTATGCCAATAGGAATCTAGATTTTCTTCGTATTAACGCTGTAAAGAACTTAAAGATTCCTATGTGGTAAAAAAGCACCCGCCGGGTGCGTTACTATCAATGACAGTGAATATTAGCGCAGAAAATGAAAAAACCATCAAATATACAAATCAAGCGAGAAGAGTTACGCTCCGGTTCATTTGCTGCGTTGCAGCCGTGCGTGTCATTCTCACCTGGTTTAAATACCCATTCCAAGGAAGAATTATTCTCGTATATAAAAACGAAAACTGCCTGCAAATACAGACAGTTTCCAATTGCTTTATTTCTATTCATCGAGACTTAGAAAGCCGGAATGATCGATCCTTCGTATTTTTCCTCGATAAATGCTTTGACCTCCGGTGATTGCAGAGCTTTCACCAGCTTCTGAACGGCTTCGGAATCTTTATTGTCTTCCCTTGCGGCAATGATGTTAGGAAACGGGGAATCCTTATCTTCCATGAAGAGAGCATCCTTGGTCGGAACAAGCTTCGCTTCCAAAGCGTAATTCGTATTAATCAGCGCCAAATCCACTTCATCCAATACACGAGGGAGCATGGCAGCTTCAAGTTCATTAATTTTCAGCCCCTTGGGGTTCTCCACGATATCCTTGGCGGTTGCTGCGATGCCTACCCCATCCTTCAGCTTGATCAAGCCGTTCTCCTCGAGAAGGACAAGAGCGCGTCCTCCATTGGAAGGGTCGTTAGGAATGGCGACCGTGGCCCCATCCTGCAATTCGTCAATGGACTTAATCTTGTGAGAGTAGGCGCCGAACGGCTCCACATGAATGCTTCCTACACTCACCAGCTTCGTTCCTTTATCTTTATTGAACTGCTCCATATAGGGAAGGTGTTGGAAAAAGTTTACATCCAACTGTTTCTCATCTACCTGCACGTTCGGTTGAACGTAATCGGTAAACTCTTTAATTTCCAGAATGACGCCTTCTTCTTTCAACTTATCCTGAACCAGCTTCAGAAGCTCGGCATGCGGCACGGCAGATGCTCCCACCTTCAAGGTAACCTCCTTGGCGGCACCATCGGAGCCTTGGGAGCCGGATGGCGAAGCCGAAGGAGAAGACGACGGCGTAGGAGCCGCGTTCTTCTGTCCGCAGCCTGCAAGGGCGACTAAAGCGATAATAAGAAGAAATGCAAGTACTACCTGTTTTTTCATTAGGTTTCTCCCCTTTTCTTTAATTTATCTATTGCATTATTTGCGGATGAATCGGAGAACGAGACGATCCCCGACCATCTGCAAAACTTGCACCAAAATAATTAATATAAGTACGGTGGCGATCATGACTTCCGTCTGGAAGCGCTGATATCCATATCGGATGGCAAGATCCCCCAGCCCCCCACCGCCGATCATGCCCGACATGGCGGTATAAGAGACCAGCGTGACGGTGGTGATGGTGATCCCTGCAATCAGGCCCGGGAGCGACTCCGGCAGCAGCACCCGCAAGACGATCTGGGCGCGTCCCGCCCCCATGGATTGGGCGGCTTCTATAACGCCGCGGTCCACTTCCCGCAGAGCGGTCTCTACGAGGCGGGCGAAGAACGGAGCGGCCGCAATGACAAGCGGAGGTATCGTTCCCTTGACACCCATAGAGGTCCCGACCATCAGTTTCGTTAACGGAATAAGTGCAACCATCAGGACAACAAATGGCACGGAACGCAGCACGTTAACGATGAAGGAAATGATCAGATTGACAGCCCGGTTCTGCAGCAAATTTCCCTTGGTTGTCAAATAGAGCAGAATACCCATCGGCAAGCCGATGATAAACGTGAACAGAGTGGAGAGACCCAGCATGATCAGCGTCTGCTTCGTCTCCCGGGCAATTTCGGCCCAATCGATACTAGCCCAATCCATGCTCGTACACCTCCACATCCAGCCCGCGTTCTATAAGCAAGCTTACGGTATCATCCGCGGCCTGCCGTGGCCCCTCAATCTTAACAACCAATTGCCCGTACGGGGTACTTTTTATCCGGGAAATCGTTCCCTGCAGGATCGAGAAAGTTACGCCCGTTTCCTGCACTACGCGGGATAAAATTGGCTCGTAAGTAGATTCGCCAAGAAAATTGATCTTTAAAATCGTGGAGTCCGGAGAGAGATTCTCGTCCCGGAAATCAACGCTATCCGCTACTTGCTCAATGAACTGTTTGGTCACTTCATGCCGAGGCTTCAGGAAGACCTCTGCCACAGGGCCCTGTTCGATGATCCGGCCCTGATGGATGACCGCCACCCGGTCGCAGATCGAACGGATAACATGCATCTCATGGGTAATCAAGACAATCGTGATCCTTAGCTTACGATTGATATCCAGCAGCAGGCTGAGGATCGAATTCGTCGTCTGCGGGTCCAGGGCGGAAGTTGCCTCATCGCAAAGCAGAACATGCGGGTTAGTGGCCAGAGCCCGGGCGATGCCGACTCTCTGCTTCTGTCCTCCGGACAATTGGGCCGGATATTTCCGGCTCTGCTCCGTCAGGCCGACCAGCTCCAACAGCTCCCGCACGCGTTGGTTCACTTCCGCCTTGGGCGTCTTGATCAGCCTAAGCGGGAAAGCGACATTCTCCTCTACGGTCGCCGAGGACAGGAGATTGAAATGCTGGAATATCATTCCGATCCGCCTCCGCTGCTCCTGCAGCTGCTTCGTGGAAAGTGCCGTAAGCTCCACTCCGTCGACGACAACGGAGCCGGCTGTCGGACGCTCCAGCAAATTTATACTTCTGAGAAGGGTGCTCTTCCCGGCACCGGAATGCCCGATGATTCCGAAAATTTCCCCTTGCTCAATGCTCAAATCGATGTCATGCAAAGCGTACGTCGTATGGGAACCGCTTTGGTATTGTTTTTGCACATGGCGCAAGTCAATCATGGATTCACCTCAATATAAGAAAAAGCCCTTATGCAGAGCAAAAAGGGCTTTCCGATCTAATCGAAACCGTCCTTTCTCATCTGCCAGAATCATTCGATTCTGAAGGAATTGGCACCATTGTCACCGCACGCTGCTCGCGCACGATCGGTTGCCGGGCTTCATAGGGCCTGTCCCTCCGCCTCTCTGGATAAGAAAATGCCGTATTCAGTTTAGTTGTTCCTGAGAAATACAAGCCTCAGTATACCCCATCCCGGTTTCGTTCGTCAATCCTCTTTCCTAAATCGCCATGATTCATCCATACGCAGTAAAACGTGGTAAATTTTGCTTCACATCATAACAAAAGAAAAACTAATTCATACTAAGTTGATTGGTTATATATGTTTTTACTAAAATAGCATATATTTGTGGCCAATGCAATACTTAAACCCTTTTTAGTTTCAATTATTTTGCAGTCCAGCCGTTAACAAAGCAGTGAATCGCTTCAAGCTCGATTTCCCCGGGCTCTTTCCCCACCCGACGGGTATATTCTCTTGGAGGATTCGATGAAGCTCCCCTTCCGCTTCCACCGTAATAGAACACAGCAGCTTTAACAAACCGTTATATTCCAGGTACTCGTTGCGGGATAAGGGCATTTCATGCGACAGCACATAATAATCGGCGTCATACCGATCCAGCTTTTCCAATAGATCAAGAACAGCCTGGACCGTATATTTTCCGCCAAGATCGGGGTACATACAGTCTCCCAAGAAGAACTCCTCCTGCCCGGCCTTCCTCCGCCACATATATAACGGTGGAATCCGATGAGTGATCTCCCCCCACATGTTCAACGGTACAGCGGACGCCGCCCAGATCGATGTCCAGCTTATCGGTGAAGGTTTGATCCGGCAGCCGGATAAGGATATCGCGGTTGTGGGCGAATTCCTTCTTAATCATGTCCGCGCAGAAGAGAAATTCACTTCCTTCCCGCACCCTCTCATCCAGAGCTTCGTCCGTCCATGAAAGCTTCGCCATATTCTCCAGTGCCTGCTTCGTCTGCAGATGGGCAATGACCGGCAGATTAAGCCGATCCGCACCGAAAACATGATCCCAATGGCAATGGGTCAGCACAACCGCGTGAAGCTTCGTGATTTGCCGCTCCGCCAGCACCTCCAAAAAAAGCGAGGCATGCGACGCAGAATTTCCCGCATCCATAATCAATGTCCGCTCATGGCCGCAAATTGCGGCTAGGATAGGCCGGTCGGTTTCCTCCTCCGGCGGCATAAAATAGACGGCATCCGTTAGGCGCTCGAGCTTCTTTTCCTTCATTAGAATAGTTCCCCTCTCTTAGACTTAATCGCTAGCTATCCGCTTCATTGCCGGATTTCGTCGTTCCCTCGTCCTCTCCGGACGCTGCCACCAGACGCTGCAGAACGTCCAGCACCTGCCGGAGATCCTCGAGCGGGACCTTGGAATAAAACCGGCGCACGAGCCATTCGTCAATCGATTGAAGCAGCTCGGCATATTCCTCTCCACGCTCCCCCAGCCGGATGAACGACTCCCTCCGGTTGTCGGGATTCGTCCGGCGCGTAATCATCCGCCCTTCCTCCAGCTTCGGCAGCACCTGACTGACCGCGCTTTTGGAAATTTGAAAATGTGCGGCAATCTGATTCGCCGTAACCGGCTGATTGCGGATAATATAATACATGAACAGCTCCTGCTGCGGCGTCAAGTGATAGCTCTTCAGACGCTCCGCTTGCTTCGTATTCTGCCAAACCAAGGACTGAAACTGTTCGAAGGACTGATTAATTTGATCCATTACTTTCAAATACTCGTCCACCCTGTCACCTCCCAGAGGTTTATGCAGTTTAGTTTATTAAACTTAACTATATAAGTCAACTATTTATACCTGCCCAATTACGGATTCTTATTCAAATATACACGAAAATTATCGTTAGGGAGCCCACCAGTTCCATCTTCCGAGCAGCTTCATCAAAGACGGGACGAGCATCATGCGAACAATAGTGGCATCGATTAGGATGGCCGCAGCGATTCCTATGCCAAGCTGCTTAACCCCCGCTACCCCTCCCCAAGCGAAAGGAGCGGTCACTGCGATCATAATCGCCGCCGCGGAGGTAATGATTTTACTGGTGATTGTCAATCCTTCCAGTACGGAACGTTCATTGTCTTTAGTCCGGAGATAGATTTCATAAATTCTCGACAGCAGAAACACCCCGTAATCCATGCTGATACCGAACGTCAAGCCGAAAATAAACACCGGTATCATGATAGCGATGCTGGTCGGCTCCATCCCGAATCTGCCGTCTTGGAATATCCATACAAGAATGCCGAAGGAAGCTCCGAGGCTTAACAGATTCATCAGAATCGTTTTGACCGGTATCCACAAGGAGCGGAAAGCGAGAAACAGAACAAGAAAGTTGGACCCGAATACAAATAAGAAAACATATTTTAGCTTGGTCCTGATTTCATCATAGACCTCCTGCTGATATTTCGGCTCCCCGCCAACCCGGATGGAGAGACGGGATGACACATCCTCCTCAGCCCCCCATTTCCGGACCCAATCGATGGCCGTCTTAGAGGAAGGGCCGCCATTCAACGTCACGGCAATGAGCATGCGGTTTCCTTGAACGAAGGGCTCTAATAGGGGGTCAAACCTTTTCTTCAAATCGGCGTTCTGAGTAATCATATGAAGCTGCCCAGGGGTCAAGGAAAGCCGGTCGAAGACCGTTTCGACTCTTAATACACCGTGGCTGCGCCGCAATCGCTCCGCCAGATCATAGACGGCCAGCCAAGCGTTTCGGTCCGGGTGAATTTGTCCGGCCTCCGCAACCACATACACTTGCGAGACAGCGGGAGGGGAAAAATATGCCGCGAACCGCTCCGCAGTTTGACGGGATTCGTAATGACGGGGCAAAGAGGCGGCGTCGGGAACGGTCATTTCCATTCGAGCGAGGGGCAGGAGACAGACAAGAAGAGCCACAGAGGCCAGCGTGCCCATTAGAACCGGCCGCCGCATGACATAAGCGGATAGAGCGGCCCATAAGCTGCTCCGGACATTCCGGCGCCCTCGGCCTTCCGCCCGCAGCCGTCCTCCTGCCAGCACCAGCAGAGCCGGGACCAAAGTGAACGTCAGCATTAGCGAAATGGTAAGCACGATCATGGCGCCGATCGCGACCGAGTTAAAAATGGGCATCCGGATGAACAAAGTGCCCGCCAGTCCCAGGTATACGCATAAAGCGGAAAAAAATACAGCCCGGCCGGCTGTGGACATGGCGATGCTCACCGCCTTCGGGAGCGGATGCATTCGCAGCTCCTCGCGAAAGCGGCTGACCAGCATCAGGGCGAAATCGATGCTTAACGCCAGCCCCACCATAGGAATGACGTTCAATACGAAGATGGACAGCTCCAATCGGGTTCCCAGCCCATACATAATGCCCATGGTCCCTATCACCCCGATCAATCCTACAACAACGGGGATCATGGCGCTGATGAAGCCTCCGAAAGCGATCCAGAGGATGATGAACGCCAGCGGTACCCCTATCATCTCCGCCTGGGTCAAATCGGCATGGCTGGTCCGGTTGACATCCTCCTGAACGACCGGCTTCCCGGTCATTGAAACCGCCAACCGATCGTTATCGGGGAAGAGACTTCTAATGTCGTCTAGAACCTTTTGAGTCTCGCGGGCAGGGGTATCCAGCACCAGCAAAGCATAGGCGGCCTTTTCCTGCAGCATTCCTTCCCTGGCCCACGGGGAGATCACCTCCCGGATGCCGTTCACCTGCTCCACCCGCCGAAGCATACTGGCGATTTCCAGATGAAATCGCTGCGAAGAGAACGGATTCTTGTTCTCAAAGAGCAGGATCACCGGCTCGTCCGGTAGATGAAAATCCGCAGCTAATATTTGCTGCGTCCGGGCATAGTCCCCTCCTACCCTTAGCCCGTGATCCTGCAGTACGGCAGGGAGCTTGACGGCGGAGCTTCCGCAAACCGCAAGAAAGACAAGCCACGCGGCTACAATCGCACGAGAATATCGGACCGCCAGTGTGGCAAACCATTGCAGCACAACCTTCTCCCCCAGACGCAAAAAAGTTAATCTCACAAGCCCCGTATTTTAACCGCACAGCCGCGCATGCCGCCTCATCTACCGTTTCCTCGGGTTCGCACAGGTTAGCCGGGTCCTCTCGACCATCCGGCCGGCCAAACCGGGAAGCCGATTTCCTAAGCGGAACAACAGAGGAGACGTTACCCGGCTGTCAAGCATCCTTTGCAGCCATCTGCCCCATCGCAGCAGAGGCATGCATTCCTGCCGCAAGGCCCGGGTATACTGCTGCTTCCAATCTTCCAGCCCGAGGCTCCCCCGCAGAAATTCGTCCACCCACCGCGAACATAATACGACCGTGCGCAGAGCTACCGCCATTCCGTCCCCGCATAGGGGAGGAATCATCACAGCAGCGTCTCCGATGAGGGGCACCTGCCCCCAGGCGGTTGGCTTTCGGCTGATGGCTACAGGGTATACGGCCGCTTGTGTCTCTGCAAGCGGCATTCCGCCAGCGAGCCTTCGCTGCAAGGCGGGATTGCGTGCGGACGCCCATTTTATAGCGTTTTGCACGGATTTTCCCGCGTGATGGAAGGCTTCCCTGGTCATCAGCGCGGCCACGTTATGACGATTTCCTTCAATCGGGGCTATGCCCAAATAGCCCCCCGGAAACAGATACAGCTCGACCCGGTCTCCTCGCTCCATGCCGGAATAGTGGGCTTTCACCCCGACATACGATCGGTGAAGAACGGATGCGGCCGGAGCCAGTCCGGAACGGGGGCGGCGCCCCCAGGCACCAATCACCGCACGGGCTTCGACGATTTGCCGCACGCTCCGGCCGCGAAGCTCTAACCGGTGCCCCTCCCCGTTCCTACCTATCGAAATAACAGCGGTGCCGCTTATGAGCTCCGCCCCCCGCTCCTGTGCAGCTTGCTGCAGCACATGATCCAGAGCGAAACGGCTGATCCCGAGCGCCGTCCCCGGCAACGGAATGTCCAGTATCCATTCGTTGGCCGCAGTCAGCCTGACCGTTCTCATCGCGCTGGGCTGCAGCGGCTGGAGCAGCGGCAGCAGACCAAGGGCGGACAAGCTGTCCAGCGATTCCGGAGATAGAAATTCCCCGCACACCTTATGCCGGGGACAGGTATCCTGATCAATTAAGACGGTGCTCCAACCCATTCCGGCCAGTGCCGCCGCCATGCTGCTCCCGGCGACTCCTCCGCCGATTACAGCCGCATCGTACCTTCGCATCGTCCCCCCTCCTTCCCGACGGCCGGAGCCGGCCATTGCTTAGTTGACCGGCTTTAGAGCGGTCACCACGTATCGGAATAACGGCCGCCAGGTTATGGACAGGCTGGGGACCGGCAAGGTGTCCCTCAGACGCTGCCACTCTTCGGCCCGGAACCCTTTGGCCACGGATAGCGGGCCGTCGTTGCGGATATAGCGGTTGCGTGAAATCGACCGGGTGACCAACCAGACAGCCAGCCAGGCGAGCCAATGCCGGTGAATATCCTGAATGACAATGCCCATTCTTGAAGCCTTCAGCATCTGCCGGACAACCCCCGGCAATTGTTCGGATGCGAAATGGTGGACAAACTGGGTAGCGGTCACAATATCCGCGCAGCCTTCCGGCAGCTGGAACAAATCCTGGCGGACGACACTCACCCTCGGTTCCCGGCTGAATAATTGCCGTGCTTCCGCACACGCCTCCTCCGTAATATCGGAGATCGTGATGGTCAGATCGATCCGCTCACGATCCGCCCAGCGCAGAAGCCGCCGATTGACATCCCCCGAGCCCGCACCGATGTCCAAAATCGAGAACCGCTCCGGCTGTCCCGCCGCCGACCAGATCTGACGGACTCCATAGAGCGTCGGCCCGGCAGCGGCAAAAATCCGGTTCAACCGGCGCAAATGGCGCAGCGCTTCACTCAAATCCGGGCCTCCGGCAGCCAAATCATCCATCAGCTCCGGCTCCGCCGCTCTCCGCTTCAACGATGGAATCAATGGAGTCCCTCCTTCACTCCGCCCTTCCGCTTATCTGCGGATTGCAGGCGGTATATAAGCCATTTGCATAATTTCCGCTGCAAGGCCGGGGCCGAAGGCCAAGGCGATTCCTTCTTTCCGGGCGGATTCGGCCGTTTCCATAGAACTTCTTATGGCTTCCAACACGAACAGAATCGTCGCCGACGACAGATTTCCATATCGCCGGAGAATCGTTCGGCTGGCGGCCGTCTGTTCTTCGCTTAAGCCATATATCGTTTGCAGCGTATCGATAATGCCGCGGCCGCCGGGGTGAATCGCCCAAAATTCGGGGGCGGGGCCGCCTTCCAGAAGGCGTTCCACTTCGGGAGGCACATACTCACCGATCCGCTGCGGAATGCGCGGCGACAAATACAAGTTAAAGCCGTAGTTTCCGACCTTCCATATCATCTCGTCAGCCGATTCAGGGAAGAGCACCGTTCGGCTGCGGCCCAAGGCCAGCATTCCCCGCTCAGAGGAATACGCGCTGCCGACCACGCAGGCCGAGGCCCCGTCGCCGAAGAACGCTGCGCCGAACAGCGCTTCCCGGTCTGCTGCGGGCTGGATATGCAGCGTGCACAATTCGACGCAGACGATCAGCACCTTCGCCTGCGGGCGGTGCTCGACCATGCGGCGGGACAGCCGAAGCGCCGTCATCCCGGCAGCACAGCCGAGGAAAGTCAGCGGGATCCGCTCGACGTCGGCGGGCAGGCCAAGCTGCCGAACAAGGACGGCATCCAGCCCGGGCAGGAACAAACCCGTACAGCTGACCGTAATCAAATGGGTAATGTCGCCCGGACTTATCCGGCTGTCCTTCAATGCCAGGCTTCCCGCCTCGTAGCCAAGCCGCGCCGCCTCTATTCGGAATTTCTCCATCCGCTCCTCGGTGGAGGGCACCTCCTGGGGGCGCGAATAGGCTACATAACGGCAGCGGTCGCCCTGGTTTAACAGCTCGGGCTCACAGGTATAGCGCGTTTCTACGCCGCAGTTGCGGAATATTTTACCCGCCCAGCGAGCCGCCTGCCGATGCCCCGACTCGACCAGAGCATCGGTGAGCTTGCTTGAGGCTTCCTCTTGTTCCAGCCGATATGGAGGCACGGCAGTGCCTATGCCCAATATAGCTATGTCCGGCCCGTTGCTTTTCATCTGCTTCTTCCTTTCTCTATCGCTTTAAAACGATCCATAAGACCGTTGTGACGCAAGAAAGCTCTCATCCATTCCTGGCAGGCATGTCGTATGTTGGACAAGATCCGCTATAGAATAGTATGAAGGCAGCTAGAGAAATATGTTTAAAACAAAAGACAGGCCCAAGTCGGCCTGCCGTAATTTCTTTTATGGGAGCTCAGAGGGATTCCCCCCCTCATCCGGACTGTCAACCGGATACTTAACCGAATACTCGGCGGATGCGAGCCAGGAGCCGGAGGCAAAATCCCTGCCTCTAACCACCACTTCGTCAACATACACATCTACATAATAGCCTTGGCTTCCCTTCTTGAAATCCTCCGTATCCGTCGACAGGTAGGCCACGGAAGCCGTATTCAGCATGGTCCCGTATCGCGACAGGTACATGGTGCGAGCGGAACCTAGCTCCCAATGAGAATGCCCGGTGAACAAGATCGTTTGCGGGTATTTGGCCAGAATGCTCTTCATCTGCGAATCCTGCACGACTCCATGCCAATCCCGCGAACCGGCCACCCCGTCCTTCAGCGGTTGATGAAGAAATACGAATATGGGTTTGCGGGAATCCGATCCTTCCGCCAGCTTCTCCTCGAACCAGTTCAATTGAACGTCTGATAAATAAGCATCGTCCTTCAACCCCTGCTCCGTTCCCAAGAAAATAAAATGATACCCTTCCAGCCAGTGGTCGTGATAAAGGCCTCTCATCCCCGTCTTGCGCAAAAAACGTTCCCTGCGGTCGTCCCAATCGGCCCAGCGCACATCGTGGTTTCCCATCGTAAACAGCATCTTGGGCCGACCGTTCTCCTTCCATATTCTCAGCATTTCATCATATTCCGGCTCCGTTCCTGAATCCGTAATATCTCCGACCAGCATGATCCCTACGCTGTCCGGACAGTGCTCCCGGATATCCTTCAACACCCGGTCGAAGTTCCGATTGAAATCGTGGTTCTCGTCCGTTGTTACGTGGATGTCGCTAATTACCTGAAACCGGATGACCGGCTTAACGGCGGATGAAGGCGCTTCCGAATAATTTGTCATTGACAGCCCTCCTGAGCTCTTTTTATTCCCCTTCATTCTAACAAGATTTTGCCGAAAATTAACCCCTGTCCCGCAAATAAATTATCCTCCATGCTTGTCCGCGCTTGTCAGCAGTCCGGCCGGACGGGACGGCGGCGGCATCACTTCGCGGCAAGCTTCCGTTAACTTCCTGTCAACCTTCGCTCTATAATCCTGTATTGTTTTTCCAGCAGAAACCATCTTATACTTAGGAAGAGATAAAATTAAAAGAACGGTCCGTCATTGCAGCGGTCCGGAAGGAGGTACCAGATGAATCGCGATACGCTGGAATTGTTTCGCACTTTGACAGAGCTGCCGGGGCCTCCCGGTTTTGAGCATGAGGTGCGCCGATTTGTCCGCGCTGAATTGGAGAAGGTGACTACGGAAGTGATCAGCGACCACTTGGGCAGCATCTTCGGCGTCCTGCGGGGCGACGATAGCGGACCCAAAGTGATGGTCAACGGCCATATGGACGAGGTCGGGTTTATGATCACAGGCATTAAGGACAATGGCATGCTTAAGTTCAAGCCCTTGGGCGGCTGGTGGAGTCAGGTGCTGCTCGCCCAGCGCGTTCAGATCTTGACCAAGCAGGGAACGTTATTCGGAGTCATCGGCTCGACCCCTCCCCATCTGTTGGATGAATCGCAGCGCAGTAAGCCGGCGGACATCGGCACCATGTTCATCGACATCGGGGCCGACAGCCAGGAGCACGCAATGGAGCTGGGCGTTCGTCCGGGCCTGCCTGCCGTTCCCGTCTGTCCTTTCACCCCGCTGGCGGACGGCAAGAAAATTATGGCGAAAGCCTGGGACAATCGCTTCGGCGTCGGCCTTGCACTGGAGCTGGCCAAAGAGCTGAAGGGGCAGCACTTCCCCAACGTCCTCTATACCGGCGCAACGGTTCAGGAGGAGGTCGGGCTTCGCGGCGCACAAACGGCGGCGGCGCTTATTGAACCCGACATTTGTTACACGCTCGATGCGGGCCCGGCCAACGATACGACAGGCGACCGCCAAGCCTTCGGCCATTTGGGCAAAGGAACGCTTGTCCGAATTCTGGACAGCTCCATCGTCCCGAACCAGGCATTGATCGAGTTTATTCTCGATACGGCGGAAACCCATGATATTCCTTATCAATTCTTTGTTTCTCCTGGAGCAACCGATGCGGGGAAGGTCCATCTGTACGGCAAGGGCGTACCTACCGCAGCTCTGGGGGTATGCGCCCGGTATATCCACACTTCCGCTTCCATCCTGCATATCGACGATTATGCGGCGGCCAAGGAGCTGTTAGTCCGTCTGGTGCAGGCCACGGACCGGACCCTGGTGCGGACGGTCACCGAGCAGGCGTAGGAGTTTATTCTATGGAAAAGAGTTCCTGACTTTCCCAGTAACTAAGATAAGCGTCCATTCCGTTCCGAAGGTACACGCCCTGAAGCTTCATACAACAAAGAATCAGTGACCGGCGCATGCTGAAATGGATTCGGAGGGGGGCTAACTCCCGGGGCAGTGAAGGAAAACATCCTTGCCGCGAATTCATTCCGTGGGCCAACATAAATTCCTGCGATAATACATCAATTATGAAGCGAATGGAGATGTTCGAAAGAAAAGCCTGCAACAACAATACATGAATTTTTATGAAAATCAGCCAAATCTTTATTCGAACTGGATTGCGGGCTTTAACTCGACAGCTATCGATAGTGATCAAAATGATATACTTTTGCAGATTTTTGCCGCCCCAGCCGCTACCCGCTACCAGCTATCGTGAAAAAAGCTCCTGACGGAGCCATTGCCAAGATGAAAACCGCTGCAGCCTATAAAGCCGCAGCGGTTTTACTATTGCCGATAAAAAATATCTCAAGCCGCTGCCGCTCTTCCTTGAACGACAGCGGTGGAGTTTTTTCTATTTATCCCGGTTGGTGAAATAAATGACATGCGGACCGGGCGCTCCGCCGGTCAGGCTGATCTCGGATTTATAAGTATTTCCGTTGGCCCCCAGTATGAAGTCGGCAAACGGCCAGGCTTGCTCATAAGTAATAAAATCAGACAGCTTCAACCGGTTCCCCCACTTCACCACATAATGCCCAAATCCTCCCGAAGGATTGTGATAGAGCGTTACCGCGCGGGGATGATGGTGACCGTTCTCGATGACCACTTGAAGCCGGTACATGACTCCGTAGTTTCCGTTATTAACCACGCTGCCGCCATCTACCGCGTTATATCCTGTCTCGTATTCCCCGGGCATTTTATCGCTCCATTGACCGGATTCGGCGCTGGAGATGCGGATCAGCGCATTTCCCATGGCGGTGTTGTATTTCAGAGTCCCTACGCGGTCATAATGCGGGAAGGTTCCCCGCGTATGCGAATCGCCAGGCAGCACGGGAACGGTGACCGGATTATCCGGACGGTCTTTATAATTCAGCACGGTTACCGTCACTGCTGCAGGCCGGTTACCCTTCTTGGTTTTGGCCAGGAATTGGGCGATTCCGCTGTTCGTGTATGTGGGCGCCGTAGGAGATTCGATATAATAGCTTTCTCCGGGGGCAAGCGTCGTAAGAAACTGTTTGTTGAAGTTACTTGCCATGAAATCGGCCAGGGCATCCTGTCCGGCAACGTCGACATAATAGCTCGTTCCGACCCCGCTGCCTTCCGTAAACAGCTGCACCGCTTCCTCCGACTCATTCGTGACGGCCACCGCCACCGTCACCGTCTCATTCCCTGCATTCTGATGGTGCCAGAACACGCGGAAGGAATCGCTAACCGAATCCCTGTAGAACGCTCCCTGATTGGTGAATGATTCCGGGGAATCGCTGAGAATCAGCTTGCCTCCAACTCCGGTAAGCTGAGGCTTCTCCAGAGGCACAGCCGGCTTCAATTCGGATACGGGAATAACTCCCTGACTTGCAAAGACGGTGCTGGCACTCAGCAGGCCGATCAACATGAAAGCTAACAGAATTCTGACCCGGTTCATCGAACATCTCCTTTACACAATTGGTTAGAAGAAGCAGATCTTCCCTGCTCAGCGGCATAGCTAAAGTCCTTCGTAGTCTTTACAGGCCCTGGAATAGGCATACCAAAGCAAATCCGTACCGCGCCTCCGGGCCGTCTTCCCGACATCGCTCCCCCCTTCCAGGATTCAGTATAAACTCGCCGCCTATCCCCCATTCTATTCTTCAAGCCATTAAACTTTCCTCATTAAACGCGGAGGATGTCCGATCAAGGGCCTGATTGCCTGCTATGTATTACAGCAACGATGCTTCCCGGGAAGGAGCTTTACAAATAGAAAGGGAGCCGTCGCCTGTTTCAGCTCCCATGCATTTCCTTCGCGATGGAGCGGAATGATAAGAATCTACAGACTTTTGACCCGCGCAGGACTATTTGGTACAGTCGGTATAGAGGTGATCTTAATGTTAAAATTGGGCGTTCTTGACCAATCTCATATAGGCGAAAACCGAACGGCCGCAGATGCGTTGAAGGAAACGACACGACTAGCGCAAGAAACGGAGAAACTTGGCTACACCCGCTATTGGGTATCCGAGCATCATGCCTCTAAGGCGCTGGCCTCCTCTAGCCCTGAAGTGCTGATCGCGCATCTGGCGGCGGCGACCTCCCGCATCCGTGTCGGCTCGGGAGGAATTATGCTGCCTCATTACAGCCCGTATAAAGTTGCGGAGAACTTCCGCCTGCTCGAAGCGCTTCATCCCGGAAGGATCGATCTCGGGCTGGGACGCGCCCCGGGAGGCTTGCCCCTGGCGACAAGGGCTCTTCAGGAGGGGAAATATACCGGCATAGACCGCTACCCTCAGCAGGTGGCCGATCTGACCGGCTATTTGCACCAAAATTTGCCCGAGGAGCATCCTTTTGCGGCACTGCAGGCTGCTCCTCTGATCTCTACGGCACCCGAAATATGGCTGCTGGGCTCCAGCAGTGAAAGCGCGCGGATAGCCGCTCAACTGGGAACGGCCTATGCCTATGCGCAGTTTTTCGGCGTGCCGGGCGGAGAGAATGCGATGCGGATTTATCAGGAGCAGTTTCGCCCTTCCTTTCTGAACGAGAAGCCGAGATCGATCGTAGCCGTGCTGGTTATATGTGCCGATACGGAAGAGGAAGCGGACCGGCTGGCCTCCAGCACCGATTTGTTTTTCCTGCGTCTCGAGCTCGGCATGGAGCTGTCCTTTTTTCCGTCGGTAGAGACCGCCCTTAGTTACCCGTACACGGAATTCGACAGGGAGAGAATCCGCCATGGGCGCGAGCGCCGGATTGTCGGGTCCCCGGAGCAGGTCAAGAAACGCTTGCTCGCGGTCAGCGAACAATATCGGACCGATGAAGTGGTCGTGATTACCCCTACCCACGATTTCGCGGCACGCGTGCGCTCGTACCAATTGCTTGCCGAAGCGTTCGGGCTGGGCGATTAAAAGGCAGTGTGATGCAGAGTGTTTGCCAATCCATTCAATAAAAAAGCTCCTAACGGAGCCCTGTAAAATTCCCGCATAGTGACGCGTTGCCTTCGAAGCGTATTCCGTCCGCACACCAACGGAGTCGGCGTCTAAACCTTCCTCTAATCGCGGTCGCTCTTCATGAATTTGCTACGATACTTTGCGGGAAGCAAATGATGAGCAAGGGAAAGCCACTTTTCGCGTCCGGGTAGATAAGGACGTCGCAAAGACGAGCAAGGGAAAGCCACTCTTCGCGTCCGGGTAGGAGGACGTCGTAAAGACGAGCAAGGGAAAGCCACTCTTCGCGTCCGGGTAGGTAAGGACGTCGCAAAGACGAGGTCGAGTAGGCGGGGCCTTTCCTTCGAGGATTGTGCCCCTTACCCCTCACAGATC
>NZ_VEGP01000109.1 GCF_007679495.1 Paenibacillus sp. 32O-W | reverse complement strand
TTAGAAAGTTTGTTCCATTTTAATGCTTTAATGAACTTAAACTTTCTAATGTGGTAAAAAAAGCTCCTAACGAAGCCATTTCGAAGATGAATAACCCGGTATTAGCTCCTGACGGAGCCCTGAGGGAAAGCCACGCGTCGCATCCGGGTCGGTAAAGACATCGCAAAGACGAGCAAAAATACATTAAAATCGTGTCTATTTCCAAAAAGAAGGCGAAAGACGCTCAAATGTGCACGTCTTTTTCACTAAATGGGGCCATTTCGCAAAAATCGCTCCAAAGACGTGCATTATTGCTCTAGAATCAGGTATGTGGCGACTTTTCTCCAAAAAGACGTGCATTATTGCTTTAGAATAGGGCACTCCGCGGTTTTTTCCAAAAAAGACCTGCAGTTTTGCTTGTCTTTTACACCATCCGGTGGACGATTTCGGCGTTGTCCAAAAAAGTTCACTATAAACGAAAAATTCCGGTGCTAGCAGTGCTGAAAAATCGCAAACTGGATTTTGGGGCAGCTCCTTGATTGAAAGAAGAGCTATCCGCCAAAACGTTCGGTTTTAAATAAGGAACTAAATAAGCTCTCAAATCTTATACTTTCTATATTTAAAGAAAATCGCACAAATAATACGATAAAAAAACGATTAAGCGGCCTTGTTCCTGATTCCATCGGACTAAGGCCGTTTTTGCTTTGCTGCAATCGCTCGTTATTGTATAAGCTCATGAAGTATATAAGATTCATTTCAATAACAAGTCTATCCAACTATTGTGGTATGATGAAAAAATATGGAGGTGTAATCTATGCCCTACGAGGAGCTAAACGAAAAAATACGTAATGAAGCAAATGATCTGCTAAATGCGTTGGGACTAATGAAGACCTTGAAACAATATGGACAACCTTGTGTCCACGGTAGTTATTCATTAAATTTAATGACTTGGAGAGATTTAGATATATATCTTGAGGATAATGAAATGAGCGTATCCAAGTTCTTTGACCTGGGGAAGGACTTAGCTAATAGTTTAAATCCTTCCAAGATGAATTACCGCAATGAATGGAATGGTTTATCCCCACATTTGCCAAGAGGTCTTTATTGGGGAATATATACCACCATATTAAATAATGACTGGAAGATAGATGTATGGGCAATTGAATCAACACAATTTAAACAAAAGCAAGAACAATTTGCCGCGCTGCAATCAAAGGTCAACGAAACAAACAGGCCAATTATACTGGCGCTTAAGAACCATCTTCACCGACATCCCGACTATCGGAAAAAGTTTTTCAGCGTAGATATTTATGAAGCTGTATTCGAAGGTATAAAATCAACCGAACAATTCTCGTTATGGCTCGAAAACAATAGAGGATTAAAATACTTATTCTGACTAACCCCCAGGCTAAGGGGTTATTTGATCTTGATATTCTCCATCCACCCCAGGATGTCTCCATATACTTCTTCCCGGCCGATTTCATTCAAGATTTCATGCCGCATTCCGTCGTATAATTTCATTTCAATATTGGTTAAGCCGGCGCTCCGGTAAGAGTCATAGGCCCGCTTTACCGTCTTTCCGAATTGGCCGACAGGGTCATCCTTGCCGGAGATTAAATAAATAGGCAAATCACCGGGAGTCCGCCGGATGTTGACCGGGTCGGTAATAAATAACAGGCCGTCGAACATGTCACGAAAGCCTCCGGCCGTGAACACAAATCCGCAAAGCTCATCCTGAAGGAACAAGTCCACTTCCGTCTGGTCCCGCGATAACCAGTCCTGACTGGACCGCGCCGGCTCGAACCTTCTGTTGAAGGAAGCGTATGTCAGCTTATACAGCAGCATACTGCGATGTTTAATGCCCTTCCTCCGGATTTCCCGTTCAGCGAGAAATCTGCCCGCCCTCAGAGAAAGCCTGTCATAATGGGCGGTGCCGCTAAGAATCAATCCCGCCAGCTCCGGGCCGAACAGCATCGCATAATGGCGCGCCAGGAACGAGCCCATGCTGTGGCCAAACAGGACGATGTTCTTATCGGGATTCTCCTCGCGAATAAGCTCCGTCACCTTGTGCACATCATCGACCATCCCGCTCCAGCCGTCCTTCTCCCCGAAATACCCCAGATCCTCCTTCCGGGATACCGACCGGCCGTGTCCCCTCAGGTCACCGGCATAGACAGCCCATCCATGCTCCGTAAGGTAACGGGCGAAGCGCTCATATCGGTTCGCGTGCTCACACGACCCGTGAACCACCTGAACGATCCCGCAGGTCTTCTCCCCTTCATCAGGCTCCCATTTGTATACGTGTATGTTCTTGTCCGTCCATTGAATTTGTGAGCTTCTCATCATAATCTCCCCGGATTGGATTGGACCGGAGCCTGGTACCGCCGGTTCACCGGCTGTATCGTCAGCCTTTGCGCTCCCCGGCTGCTTCAAGCTCCGGCCACTGCCGCATTAATGTCTTTGGCAACATAGTAACACGATCTTGAGCCCTGCGCCAGAGCCCGGATAGAGAGGAGTTACCTCCCATAATCATGGCGGAAAATCCACTATCCCGATACTTTCCATAGTTACCAACTCTAACCTGTGCATTATACTACATCCTCATGAGGATTTGTTGGAAAAAATAGTTTTAAACAATTTCCCCCTCAGGCCAACTTCATTTCGCGCTTGGCCGGTACTCCGTTCTAGGCCGGCGGTTAACCGGCAGGGTAGTCCAGATGGTGCAGCTGCCGGTAATGGGCATTCCGTGCCATTAATTCGGCGTGTGGGCCGCTCATCGTAATTTTTCCGTTTTCGAGGAAAATCACCTTATCCATCTGATGTACACCCAGCAGGTGATGCGTTATCCACAGGAGCGTTTTCCCCTGCAGCGCATCGAATATGGTGGCCAGCAGGCTTTGTTCGGTCTTCGGATCGAGCCCTACCGTCGGCTCATCCAGAAGGACGACCGGCGTATTCTGCAGCAGGATACGGGCCAGGGCAATCCGCTGCCTCTCCCCGCCGGAGAACCGCTGTCCCGCTTCCAGCATAGGGGTGGCATAGCCTGCAGGCAAGGATTCAATCAGCATGTCCAGCCCGACCAGGCGGGACACGTGCCGAACCTCGTCCTCCGCTGCATCCGGTCTGCCGAGCCTAATATTATTCGCCACCGACGTATCGAACAGGTACGGGCTCTGGTTCAGCATCGCCATTACTTCGGGAATATGCTCGCCGAACCGGTCTGCACTCACCCTGTTTATGGTTACCCGGCCGCTCTCCGGAGTAATTGCTCCCTGAATCAGCTTCAGCAGGGTAGATTTCCCGGCCCCGCTCCGCCCCAGAACCGCCACCTTGGCCCCTTGCGGGATATGGAGGGAAATCCCGTCCAGCACCCGATCCGCTGCGCCATCGTACCGGAAACGGACCTGATCCAAGCGGATGTCCGCGTGCTGCCGTGCCTGCCGCAGTGCTTCTTCCGGAATGGATGGCTCGGGCACCAGCCCCCGGGGAGCAGCCTCTCCCGCCTGCACCGGCGACGGATCGCTCAGTCCTGCCAGCCTTGCCCTGGAGTCCTGGTACTCGGGAATTTTCTCTACAGCCTCGGAAGCGGGCAAGTAGACATCCATCAATGGAAACACGACGAGCACGAAGGCCGCGATCCAGACAGCGGGAATATCCCCGCGGACGGTCAGCTGCTCCGACCAGCAGATCATGGACACCACTGCGATGCCGACCACACATTGCCCGATCAAAAATCGCCATCTGCCCCAGCTTTTCAACTCGCTGTCGATGGCAGCCACCTTCCGTTCATCGTTCTCGTACGAACCGACGAATTGCTGTGCCCTTCCGCTGATGACCCAGTCGTTGATGCCCAGGACGGCATCGGTCAGCTTCTGATACAGCCCTTGGCGTTCCTTCTTCATGCTCAAGTATTTCTTCCTCGTCAGCCATAGGGACAATCCCGGCAGAATAAACACAAGAATACCGACATATCCTCCCATAAGCAGCGCATAGGACAGGTTAAAGCAGCCTAAGGCGGCTATCCATAGTCCGTACATAATTACGGCCGTAAGCATCGGGAATACCGTACGGAGATATACATTTTGCAAGTGTTCGATATCGTCGGCCAGAGTGCCCAGGAGCTCGCCCGTCCGAAACCGGGAGCGGACAAACAGCGCCTGCGGTTCCAGAACCTGATACAGCCGTACGCGCATTTGGGACAAGATACGCAATACCGTATCATGGCTGACCAACCGCTCGATGTAATGGAGGGCCGCCTTGCCGATCCCGAACGTTCTGACAAGCACGATAGGCACATAGATCATCAGAACATTCTCCGGACGCAGCGCCGCCTTGGAGATGAGATAACCGGAGGTGAACAGAAGCAGGCTGGCGCTAAGGGCGGTTAACAAGCTCAGGACGGCTATGGCCGCGATGCGTCCCGAGTAAGCCTTCGTGTAGGGACGCAACCATTCCTCCCGCTTCATAGAATCCCCTCCCGTTGCGATGCAAGCATCTGGAAATACAAGCCCTTCTGTGCGATAAGCTCTTCATGAGTGCCTGTCTCAGCCACTCTTCCTTTATCCAGTACAATGATCTGGTCCATATCCGGCATCCAGTGCAGGCGATGAGTGGCCAGGAATACGAGCCGGTCAGCAAATAAGGACAGCATCGTTTCCTTCAATTCATATTCCGTCTCTATATCGAGATGGGCGGTCGGTTCATCCAGCAGAACAATCGGCCGGTCGCTCAGGAAGGCACGGGCGAGCGCGATACGCTGCTCTTGTCCTCCGCTCAGTCTCCGCCCGCCGTTGCCGATCGCTTCATCCATTCCGTGAGGCAACGCCGCGACCAGATTCGAAAGTCCGGCGGCAGCCACCGCGCGCTCCACCTCCTCTTGCGAAGCATCCGGCGCATAGAAACGGACATTGTCCGCCAGAGACCGGTTGAAGATATAAGGATGCTGCGGAAGGTAGACCATCTGCTGCCGCCAGAAATCTCCGTTAAGAGCACAGACGTGATGACCGTCCAGCTCGAAATACCCGGAAGAAGGGGGCAGGAAGCCGCCCAGCACATCGATCAGCGTCGATTTGCCGGCACCGCTCTCACCGATGATGCCGATTTTTCGCATCCCCTGAAGCTTGAAGGAAACATCCTGCAAGGAATAAGGCCCTTCCGCTTCATGCCGGACATGAATCGAGGCCAGCGCCAAGGTGCTCTTGTGCGTCCATGCATAATCGGGAGGCGGGCCGGATTCCGAGGATGCTGAAGATACCGATGCTTCCCGGGTATGGCCGATGATCGCATGAATGGCTTTGCCTGCCTCCTTGCCCCGCAAGGAAGCATGGTAATCGGCCCCGATCATCCGGACCGGCAGGAAATATTCCGGCGCCAGGATGAGAACGGTCAAGCCGACCGCCAGCGTCATATGTCCTTGAACCAGGCGCAATCCCAGGCTTACCGCAACGGACGCTACGGATAGCATCGCGAAGAAATCCAGGGCGAAGGAGGACAGAAAAGCGACACGCAGCGTGCGCAGCGTCGCTGACCGGTACTTGTCGCTCACCTGCCCGATCGTATGGCTGTGCGAGCGGCTGCGCCCGAGAAACTTCAGCGTCTCCAGCCCGCGCAGCGAATCTACGAAATGATTCGACAAGGTCCGGTACGATGTCCATTGACGATCCATTTGCTTGCGCGCAGCCAGCCCGATCAGAATAAGAAAAGCGATGAGAATAGGCATCGTTACAACTAAAATGATGCCGGATACGCCGTCCAGCAGGAAGATGTATCCGAGCAGAATGATCGGTATAATCACCGTTCCGATCATCCGGGGCAGAATCAGCTCCAGGTAGGTGCGGAACTGGGAGACGCCCTCCAGCACAAGGGTCACCACATTCCCGGTTCCTTCCGCCCGGATTAATCTCGGCCCATGCCGAAACAGCCGCTCCATCAGCTTCCTGCGCATATCCGCCGCTGTCGCTTGAGCAAAGCGCTGGGCCGTCTTCTGCTGCAGCAGAGACGTCATCTGCCGGGTCAGAAAGGCCAGCAGAAATACGAGCAGCGGACCTTTTTGCTCCCGCAAAGCGTGCCCTTCAAACAGCGCCGAAATAACCTCCGCCAGCCCTTTAGCCATGTATACAATAGAAATGCCTTGTAACAGGATCAGGAGCGCAAGGACGAATACGGTCCCTTTGGCTCCCTTGTACCCCAGTAAATGTTTATCCATCAGTATTCCAGATGCCCCTTCTCATGAAGGCGTTTATGAAAGACAAAATAGCTCCATATTTGATAGCCCAGCACGAAGGGCAGCAGAGTGACGGCCACAATGGTCATGATTTTGAGAGAATATGCGCCGGAAGCCGCATTATGAATGGTCAGATTGAACGCGCTGTCCAGCGAACTGATCATAACGCGCGGGAACAAACCGATAAAGACGGAAGCAACGGACAAGACAATGACCGTACCGGTCATGCCGAACGCCCACCCGTCCCTGCGTTTGGAGATGAAATAACCGGCCAGCACGAAAGCCAGCACTCCGACTACGGCAAGAGGGATTAATATGCCCCCACGCACCGCAAAGATATCGGTCATCCAATAGGTCATGAAACCAAACACAAGGAGTAGGCCGGCCAGCGGAAGCAACAGGCTCCTCGCCATTCTGCGGGCGCGTTCCTGCAGCTCTCCCATCGTGCGCAGCGTCGTGAACATCAGGCCATGCACAAGACAAAGCATGACGACCGTTATTCCGCCGGTCACCGTGTATCCGTTGACCATATCCAACCACCCGGCATTCATCTCCATGTTCTGATCAATCGGCAGCCCCTTCAGAAGACTGGCGAAGACGACGCCGAACAGAAACGGAGGCAGCAGGCTGCCCAGGAAGATAACCAGGTCCCATGTTTTCTTCCAGCGTACGCTGTCCACCTTCCCCCTGAATTCGAAGGCGACGCCGCGGCCGATCAGAGCCAGCAGCACAACGACGAGCGGCATGTAAAAACCGCTGAACAGCGTGGCATACCAGTGAGGAAAGGCGGCGAACATCGCCCCGCCTGCCGTCAGCAGCCACACTTCATTCGCATCCCAGAACGGGCCGATCGAATTGATCAGCACCCTGCGTTCCCCGTCAGTCCGGGCCAGAAGCTTGGTGGATAAGCCTACTCCGAAATCGAATCCTTCCAGAAAGAAGAATCCGATAAACAAGACGGCAACCAATATAAACCAGAGCTCATTTAGAGACAGCATGATATCCCTCCCGATCGAACGGATCATAATCCCGAGATTCAACTGGCGCAGCGGCGTCAGGTCCTTGCTTGATCACCCGCAGGAACAAATACACCATGACTATGGCCAGTACGGTATAAATAGCCGAGAAAGCAATAAGCGAGAACAGAACCTCCCCGGCGGTCACACTGGGCGATATGCTGTCCTCTGTGCGCATCAGCCCGAATACGGTCCACGGCTGTCGGCCGATCTCCGTCATGATCCATCCGGATGCATTGGCAATGTGCGGCAGGAAGATCGAGAAGATCATTAGCCGCATAAAGACACGGTTTCCCTGGCCGAGCTTCTTGCGCACAGCCAAGTAGACACCGTACATGCCGAGCAAAATCATCAGCGTTCCGGCCGCCACCATGATGCGGAAGCTCCAGAACGTTGTGCGTACCGGAGGAATGTAGTTTCCGGGCCCGTAGCTCTGCTCATACTCGGCTTGAAGCTCCTTCATGCCCCTTACTTCGCCGGTAAATTTACTGTAGGACAGGAAGCTGAGCAAATATGGAATTTTCCATTCCATGGAGTTCTCCTGCTTATCCGGATCGATGGCGGCGATCACCGTCCAGGGGGCGGGGTCCTCGCTCGTCTCCCACAACCCTTCGCTGGCGGCCATTTTCATAGGCTGCGTCTGGATCAGATACTGCGCCTGCTGATGACCGAAGACAGCCACCAGAACGGAAGTAACGAGAGCAACGACAATACTGAGCTGAAACGATTTTCTGAAAAATGACGTATCGCTTTTCTTAAGCAGCTTCCAGGCACTGATCCCCGCCATCAGGAACGCGCCTGTGGCCAAAGCTCCGAATATTGTGTGCGGAAATTCCACCAGCAGTTGACCGTTCGTGATCAGAGCGAAGAAATCGTTCATCTCCGCCCTGCCGTTATTGATCGTAAAGCCGACCGGTCGCTGCATAAAGGAATTCGCGGCAAGAATCCAGAAAGCAGACATGACGGTGCCGAAGACGACAAGCCAAATGCAGGCGAGATGAACCTTCTTGGACAGCCTATCCCAGCCGAAGATCCACAGGCCGATGAACGTCGATTCCATAAAGAACGCCAGCAGCGCCTCGACCGCCAGCGGTGCGCCGAAAACATCGCCCACAAAGCGGGAATAATTCGACCAGTTCATGCCGAACTGGAACTCCTGGATAATCCCGGTAACGACTCCGACGGCAAAGTTAATCAGGAACAGCTTCCCCCAGAACTTCGCCATCTTCTTGTATTCTTCATTCCCTTTAACTACATACATGGTTTCCATGATGGCAATCAGGAAGGCCAATCCGATCGACACCGGAACGAAGAAAAAGTGAAAAATAGTCGTCGATGCGAATTGGATGCGCGACAGAATAACCATATCCATTGACGTTTCCCCCAACTCTTCTATTTGTATACCGCCTTCCCCCCATTATGACCGATCCCCCTCGCCATACATGTGATGTTTGTCACACTTATTCTGACTTAAAATGACAATACAGCGAACTTTCCTAATGGCAGCGTTTTCGCCTTCTATGAGCAGAACAGCAGGCAGAGAAAAGCGAAAAAAGGCTTGAATGCTGCTCAAGCGACCCACAACCACAATGAAGGAAAAAGCGCAAGTTTCCGAGGCTGCTCTAGCCTCAGAAATTGCGCGTTTTAAGTTGTCCCCTCCTGCAAAAAAATAAAGGCTGCAAGAAAGTTACTACTCTCTTGCAGCCAAAACAATGGTTTTTCAAAGGATTTCAACCCATTTTTCTTAAATGCATTTGCTTTCTTTAGAAAATAAGCTAATGATTTGTGCTACCAAGTCTTCGATAGACTTATCATCGGCCTCGATCGTGTAATCGGCATATTTGCTGTATAATATTTTTCTTTCATTATATACATCAAACAATGTTGTCCCATTATCCATAACTATCCCGCGGCTTTTTATATCTATATCGGCAAATCGTTTTTCTACGTTCGGATATGAAAGATTAATATATACTATAACTGCTATCTGCTTTAAAAAGTTCATAGCTTCATCGGAATAGACAGCGCTCCCACCCGTTGCTATACAACAATTTGTGCAATCAAGCGAGCAAATCACTTTGGATTCTTTAATAATAAATTCTTTACTTCCGACATCCTCAAGTAATTGCCACAATGGCTTACCGTATTTTTGTTGTATGGTAAGGTCTGTATCAATAAATGTCATATCCAGTTCTTTGGCAATCAAAGCTCCAATGGTGCTTTTCCCACAGGCTGTCATACCTATTAGAACGATATTTTTCCTATTATTAACTTTATCCATTAGAACCCTCTCTCCCCGAAAAATGTTTAACCTAAATTTCGAAAGTACCGTTCATTGAAAACATAAAAAAGTGCCCAAATCTTTGGTAGAATGGTGTTTGTCGAG
>NZ_VEGP01000108.1 GCF_007679495.1 Paenibacillus sp. 32O-W | reverse complement strand
AAAAAAAATGAATTGGCAAGGGTCTAGTTTCGTATTGCCTAAAAGTTACTTTAAGCGTATCTAGATTTTCAAGGTAGTTTTTAGTCATTTTGCGCCATTCGCCTCAATCTACCTGCATAAAATACAGTTAAGGAACTGGTCACAAGGGCGGATCCGACTTATAACGGGGTTCCGTTCGTATGGCCCGGCAAAGATTCTTTCCCGAAAAAGCCCTCTTGTTAGCAAGGCATCCGGCTTCTTACATAGTCCAACGCTTCGTCGATCTCGTGCGGTTGGAGCCCTTCGATGGATATGTCGATACAAGGCTTGTACTCGTGCAGCTTCTCCAGGAATCCGCTAATGTTAAAAGTTCCCGCCCCCGGCTTAACGACGTCTGGCCGTTCCCCTTCACGATAAACGGCATCTCTCAGGTGGGCCAATACGATTCTTTCCCCGAAAGTTTGCAGGGCCTGCCGCACAACCTCTTCCCGACTTGCGAAATTCCGATGATCAAGCAAATTGCATGGGTCGAAGACGACCCCGAGTGTACTGGAGGGGATTTCCTCCAAGATCCGCTTCATATGGTCAGCACTGGAGAGCGTATGTACGCAGACCGGCTCCAAACCGACGGTCACTCCCCATTTCTCCGCTTCTTCCGCTAACTCCGTGATACTCTCCTTTAACACCGTCCATCCGATCTCGAGGTATCTTTCGGGGTCCTGATAGCGGAACGTATCGTGATCTCCCGTCTCGGTAGCGACGATGGATGTGCCGAAGTCTCTAGCCAGCCGGAGATGTTCCTTGAAACGCCGGATTTCCTCGCGTCGGATTTCCGGATCGGGATGAATCGGATTTATATAGCAGCCGAGCACGCCGATGCGAATACCCTGCCGGTCAAAATGTTCAGCGATATAATTGGCCAACCCCGGACTTAATCGGCCCGTGCCCGTGTCGATGTCGCTGATTGCTTTGGTTAAAGCCAGTTGAACAAAATCAATCTTATGAGCCCCCAAAGTTTCGGTTAACTGTTTAAGCGGAAGCCTACCGACCGTATGGGCCAGAATTCCTAATCCCACTTGTCCACACTCCTGTTTGCTTTTGGACTTACTATAGCCTGTCGGGGAAATAGAAGCAAGAGTTTGACAAAAGTACAGCAAAATAGGTTAAGCCCCCCAAACGCCTGCTTCAGAGGGGCTAGAGGGCTTGCTTGATTCCAATGGTTAATAATCTCCCTCGCGGGGATTATTCCTCTGCCGATGCCAGCCAAGCTAGGCGGGCAGCGCCCATCCATCCCGCGGAGCCGCCTAGCTTGGCCGGCAGGATTTCAACCGGGCGATATACCGGCATCAGCCTGTCGTTCAACTGTTGGCGAAGCGGATCGAACAAGAAATCGCCTTGCGCCGTCACAGCGCCTCCGATAATAATGGTCTGCGGATTGAACGCATAAACCAGATTCACGAGACCGGCAGCAAGGTAGCCGATATAGGTGCGAATCAGCCTAACGGCAGCAGTCCCGCCGGAGCGGGCTTGCTCGAACAGCTGCTCCGGACTGGCTCCGGTGAAGCCCGCCTCTTCGGCCAGCTTAATCAGGCCTGTGACGGAGGCATAGCTTTCCCAGCAGCCGCTGCCGCCGCATGTGCAGGGTTTGCCCTCGTGAACGATTACCTGGTGGCCGAATCCGCCGGCATAACCGGCGCAGCCATAATCCGGCCTCCCATTCATGATCCGGCTGCCGCCAATGCCGGTGCCCAAGGTTACGCAGAGGAAGCCGTCCAGGCCGCGTCCGGCGCCTTGCCATCCTTCTCCGACAGCCAGGGCGTGGGCATCGTTAGCAACCACGACGGGCAGCCCTGATGCTTTCTCCAGCTCTTCACGCAGTCGGACACCGCTCCAGCCCGGAAGGTTCCCGCTGGCAAAAGGAACCGAGCCGTCACGAATATCGACGAACCCGGCCGTTCCGACCCCCGCTGCCGCCAGTCGCCAGCCGTTGAGTTCAGCCATACGGCGGTATTTCTCCAGCAGGCCTGCCAGCTTGCCGAGTAAGGCGTCTCTGCCCAATGAGGCTTCTGTAGGTACCGTATCGGTATGTACAGGCTGTCCGTCCCGGGATACTATTCCCGCTTTAATTTGAGTACCGCCGATGTCAATGCCGATCGCCAAAGTCGTCATCCGCGTTCCGCCTCCAGTCGATTCGGGCCGAACGGGAGCTGCCCCAATTCGGCCCTTGTTCCGTATACGAATTAGATTAATCCATGCTTGCGAATATATGCCATGTATTCCTCATACAGCTTGACGGAGGATTCGTCTCCCGCATGTACAGGGCTTCCGGGCTTGTTCATCATGCCCAGGTATTGGTAGCACAATATTTTATCAACGTGGCCCGATAACGTTTCCAACTGCCGGATAACTCTTTCCGGGGCTCCCGGATAAAGCACCTTGCCCTGAAAACGGAACACTTCCAGGTCCGCCCACAGCGGCTTGCCTGCCCGGTCGTGAGCCTCGCGCAATTTCGCGAACACTTCGTCTACAGCCTCGAAGGTGGTCCGGTTCACGCCAATTTCATCTTGATAGGCGATATAGTCTACCTCCAACGCTTTCAGCTGGTCGACAAATTTGTCATCCGCAACGATCGAACGGGTCCCGTACGGAGCGATCAATATTTTCTGGGGACCGACCTTCCGGCAATAAGCGGATAATTCATTGGCATAGGAGATGTATTCGTCCGGGAAGTAGGAATGAATGGCCGCTTCCACCGGAAAATACCAACCGGCGAATGAGGAATGGTGCCCGTATCGAGCCGCCAATTCGTCTGCGATCTCGTATCGGAGCCGGTTGCGGTCTCCGGTAATCGACAGGCTTCCCATAATCGGAGTGGTAAAGAAGCCCAACCCGACATAGATGGATATTCCCAGCCTGTCACCGGCCTTCAACACAGCCTCCAGCGGGTCCGGACATACGGTATCCCATCTCAGCGGAATAACCTCCGAAGGATAGAAGGCTTTGCCGTGCAGCGCCACTTGCAGCAGGACGAGCGTATCCATGCCGGCCTCGGCCATTTCTTCAAGCTTCTTGTCCCAATCCTGCTTCGTGAATTGCTGCGTAGTGGAGTTCCAGGTATCGCCTTCGTATGGATTCGGATGATAGAAATCAAACCAGGAGCCGCTAATTCTTTTTAACATGCTTATTGCCTCCTTAAATTTAAGAAGTGGAAGGGTCAACTTGTACGGTTGTGCTTGCTGATGGCTTCGCAAATTCATTCAAAAACGGTTAGGTGCTGATGTTTCTTCAATCCTTGTTCTGAGCTAAACGGATAGCGTCACGAACCCGGCCTCCGGACTGTTCCAATAGCCGGATAGAGGTAGCGGCATCCGTATCTGAGATCAGCAGCACAATGGCTGCTTTGACATTGTAACCGGTCTGCTGCAGAGCCTGGACCGCCGCTGCTTCCTCTTCGCCTGTCGCATTCGTTACGATCCGCTCGGCGCGCTGAAGCAGCTTGTTGTTCGTCGGCTGCATGTCGACCATGAAATTCCGGTAAACCTTGCCCAGCTTGACCATAGCTGCCGTGCTGAGCATGTTAAGAATGAGCTTCTGGGCTGTTCCCGCCTTCAGACGGGTTGAGCCGGTCAATACTTCGGGTCCTACCGGCACTTCAATGGCGATGTCCGCCGCCTGGCCGAGTGCCGAGCCCGCGCTGCAGCTCAGGCCGATCGTACGCGCCCCCGATTGCTTGGCGCAGGACAAGGCCCCAAGCACATACGGCGTCCGGCCGCTGGCGGCAATGCCGACGACTACGTCATTCGGCCCAACGGATCGGGCCCGCAGGTCGTCTGCCCCTTGCCGGGCATCGTCCTCGGCGGATTCGTCGGCCTGGATGAGCTGGCTCCCTCCCGCCAAGAGCGCCTGTACGGTCTCAGGAGGAGTGCCGAAGGTTGGCGGGCATTCGTACGCATCCAGCGCAGCCAGCCGGCCGCTCGTTCCTGCGCCGACATAGAACAGCCGGCCGCCCCGGCCTAATGCATCCGCAATGCAATCCACCGCCTGAGCTATGACGGGCAGATGCCGGCCGACAACGACAGGTACCTGCCGGTCCTCGTCATTCATGACTCGTAAGATTTGTTCCGTTGACATCTGGTCCAGGTCATCGCTGAGAGGATTGACCTGCTCGGTATCCAACCGATCGGTTTCGTTCATCTAGTACTGAGCTCCTTTAATCTCCGGAGGAAAACTCCAAAAATATATGGTTTATAAGGAAACTAACTCCATTATAAGAGGCGCTATCCTTAAAGTAAAGAAATAATTGCCAGTGGCGTGTATCCTGTTATTGGCAATGACAAAGGCAGTATTTCCTTCAATCTTACGGACATATCTGAGGCGCATTTTAAGAGATTATGCCGCGGAAATCCTTGAATGGAGTTGAGCAGACCGATGAAACCGTTCATAGCGATGGTGAATTTGCAGAATAGAGAAAGGAAACAATGAGGAGGATATTTTGGCGGAAAGTAAAACGACAAGCGCAGTGGATAACCATTATGAGATATGGAGTCAAAAAAATGATAAGGGATGGTTGTCACAGATTTGAACTGAAAGGACCAGGAAGGAAGGCCGTGATCCGGGTTCATTCCATAAGCATATGCCCGGTGCACGGTGCCCGGTCAGATCGGCATAAGATCCTGATGCTTGGCAAGCCTGGAGCAATCCCGGCATAAGCCTATGACCTTTCCTTCGTGGCCCGAATAGAAAGTCAGCGAATCAACCCTCTTTTTACAATAAGTGCATTTCTGAGCTCCACGGGCAGTCTTCTTTTTATATTGGGAGATATGAACGACATTTTGAGAGGTCTTTGGCTTGGAAAGGGAGCGGAAGAAGAACACGGCCAGTGCAATTCCGGCCAATCCGATGATTCCCGCAAGCAGCCATACGATTTTCATAATAACCTCCTCCTGTCTGCAGATGCATTTTTAATACTTTCATAGAACAAGACTTGTTCCGGCAACCCGAAGCAAGCACAATGTATTTCACTGGTTCGGGGATGGGGATGGAGATCATCCAGAGTGTGGTCATGTTGTTCGTCTTTCATCGATTGATATTTCTATTTTATCACTGAACCCGGGGACGTTCCATAGCATGTCTCGACAGGTGAAGAAGTAATAGAGTTCACTGACTTCCGGGGAGGACGCGGTTGCAAATCCGCCATAAAAAACTGCAGGGAGGCCCGGACGGCACTCCCTGTTGATTACGGCTCGTTTAGCTGATGGTTCTTTGATTCACCTGCTGGATAATCTCTTCAGTTGTCAGCCCTTGTGCATTAATGACAGATGCCCGGGTTTCGGCATTGGCGATTCCCATCACGTTCTGATCCTGACCGGAGATAACACAGCATTATGCGAACCTTTTTTTATCCCTTCAAAAATGCCCCGAACCCTTGTGCAGCAAGGGTTCTCCCTGCTTCTCTACTTCGCTTTTCTCGCTTCGTCTTCGCATAACTTTGATTTTCTCAGCTAAGATATACGAACCTGGCGCTGAAAATGTATATGAAGAAAAAGATATACGCACCTGATTTTTACGTGATATACGAAGCTGATGTTCAGGAGTATAACTTTTTATAATTCATCAGTCAAATGTGTAAAATATGTGACTGAAAAGTAGCTAATGTTTAACAAACTGAATCGAAACCGGAAGAAAGATTGCTTTTACCTATACTTTTGGCTTATCGAGGGAAACGAACAGAGAAGCACACGTTGGAATATGTTATGTTCGGTTACTGTAGTCTCTTGCATGACTAACTATCCATGCATAGGTACCAGGAGCAGAATATAGATTTCATTCTACTATACTCTCGGATATCAATAGAGTAGAAGTCTTATTTACATAGTTCTATAAAAGGGAAATGACGGAAGATGTCGAACTTAACTTGAGGGACGGTTGTCGTAGTACCTTTCAGGATAATGGAAAACAATCAGAGTGGATTCGCTTCAAAAAGGTAGATAAAATGTGCCTCTTCATTTGATTATTTGCGGAGGGTTGGTCTAAATGAAAATATCTAGATTAAAAGTAATGAATTTTAGAGGAATAAAAGAGTGTGAGGTTTTTTTGACAGGTAAGACTGTACTCGTAGGTGATAATAATATCGGGAAATCAACATTGCTTGAAGCCATAGATCTTGTTCTTGGACCAGAAAGACTTGCAAGATTTCCAGTTATTGATGAACATGACTTCTATGCTGGTGAATACCTTAATGAAAATAATGAATCAGTCGAAATTTTTATAGAGGTTATTGTGATAGATTTGAATGAAGAACAGCAGAGGCACTTTAGGAATCATCTTGAATGGTGGGACAATAATAATAAAACATTACTGGAAAGCCCTCCGCCAGAAGCTACAGATGAGAAAGGTGTTGAGGCCGCATTAAGAATATGTTTTAGAGGGAAATATGATAGCGATGAAGATGATTTTATAGGGAGAACATTTTTTATGTCGCCTCTGAAAGACGATGATTCTTTTGATATATTTGGAACCAAGGATAAGAGGCAGTGTGGTTTTTTATACCTAAGAACACTTAGAACTGGTTCACGAGCATTGAGTTTGGAGCGCGGTTCTCTTTTAGACATAATTATCAAATTAAAAGAAAAACAACTTCCTATGTGGGAAGAAGTATTAGCCCAACTGCGGACTATATCTGTGGCTGAAAATCCTGATTTAGGAGTAACCGATATCCTACAATCAGTTCAAAGCGCTATTCGTTCATTTGTTCCATCTGATTGGGCCGACAAGCCACATTTTCGAGTTTCAGACTTAACACGCTCAAATTTAAGGAAAATCCTTACTGTCTTTATGGGGACTGGTGCAACGCGTCATAATGGAGAAGAGTACTTTGCTCCATTCCAACATCAAGGGACGGGTACTATTAACACATTAGTACTTGCACTATTATCTATGATTGCGGAGTTAAAACAAAATGTTATCTTTGCAATGGAAGAACCAGAAATAGCAATTCCACCTGCTACCCAGAAGAGGATTATTCAAAGCATCAGTTCTAAGTCAGCTCAGGCTATTTTTACGTCACATTCACCATATGTTCTTGAGGAGTTCGACCCGTCCGAAATTCTTGTCATAAATCGTGAAAATGGAAAAATTGAAGGTACTCCTGCTCAGTATCCTCCAACAATTAAACCTAAAAAGTATAGAGATGAATTCAGAAGAAGATTTTGTGAAGCTTTACTTGCACGGAGGGTGTTAATAACGGAAGGGCGAACAGAATTTGACTCCATCCCAGCAGCAGCGAGGCGGTTACAGGAACTCTCTCCTTTTGAATTTAAGACTCTCGAAGAACTAGGATTTGCAGTTGTCAATGCTGAGGGAGAATCACAAGTAGCTCCACTTGGTGAGTATTTTCGTGGATTAGGCAAAGCCACATTCGCAGTATTTGATAAACAGAACGATACTGATAAGGCTGCAATCGAGAAATCCGTTGATCATCCATTCGAGGCACTGGAACGTGGGTTCGAAGATGTAATCTTAAATGGCTCCCAAGAAAGTGCACTTCGACGCTATGCCATGCTGCTTGTGAATACAGATGAATGGCCAGCGGGATTAAGTGCTCAAAAACCATTTGATGGTATTGAATTGACAGAGTTAAAAAAATCATTACGTGTATTTTTTGGGAAATCAAAGGCTACGGGAGTTACGGCTGATTTTCTGGGACAGTGCTCGAAAGAAGAAATGCCGGAATTTATTATAAGTACAATACAATCTATTCAAGCTATTGTGGAAGGGAATATTATTCCTTATAGTGAGGAAGTACTTGAGGATGAAGATGATGCTGAAGATTTTATTGAATAGATATCACATCTCTTAAAGAGGTGATCATATGTTTGTTCTTTCGGAAGAAAAGAAAAAATTATTGAAAACTGAGGGAAACCTGTTAGTACTTGGTGGTCCAGGATCTGGAAAGACAACAATAGCTTTGTTGAAAGCTAGAGATGTGATCGAGGGTGGTAATTTAAAACGAGGGCAGAAAGTGTTGTTTTTAAGTTTTGCAAGAGCTACTGTAACACGTATAGAGGAACAAGTTGGACAAATAATTAATAAATCAATTAGCAGTTGTCTTGAAGTAAATACATATCATAGTTTTACTTGGAATATTCTAAGGAGTCATGGATATTTAATTAATTCAAATGTTCCAATCAAATTGCTTACACCACCTGAAGCTGCTACCAAGCTTGCAAATATCACAGGAAACAAAGAACGAAACGCAGAGAAACTTAGATTGTTTGAAGAAGAAGGCATACTTCACTTTGATTTGTTTGCAAAATATGCAGGTGATCTGCTTGGAAGAAGTAACTCGCTTGCGAGTATTATCTCAGATTCTTATCCAGTTGTCATGCTTGATGAATTCCAGGACACAAACTCAGACGAGTGGGAACTTATAAAAGTAATTGGAAAACGGAGTACGCTTATAGCTTTAGCAGACGCAGAACAACGCATCTATGAATTTAGAGGAGCTGACCCTGCCAGAATAGGTCAGTATATATCACATTTTAGTCCGAAGCAATTTGATTTTGGAATAGAAAACAACCGTAGTAGTGATACTGATATTGTCCAATTTGGAAATGATCTTTTGACGGGAATGAATACTAAAAAGAGTTATAAAAATGTACATATTCTTTACTATCCTTATAGGAGTGGGTTTGGTACACATTTTGATTTAAAACTTGCTGTATGGCGTATTCGGAAGCGGTTAATAGAATTGGGAAAAAGGGACTGGTCCGTTGCTGTACTTGTTCCTTCAAAAAAATTGATGCTGGAAGTATCTGAATTTTTGGATTCAAAACAAGAGCTTCCAAACAACAAAACCTTCCCACGAATAGCTCATGAGGTGGCACTTGAAACAGCAGGCCCATCTTTAGCTGCTGTTCTGATTGCTCTATTGTTAGATATGGGTTCACAAAAACAAATTAAAGTAAGTGATGTAATAACATATTTATGTGATCATGCACGTGGCAGAAAAGGTGATGAACCGCCTAGCAAAGTTATACTGACAATAACTGATGCACTTATTGACTATGTGTCCACTAGGAAAATTGTGGGTTCGAAAAGAAAAGCTGTTATAAAGGATTGTGAAGAAGTAGCTAAGAAATGCAATTCATTAGATTTTTCAGGAAATCCCATAGAGGATTGGATGTTGGTAAGAAATATATTAGAAGAGAGTAGCTCTGATTTATTCAAGCAGCTTGTTTCTGATTCAAAATACTTGCGTTTAATGCATAAAGGTTCTGAACTTAGATCGAACTTGAGTAATTTATGGAGAACACATGGAAGTTATTTAGGAGGGATTCAAGCAGTTAAGTCATCTCTTTTGCAGGAGCATTTCTCATCTTCAAATAAGGTATGGATAGGTGTTAATGTGCTGACTATTCATAAATCTAAAGGTAAGGAGTTTGACGAGGTTATTATCTATGAAGGACGTTTTCACGGTAAAATTGGAAATAGGCAGGATGACAAGAAGAGGTTAGATCAAGCTCGTTTAAATTTTCGTGTTGCAGTCACAAGAGCTAAGAAAAATGTAACCATATTAACTCCGGAAAATGATATTTGTATCTTTTTGAAAGGGTGATGTAATGGAGTTTAGATGCAGAGATGTTACAATTATTCTTTCGAAAAATGAGCAGGCATATCAAACAATTATAAAGAAAATGCACAGAGACAGTCACTTGTATATAACAACATTCAATTTTAATATGCCCGACGAATTTGATGAACTTCTTTTGAAAAAAATAGAGTATGTTAATGATTTGAAGGTTATTTTTAACGTCTACCATTTTGATGGTAATATAATGGACTAAGAAAATTAGACAGCAAAAAAGGAGTTTCTTAGTTGTATGGCAACGATGAGGAGAAAGTTCACAC
>NZ_VEGP01000107.1 GCF_007679495.1 Paenibacillus sp. 32O-W | reverse complement strand
TAGGCTTGGTCGCTCCAAAAGTGCATTAGAATCCGCCCCATTTCCCAAAAAAGAGCGAAAGACGCTCAAATGTGCAGTTCTTTTGGACCAAATGAGGGCATTTCGCAAAAATCACTCCAAAGACCTGCACTTTCGCTCTAGAATTAGGCATTACGCGACTTTTTCAAAAAAAGACCTGCACTTTCGCTCTAGAATTAGACACTTCGCAGCTTTTTCCAGAAAACACCTGCACTTTCGCTCTAGAATTAGGCACTTCGCAGCTTTTTCCAGAAAAGGCCTGCAGTTTTGATTGTCTTTTACACAATTCGGCGGACGACCGGGGCTGTCCAAAAAAGTGAAAATATCCGGTGCTGAGCGGTGCTGAAAAATCGCAAACCGGATTTGGGGACAGCCCGCTGATTGAAAGAGGCACTATCCGCTAAAAGCGTTCGGTTTTAACTAAGGAACTGAATAAGCTCTCAAAACTTAAAAAAGAGGAAGCCTAAGCTTCCTCTGATTCAATCCATACCCATTATTGGTGAAGAGCGGCCTGGCGCTTGAAATGATCCTCAAGCACAATACAAGCCATGGCCTCGACCACCGGAACGATCCGCGGGCAGATGCAGGGATCATGTCTTCCCTCGGTGCGGATGATCTGCTCCTTGCCCTCAACGTCGATCGTTTTCTGCGGAACGGAGATGGAGGAGGTCGGTTTCACCGCCACACGGAAAATAATTTCCTGTCCGGTGCTTATTCCGCCAATGATGCCCCCCGAATTGTTGCTCAAGTATCCGCTGCTGTCCATTGGGTCGTTATGCTCGCTTCCCAGCATCTGGGACGCTTTGAAACCGGCTCCGAATTCAATCCCTTTGACGGCTCCGATCGACAGCATTGCCTTGGCCAGCTCCGCATCCAGCTTATCGAATACAGGCTCGCCCAGCCCGGGCATAACCCCTCGGATTCGGCATTCGACGACCCCGCCGCAGCTATCTCCAACGCGGGCGAGCGATTCGATCTTGTCCACCATCGCCCCCACCACTTGCGGATCGCAAGCGCGAACGACGTTGTTCTCGATTTCGCTCTCCACAAAATCTTTGCACTGGATGCCGCCAACCTCAGTCGTATAGGCTACGACACTGACGCCTCTTCTTTCCAGCATCTTCCGGGCCAAGGCTCCGGCAGCGACCCGTGCGGCGGTCTCCCTGCCCGATGCTCTCCCGCTCCCCCGGTGATCTCTGATCCCGTATTTCTTCAGGTATGTGAAGTCCGCATGCCCCGGCCGGAAGGAATCTTTAATGGAATCGTAGGCGGACGGCCTCATATCTTGATTGAATAAAACCATGAACACCGGAGTGCCGGTCGTCCTCCCTTCGAAGGTTCCCGACAGAATCGACACGATATCGTACTCCTTGCGCGAAGTCGTCACGGAGGATTGCCCCGGCTTCCTTCTATCCATCTGCTTCTGAATATAGCTTGTATCGATTTCCACTCCCGGGGTCACCCCATCGACGATGACGCCGACCGCCTCTCCATGGGATTCTCCAAAGGTCGTTATTTTAAACATTTGTCCGAACGAATTACCTGCCATCTCAAGCTACCTCCTGTCTATTTCCATAAGTCCGTTTCGGTAAATAAACATTCCTGTTTACTTGCCGGGCGATTCATTGACTATCCGGTTGACTCCTATTATAATGTGAAAACTGGAATAAATGAAATTCAAATATCCATACTCTGACATAGAGGTGCTCTATATCATGATTTCATTGGAAGGATATCGTATTTTTCTTCATACGGCCAAATCGGGAAATTTGACGAAGGCGGCCCAGGAGCTGCACATTACTCAGCCGTCCGTCAGCTATGCGATCAAGCAACTGGAAGAATCGTTGGGCGTCAAGCTGTTCAACCGGCTGTCCAAAGGCGTGGAGCTGACCGCGGAAGGCCGGGCCCTGCTTGAATATGTAGAGCCCTCCTTCTCCCTGCTGGAAGCCGGGGAGACCAAGATCCGCTCGCTCAAGCAGCTCGAAACCGGCGAGCTTCGCATCGGGGCCGGCGGCTCTCTCATCCGCTATCTGCTGCTGCCGTACCTGAAGCATTTCCGTACCCGGTACCCGAATATTCGTATACGTCTGACTCATGGCAAAACCCCCGATCTCGCCAAGCGGCTGATAGAAGGGCAAATTGATCTCGGAATTGTGCACATGCCGTTTGCGGACCGGCTGCTGGACGTTCGCTCCTTCATGACCATTCAGGACTGCTTCGTGGTCGGGGAAGCCTACCGGGAATGGTCGGAGCGGACTCTGGAGGCGGAGGAATTGGGCCGCCTGCCCCTCCTGCTGCTGTCCAAAGGAAGCAGCACCCGGCAATTCGTCGAGCAGTGGTTTGCCGCGCAGAGCCTTCCCCTCGAGGTCGATATCGAGCTGGGCAGCCTGGAGCTGCTAATCGAGCTCGCACAGCTTGGCTTCGGTGCCGCATTCGTCACCCGCTCATTCGTCAGCAAGGAGCTGGAGTCACGCAGCTTGTACGAATTGCCTATTCGCGAGCCTATTCCGGAGCGCAGCGTTGGAATTGCTTTGCGGCGGGACATTTCACTGTCCGAGGCGGCCGCCCGCTTCGTGGAGACGCTGACGTCTCCCCTGCCATAAATACGCATAGCAGAACAGATTGGGAGGATGCTAGAATTGATTGTAGATACATTGAAAGTGTTTGTTACCGTCGTGGAGCAGAGCCATTTCTCCAGAGCGGCCGAGAAGCTGAACCTCTCCCAGCCCGGAGTCAGCCTTCACATCCGGAATTTGGAGAACGAATTGGGGAGCAAGCTGCTGCATCGTACCTCCAAGCACGTTAAACTGACGGAGGCCGGCTCTATCCTGTATCAACGGGCCAAACAAATTCTGGCTTTATATGAGGAAGCCAAGGAAGAGATTCACCTATTAAGGAATGAAGTAACCGGTTCATTGACTATCGGGGCCAGCTTTACTATCGGTGAGTACGTGCTTCCACATTTGCTGGCGGATTATACGATGGACTATCCTCTGGTCGATGTTTACGTGACGATTGCCAATACGGAAGAAATCTCGAGAGGAGTCCGCGCGAATGAGCTCGATCTCGGTCTGATTGAAGGTGAGGTCGAGTTCCCGGAGCTGCTCGTAGCCCCGCCGTTTGCCAAGGATGAAATGGTGCTGGTGGCACCTAACGATTATCCTCTCTGTTCCCTGGCGCCGATAGAGCCGAAGGAGCTGCAGGATCAAGTATGGGTTTTCCGGGAGACGGGGTCCGGAACCCGTGCGTACAGCGACCGCTTCATTATGGAATCCGGCCTCCGGGTGAAGCGATCCTTCGTGTTTAACAGCAATCAGGGGGTGAAGGAAGCGGTCATGGCCGGACTTGGCATCGCGGTTTTGTCCCGTAGGGTCATCCGGAAAGAATTGGCGTCCGGAGATTTGAGCGAAATTGCCATCGCAGGGAAAAAGATGACACGGGATTTTTCCATTCTTAAAGATCCGAAATCCCCTTCCACAATGGCTGTCAACACGTTCATAAGAAAGCTGAGAGAACAAGAAAAGACTAATGCCGCTGGAAGTCAATAATCCTAGACCGAAGAGCAGTCTCGATCCTTTAAATCTAACGAATAAACTTATAACGGATGACCGTTTAAAGCCTCAGTTTATACTTGAAGACGCTGTTGGCCACAAGCGGTCATCCTTAGTCCGTTTACTCCCAAACAGAAGCCTGTAACGATCCGTAATCGATTACAATCGCTTTACTTTATCCTCTAGGGCACATTTATTCTCTTCGTCCCAAACAACGGAAATTTCGAACGTCCCTTCCTGAAAGTACATCGGAAACCGCCTTCTAAACCAGGGCTGCATAGGAAGCTCCAGCGCTTCTTGAATCGGAACCCACAGCAGCTTTCCTTCAGGTGGATTCGTCAGCAGCTCTCCTTCGAAATCATCCGATATATAATTGAACACCATATACCGGTAATTGGTTTGCGGGACGACGTATTCATCCAATCCTTTATACATTAGTCTCTTCACGTGCAGCCCCGTTTCTTCCAAAACTTCGCGAACGGCCCCTTCCGCCGGGCTCTCCGGAAAATCAACCTTGCCGCCGGGGCCTAAATAACCCGGGAAGCCTCGATGATCAGGCCGCTCAATCAGAAGTACTTTATCGTCTTTCTTGAGCAAACACATCGTATAGAGGTCATATCTGATTTGTTTGGACATATTACTCTCCTTTGTCAATCTAATCCGGTTGAAGAGAGAATCCTGTTTCATTGCTCTATTCTATTTCCTTCTATATTTTTCCTTCCGCTATTTTCTGTCGAGGTTTCGTTCAAGGATAAACGGCATCGCCGTCCTTAGGACAGCCCGTTATACTTACTTATATTTGAACAAAAAAACCGCGAAGGCTTCTGGAAACCTTCGCAGTTTACTGGCCTATCACCAAATATTAGATTCCTGGACCCTCTGATTAAGGAACAGAAAATCATCGTCCTGCAGCGGCTCTACCTTTCCTTTTTGATAACCGCTGCCCTTCGTGGAGAAAAAGTCGTGCGTACTCGTTTCCGTACGGATTCCGTTAAGAACGACCGGGTTAACTTCTTCTTCTTCAAACAAGGGCTCGAGCCCGAGATTCATCAACGCTTTGTTGGCGTTGTACCGGATATATTTTTTTACTTCATGGGTCAAACCGATCGGATCATACAGCTTCTCCGTATATTCCAGTTCATTCTTATACAGATCCATCAGAAGGTCATTGACGAACGCAGAGGCCGCTTTCTGCTCCTCCTCGTTTAGCTTCTGGAAGACCTCCTGCGCGAGCAAGCCGACGAATACCCCGTGCACGCTTTCGTCACGGATAATCAGCTTGATGATTTCTCCGCTGGCTACCATCTTGCCTTGTCCGGCCAAATATAACGGATAGAAGAAGCCGGAATAGAACAGGAAGCTCTCCAGGAAGACGGACGCAACCATCGCCTGATACAGGCTAAGAGGATCCCCTTCCTTAATGCTCTGATAATAGGAATCGATACGGTGCGTTTTGTACTGCAGCTGTTTATTCTCGCGCACCCATTCGAACGTATCGCGGATCCTCTCCGAGCTGGCTACCGTCGTAAAAATCGTACTGTAGCTCTTCGCATGAATTTCCTCCATCGCAGCCTGAAAAATGAGGATCGCCTTCTTCTGCTTGTCTTCGACGTGCTGCGCAATCATAGGCATGCCGACATTTCCCTGTTCCGTATCCAACAGCGTCAGCCCGCCCAATACTCTCATGAAGGTAGTCTTCTCATCGTCGTTTAGCTTGGTCCACGTCTTTAAATCCTTGGATATTGGAATTTCGGTATCCAGCCAAAATTGGGATGTATTTTGCGTCCATAGCATTTCCGTATAGTCCGTTTCCGGCGAATTCCAGTTCACCGCTTCGAATGCCTTCATTCTGCCTGAATCCTCCTTGTCAAATTCGTTATCGAGTCAGGGACCCGATCGCTGTTATCCCTGTCGCCAGTTCAATATATTTTAAGCCGCCCTTAAACAACGCAGCTGATGCATTCGTCAATCGTTCTTTTCTTCGTGCGGGTATAATAGAGGGTCTTCAGCCCTTTTTTCTGCGCATAAATGTAATACTTGGCCAAATCTCTAGTCGTCAGATCATCCTTCACATAGAGAATGGTCGAGATGGCCTGATCTATATGCACCTGCACCTCGGCAACGAGGTCTATCAGATTGTACATGTCCATATCATAAGCTTCTTTATAATAGAAGAAATTGTCCTCATTCAAGAACGGCATCGGATAAATCGTTCTGGAATCCCCGTATTCGCGCTCCTCTATTCTCTGCGTGATAGGCGCAATAGACGCGGTGGAGGATTGAAGGTATGAGATCGACCCTGTCGGGGCAATGGCCATCCGGTAGGCATGATAGATTCCATGCTCTTGAACCAGCTCCTTCAAGCGGAGCCAATCTTCCTTGGTCGGGATCACATGGCCTTCAAATAATGCTTTCACTTTATCCGTGCGCGGAGAATAATCATTATCCAAGTACCGGTCGAAATAAGCTCCGTTCGCATACTCGCTTTTCTCAAAATCCTTGAACGTTTCCTTCCTTTCCTTGGCAATCAGCATCGACCGCTCCAGGGAATAGAAGTTGAGCATCATGAAGAAGGTGCGTACAAAATCGATCGCTTCCTTCGATTCGTACGGAATTTTGTTCGAGGCCAGAAATCCGTGCAGGTTCATGGCCCCCAAGCCGACGGAATGAAGCTCCCGGTTAGCTTTGGCGACAGAAGGAACGATGGCAATGTTGGTGCGGTCGCTCACCTCGGTCAGCGCATCCATGGCCAGATGAACCGTATCCCTCATCCGCTTGTTCTGCATCACATTCACAATATTCAGCGATCCCAGGTTGCAGGAAATGTCGCGATGGATGTCATCCTCTACCCCGTAATCGTTAATGGTGGATACTTCACTAAGCTGGGCGATTTCGCTGCACAGATTGGAAAACTTCACCCGGCCGATTTTTTTGAGGGCATGATATTCATTGGCGTTATCGACGAACATTATGTATGGGTAGCCGGATTCCATCTGAATTTGCGCAATTTTTATGATGAGGTCTCTGGCGACGATTTTCTTCTTGCGGATATTCGGATTATTGACCAGCTCGTCGTACATTTCCGTAATATCCATATCGTCCAGATGCATTCCGTACTCACGATAAACCGTATGCGGATAGAACAGGTACATGTCTTTATCCTGCTCCACCAATTCGAAAAATTTATTAGGAGCAACGACGCCCAAGGAAAGCGTCTTGATCCGGATTTTCTCATCGCTGTTAATCTTCTTCGTATCCAGAAACTCATGGATATCGGCGTGGAACAGGTTGAGGTAAACGACCCCGCTGCCGTCACGCTGGCCCAATTGGTTCGCATAGGAGAAGGCATCCTCGAACAGCTTCATAACCGGCAGAACTCCGCTTGCTTTGCCGTCCAGCCCTTTAATTTGTTCGTCGGCCGCACGGATCTTGCTTAGATTGAGGCTGACACCGCCGCCGATCTTGCTTAACTGCAGAGCCGAATTGATCGCGAATCCGATCGAGTTCATCGAATCATCCACTTCCAGCAGGAAGCAGCTGACCAGCTCCCCGCGCCGCTTTTTGCCTGCGTTCAGGAACGTGGGCGTAGCCGGCTGATATTCCTGAGAAATCAGCAGATCCGCATATTCCCTCGCCTTTTGCATATCGCCGTTGCCCAGGAACAGCGCTACGACCGCAATCCGGTCTTCATACCGCTCCAGAAACTTGGTCCCGTCATTCGTCTTCATCGCGTAATTGTTGTAAAATTTAAAAGCGCTCATAAAGGACGGAAAGCGGAACTTCCGGGCATACAGCCCCTCATACAAGCTCTTCACTTCGGCAAAGTCGTATTTGTCGAACAGCTCTTTCTCATAATAGTCGTGCTCGATCAAATAATCGATCTTCTCTTTCAGATCATGGAAGAAAACCGTGTTCTGATTCACATAATCGACAAAATAGCTTCGGGCCGCCTCCCGGTCTTTGTCAAACTGGAATTTGCCGTCCTTAAGCACCATAATTTCATTATTAAGCTGTATCCAATTGGAAAGTTGCGTGGACAATTTGATTGACCTCCTGTTTAAATCGCTCGACATCTTTGTTCGTGCCGCTCAGCTCGAATTTCATCAGCAAAGGCACCGAGTACATCTCGGCCACCCGGTCTCCGGCCAAGCCGTAACGGGCTCCCCAGTTCATATTGCCGCTGGAAGCAACCCCTTGCAGCCACCGGCTATTTTCCTCCAGAAATTTCAGGGTCGTCTGCGGAACCTGCCCCACACCCGTAGTATAAGTAATCAGCACATAGGGCTGGTCGACGGTTAACCCTTCCGTAATTTGAACGCATTCCAGCTCCAATTTGTTCACGAACCGTTTCACGTTTCCTGTCTTAGAGTCAAATACGATAAGCATAGCTACCTCCATGGGCATCCACGTTCGGGGTCGTTCCATAGCAATCTACCTATCCACTTTTGAAGTAAAATGTGATAGCAGGATGCCGGCTGGCAGCAATTAACTCCGCCAAGCCCCGGAATTTAGAACTTCCAATGCATTAAAAATGGCCCATCCGCCGGTGGTGGGCCAAAAACGACAGCATGAAAGCTACAGAGCCATAAAATGGGCTCTGCTCCGTGTCGTTTCAACCTCTCATTCCCCGAAGATGCGAAACTTGCAGAGATAGAAGGCAGGTCTACTGGCTTTGTGCTTCATCCTACTTTGAGCCCTTCCCGTATAGACCCGCCCCAAGACGCTGCCTATACAGTGGTATGCTCATTTCATCCGCACTTACAGTTGCGGGGACAGCTCCGGATTCACACCGGATTCCCTATTAAGTCAAATCTGACACCTTCTTCTCTATCTGTTATATTCAGTTAACTCTCTATATCTAGTATCTGTCGTCGAAGATGAACACTAAATATAGTCTCCTAACGTAATATACAATGTTTCTCTGTAACAATCAAGAGGCATTTTGGCATATTTATATTTTCATAGATTTACATAACGGACATCGCCGTTGAGGTAAATAATTCTCCTGCTATTCCAGCCGTCTCTTTAACGGCCATGAAGCTGCCCTCCTGCGGAATAAGGCTCACCCGGGTTGAGGTCGATCACACGCCTTCGCGGTTCATTTAACGAGTGCTGATGCTCGCAGCGCCAACGCTGGCTCTCTGCGGAACCGATCGTTTCCCCGTCTCGAATGATGTCGCCCCTTTCATACAAATAATAGGCGAGATCGACGAGTATGGTGGCTACTTCATTCGGATCAAGACCGGTAAAATGACACTGCAGGTCAGGCACCCCCATCGCGGCAAGACCGCATGTATCGACGAGCATTTCCGGCTGGCCTGTCCCGTCCCCTTCCGCCTTGTATAATCGCACGTTCATAGCCCCGTGCAGCCATTCCCCTTCAGAAATTGCCCGTAAATATTCCTCGGGCTGAACGAGCTTGCCGCTTGTTTTCCAATAGATGGCCTCGCAAGGCGCCGTTTCCAGAAGAGCGCACAGAGCGCTCTGAAACAGTTTCAATCTTTCTTTATAGTTCAGTCCTTCCGCGCAGAAATCGGTCAGCAGCAAGGAATAACGGCAGCCTCCGACCACTTGGCGGGCATCCGGCCAATGCCACGATTGCTGCAGTGCAGCTTCATACAAGGCCGCTTCCGGCGGACGCTCAGAGGGTAAGATACAAGTTTGCGCAGGAACGACTCCATCGCGGTATTGGACCATATAGTTGGAATGATAGAATAAGAGAGGTTCGAAATCTTGCCGCGTCCGCTCGCCGGAATGGGCCTCCGATACGACCGGATCCCGATCCCGCGCACCCTTAGGAGCATGTTCGTCGAGCCTGGCTTCCCCGGTATATTTCTGCATCTTTGCGTATAACCGTTCTTGATTCAGAATTGGCTTGTGCCGGTACAGAAGTTCCACCATCCATACAGGAGCGAAGCCGGGGAATTCCTCTTTGGACTTCACGATCGTCTCCTGCTCCTGCTCCTGCTTCACCGGTGCTTCTGCGGGTTCATGAGCTTCCTCCGTCACTTGCTCTTTGCTTTTGCTCCATTTGCGAAATAGATCTAACCAGCCCATTATCATTAAATTCCTCCTGTCTATCCTGATGTTTTTTCTAACGGACCGTCACCCGACATCCGCTTTGCAGCCTTCTTATTCCTGACGGATACCGTTCCGGAGCCTTATCCATCCCATTGGCAAGGCTATAGCCCGCTCCTTGGTCCGGCCCCGGCTTCAGGGATCGTTTCATGCCCCGAAACTACATATAGCACATCCGCTTGCATTTTGCCATTCATCCGTCTCCACCTCTGCTAAATTATTCATAATCAGGGAGCCGTTAAATAATTTTTCATAACTCAACTTTCGCAGAGCGAAAATCGGCATAATTGCATGATGTGACTGAACTAACGGTGAATGTAATACTGAGG
>NZ_VEGP01000106.1 GCF_007679495.1 Paenibacillus sp. 32O-W | reverse complement strand
GTTTGGGGGTGAAACAATAGAAGACCCTAGCTAGGAAGCTAGAGTCTGCAACGGAATGTGAATTCCGAGAAGCTTAATTAATTATAGGGAGGTATTCTTATTTATGAATACGAAGAAAAAAGTTTTTTTATATTCAACGATTGTTTTAATGGGGCTACTTGCAGTCACCGTAATCATGAATCAATTTCAAACTTCAAAAATAGATATCCATGGAAATTATGTCACATTTAATAGTTTGGAGGAGCTCGAGCAATTTTCTGATCTTATTATTATCGGAAGTCCAGTAGAACCTTTTAATAAACGCAAACATAAAGAGACCCGCTTCGAAGATGGAAATCTAGAGTCTTTTTCTACCTTAACAAAGCTAGATATTAAATCGATTATTAAAAAAACTGACCTAAGTCTAAACAATGAAAGCAGTCTAGAGGTAGTAGAACCTGTTGGACTTATTAAAGAAGGGCTCGGTAAAAGAAAATTAACTATAGAAGGATATTCAGAAATGAAAGAAAATCTCGATTATTTAATTTTCTTAAAAATGAATAGTTATGGGGAATATTCCGTTGTAGCAAATACACTTGGAAGATATAATCTAGATGGAAAAGACTTAGAGGATTCCGGTAATGAAGAATACCAAGAGAAAAAAGCTTCCATCAAAACGGAAGCACTAAAAAAATATGTTAATTTTGTTACTCCTTATTTACAAACAGAATAAGTTGACTCCGGGTCGATGATCACATTGGGCTGGTAAAGTCAGACAGAGGTCCAAACATTCAAAGATTAAAGTTTCTTTTTTATACTTTTACCGAAAGCCTTTTTCGGTTACCGGAAGAAACGTAACTGTATGAAACGGTGGACAAAGAGGAACGAAAGCGGCGCGCAGAGGCAGATGCTCTGCGCGCTGATGATTTTAGAGTATTTCCCGACAGGTTTGATGAATCCCGCGTTAATATGAGGAGGGGATTTTTTTGATTTCGAAAATTCTTTTTAAGATCGATAGTAAGGAATTTAATAATCGATATGGTGTTCCATTAGATATGAATTCTATTAGGCAGGAAGTTTGTTCTTTAAGAAATAATAAAATTATTACGAGAAGGATTATCGGTAGTGGAATTGATTTTGCGGAATCTATATTTGATCAAAAAAATATAGCAGAAGTTATCCTGTCTAATATAGAAATTCAATTTGCTTTGTATCAATTTTATGTTTTTTATAGTGCTGTAGAAAATAAAGAAGATCGTTCAAAGGAAAAATTAACTTGTGAGATTTGTTATCCTAAAGAAGATAGTAAGTTAAGTGATTTGACATTATCAAATTTGCTTTCAATCTTCGATTCTTTAGTTGTAGTTTACAAAGAAGATAAAACGATTGTTGTAGCTAGGCTATCAAGTTTAGAATCACAAATGAAAATCTATAATATATACAGAAGGTTGTACGAAGAATCACTGTTAAATCCATTTATTCTAACTTTTATAACCGAAAATAAAGGGGATAAATTGGAAGATGTCAGTAGCAGCATCTATCAATACCAGCCTTGCGAAGACGACATAAATGCTATTGTTCTAAATAAGAATGAAATGATCTTCATTAATTTTATAGAACAACAATTGATACTGTCCAATTTTTTCATGTTTTATTGTTTGGGCTGGAATGTCCATGATGTTACAACGAGCATGACACTGAAGAAATTGGCAAAATATCACAAAAGAATATTTTTCACTTCAACTTCCGATCGGTTCTTATCGCAGCTTCTCATGATAGCCGACGCTTAACATGACTATCAGCCAATAAATTGCCTCAATAGCTGATTAAATTTGTCGCGTTCTTCCCAAAATGGACCATGGCCGCTGTATGAAAAAGGGACAAGCTGTGAGTTTCTTATCCTGTGATGGAGTTCTTGAGCTTGCGCGAAAGGGATCACTTTGTCATGAATGCCGTGAATGATTAGAGTAGGGGCAACAATTTTGTGTAGATCGGCCACCAGGTTCTCATCCCTCAGCAAAATGATAATGGCCGCAGTTGACCAACCGGCGGCTTGTAATCCCATGTGAATAAACCAATTCGAAAATGGCTCGGTGATATATTGAAAGAAGAAGGTTTCTGTAACGGTCCGCATCATCTTGGGGCGATCATTTAATGCTTCAGTAAGAAGCTGATTGGCCGTTTCTTTGGTAAACCCTCTGGGAGCTGCAGTGTCTATTAAGACAAGCCTGGATACTCCGAAACCGTTGTAACGTGCCATATATCTAATGGCGATCGCTCCACCGGTAGAGTGCCCCGCAAGAGTGAAATGATTTAATTGAAGCGCATCAATGACAGCTCGGATATCATCCGCCAACCGGTCATAAGTGTAGCCGCTTATCGGTTTATCCGATTTGCCGAAGCCTCTCCAGTCTATGCCTATGCAGCGGTATCCCATGGCGGGAAGAACATTAAACTGATATTCAAACAGTTCATGGCTTAACGGCCAACCATGTAAAAACACTATCGTCTTATGTCCGCCGGGGTTAATATCTTCCACATAGAGCTTTACTCCCGGTTCTACAGTAACAAAGTATCCCACGTCGATTCCTCCGTTAATCAAAGTGCATCAACCATAAGATACTCACTGAGGGAAACAAAGGTGAATGCCTATTCCCGTTTGCTTCTTGCAAATAAGGCGGGGGCTATTTGGTGGATAGAGGTGGAAATCCTGCACGACTCCACAGCCATAAGGGAGTATGAACGTCAATCGGTGCCAATCCGCTGCCATGCAGCGCATTTTCCCATGCTTCCGCGACCGCCTTCCGGTCATCTGCCGTGCCATTCAGTACATCGGAAGAACACAATCCTAATTTGACCGTAGCTTTCATAACGTGTGTATCTGGAGCAACCGTAATCAGTTCACGGGACTTCCATTTAACTCCTGTATAGGTCTCCATCACATACAGCCAGTAATTGAAAATTTTCGGGCCGGACAGATACGGAAATTCCGATTTACGGGTGGCCTGCATTATGTGTTTGAGGGGGGCGACGTCAAATTGCACCGATTCCAGCAAGCCCCAAACGTCTCCCTTAGCCGAGGATTGAGCGATTCCTTGAGAGACCTTCCGCCAAATTTCCGGATGACGATTGGGCTGTAAAGCTACACGATACTGAATCAAAGCCAAGCGCAGTTCATCCAGGGAGCTTTCGGATACGGCACGGGGATGGAATATCCATCTGGTACTTTTATCGTGATAAGCCTGCGCGATGAATTCCCAAAGTGTGAAAGAATTTCTTTGATAATTTAACGACATTCCCAATGTCAACACGTTCGGCATTTCCGCGTCAGGGACCATTCCAATTAAAGCATCCTCAGGCATTACCTCCCCGCCAAGAAGACCTTCCCTATGCATCTGTATTAACAGCTTCACTTTTTCCAAAAAGGATTCGTTCGTCATATTCTCCTCCATATAGGTCAACGACTGATCCAACATATTTCGCCAGATGAAATCCAATAATTGAATAATTGGAAGCGATGAAAATGCATGCGAACCGACCCGCCTAAGGTAATTAATAAGTTTCGTAAATGAGTTGGCGATTCATTTCAAGCTTTCTATTAAATGATACGTAAATATACAGTTGTCCGGCCGGAGTATCCCCCGCATCGTAAGCCAACCGAGTGGTGCCGTCCCCGTCAAACCTAAGCTCGGACAGGACCAATTCGCTTACATCTTCGTCAGGATGCGTCTGGGCGATCAGTTCCAATGCCCGACCATTAAGCTCGTCAAAGTTGTGCTAAGCATTCTTGATGATGGGCGACAGCCGTTTCATATCCGCTTTGCCGGGAACATCTGCGGTAACAGAAAGCTCCTTCCCCTGATAATGAAGTGCGGCTGTATAGTAAGATACTGAGCCATCGTATGTGAAAGTGGCTATCCCTTGACGGTATGGTCCGGCTGGACGATTAGATTATCTGCATAATCCAACCGCTTCAGCTTTGGATTATGCAGGATATCCAGCTTCGAGATTTTATTTACCGAACAGTAGAGCTCGACCAAGCGCGAATTAAAATCTTGGGTAATATTCATGGCACTTCTCCTTTTGCGGCAATCTCATCCTCCCATAATTGGAGGAGAAGGCGGGCTATTTTCTAGTGGATTTCCGAATTTTTGCGATGCTTCCAGTCCTTGTAGCGCCCGCAAATTTAATTATAGGTTCTCATGGTGAAAAGGACAGCGTCTTTTGACTCAGTTTCGGTGAACAGTAAACTTTTCTGGAAAATAGAAGGAATACTCAGAGGAGGTATCAAATATTAAAACAACCTCGTCCCTGAATTTGCCGTGAAAAAGGAGGAAGAAAATTGACGCTTAGACCAAGGGTTTGCGCCGCAATTATTAGAAAAAATCGATTTTAAATGTGGTTTACACTTGAAGAAATGAAACATGACAGGCAGGTATCGAAGGTCATTAAATGCTTGAATGTTGCATATGGGTATGATTGGTCTTATTTCCTATTGTCGATGCCTGTACTGCATAGGGGTACAGTTTTTGTATCTTCGGAATAGTCGGCCAAAGTAGTTGATGTTGCAAAAGCCGACGGCATCGGATATTTCTGTGATGGTCAGACTATGATCGTCAAGCAGCTTTTCGGATTTTTTGATGCGGAATTTATTAACGAATTCCGTGAATGTTCCCCCTGTCGCCTTCTTAAATATTCTGCAAAAATGAGACGAACTCATATTAGCAATGGACGCTATTTCTTCCAAGGTGATTTTTTCATGGTAGTGCTTTTCTACATAATGAATGATTTGATTCAGCAATTTAATATTTTGTTTATCCGCTTCCATGCTTCGGGTTGGTTTATCTTCAGATGAATAGAGCCTGGCTAATTCCGTTGTGATGACGAAGATATATGCTTTTATGGCTATGGCATAACCGACTTTTTGCTCGTTATATTCCCGGATAATGCCTTGCAACGGTTCTATAAATATCCGATAATTAGCGTCCGTTGGTTTTAATACTATTGGCGGGGACAAGGGGTTAATGAGGGGGATATTATCATAATAGTCAAGCAGCTCGGGGTTGATTAGTAATTCCCTATTAAATAGAATCGCATAATAATCGGGTGTTTCGTTGATTGCTTCCCCAGCATGGATAAGATTTTCACGAATGATAAAAATATCTCCTTCAACCGCATGGAATGTTTGCCCATCGATTTGAAATTTCGCTTCTCCCTCTGCCATGTAAATTAATTCAATGATTTGCTCATGCCAATGAGGGTGAAAAAGAGCCAAAGAATTGTCTTTTGGCGGTTGATAAATAAAATAGGGGAAGGATTTACTTTTTAATACCGGAAATTGCTGATATTCAACTTTATGATTCATGGAAAATCCCCCTTGTACCGGTCAAAATAAAATGAAAGTACGGTTCGTTTTTGGTGTATAAATAACGAATCCCCAAAGCAAAATTGTGCGAAAACTAAGCAAAATTAGATAGAGAACATCCCACATTAGAAATGTATCATTAACATAAATCGGAATGAGGAGAACTCAAACCGGTGATAACCCGCCGTTGATTCAGAATTCCCGCTTCGAGATGTGAAAAGTTTCAGAATATTTTATAACGGAAAAACCTTATCACGACGAGAACCTTTACCTTTTGACGAGATCATTTTCCCATTTCATGATTTTATAATATTATAAAGCGCTCTCATGCAGCAGGCGTTGGAAGGGAGTGGGAAATAAAGCAAATTGTTGTTTAGACTCTAATTAACTATGTATGCTAAATCTCGAAAGGGGATATCGTATGGTGAATAAGAGGTGGTTCGGTTGGCTCGTTATAGGACTTCTATTTACTTTAATGACTTCCTGTTCTACGAATACAGACATGCATAGCGAATCGCAGGAGAATAGGCTGGAAAATGATCAACAAGATAACAAGGAGGAGCACTCGTCAGAACCGGTAACGATTAAAATCGCCATCGGTTGGGATGATCAAATTTTTGATTCCAGGTTTGGTGAAATAGACAAAAAATTAGACAATATTAACATTGAACGGATTCCTTTTGACACCACCTGGGGTGGTTTAGAAGAAATTTTTGCTTCTGGTGTTGTTCCGGATATCGTTGTTAGTATCCATTATGACACAATCAAGGAATTACTGGATGCCGATTTAATCTATCCGCTTGATGATCTGATCGCGAATAGCGATTTTAACCTGGAGGATCTTAATCCGGCTTTAGTTTCGTATGCTCGTTCCTATGACCCGGAAGGCAGATTGATAGGGATGCCGGATGGGGTAGGATTTAAGGCTTTATTTTATAATAAGGAAATTTTCGATTTATTTGGAATCGAGTACCCGACCAAGGAAATAACTTGGTATGAGGCATTGGAGCTTGCTAAACAAATGACTGGAGAAAGAAACGGTCAGAAGTATACGGGATTGGTTTTTGATGAACCGAAAATCCCGTTAGAGCAATGGGCGGTTAATCCTGTCGATCCTGATACAGATGAGGTGTTATTGACGAAAGAACCTGCCTTTAGAAAATATTATGATTTAATGAGGCAATATTATAGTATTCCGGGCATTATGGATGTAGGAGTGGAGGGGAATTTATTTTATCAAGGATTTGCTGCAATGAATGCCGGATGGTCTGCTACTTTACTAGGCGATTGGGGCGATTTGGAAGGAAACAAGGGGAAAATCGAGATTGCACCTGTACCGACCTGGCCTGAACTTCCCGGTGTCCACCCTTATTTAACAACAACTCCAATGATGATTATGAAAGAAAGTAAGCATGTGAACGAAGCTTTTGCCGTCTTGCTGGAATATGTATCCGAAGAGAATCAGCTTAGAATATCTCGAAAGGCTGGAAGTGGCTCTGTTCTGCAAAACAAAGATGTATTAAGCCAATATGGGGCAGATGTCCCTAGTTACGTAGGGAAAAATGTGGATGCTTTTTACGAATGGACACCAGCAGAGCTAGAGAGGCAAAGTCAATGGGATCGATTGGTTGACTATAAAATAGATGATTTTGCGAAATCGGATGATGATGTGATTACTTTTTTACGGAAACTGCAAGAGGAGCTGGAAGTTAAGATTAAAGATGAGAAAGCTAAGCAGGAATAGTGACAAAGTGATACGCAAAGAAACGCCAGTGCAATCGCTGGTGTAGCTCCGGGAATGAAGTGAGGTTGCTCAGCAAGATGTATGGGCACATGAATGACGAACATCGGAAAGCCGTATGAGGGAATTTTCCGTACGGTGGTTTGATGAGGAGGGGCAGAAACTCTCTGCCCTTCACTCTATATATGCAGAATCATTTATATATTATAAAATTATTCTCAACAGAGAAAGGGGCTGTACAGATGAAAACTGTAATGAGAATTTTCGGACTTTATATAGTAGTTGTAATACTATCAATCATATTATTCTACTTTTTAACTTCATTATTTAATCAAAACACAGATAATTTTATTCCTGTTATTCTACTACTTATTTCTCTTCAAGCATCACTTATGCTGGCTATACAAATAAATTCTTTATTGAACAATAAAAAGTGAATAGGTTCTTGCTGCTGAAGAAAGCCATCATCGGACGATTCAGCTGCCTCCGTTCCGCTCGAAAGCTACGATCCAATCCCCTTGAACGGCGGCATATCCCGAATCTCCCTCAATTATGAGTCCGTACAAGTTTCTAACATCCAAATATTCTTTTCGCTCGCCGTTTTCGAATTCCAGGGTAATGTAATAATAGGTGCGAGAAGAATGGCCAGGGTGTACATGACCATTTTCATGATGATGATGGTGCGACTGAGTACGTACTTCCATTCGTTTCGCCACTACCCGGGCAAATACGGATTCCCGCGGTGAACTTGCATTTTTGACGTAGCGGGCCCCATTCATCACGATTCCGATGAGAACGACGGCAAATACGACCACAACGAGTATCGGTATAATGGAGGACATCATTGAAAACCCCCCTCCAAACGATGGCCCCATATCGAACATATACTATTCCTCCAATCATAGTTTGTCGCAAATCTCAATGGGGGGTGTAATATTCCTCTAATACGGGTTATTCATCTTCGAGATGGCTCCGTTAGGAGCTTTTTTTACCACATAGGAATCTTTAAGTTCTTTACAGCAACGATGAAAATATAGATTCTTATTGGCATAAAAAGCTTCCTCTAATACCGGGTTATTCATCTTCGAGATGGCTCCGTTAGGAGCTTTTTTTACCACATAGGAATCTTTAAGTTCTTTACAGCGTTAATACGATGAAAATATAGATTCCTATTGGCATAAAAAGCTTCCTCTAATACCGGGTTATTCATCTTCGAGATGGCTCCGTTAGGAGCTTTTTTTATAGCTTAAAATAGCTTTATTTATAATAATCAACAGAAACCCGAAGATCGAAAAGATAAATGCAAAACCAATGATGAATAAAGTTACATTTGTGTAGCTGCCGACTCCGGCGGGAATGGTGCCGTGGGGATTTAGAAAAAAGTACGGGTAAAATCCGTCAAATAATCCTCTGATTAAGGAAACGGCGCAGTAGAGAACCGGGAAGCCTAACCAATAAACAACGTATTTATAATGGTATGATTTCTTCTCTTCAAACATCATCCAGTTCAAAAGCACAAGCACCGGAATTAAGTAGTGCAGCGTGAAGTTTGTTATGATTCGAGGTCCGGTATAGGTTCCCCCGCTCGAGAGAAGAAAGTGGTAAGTCAGCAAGCCCACAAGGATATAGATAAGAGATGCATTTTTACAGAAATCCAGAAGCTTGCTTTCTGTTCTCTTGAAGAGCATGGTCACAGCACTAACGGAAAATGTCAATGTAATGAATAGATTAGCATGAATTGTAAATTTGGTCATGGAAGCGAAGGGAGCAGGAGAATAAAGGATATGTAAGAGCACACTGATCAATCCGGTAAGAGCTATGAGAAGATGTAAGCTCACTTTCATATGTTTTCTTGTCCCCTTCGATAATAATCCGGCCATATTCTTTCCTCCTTACATGTCAATAGAATTGAACCGGGAAATCCCCGACGGTAATAAAATGTCTCTCATAATGAAAAACCTCCTAAAGAACCATTTGAAATCCAGTCCATTTTCGCGATACTACATATTGTAGTTTCGTGATCCAAAAGAAAAGGCGGATTACGAACTTCCACCTATGCTTATCAGGAGCAAGAAGACGCAAGATAGCAATAAAGGTCTGAACAACGCGATCGGCACTTTCACGGCCTTCTCAGGTTCCAGTATTTGCATGATCCTATAATCAATCGCCGTCTCTGTGAAATGAACCGCCGCCTCGCGCCGTTTTATCTGCCCCAATTGAACAAGCTTCAACAAAACATTGCCCAAGTGTAGTTCCGTGCCCATCTGTTTGATAACGAATCGATCCGCGAGCAGCTCTTTCATCGTTTTATAGAAACGGACTGAAGGTTGGATAATGGGTAAATATCCGAAGGCATCTGCGAACAGGGTGGACAAGAACATTTTGATATTGTCCCGTTTGCGGCAATGATACCATTCATGCAGCAAGACCGCATTGACTTCCATATCGTTAAAAAGCTTTAACACTCCTGTAGATACAACAATCTTTGGACGCAGCATGCCGATCGTCAGAGCAATAAAGGCATCGTCTTCCACCACAATCAATTCGGTTTTCCAACTGCGGTACTTATCATTGAACTGCTTCGTTAATTTGTGGTGAGCGCGGGAGCGGAAAAGCTTTATCCCTTTGCGCGTCAAATACCACTGTCTTGTGATTCGCCACAGGATTCGGACAAGTGTATAACCGATGACGAGGTCGATCAGAATGCCGGAGATCCGTATTCCCTGCAAACTGAAGTCTCTGATTTGATTGGTCAGGAACAGACCCATCTGCATGGTAATGCTCAATACGAAAAAAACCATCAAAGCGTAAACCAGCCGCATTTTTACAACGGAGCTCATTGTTTCTTCCCACTTTTCATTTTTTAGGGAGGGGATGACCATAAATTATCCATTATTTTGGATTCGAGGGGGCCGAAGAAACGGTTCAACCCTTGCCCGTCCACATTCATTCTTTTAACCTAAATTTCGAAAGCCCGTAATATCAAACACTGAATATAGTGGATCTGCCTCGCGGACTGTAAAAAAGTGGAGG
>NZ_VEGP01000105.1 GCF_007679495.1 Paenibacillus sp. 32O-W | reverse complement strand
ATTGGGTTACTTTTCCTGTATGCACCTTTAACCTTTATTCCCATGAATTTTTCGACAAGAACTTTTCACTGTCCAGTCCTTTTATATTCGGTTTGTATTTGCTCGAAGGAAGTTCAAATGACAGGGGAGGGTTACTGGTGCTCGAAGTAAATCGGGTTAGCAAGATATATGAAAATCGCAGAGGTGTCCATGAAATAGATTTTACGATGAACCGGGGAGAAATCGTCGGATTCCTGGGGCCTAACGGAGCAGGCAAAACGACCACGATGAGGATGATCACCGGTTACTTGAATCCGACTTCAGGAAGCATCCGAATCGACGGGCAATCCATGGCGGACCATCCCAGGAAGGTTAGACGTAAAATCGGATATTTGCCGGAGACACCCCCCCTTTACCCGGAAATGTCCGTGGCTGCTTACTTGAAATTTGTAGCCGATCTGCGGGAAATCCCCCGTCAGGAGCAGAAGGCCCGGATCGGCGAGGTGGTAGACAAACTGGGACTGCAGGGCAGAGAGAAGCAAATCATTCGCAGCCTGTCCAAGGGCTACAAGCAGCGTGTCGGATTGGCGCAAGCCATTTTGCATAAGCCGGACCTGCTTATTTTGGATGAACCGACTTCGGGTCTGGATCCCAATCAAATTATTGAGATTCGCGAATTAATCCGTGAATTGGGGGAGAACCATACGGTGCTGCTGAGCACCCACATTCTGCCGGAAGTGAATGCGATCTGCAACCGGGTGCTGATTATCAATCAAGGCAAGGTCGTGCTTGATGATCGGCCCGACCAGATCGCTCACTCGATGGGACAAGCCTTCCAAGTAAAGCTGGAGATAAGAGGGCCGCTTGATCGCGTTAGAGAAGAATTGGAACGGATGGAAGAAGTGGAAACGGTGCAAGTCATCAACGATAAGGCTGCCGGGGAAGAACAGGAGGCCGCGGTTCAACTCCTGGTTTCCTCCAGAGATCGCGAGGATATTCGGGAAGGGCTCTTCTTCCGGATGGCCGCTCTGGGCTATCCCATTGTAGAGATGCGCAGAGAAAGCTTGAGTCTGGAAGATATTTTCGTCAAGCTTACGACCGAGGAAGACGGTTCGGGCGAGAATGCCGGCGATCAGATCGGCCGGACAGAGGATGCGCCGGAATCGGAGTCGGAGGTGAATGACAATGAGAAAAATTAGTGCCATTTGCCGTAAGGAGCTGCAAATGTATTTTTATTCACCTACCGCTTATGTAGCGTTTGCGTTTTATTTTCTGGTCAGCGGTCTGATGTTCAGTCTGGATTTCCTTAGTTTCCCGATTGTGGACGTAAGGCCTTTGTTAGGCAGCCTTCTCATTGTCTACTTGTTCACTGTTCCGCTCTTGACCATGAGACTGGTTTCCGATGAGCTGCGGCAGGGAACGGATGAGCTTCTCCTTACTTCTCCGGCCTCCGTATGGGAAATTGTACTGGGCAAATATGCGGCCGCTTTGACCGTGCAGCTGGTTCTAGTGGTCGGTGCGCTGATCTATCCTCTTATTCTGTCTGCCTTTGGAGACCTGGATCAGCCGGTACTATGGCTAACCTATTTAAGCCTGTTCCTGTTGGGGGCAGCCATGATGGCTGTCGGACTGTTCGCTTCCACCTTGTCCTCTCATCAAATGGTGGCGGGGATTATCGGGTTCGCGATGCTCCTCGGTCTATGGATGATCGATTGGATCGGAGAAAGCTTGTTCTATTCCTCCAAGGAATGGTTCGGCCTATTCTCCATCGTCGGCCGGCTGTCCAATTTTAATAAAGGGGTTTTGGACTGGGCGGATGTGCTGTTTTACGTGACCTTGGCTGCCGTATTCATAGTATTGAGCGTACAAGCGTTGGAAAGAAAGCGCTGGAGATAAGGGGGAAGAACCGTGAAAAACAACTGGATTAAAGGGACCAATGCGACTGTTCTGTCTCTGGCCGTAGTCGGCCTGTTCATCTTGCTCACGATCTTCCTTCACTCGATTAATGGATTGCAATGGGATTTGACGGAAAATAAAAAGTTTACGTTATCGGATCAGACGGTCACGACGCTTAAAGGGCTGGATAAACCGGTTCATGCGGTAGCTTTTACTTCCCAGGACCCTTATATGGACCGGCAGGTGGAGGATCTGCTGCAGGAATATCAGAAGAGAAGCAGCCAATTTACTTATGAAATCATTGATCCCGTGAAGCAGCCGGCGATCGCACAGCAATACAAGATTAACCAATATGGTACAATTGTATTCGAAAGCGGCGGCCAGACGAAGAATGTATACAGTCATGAGCTGTTCGGCTACGGATCGACGCAAGGCTCTTACGCGTTCAGCGGGGAGGAGAAATTCACCCAGGCTCTGGTCAGTCTGTCTTCCGATGAGAAAAGGAAGCTTTACTTCTTGACGGGGCACGGAGAAATGACGAGCAAGCAGCTTCCATCGTTTGTTTCCAGCCTGCAAGGGGAAGGCTACGAGATTCAAGATTTGAATCTGGTGCAGGAGGCGCAAGTTCCTGAAGATGCGGATTCCATCTTTGTTCTCTCGCCGCAATCCGATCTGTCCGAGGCGGAGAAAAATTTGCTTAAGCCTTATGCGGAAGGAGAAGGTCGGCTCCTGATCACTTTGGACCTTGCGCAAAACATGGAGCAATGGGCCAACTGGAACGATCTTCTGGGGACCTATGGGGTCACCAACGAGCATGCTTTGATCATAGAATCAAAACAGACTCTAATAAGTGATCCGTTCACAATTGTCCCTCAATACCAGTATCATACGATTGTCGATAAGCTGAAAAATGAAAACCGGATTGCCGTCTTCCCGGGCGCCATAGGGTTAAGCATCGATGCTTCTAACGAAAAGTGGAGCTCGACGGCTCTGCTGAAAACATCGGATAAAGCTTATGGCAAAACAGATTTGGGGCTATTCGCGTCAGGCCAGATTCGGATGGAAGACCTGAACAAAACGGATGCTGACTTGAACGGCCCCATCGATTTGGCTTATGCTATCGAAAATAGTGAAGGCCAGCCGCGGGCGGTTATTATTGGAAACGGGGTCTTCTTGTCCGATTCATTGCTGAACCAGCAGGGGAACCGGGACTTCATCCTGAACAGCGTCGGTTGGCTGAACGAGCAGGAGAGCTCCGTTACGATCCGGCCCCGTGAAGAAGCACAGCTTCAGCAGGCATTCATTACGGCTTCTCAGGCCAACACGATTTTCATAGGGACGGTAGTTGTTATTCCGCTTCTGTTCCTGGTAAGCGGCGGATTGATCTGGTGGAGGAGGAGACGGGGATGAAGAAGTTTATTCCGACGCTGGTGCTGGTTATCCTATGTATATCCGGGTTCTGGTATGCGTCCTCTCAAAACTGGTTTAAAGAGCCGGAGGGCAATAAAACGAAAGAACTGGTTTCCATAGCGGCAGATGACGTGAAAGAGATCAAGATCAGTTCTCCGGAAGGCGAGACGGTCCGGCTTGTTAAAAGTGATGGCGGCTGGACCATGAGTGAGCCGATGGGATATCCGGTTAACCGGTTTACGGTGGAAAATTGGCTTTCTACATTTACAGTGCTCCCCTATAACGAAATGGTTGAAGAGAATGCGGAGGATCTAAAGCCGTTTGGCTTTGAATCCCCCGCTCGTCAATTCGAAGTATCGCTCAAGGACGGATCGGTTATCACTGTTGTGGTAGGCAGCGAGCTTCCGGTAGGAGATGGATATTACGCCAAATTGGGAGACTCTAACGCCGTCTATTCGCTGGCCGGAACTTCGGTGCAGGGCTTGGATAAGCAAACGCTGGACTTTTTGGATAAGAAGGTTTTTAAAGCCGAGTACAATAAAATCAATCATCTTTCGTTCACTTGGAAAGGGGAAAGCTGGCAGTTGGATAAGCTGGAGCCGGACAAGACCGCCTATGAATCGAAATGGAGCCTGAATGGGCAGGAATTAGAGGCTAATGCCGGAAGTGCGGTGTTGGACAAACTCACTTTGATTGCTACGTCTCAATTACCCTTGCAGGCAGGCAGTCTCCAACTGGAAACACCTGAGCTGAGGGTGGAGCTTAAGGAAGGAAAGGGCGAGGAAGAGAAGACAATCGGCTTCGTCGGCCAGGTAAAGGATGATCAATTCCTGGTTGTCAGAGAAGGCGATGAATGGGCTTATTCTATTAATGAGGCGGATTTGAAAGCGTTAATGGATAATGTCGAGCAAGCCCGGGCTTCAGCGGCGGAAGCAGCCAGCGGGGAAAGCACGGATGAAACTCCGGCGGAGCCGGCAGAAGGGAACAAGGAATGAAGTGATGATGAATCCGGGTGATTTACCCGGTTTTTTTCTTTTTAATCATGCAGACGAGAAATTAAGGGGCGGACAAGTTTGCGCTATCAATGGAATTTCTTGTTTTAAACGATCAAGGGGGAGTCAAGGGCAAGGTTTACGTTTGACTATTTTCAAAATGACTTGATTGGGTTAGTTGCCGCCTTCTAAATAGGACTGAAAAAGAAAAAATAGTACTATTTTTGGGAAAAAGCATGTCAGAAGGAGTCATCGGGTTGAGAACGTTTGTTCCGGATAGTATAATGTTCTAAGAACGATTTGACACTCCCCGGACGCTGGAATAGACTGAGGAAGAGTAGATTAGGACAGCGGATTTTAACGTTGCCGCGGAGGGATAAGTGTGGAATTGGACATTCGTAAATGGAAGCACGTGTTTAAGCTGGATCCCGACCGGAGCCTCTCCGATGGACAATTGGAGAAGATATGTCTATCCGGGACAGACGCCGTTATTGTAGGCGGCTCTTCGGGGGTTACCTTTGATAATACCGTTGAACTTCTCGGAAGAGTGCGAAGGTTTGAGCTTCCCTGCGCTTTGGAAATATCTTCGATGGATGCGATTGTACCCGGCTTCGACCTGTATTTGATTCCGGTAGTTCTGAATACACCGGACGGACAATGGATAACCGGGCATCATCAACAAGCGATCCGGGAATACGGGGCGATGATGAATTGGGATGCGGTCATTCCGGAAGGTTATATCATTATGAATGGGCAATCGACAGCAGCCTTGGTAACCGGGGCCGATTCGAATCTGGATAACAAGGATCTCGCGGCTTACGCCCGAATGGCTGATAAACTGTTCCGGTTTCCGATTGTTTATGTAGAATATAGCGGTACGTTCGGTAATATGGATTGGGTCGCCCAAGTACGGGAAGTGCTGGAGGATGCCCGGTTGTTCTATGGCGGCGGGATTGATGGGCCCGACAAGGCCCGGCAGGCGTCAGGTTGTGCGGATACCATCGTAGTTGGAAATTTGATTTATGAGAATCTGGAGCAGGCGCTGGCTACCGTGGAGGCTATCCGTTACGATCGTCCGGAGGATGCCCGGGAGTAGCGGCAGATGTTCCAGACTTTCACTTTCTAGAACAATCCAAGCAGAAAGGTTAATTAATATGATTAATTCTGTTCATGATATTTTTCAGGCAATCGACAAGTTAAATCCGGAGCAGAAGCAGGCTGTTCAGAGTGTGGACGGTCCGCTTCTGATTATGGCCGGGGCAGGTAGCGGGAAGACCCGGGTGTTAACCCATCGTATCGCTTATTTGATTGCCACCGGCAAAGCGGCTCCCTGGAGCATACTGGCTATTACCTTTACGAATAAAGCCGCTCGGGAAATGCAGGAAAGAGTGGAGAAGCTGGCCGGCTCTGCCGCCCGCGACATCTGGGTATCGACCTTTCACTCCATGTGCGTCCGAATACTTCGCAGAGACATCTCACGCATCGGATATACCTCGAATTTCTCCATTCTGGATTCGGCCGATCAACTGTCGGTTATCCGTTCCTGTGTTAAAGAGTTGAACATAGATCCGAAAAAGTTCGACCCCAAGGCCATTCAGGCAGCAATCAGCAGCGCCAAGAACGAGTTAATATCCCCTGAGCGATTTGAAAGCCAAATCGGAGACTATTTCCAAGGCATTGTCGCGAAGGTTTATACGATGTATCAGAAGAAACTGAAGAGCAATAACTCTCTTGATTTTGACGATTTGATCATGAAGACCATCGAGCTGTTCGAGGAAGTTCCGGAAGTGCTGGAGTTTTACCAGAATAAATTTCTTTACATTCATGTGGATGAATACCAGGATACGAACCGTGCGCAATATTTGCTCTGTCGGATGATTGCGGATAAGCATCACCGGATCTGTGTGGTAGGAGACAGCGACCAATCGATCTATCGGTGGAGAGGGGCGGATATTTCTAATATTTTGAATTTCGAGAAGGATTACCCGGAGACGAAAACGATCTTATTGGAGCAGAATTACCGGTCTACCGCCAATATTCTGAATGCGGCCAATGCAGTAATAGCGAATAATGCCGGGAGGAAGGACAAGCAGTTATGGACCGATAAGGGAGATGGTCCCAAGATCAAGTTCTACCAGGCCGACTCGGAACATGCCGAAGGGTATTATGTCGCTTCGGAGATTAATAAAGGCAGGAATGCGGGCAGAAGCTATTCCGATTATGCGATCCTATACCGTACCAATGCGCAGTCCCGTGTAATCGAGGAAATTTTGATTAAATCGGATATTCCTTATCAAATTATCGGCGGCATCAAGTTCTATGACCGGAAAGAAATTAAAGACTTGCTCGCTTATCTGCGTTTGATTTCAAATCCGGATGACGACATTAGTTTCAGCCGTATCGTCAATGTTCCGAAGCGGGGGATCGGGGATACGACCCTGGATCGATTAGCCGAACAGGCGGCGGCACGCGGAGTGTCCCTCTTTGCGCTGCTGGAGGATGTAGATTCGCTGGAGATCAGCTCCCGTGCCAAAGGGGCGCTTCGGGAATTTAGAGAGATGATTGCGAACCTGCATTACATGGTTGAGTATCTATCCGTTACCGAACTGACGGAGGAGATGCTGAACCGAACCGGCTATCGTATGGAGCTGGAGCGGGAAGCAACCATTGAAGCCAAGACCAGACTAGAGAACATTGACGAGTTTTTATCCGTAACCCTGGAGTTTGAAAATCGAAATGAAGATAAATCTCTTGTCTCGTTCCTGACGGATCTGGCTTTGATTGCGGATATCGACACCATGGATAAAGAAGATGACGGGACTTCCGGCAGCGCAGTCGTATTAATGACCATGCACAGCGCGAAAGGATTGGAATTTCCGTTTGTTTTCATTATAGGTATGGAAGAGGGAGTGTTCCCCCATAGCCGGGCGCTGATGGACAATACGGAGCTAGAGGAAGAGCGTCGTCTCGCTTATGTCGGAATTACTCGGGCTGAGGAGCAGCTGTATCTATCTTGTGCCCGGATGCGGGTTTTATTCGGACGCACAAGCAGTAACCCTCCATCCCGGTTCTTGCGGGAAATTCCGGAAGAGCTTCTGGAAAATGACTCCCCTTCGGAGGACCGCTATGGGCGGATACAAGGGGGATCCTTCGCCGGGTTGAACCGTTCGCCCGGTGGAATGGCCGGCGCGGCCAAACCTTACAACCGTACTAAACCGGCGGCTCCTGCCGTTAATAACGTAGCGGATTTTCATAATGGCGACAAGGTTCAGCACGGCAAGTGGGGAACGGGCGTTATTGTGGCGGTTAAAGGCAGCGGAGATGATATGGAGCTGCAGATCGCTTTCCCTGCACCGGTCGGTGTGAAGAGATTGCTTGCCAAATTCGCCCCGATTACTAAAGTATAAAATCATGAGAGCTTGTCGGCGGGGATCCGTTGTGTACATTGATTTTCAAATTTGGAAGCGGGATGACCATTTGGAAAGGATGAATTGCCTGTGGAAGAACAATTCAAAGAAATGAGAGCGTTAATTGAGGAAATCAATCGGCACAATTATCTGTATTATACAATGGACTCTCCGGAATTATCCGATCCGGATTATGACAAGCTGTATGACCGTCTGGTCCAGCTGGAGAAGGAGACCGGGACGGTATTTCCCGATTCCCCTACTCAAAGGGTTGGCGGAGAGCTGCTGAAGGGGTTCGAGCCTCACAAGCACCGGGCACGTCTATGGAGTCTGGACAAAGCTCAAAATGAAGAAGGGCTGATGGCTTGGTATCAGCGTATTCAGAAGCTGATCCAGCAATATAATCAAGCCAACCCGGATCATCCGCTGCCTCCGTTATCGTTTGTGGTGGAGTTGAAATTCGACGGACTAACCTTAAATTTGACTTATGATAGAGGCACTTTGGTACAGGCGGCCACCAGAGGAAACGGAACGGTCGGCGAAGGGATACTGGCGCAGGTTCGGACTATTCGGTCCGTACCGCTAACGATTCCTTATAAGGATGGAGTTATTGAAGTTCAAGGAGAAGGACTGATGTTCCTATCGGTTCTTGAGGAATATAACAAGACGGCGGAGGAACCGCTTAAGAATGCGCGGAATGCCGCAGCCGGCGCCCTTAGAAACCTTAATCCGGCGGTAACGGCCTCCCGCAAGCTGGATGCCTTTTTCTACAACGTCGGTTTTTCGGATGCCAAAGCCTTCGCTACCCATGAACAGATGCTTGAATTTTTGCGCGAGAACCGTTTTAAAGTAAATCCGCATACCCGGTTGGTTCACTCGATAGAGGAGGTCAAGGAGGAGCTTGCCGTAATTACGGAGAAACGCCATGAACTGGATTATTTGCTGGATGGCGCCGTGATTAAGATCAATGATCTTCGGACCCGTGAAGTATTGGGCTATACGGAGAAGTTCCCCCGCTGGGCGATTGCATTTAAGTTTGAGGCGGAGGAAGCTACAACCATTCTCCGGACAGTTTCCTGGGAAGTAGGAAGGACCGGGAAGCTGACTCCGGTGGCAACGGTGGATCCGGTTGAATTGGCCGGGGTAACCGTGCAAAGATGCACCTTGAACAATATCGGGGATATTGAACGCAAGGATTTAAAAAATGCTTTGGGCAGCCTTGTCTATATTAGAAGATCTAATGACGTCATCCCGGAAATATTAGGACGGGCTACGGATGCCGAGGACGGAGAAGAAATCCTTTATCCGGAAACATGTCCCGCTTGCGGTTCGGAGCTTGTTCAGAGGGGCGCCCATATCTTTTGCCCTAACCGGCTGAAATGTCCTCCTCAGTTGGTTGGTCGTATCACTCATTTTGCTTCCAGGGATGCCATGGATATCGAAACCTTCAGTGTCGCTACGGCTGAACAGCTTTATCAGGAGCTGGGAGTCAGGGATCCGGCCGATTTGTTTAGTCTTACTTTCGACCAGTTAGTTGGTTTGGAGCGGTTCGGCGAGAAGAAAGCCGGTAATTTGCTGGCAGCGATTGAGAAAAGCAAGGACTGCGATCTGGGTTCTTTCCTGTTCGCGCTGGGAATCCCCAATACGGGGAAGACGACCGCGAAGGAACTGGCCGATCATTACAGGAGTCTGGACAAGGTAATGAGCGCTTCCGCAGAAGAGCTGATGCAGATTCCCGATATTGGGGAGATCGTAGCGGAGAGCATTGTAGGCTTTTTTGCCGATCCGTTGATGCGTTCCAGTGTTGAAAGAATGCTGGCGGCAGGTGTGCGTCCGCATATTGAGGAACAGGCTGCAGCGATTAACGAGAATAATCCGTTCTACGGTAAAACGGTCGTGATTACGGGGACGATGGAATCTTTCGGAAGAGATGAGGCGACGAAGAAGCTGGAGGCGTTGGGCGCAAAGGTTACTGGCAGTGTGTCCAAGAAAACCGACATGGTCATTGCGGGTGCAAATGCCGGAAGTAAACTGGCGAAAGCCCGCGATTTAGGTATCCAGGTGATCGACGATGAGCAGCAGTTTTTGCAGATGTTAGGAGAAAGCGGCCAATAAGCCGGACATGGCTAAAAGCGTAAAAAAAGATGCTCCAATTCCGGATTTTTGGGAGTTGGGGTGTCTTTGTAGTTGGCAATTTTATAGAAAGGAATACAATAAATGTTTCAAAAGGCGTACAAGGTTTTATAAAAAAGTATAGGGCAAGATATTCCTATTGATTTCTGAGTGGGACCATGATATATTAGTTTTCGCCCATTCGGAGCGGGACTGTCCATATGGAAGTCCGGGATGGCTGGAAAGACGAATAGAATGTTGTCCATGCTTTCTCTGCTCTATCCAACAAATGGGAAATAAAAAACAGTTGACTTTAGGCTGGAGTGCTGGTAAGATATTATCTTGTCACCACAAATGAAACAGCAGGTTGACGAAAGCTCTTTGAAAACTGAACAAATGATTTCAATAACGAAACAAGCCAGTGCGTATACGGTTTTCGGACCGTATCCACGTCAATGAATGAACGAATTAATGAGCTAATCGCTCTTCACT
>NZ_VEGP01000104.1 GCF_007679495.1 Paenibacillus sp. 32O-W | reverse complement strand
ATCCCTCCACCCGCATAGCGGGTGGTTTTTTGTTTCGCACGCTTCGCGAGCTCAACTGGCTAAAGCCATAATAAAAAGTCGGGCACCCGAAGGCTCCCGACTCCACTGTAAAAAAGGGTTTCTAGATGAGACCAGTGCCCGGTCTTAACCCGTATTGCGCATTCCTGCGGCAATTCCGTTAATGGTCAGAAGCACTTCACGCAGCAGCGTTGGGTCGTCTTCCTGTTTCTCCCGAATTGCCCTTAACTCTGTAAGCAGTTCTACCTGCATATAGCTTAGAGGATCGACATAAGGATTCCTCAGGCGAATAGACTCTTGGAGGTTAGGGTCATTATCCATAATTTCTTGCTGCCCGGTTATAAGCAGAAGAATCTTCGATGTTAATTCATATTCTTCCCGAATTAGTTCATAAATACGCTCGGCGATGGACGGATCCTTCACCATTCTTCCATATTCCTTAGCAATATTCAAATCGGCTTTGGCTAGTGCCATCTGTAAATTATCGATGGTCGTACGGAAGAACGGCCATTTCTGATACATCTCCCGAAGCGTGGCCAAATTCTCGGGTTTGTCGTTATAGAAGCTCTGCAAGCCGGTTCCCGAAGCATACCACGCAGGGAATAAATAACGGCATTGTGTCCACGCGAATACCCATGGAATTGCCCGCAAATCTTCGAACCGGTCACTGTTGCTTCTCTTCGATGGGCGCGAACCGATGTTCAATTCCCCAATCTCCTTAAGCGGGGTAGACTCTCTGAAGAAGGTCAGGAAGTCCTTGTCCCTGAAGACCAGGTCCTGATACTTGTTCAGGGAAGCTTGCGAAATCTGCTCCATAATCTCTTCCCACTCGGAGGCGCAAGCCTCATTCTGTGAAAGCTTGGCGTACATTCCTACTTTAATTAAAGCAGAGGTTGCCTGCTCCAGACTCCGATAGGCAATGCCTTTAACGGAATATCTCTGGGAGAGAACTTCTCCCTGCTCCGTAATCTTGACACCGGCGCCCAGCGTCTGAGGCGGCTGAGCCATAACACTCCGGTACAGCGGCATTCCGCCCCGGCCCAGAGCTCCACCCCGGCCATGGAAGAACTTCAATTTGATATCAAATTGGTTAGCCATCTCGGTGATGTTCTCCAGAGCAGAACGAAGCTCCCAATTAGCGGTTAATACTCCGCCATCTTTATTGCTGTCGGAATATCCTAGCATGATTTCCTGGAGAGGGTTCAAGTCGTCCAAGCTGGCCCGGTAAGCCGGAATTTCGAACAGTGTTCGCATGATTTCCGGAGCCGCGTGCAAATCGTCCACCGTTTCAAACAACGGAACCGGCTGCAGCGTGCACAGAACCTTGCCGTCCTTCTCACGACGATATAATCCGACTTCCTTGCTGAATACCATAACTTCCAGCAAATCACTGGCCGATTCCGTCATACTGATCAGGTAGCTGGAGATGCAATCCTGGCCGAAGAGAAGCTGTGCTTCTTTGACCGTCTTAAACACGTCCAAACATTCCTGGGTAGACTCGGAATAATCCATGTAAGGAGAAGTAATCAGCCTGGGATCATTCAAAACTCCGGTGAGAAGCTCAACCTTCGCGGCTTCATCTAATTCTGAGTAGTTGGAGACTATACCCATGCGTGCAAGAACCTCGGTCATCGCGGATTCATGTTCTCTGCTGTGCTGTCGAATATCCAGCTTCGCCATATGGAAACCGAATAGCTCCACTTGTCTGATCAGCTTCAGCAAGTAATGATCCGCTACAAAGTCCGCATAATGATTCCTCAGGCTCCGCTCAATGATCTCCAGATCCTGGATAAATTCCTTCGGTGATGAATATTTACCTTCCTCTTCCGCACTACGGCTGCCCGTATTGTGGATCTTCTCGAGCATATAGGTCAGTTTAACCCGGTAAGGCTCTTTCTCATTGCGCCAAGGTTCTTCCTTCTTTAATTGTACGAGGGAACGGTCCTTCTCGATCGATTGCAGCAATTCATCCGTAACGCTGACGATATTTTTGCTGAAGGTCATATGACTGGCCATCGTACGCAGCGCCTCTTCATATTTGGCCAAGGCTACTTCACGGTGCATGAGTAATGTTTGCCACGTTACGTTCGCCTTAACCGAAGGGTTACCATCTCGGTCGCCACCTATCCAGGAGCCAAATCTTAGAAAATTAGGGACATGCCAATTTTCACCCGGGTAGTATTTCTCCAGGCAGCGCTCCACTTCTGCATACACATTCGGAAGCACATCGAACAAAGTTTCGTCGAAATAATATAATCCATTGCTCACTTCATCCAGTACCGTCGGCTTCCGGTCGCGAAGCTCATCGGTTTGCCATAAAGTCAACACTTCGGCCAACAATCTGTCGCGAAGCTGCTCCCGCTCCCGTACGGTAAGCATGGGATTATCCAGTTCCATGACATCGTCGGAAATCCGGCGGTGAATATCCAATACGGCTCTTCGTGTAGCCTCCGTAGGATGGGCAGTGATCACCAGCTCCAAAGAGATACGGCCCATAATTTCCAGTACGTCGTCTACGGCCAGATTCCTTTCTTTAAGCTCTTTAACCGCGCTTTCGATCGATCCCGGCTGGATAGACTCTCCCGCAGAACGCTCATAATCCTTCTTGCGGCGAATCCGGTGATTTTGCTCGGCAATATTGACCAATTGGAAATAAATGGCGAACGCCCGGATGACCTGGTGGCGAATATCCGGATCGAACGATTTGATCGTTTCTTTAATTTCGTTGTAAACCTCCCGATCAAATTGCGTTCGCAATGTCTTGCTCATCTCTCTGATCTTCTCAACGATTTCAAGCAGCTCATTCCCGCCCTGATGCACTAATACATCGCCTAGTATATTTCCTAGAAAGCGGACATCTCTGCGAAGTAAACTGCTAGGTTGGTTCTTGGCTAGTGCATTCGTACTTTCCGACATCCAATTTCACCTCATTTTTGTCATAACCTTAAGGAGCTTTCTCAACCGCGAACATTTCTTCACATTCATTTATTTTATCATAAAAATCCAGAATGAATATACATCTTTATAGATTTAGTGAAAAGTTCCAAGGATCCTTCTGTTTCGCACATATGAAAGAGACACCCCCGGGTGTCTCTTTCCAACGTCAATATGTTTTTCTTATTCGTGTTCGCTTTTCGCTTTTTGAATGATTTCGGCGTATTTGTCCAAAGTTTCTTTAACATCCTTCTTATCAATAACGACTTCACTCAGCGATTCGTTGATCGCCTTGTTCACATCCGCCCAATAAGGAACGTTAGGCAGCGGCTTGGCCACTTTCAAGCCCTCTTGCACCGCTTCGAAATACGGCTTCTGCCAATCCTCTACCTCGCCGTAAACATCGCTTCTAAAGGAAGGCCAACCCAACTTCGTAATCAATTGCTCTTGAACTTCTTTGGACATTAAATATTCCATAAATTCCAGCGCCAGCTCTTTGTTAGACGATCCGACCGGAATCCCCATTACTTCTCCGCCCAACGTTTTAACTGCGCCTTCGGGGCCGCTGAAGCCGGCATTCGCTTTAATCTCGGTCTTGCCGCCGTCTTTAACGATAATATTCACGCCAAACGGCCAGTTAGGCGCATAGTATACGGATTCGCTTGCCAGGAAGCTGTTTGTCGAGCTGAAGCTTGCTTTTAACGTATCTTCGGATAGATAAGGCCACAGCTCCTGCAGGTAAGTATAGGCCTTAATCGTTCCTTCGTCATTTAACACAAGCGGATCTCCGCCGGCTTGACGAATAAATTCGACGATTTCTATCACATCGCCGGTCAGTTTGATTTTCAAGGCGACTCTTCCGAGCTGCTCCTTCTCTTTCAACGTCTTTGCAACATGAAGAAGCTCGTCCCAGGTTTTAGGCGCCTCTAGCCCATACTGCTGGAATTTGTTTTCGTTATAATAATTGATTTCAACGTTTGGTCTATAGGGCAGGAAGTAAGTTTTACCATCAAATTCTCCCGCTGTCACCAATCCTTCGATCGCTTCACCGGGAATTTTGTCCTTATAAGCGGACAAGTCTTCCACGAGCCCTTTGGAAACAAGAAGCGATGTATTATTCACGTCTTGGGCAATTAAGTCGATTTCCATCTTGTTAGCCTGCTTCATGGCCTCCAGCTTTTTCACAACATCCTGGGCCTCTACCTGCAGCGCTTCGATTTTCGCATTATGCTTCTTTTCGAAAGCGGGAATAATGTCCTGCTTCATAACCGCCCATTCTTCTTCACTTAATGCCATCGTCACCGTGAGCTTTTTAGGCTGCTCTCCCGATGCTCCGGATCCTTCGGACGAAGGTGTCGAGTTCTTGGCGCAACCTGCGACGACCCCGGATACCATAACTGTTGTGAGACCTACAGCCAGTAGCTTGCTCATATTGCTTTTCATTCAGTAACCCCTCCGATGATGTATAATGTATTTTTTCCCGCTAAGAGCTGATATATCACCCTTTGACGGCGCCCCCTAAATAATCGGACTTCAAATATCTTTGGAAAATAAAAGTGATTATGAATACCGGAATAGCAAGTATCGTCGCATAAGCGGCTTGCTGGAAGAACCCTCCTCTCTCAACGTAATAGTAAATTTGAAGTGGCATTGTTTTCGTAGAGAGCGACAGATACAGCGCATAAGTAAAGTCGTTCCATGAGTTAAGCCAAACATACAAGGCGGCTACCGCTATTCCTTGCATGGCAACCGGAAGAATTATCCTGATCAGTGCCTGCATTCTGGTGGCTCCATCGACATAAGCCGCTTCTTCAAGTTCTATCGGAATGGAAGAGAAATTGGCGACCAGAATCCATGCCATGAACGGCAGCTGTCCGATTAGATGCGCCAACACCAATCCAATATCCGTGTCAAGCAGATTCCATTTCAGGAAAGTGACCGAAATAGGAAGGGCAATCCCTACAATAGGGAACATCTTCGTAAAGAAAAGTGTCAGGATATAGCCGTACTTCGCTTTGGTGCCCATTCGGGAAATGGCATACGATGCCGGCGCCACGATTAGAATCGCTATAATCATTGTAAGGGACGCTACCGTAAAGCTTTTTCTTAACGGCGGCCATAGGTTGCCCGATTCGAAAATTTGCTTCCAATGTTTAAAAGTCACTTCATGGATCAGAAAGGTCGGATGCTGCGTCAGTACTTCTCCGGGCTGGCTAAACGATATTTTCACCAGGATATATACGGGCGCGATCATAAGGAAACTTATAAAGATGACTGCCGCATAAAGCCCTGCTCTGGAAACCCAGCTTTTACTTGCCAACGTTCAGCCCCTCCCCTCTATCAACAAATTTGAGGTACAACAAGACGAATATGACGATAAGGAGAAGCAGTATGGTCGAGGCTGCTCCAGATGCGCTCAGATTGTTATAAGCGTACTCTTCGTAAGCATATGTCGATAGGAACGGCACCGCTTTACCCACCAGTATTTGCGGCAATTCAAAAATCCGGAAGGAATCGACGGCCCGCAAAATGATCGTCATCGTAATCGTCGGCTTGAGCAGCGGCAGAGTCACGTTTCTGAAGGTCTGCCATTTCGATGCCCCATCGATGCTGCTTGCCTCATAGATCTCTTTGGAAATCGACTCCAGTCCCGCCAGAAGCAGCAGCACTACAATAGGGAGCACCTTCCACGTATCGGCGAAAGCTACGACAAACAGACTCTTCCAATCCCCGCTTGTCCAGTTGATGGGGACTTGAATCAAACCAAGACGGTACAGCAATTCATTCAAATAACCTTGCGTCCCGAATACGTAAAGCAGAGTAACCCCGGATACAAGGGTAGGGATCCCCATCGGCATTAGCACTAAAGAGCGGATAATGCCCTTGCCTTTGAAGGTTTGCTTCAGAATTATGGCAATGCCAAGTCCCGCCGTAATCTGAATCGTCAAACCGATGGCTGTGATCCCGATCGTGTTCCAGATTGCTCTGGAGAAGTTAGGCTTATTAAATAAGTACTGATAAACGGATAGTGTCCACTCTCCGGTCGACGGATCCTGGAAGCCCATCGAAATCGTCTTCAAGATCGGAATTATCGTAAATCCGAGAATGTATATGGAAAGCGGAAGGACAAATAATATTTCCAAATAATATTTTTTCATGAACCTCAACATGCATCACCTCGTCGGCTCGTCTACTTCTAATAATTCCTTCTGGCGAAATCTACAAATTTGAATTTATCCGGCGTATGCCTCGATTCCGTATATTGGAACAGAGTCGTATCATTTAAATAAACATAGTTCTGTACTACGACCACCATGTTGTAGTGATGCAAGTCCAAATATTGTTTATCTTCTTCCGTAGCTTCCTGAACGGATATGACCTTTTTTGCATACCCGATTTCCAGGCAGAGCTTTTTTTCAATATATTCGTATATCGATTCTTCACAGATCTTGATAGTCAGATCCGGCACACATTTCTTCTTGAAGTAATCTTTGTCCAGAATGATTCTTTCGTCGCCGATATGCCTTACCCGGACAACCTCCCATACTTCATCCTCTTCGTCTGTTTCTAACTGGGTGGCAAGGAACAGGTCCGGCTTAATGATTTTTAACTTCTCCACGACGGTTTTGGATGACCTTCCGAGCTGCTTGGACAATTCCTTAAAGCTGACCAAGCCTGAGATAGGGAAGTTAAATCGTTTGATCTCCAGTACGATGGAGCCCTTGCCGCGGATCTTCTGAATGTAGCCGTTTTGGGATAAAAGATTGAGCGCCTTACGTACCGTCTCCCGCGATGTATCATATTGAAGGACAAGCTCATTCTCCGAAGGAAGAAAGGTATTCGCTTCGTATTCTCCCTTCTCGATTTTTCCGATGACATCGCGATATATCATCATATACTTTTTGTTCATGGCGCCTCCTCGAACTTGTCATAGGTTTTCAAATGATAAACAATTGATTCATAGGGGCGTAAATTTAACCTTCGATAATCCATTGAAGAATCCTCATAGTTCGAAATTAATATTTCGCTTCTATAACCATCTAAATCAAGATCTGCCGGCAGCTCGAAGCTCGAACGTTTATTGGCAAAATTATTGATCACAAGCAATTTCTCTCCAGGGGCCGACCGAATATAGGCAAAAATATGCGGATCTTCCTTCAGAATGAGCCGGTAGTCGCCATCAATGATAATGTCATACTTCTTGCGGAGGTCGATCAGCTTCCGATAATGGTAGAAGACCGAGTCCTCATCCTCCAGTGCAGCTTCTACATTAATTCTTTTGTAGCTTGAAGCTGTCTTGATCCATGGAGTGCCTGTTGTAAACCCCGAATTTACGGATGCATTCCACTGCATAGGAGTTCGTGAATTATCGCGCGACCTTTTCTTGATGATCTCCATGATTTGCGGCTCGTCCTTGCCGGCGCTCTTCATTAATTCATACATGTTAAGGGTTTCCACATCGCGATAATCGTTTATATCGTCAAATTTCGGATCAATCATCCCGATTTCCTCTCCCTGATAGATAAAAGGAGTTCCTTGCATCATATGGATCGTCGTCGCGAGCATTTTGGCCGATTGTTTATGATACTCGCCGTCATCGGCATACCGTCCTACAATTCTGGGCTGATCATGGTTGCACCAGAACAACGCATTCCAGCCGCCGCCCTTATGCATCTCCACCTGCCAGTCCGACAGAACCTGCTTTAGGGCTACGAGATCGAAGTCTCCAAGCTCCCACTTCTCTCCATTCGGATAATCGACTTTCAAATGATGAAAATTGAATACCATATTCAGCTCTTGACGCTCGGGGTTCGTATATTTAATACAGTGGTCTATGGTAGTCGATGACATTTCTCCAACCGTGATCATCTTGTACTTGGAGAATACTTCCCGATTCATCTCATGCATCCATTCATGCACTCTGGGGCCGTCCGTATAATACTTCCTTCCGTCCCCGGAATCATCGTCCGGAAACCTTCGATCCTTCGAGATAAGATTAATGACGTCGAGTCTGAACCCTTCTACCCCTTTTTGAAGCCAAAAGTGCATGATATCGTAGACCTTCTGTCTGACCTCATCATTCTCCCAGTTTAAGTCCGCTTGTGTCTCATCAAACAGATGCAAATAATAGGCGCCCGTTTGTGGATCGAATTTCCAAGCAGATCCTCCAAATTTAGACTGCCAGTTGTTCGGTTCTTTACCATCCTCTGTCTTCTTCCATATATAGTAATTTCTATACGGATTGTTTTCCGATTGACGAGACTGCTTAAACCATTCATGCTCTGTTGAAGTATGATTGACTACAATATCCATAATGATTTTAATGTTTCTCCGGCGAGCCTCTTGAACTAAATGTTCGAAGTCCTCCATCGTCCCATATTTCTCGTCAATACGGTGATAATTGCTTATATCATACCCATTATCCCTTTGGGGGGATTCATAGATCGGAGTTAACCAAATGACGTCGATTCCCAATTTGACGAAGTAATCCAACTTCTGAATAATACCGTTGATGTCGCCAATTCCGTCTCCGTTGGAGTCCATAAAGCTTTTCGGATAAATTTGATAAATCGTACTTTTCTTCCACCAGGCGCTCTCCGGCCTCTTGTTTAAATGCAATGCAATCCATCCTTTAGTTAATCGTGCTAAGTATTCATCGAAATGAAATCATGTATATACATGATTTTCCTTAAAAATATAATAAAATGACAATATAATGATCGAATTAAATCAAACATGTATATACAGGTTCGATTATATTATAAGGAGCGACATTTGACAATAAAATAATTCAGGAAAAAAATAACGATCTGTCGCAACAGGTCAATTAAAAATAAAAAACTCCTTATCGGATAAGGAGTTTTAAACATTGCGGAATCTGAACTTCGCTTTGTCTCGGTATGGAACAAGCAGCTTCCAATTAAATAAAAAAACCTTGCTATCTAAGCAAGGTTCACTTCGTTATCTTTGGAAGCGGGTGATGGGAATCGAACCCACGCTACCAGCTTGGAAGGCTGGAGTTCTACCATTGAACTACACCCGCATGATAACCCACAATGATGAGTCTTGTTGTGGGAGTCATGACATAAATATCGGGACGACACGATTTGAACATGCGACCCCCTGGTCCCAAACCAGGTGCTCTACCAAGCTGAGCTACGTCCCGAAGATGTTATATCGCCGCATGAAGAAAGTGGCGTGCCCTGAGAGATTCGAACTCCCGACCTTTTGATTCGTAGTCAAACGCTCTATCCAGCTGAGCTAAGGGCACTTATTGGAGCGGACGACGGGATTCGAACCCGCGACCCTCGCCTTGGCAAGGCGATGCTCTACCACTGAGCCACGTCCGCATTTTCAATCACGCATTCTAATATAACAAGTTTTCTTAGAAAAGTCAAGTGTTTATTTGAATGCGCGTGGAGGGACTTGAACCCCCACGGTCTCCCGCTAGATCCTAAGTCTAGTGCGTCTGCCAATTCCGCCACACGCGCATATCAAATGGTGAGCCATGGAGGACTCGAACCTCCGACACCCTGATTAAAAGTCAGGTGCTCTACCGACTGAGCTAATGGCTCGCATTCTTCCGACAATAATCGGAATACTCGGCTAAGCTTATCTGCTTAAGAGTAAAATGGCTGGGGATCCAGGATTCGAACCTGGGCATGACGGAGTCAAAGTCCGTTGCCTTACCGCTTGGCTAATCCCCATTATAAAAGAACTGGTGCCGTCGAGAGGACTTGAACCCCCAACCTACTGATTACAAGTCAGTTGCTCTACCAATTGAGCTACAACGGCTAATAGTATGTCCATACCACCGAAAATTATACAGTGGTGGACGCTGACGGGATCGAACCGCCGACCCTCTGCTTGTAAGGCAGATGCTCTCCCAGCTGAGCTAAGCGTCCAAAATAATGACCCGTACGGGATTCGAACCCGTGTTACCGCCGTGAAAGGGCGGTGTCTTAACCGCTTGACCAACGGGCCAGACTGAAGCTTCCAACCGGGCTCGAACCGGTGACCTCATCCTTACCATGGATGCACTCTACCTACTGAGCTATGGAAGCATGGCTCCCCGAACAGGACTCGAACCTGTGACAACTCGGTTAACAGCCGAGTGCTCTACCAACTGAGCTATCAGGGAACGTTCGCTTGGCAACGTCCTTCCGCATCGGTTGTGCCGCTTCTCGAAACTCTTCAAGGTCGGCATCGGAATCCACTGCTTGGGCCGGGCCAGCTTCTTGGCTTTCTTCGTTCAAAGATTCCGCATACTCTCCTTCGGGAGAGATGAAGTCTTCTTTGAAGTAACCGCTTGGCAACGTCCTACTCTCCCAGGACCCTTCGGTCCAAGTACCATCGGCGCTGGAGGGCTTAACGGTCGTGTTCGGGATGGGTACGCGTGGTTCCCCTCCGCCATCGTCACCAAACGATTTATTTTCTGTTCAGGGTTTATTCCCTGAAAACTAGTAGCGAATTTAGCGATTCATCCATTGTGGATCCATGATCATGTATAGGTTAAGCCCTCGACCGATTAGTATTCGTCAGCTCCATGCATTGCTGCACTTCCACCCCGAACCTA
>NZ_VEGP01000103.1 GCF_007679495.1 Paenibacillus sp. 32O-W | reverse complement strand
GCGTTAATTGCGCACGTACGGATCTGTGAGGGGTAAGGGGCACAATCCTCGAAGGAAAGGCCCCGCCTACTCGACCATCAATTTTCCAAAGCGGGGCAGCACATAGCTAAAAAGATGTACAATCGCCGCTTTTCCGACTTTGCAAGGAGATGTACAAATATCGCGGCAGTCTCCGGCTAAAAAAGGTGTACAATCGCCGCTTAAAGTTCCGGAGCATAAAGCGAACCGCCTGCGGGTAGCTTGGATTGCCCGAAAGCTTCATTAGGTCCCTCAACGCCCGCTTTTGCTCCATAAGCTGCTGTGTTTTTGAGAGGACAGGGGCTGCTAACCCGACCTCCATATATTTCCACCGGCGCAATTAGCGGAGAATACGATGGTACTCGGCGATGATCCATAATTAACACCGCATAGCCCAACAAGCTTAAGACAGCGCTCACATAAAAATGATTGACACTGATTATGACAGAATATATGATATATGTACCTGTAATTTAGTTGTCTATATCTAAAGACTAAAGCGCTTTAAATTGTCTACGAAAAGAAATGGGGGCAAGCGGTTATCGCCGAACGTCCGGAGAAAGCTTCATGTCTGCTCATGCTGTTATCAGCCGGGGGTAGCTCCTCGGGCGCTCGATTATTCGAGGGGGTGAACTCTTGCATTTGTGTGGTTCCGTGTGCTGAAAGCGAATCCAAAATTGTAAATCATTAAGGGGAGACTGTTGGTATGAATGAGACAGCCGTTCAAACTCGGGACACCAGGCAGCCTAACACAGGACGGTGGAATGGCTTAAAAAGGAGAATGTGGCGGGAACGGTATATTTACTTGCTGCTGCTTCCGGGGGTTCTTTACTTCGTCATCTACAAGTATGTGCCGATGGCCGGGCTAGTGATCGCCTTCCAGGATTTCAATCCGTTCACCAGCATTTGGGAGAATGATTGGATCGGGTTCAAGAACTTCTCGCGAATCTTCGCGGATAAAGAAGTGGTGAACGTCATCTGGAACACGATCAACATTTCTTTACTGCAGATTTTGATGGCTTTTCCAATTTCCATTATTCTGGCACTGATGCTTAATGAACTGCGCAACGAAACATACAAACGCATTATTCAATCCATGGTGTATCTGCCGCACTTTTTATCCTGGGTCGTTGTTGTCGGTATCTTTGTCGTGTTCCTGCGCGGAGAAGGCCTGATTAACAAATTCCTGACGGATACTTTGAATTGGAACCAGATTCCTTTCTTGACCGATCCGGCCTTGTTCAAGCCTGTCATCATCGCCCAGATTATTTGGAAGGAATCGGGCTGGAGCACGATTATTTTCCTGGCCGCATTGGCGGGGGTCAATCCCCAGTTGTATGAAGCGGCCGTTATCGACGGGGCCAGCCGCTGGAGACAGATTTGGCACGTCACTCTGCCGGCCATTCGCAGCGTTATCGTTATCCTGTTCATTCTGCGGTTGGGAAGCGTTATGGATACAGGCTTCGAACAAATCTTCCTGATGCTGAACCCGTTCAACATGGATACGGGCAATGTATTGGATACCTATGTTTACTTCAAGGGGATTCAGCAGGGGGATGTCAGCTTCGCTACGGCCGTCGGCATGTTTAAAGGATTGGTCGGATTGGTCCTCGTGATGGCGGCGAATCGGATCGCCAAGCGCTTCGGTGAAGACGGCCTGTATTAAATGTGACAAAGGAACGGGGAGGCAGGAGCCGTCCGATCCGTTGGCGCGACAGGTTCCTTATATTACCGCTCTCAAGAGATCAGTTTATTTAAAAGGTGGCTTCAAGTGATGATCAAACGTACTTTTTCCGATAGGCTTGCCGACGGCGTCAATATCGTTTTGCTTGCTGTCATCGGTTTATCGATGTTATTTCCTTTCCTGCATATCTTCGCGGTTTCCTTCTCATCCCTTAAGGATGTATTGGAAAGAGACCTTATTCTATGGCCGAGAGAATGGGTCACCGATGCTTATCAAACGATTTTCGCATCGAACAATTTTGTACGCTCCCTCACTGTAACCGCTTACGTAACGATAGTGGGAACGATCGTGAATCTGTTTTTTACGGCGACCATGGCTTATGCGCTCACACGCAATGCGCTGGGACAGCGCACGATTCTGATGATGGTCGTATTCACCATTCTGTTCTCGGCAGGGATGATTCCCACTTATCTGGTTGTCAAAGCAACCGGGCTGATCAATTCGTTATGGGCCTTGATCATTCCAGGGGCGATAAGCTCCTTCAACCTTATTGTGATCCGGCAGTTTTTCCTGAGCATACCGACTGAGTTGAATGAAGCGGCGCTAATTGACGGGGCCAACGAGCTGAGGGTGTTCTATTCCATCATCCTGCCGCTGTCCAAGCCTTCCTTGGCCGCCTTCGGATTGTTCTATGCCGTAACCCACTGGAATACCTATTTCGCCGGTATTCTGTATCTGAATAATCCTTCGAAATGGCCGATACAGGTCATTCTGCGGCAAATCGTCATTGTCAATGAGCCTACGGCCGCGCTAGGAGCGGAAGTGATGATGATGCTGGAAAATCCGCCGCCGCCGGTTACCATTCAGATGGCTGCGATCCTTGTCGCTACGCTGCCTATCCTGATTGTCTATCCGTTTCTGCAGAAGCATTTTGCCAAGGGGGTGATGCTCGGCTCGGTCAAAGGGTAGAAGCCGTATGGCGAGCCGCAGCGATATTCCGCACAAGGGATCGGTAGCAATTTGAGAAAGAAAATCGAAGAGTACTGCTTGGACAATGAAAAGGGGAGGTTTTCATATGAAGCACAGTAAATCGTTTATTCTGGCCGCGGCATTCATGCTGACGGTGACCGCTTGCAGCTCGGGATCGGGATCGGGCACGGGGACGGATCCGGAGAAAACGGCCCAGCCGGAAGCCAAGGTGGAGAAGAAGCATCAAATTACAGGGATCACCTACATCTACGGAAATCCGCCGCCAGGCAATGGAGAAGGGCAGAAGAAGCTTAACGAACGCTTCAATGTCGATTACAAGGTAGACAAGGTCCCGCAGGAAAACTATGTGGAAAAGCTGACAGCCATCGTATCGGGGGGAGATATTCCGGATATGATCGGGTTCCGGCCGAATGATATGGCCCTGTTTCAAAAATGGGCGGGCCAGAAAGCTTTCCTTCCGCTGGATGATTACATCGACAAATATGAATCGCTTAAAGCGGTTCCCAAGGAAGTATGGGACCAGTTCAGAATCGACGGCAAAATATACGGGATTCCGTCCTGGGCTCCTCTGGAAGGCAATTCCTTCATGATTCGCAAAGACTGGCTCGATAATTTGGGGCTGGAGATCCCGACCAGCTACGAGGAGCTTAAAGAAGTAGCTATCGCGTTCACGAAGAACGATCCGAATAAGAACGGGAAGGACGACACCTACGGATTGGCCATAGGGCAGAACATCAACCCGGATTTTGCGATGGGGCCTTACTGGCAGTTCAATACATGGTATCATAAAGACGAGCAAGGTAATTTTATTCCCGGAATTATGTCCGAGGGACGCAAGGAAATTATTCAATTCATGCACGACCTGTACAAAGAGAAGGCCATAACCAGTGATTTCGCCGTGCTGAACTGGGCCGATACGAATGACGAATTTTACAAGGGGAAAGCGGGAATTTTCCTGGTCGCCCCTCGCGGAATGTCCCAGGCTTATATGGAAGGCCTGCTGCAAATCAACCCGGAGGCTGAATTCGCCGTTCTTCCGCCATTTGAAGCACCCGACGGAAGCCAGGGCTTTACAGCAGGGACGGGATACGCCCGCTTCAACGCTTTGAGCGCCAAGCTGGCCAAGGATCCCGACAAGCTGGCGAAAATATTGGAGATGCATGATTTCTCCAGAGCCTTCTATCCTTCTTCCGAGCAGGGCGCCTCCAATGCCGATTTTGATTGGTTCTACGGAGGGGAGAATGTTGGCTACAAAATGGAGAACGGCAAACGGGTGATGCTGAAATCTGCCGAGGGCTGGGAGCCCGCCGCTTACTTCCAGGATAATACGAACTGGATTCCGGACGGTGTGGACCCCGAATTTGACAAGGCTTACACCGAGCCGAAACTAATTCAGGTGACCAAGGACCTGATGGCCCTGAATAAGGAAATGAAGAGATATTTCCCGCCGAATTACGGCATTCAGTCAGAAACGGATAATCTGAAGGGTACGGAGCTGCTTACCTTTATGATGAACGAGCAGACGAAGATGATTGTCGGCCAGCGTCCGATTTCCGATTGGGACGCGCTGGTGGCTGAGTACTTGCAGCGCGGCGGAGCCGATATTATTAAGGAAGTCAACGCCGGAATCAAAGAACGGGGTTATAGTGAAAGAGTTTGGAAATAAAGTCGCCAACCCATATTGATTGGCGATAATCCGTTGATAAATTCCTGGGGGAGGGGCAGCTATTGCCCCTCTTACTGATTGCTGGGAATTAATATTTATGGGCAGAGGTGAGAAGAAATGGGACGCTTTGAATGTATAGGCACGCCGGTTCGCGCGGATGAGACCCGTTCGGCGGCGGTATGCCGCAACGCCGAGGGTGAGGAGCGCGTCGTTATTGCCGCACGCGGATATGTGCTGATCGTCCATCCCGATACCGGGGATTGCCGGCAGCTTCCTTTTCCCGAAGGCTGGGTCGATTATCCGTTCGCATCCATAAGCGACAAGGCCGGCCGATATTATACCGGAGCCGGCCGCATGCTGATGGTGCTGGACCCGTTCACGGCCGAATTCGTCTGGTGGACGAAGGGTGAACAGGTGCCGGAGGAGGAAATTCTCGGCTTCGCCTTTGCTGAGACGGAGGAAGGCACTGTATATGCGACCACTTATCCGGGCTGCAAACTGATAAAGGTGAACCCGGATACAGAAGAATGCGAACGGATAGGCCGCTTGAGCAACGGGCAAAAATACGCGATGTCTCTGGCCGCCGACCGTCAGGGCTGGCTCTATGCAGGCATCGGTACGCAGCAAGCCGGCATTAGCGCTTATCATCCCGATACCGGCATACTGGCGGAGTGGCTGATCTCCGGGGACGATGTGGCGGGGAGCGGCCAGGTTCACCGGGGAACCGACGGGGAGGTGTATGCAAGCCTGCCTCTGGCGGGTGAGGGTCAGGAAGCGCAGACCCGCTGGTTCCGGCTGCTGGGCGGCGAGGCGGTCCCTGTGAAGGCTGCGGATGTCGCTCCCTCCGTTTATCGGGGCAGCGGATATCAGAAGCTGTACGGTCATTTGTCCGGCGGACGGACAATCATCTCCTGGCAGCTGGCGGACAGCGAGCTGACCATGGAGGAAGCCGACGGGAGCACGACGGTTTGGCCTCTTCATTATGAAGGCTGGGGCACCAGTCTATCCCCTATGACCCAAGGGCCGGACAATCGGCTCTATGGCACCTCCAACCATCCGCTGCATCTCTATCGCTATGATCCGCGAGAAGACGAGCTGGTCAATTTCGGCGGCAAGGTGGTCGAAGAGGGCGGGGGAGGCAATATTTGCGCCTATGCGGCGCAAGGTCCGTATTTGCTTGGAGCGGCATATGCCGGGGGCAGGGTTCATATGCTGGATACCCGTGAGAACCCGGGTTTGGAGCGGGATGGCGGAAGAAATCCAAGGCTCGTATATTTTGACGACAGGATTCACCGTCCGCGCTGTGCAGCGGCCCATCCGGACGGGCAGCATATTCTCTACGGCGGTTTTCCCGGATATGGCGCAGTAGGGGGAGGGCTGGGAATCGTGCATGTGCCCAGCGGAACAGTCACCGTGTATCCTCATGATCAGATTGTGCCGTTTCAGAGCACGCTTGGCCTGGCCTGCCTGAGCACGGGAGATATTATCGGCGGCACCAGCATCGAAACGCCGGGAGGTGCCGAGCCGGCGGCTCGGGAAGCGGTCCTGTATCGTCTGAGCTGGCAGGAGCGCAAGGTCGTTCGCCGTTGGACGATACTTCCTGAAGCTCGGGAAATCTCGCTGCTTGCCTGTGACTCCCGGGATTTCATCCACGGCTTGACCTCCGATTCGCTTTATTTCGTCTTTGATCCTCGTGAGGAACGTCTGCTGCAGCGCTTAGACTTGTCGAGTTGGGGAGGGGTAGTTAGACAGGGGCTTATTACAGCAAGGCAAGGAGGCCAAACCGTTATATTCGGATTATTAAGCGGAGCGCTGTTCCGGGTCGATCCCGGCACCTGTGAGCCCGTTAGGCTGGCCGACACCCCGCGGAAGGCGACCAGCGGATTAGCTTATATTAATGGGAAGCTGTACTTCGGCTGCAGCAGCGAGCTATGGCGATATTGCATAATTTGAAAAGCATAAATTGGAAATGATAGAAAGGCCATGATATACTAGAATGAAGCGACATTGACTAGGAGCGGTAAACTATGCTGCGTAGAAGGAATAACTTTCAAGAGAGATATGATCGGTTTCTTCGAGAGCTAAGAGACGAAATAGTGAGCGGGGAATTGGCACCGGGGGAATATATTCTGCCGGAGGGCACCCTGAGCGAGAAATACGAAATGAGCCGAATGTCCATTCGGAAGGCTCTGGCCGAGCTTGTCCAGGATGGCTTGATAGAGAAGATACCGGGCAAAGGGAATCGCGTAACGAGGCCCTCCTATGAACAGTCCCCTATCCAATTAAGACTCGCATGGTTTTCGAATTCGTACGAGATTGAGATTGTTCGACGCATTATCGCGGCATTCGAGGAGCGGCATCCGATGATCAAGGTCGAGCTGATGCTTCTTCCTGAGGATGAATATACAGACTCCATCATACGTTTGACGGAACAGGGCGCCGGTCCGGATGTGTTCATGATCTCGGATCAGCATGTGCGCGAATGGATAGATGTGGGCAAGACCGAGTATCTGACCGGGTATGTCCCCAAGCACTTGGATCCGCAAGCAAGCAGTTACCCCGAGATTTTCGAAATCTTCACGGATGGGGGGCGTATGCTGGCAGCTCCTTTCATATTCTCGCCGGTAGTCATCTGCTATAATCGTTCAATATTCCGGGAGAATGGAATGGAGGATGCGCAGATCAAGGACTGGAACGATCTGTTGGAGATCGCCCGGAAGTGCACGCGTTCTGCCCGGAAGGACGGTATGGTGGAGGAGTACGGGTTCTGCTTCTCTTCTTCGATGAACCGTTGGCCCGTCTTTCTGCTGCAGAACGGCGGAGAGCTGATGGAGCAGGGACGGAGTGTCTTGTCCAAGCCGGAGAATATCGAGGCTTTGAGCTTCTGTACCTCTCTTATGTACGAGCACAGAGTATCTCCTATTTACTCTCATGGAAGCAGTCACCTGGCGGAAAGCCTGTTCAAGAAGGAGAAGGTCGCGATGATCATGACAACCTACTATTTCATGAACGAGTTTCGCAATCTTTCGATAGAATGGGACGTGCTTCCTCTACCGAAACAACGCGAGGAGGCCACTCTGCTGCTTGGCGGAGGACTTGCGGTCAGCTCTCAATCCGAGCATACCAAGCTAAGCCAGAAGCTGGTCGATTATATGACCGGCCTGGAAGCGCAGACGATGATCAAGCAGTACGGATGCACGGTTCCGGTACTAAGATCGGTGGCGGAGGACGATAAGCTGCTTGATCCGGCGATTCATCCCCGGCATTATAATCGTTATCTGGACGTGCTTCCCTATGCCCGCCCGCTGAAGAGCTTGGGGCTTGGCCAAAGCCAGATCCGCTTGCTCTTCGATGAGCTCAATCTGCTGTGGGCCGGAATGGAGAAGCCCGCGGAGGCATGCTCGAGAATCGAATCGAAGTTTAACCGAAGACCGAAGGAACAGCCGCTTGTATGATATGGGCGGCTTTTTTTTATAAACTCAACTTTCACAGACTCAGATTGACGGGGATTCCTTGTAGATAAAGGAAAATCCCAAAAAATAATAGGTTCTTGACAGAAAAACATCCCTTTGTTTGGCAAAATGGAGTGTCAACCAACCACTCCACACAAAAAATAGGTTTATGATACACCAAATTTTAAATCACCTCTAATTTGCATGGCGTCAATTTTTATTGGCACTGCCTGAAAATCGTGCTTCAGTTTATCTGTTTGAGGAATGTTATCCGGATGATGGCCCGGAAGTAGAATAAAAAGCCGCTTCCCGCGCCTTCGCTTGGGCTACCTCCTCCACCGAGCTTAAACATAAAAATATTTCGTATCCATCGTCCCGATGGATACCCATCTTACACAAACTTCTTGACGCTACCTTCATTAGTGTGAAAATTGGTTACTACTTAGGTCCCCACTGGGGGCCTCTTTAATTTTCTTTTGTTTATGGAAGGAAGAATATGGTTTGTATCGAACTACTAAATACTAAAAGAAAAATGAAGGAGCTACGAATGTGGAACTAACGCCGCAACAAGTCTTAGATATTTGCAAAGGTGACGAGGAAATTGCAGCGAAATTCAATGCCCTTCTTGCTCTTAACTTAAAACTGACGGAAACCGTAGCCGCTCAAGCTCGGCGAATTGAAACATTGGAGAAACGTATTCATGAACTAGAGCGCCAGCTCGGCCAGAATAGCAATAACAGCAGTAAACCGCCTTCAAGTGACGGACTCCGTAAGCCGCCCGTCAATCTGCGCAAATCCGGCGGCAAAAAGGGAGCGCCCAAGGGTCACCCGGGACATACCTTGCATCAAGCGGTACACCCAGATCATATTGTTACCCTGCCGGTGGGAAAGGCATGCGAACACTGCTGTTCCTCCCTGCAGGACGCGACATTCGTCGGTTATGAGAAGCGTCAAGTATTCGATCTACCCGTCCCGAAATTGGAGATCACCGAGCTCCGCGCTGAACAATGGCGGTGTTCCTGTTGCAACCGCGTCACGCAAGCATCGTTTCCCGCCGACGTGACGGCACCCGTCCAGTATGGCAAAGGCTTTTCGGCATGGACTGTCTATCTGAATGCGCGCCACATGATTCCTCTGGAACGCATCCGGGAGCTCTTCGCCGACTTGACGAATCAATATTTGAGTGAAGGTACGCTGCTTTCCTTCATGCGTCGGATGCATTCTAAGTTAAGTACGGTAGAATCCTTCATTCGCAAGCGTATCGCCGAGTCGCCTGTTCTTCATGCCGATGAGACCGGGTGTCGCGTAGAAGGAAAAACAAATTGGCTTCATACTCACAGCACACCTGAATGGACCCTTCTAAATGTGCATGAAAAGCGCGGTTTCAAAGCCTTCAGCGAAGTCGGAATCCTTCTCCATTATCCAGGCATCGTGGTTCATGATTGCCATTCATCCTATTTCAAAGAGATATACCGATTTATTCACGCACTATGCGGTGTCCATTTAATGCGAGAATGCATCGGGATCATCCAGAATGACCACCAACGATGGGCGGCACACATGCTCCGGTTGCTATTAGCCAGCTGGAATTTGGTTAAGGAAGCTAGAGCTCAAGACCGCCCCTTGGAACCGGATACCATCCGGCGGATCGAACGCCTCTATGATACGATTCTGCAGCGAGGCGAATCCGAGTGGCACCAAGGAAAGGTCCGCCCGAAAACAGGAACACGAGGCCGAAAATGCAAAAGCCCAGCCGCCAATTTGGGTGAAAGATTCCAGATGCACAAGGAATCCATACTGCGGTTTCTTTACGATGCCCGCGTGCCGTTTGACAATAACCAAGCTGAACGGGACCTACGTATGACCAAAGTGAAACAAAAAGTCTCCGGCTCATTCCGTACTTGGGAGGGTGCGCATCAATTCGCGCGAGCCCATGGATTTATTTCAACGTTGCGCAAACAAGGCCTTCCTGTCCTTCCTTCACTCTTTGCAATTCTCCAAGGCAACTTTGCTTTCCCTCAGGGTACCTAAGTAGTAACGAAAATTGAAACCTTAATGGATTTCAGAGGCTGTCGATTAATGGTGTACGATTATGATCATGGAAACCTGCACGGTTTGGTTTTAACGGAACCAGATGACCTTAATCGCTCCAAAAAGGCCTTTCGGTCATTTTAACGGAACCAGATGACCTTATTCCCAAGAAATGATCGCGAAAGTAGGAGAATTCTAAGAAATAAGCGCGTCTGGTTCCGTTAGTCTACAAAAACTTCCTATTTTGACGAAATAAGGTATCCCAGTTCCGTTACGTTTACGCTTTTATCCATTACCAGTTTCATTGATGCTACACAATTTTGCTTTTACTATTACAATCATCCAGTTGAACACCTTTTCCACATTAAATCGACAGCCTCTAAAATACAGTTAGTCCCCCATGCCTCTGGCGCGGCACCATCAGATGGTGAAAAATAGATGGATTTTCAAGGTAGAAGTGCCATTTCGCATACAACGACGCCGGCAAACGCCAGCAAGCAAGCGCGATCTGCTCTGGTTCTGTCTGCTTTCTCTGTAATGCGTGCCGGCAGCCGTTTCTCCCTGCTACTCAGGGATATTAATTTACCTGCACAATTGCACGTCTTTTGCTGATTTTGGCTAAAATCGTTCCGAAGACCTGCACTTTTGGAGCGACCAAGCCTAGGTCGAGTGAGGTAGCAGGTGTGAACCCTGCTTGGAAAGACGCCAACCACGT
>NZ_VEGP01000102.1 GCF_007679495.1 Paenibacillus sp. 32O-W | reverse complement strand
TATTTAGCGAAATATTTTCTAACAATTGACGTTATGACTGATTACCAATTACTTACTTGAACTGCATAGGTCATGTAACTAATCCTTCGGTAAGCGATATCTGTTGATTATCGAAAGGGCTAATTACATTTTTCTGGAGAGGATGCCATACTATGCGAATAGAGGAAGCGATTAAAGGAAGAAGAAGCATCGGCAGAGTTAAGCCTGATCCGGTGGATAAGTCACTGATCGAAAAGCTGTTGGAGGCGGCGGTATGGGCGCCTAATCATTATAAAACGGAGCCTTGGCGTTTTTTTGTCATGACGGGGGAGGGGCGCAACCGGTTGGCCGGCGCCTATAAAGAGATCGCCAGAGAGGAAGCGGAAGCGGCCGGTACTCCGGTAAGCGAGGAGCAGCTGCGCAAGCATTGGGACAAGGCGTTTCGCGCTCCGGTCATCATTGCGGTAGCCGCATCGCCAACTTCCATGCCCAAGGTCCACTGGATTGAGGAAATGGCCGCCGTTCATGCAGCGGTGCAAAATATGCTGTTAACCGCTCATTCGCTCGGGCTTGGAGCTATTTGGCGTTCGGGAGACCCGATGTATCATCCGAGAATGAAGCAGGCGTTTGGCTTGGAGGAGCATGAGGAGGTGGCCGGTTTAATTTATTTGGGATATCCCGAGAACGGTCAGCCCCCGGCGCCTGCGAAAACATCCTTTGCCCAGAGAACGATCTGGTACGAGTAAGGGATCGGGATGGCTTAAGAGAAATAATGGTCTGGTACGAGTAAGGGATCGGGATGGCCAAGAGAAATGATGGTCTGGTACGAGTAAGGGATCGACATGGCTTAAGAGAAATGATGGTCTGGTACGAATATGAGACCGAGACAGCGAATGAAAATCACCCTGGTTCGAGTGGATGAATTTATCCACGCCGATCTTATGATCGGCTAAGACAGAACAGACGGGGTGGCCGCTACGAAGAAAAAAGCTGACAGCCAAACGGGCTGCCGGCTTTTTTTATGAAGTTCCCGGACAACACCGGCGGTTACGGCGAAGGATTGATGTAATTGACCCCGGGAGTATACTTGTTGCTCGCGTTCCATAGCAGGAACTCTTCGATACCGTTATCATGCAAGGCGCGGATTTGCTCCTCGATTTCTTCCTTGCCGTATTTAATATGCCCCGGAACCCAAGAGGCTGTGAAATCTTGAATCCATGGCCGGACGATCGGCTTAAGGGGGCCAAGAGGCTCCAGCTTCTTGTGCGTATCAACGCTCGAACCGCTGATCGTTGTATACGGCTCGGCATCCGGAACCTTCGCGCCGAACCAGCCGGTGGTATAGTGGCTCGGGTAAACCATTGCGCTTATGACGTCAACGTTTTGCGATATTTTCTCAAAATCCTGACCGATTCCTTCAGCGGCGGGAACCGAGGCGGCGTAGCCGAAGATGTCCACTGAGACTCGGACCCCGAGCGGATTTAACTGCTCTCTCGCATATTTGACGAATCCGGCAACGGCTTCGACCCGGCTGCGTTCATCCTGTTCATATTGGAGGATACTGTCTCTTTTTTCAAAGCCTTCCGGAAACCGGACATAATCGAATTGAATTTCCTTGAATCCTGCTTTGGCCGCTTCTTTGGCAACTTCTATATTATAATCCCAGACTTCCTTGGAATACGGATTAACGAAGCTTTCCGGAGGTTTTTTGCCGTTAGCCCACAAGCTTCCGTCCGGATTAAGAAAGGAAAGCTCCGGCCGTTTATTGGCTAGAATGGTATCCTTGAATACGACAATCCGGGCGATCGGATAAACCTCATGCTCATTCAAAGTATTCATCAGCTTCTGGATGTCGGGAATGATCTTGTATGTAGTGTCGTAAGCTTCCAGCCTCGAGTTTCCGGTATCGTAAGTAATGTTTCCCCAATCATCCTTGACGTCGATGACCATGGCGTTTAGATCGGTTTGGTCTACCAGTTCAAGCAGCGTATTCAGTCGAGACCCGCCGGCGCTGTGCGCAGTCACATAAATTCCTCTGATAGCGGGGGTATCGGGCTGAGGGTCTTTCTTGAAGACCGGCCGGAGCGGATCGAATTCCTCCCCGTGAGCGGGTACCTGCATGGATGCCTGCACCAGCTGATCCAGCGTCACATCGGGATTGGCCGAAGAGACGTTGCCCCACAGCATCAGCATGGCGGCCAAAATCATTTCCATAATAACTCTCTCCCAATTCATCGTTGTTTTTACTCTTGCTGTCCGTAAGACGAATCTTCTTGTTTCTCGAAAAAAACCTTCTTCAACCTTTCGTCACAGAATAGAGCAATAAATCCATTATAAGGGAAGGAGGGACTCCATTAAAGAGCCTAAAGTACTTCGGAGGACAAATTAATGAAGACAGGTTGGAAAAGTGATCAGAATCAATCCCCGCCGCTGTATTGCAGATGGACTTCCGTTAGAAACCGGATAGCTATCATCAACGGGATAGTAAAATAGTCATACCGACCACAGTTTAAATATATGAAATAATTAAAAAGAAAGACGCCCTTCAATGAAGAGGGGCGTCTTTCTGATGTTCGGAGATGCTGTATTGGATGATCTCCAAAGCATCGTTATATTCCAAAGCGTCCATACCGTTCGCCAGAACGATCTGGGAATCAAGTTCCGCTTGCTTTAAGGACGGATATAGCTCCGGCGTCCATTTCATAACAATCCTGGATAGCTTAACTGTTTCCATACATCATCACCCTTCCAATCGTATTAGGTCGATCAGGAAAAGATAGTGGAATGAAGCGGAAAGACGGATAACACCAGAAGGCTATGAAATTACACAGTTATATTATAACATAACGAAACTTCACTTGCATTGCCAAATCACCCCAGGCTATAACGCCCCCATCTATCTGTGAAAATCAAAGCCGGCGAAAATCACCCCAGATGCCTGTCGTTTCCACAATATTCACCCATGCCTTGGGATCGGTCTGGAAGATGATTTTCTTTAACTCGGCGAGCTCGTATCGGGTGGTGACCGTCATCAGCATCGTTTGGGAAGTTTGTGTGAAGGCTCCTTCCGTTCGGATCACGGTGACGCCCCGGGGGAGCTTGACCAGTTCATCGATCAGGCTTTGCTCATTGCGGGTAATGATGAAGACCGTTACCTTGACGTGCCGGATATGGATAGTATCAATCAGCTTGGAGGTCAAATAGATGGACAGCATCGAGTACAGGGCAAGGTCCCAATTGTTTTTGAAATAACCGAGAGCAAGTATAACCAATCCGTTAACGGTAAACAGGAAGGTACCCAGAGGGAAATCCCGCTTGCGGGTAACGATGGAGCCGATAATATCGAAGCCGCCGGTTGATCCTCCCGCTCTAAGAGAAAGTCCGGTCGCAATCCCGAAGAGCACTCCGCCGAATACGGCGCCGAGGATGGGCTCGCTTGTTACCGCCATCACCGGAATGATTTGCATTAGCCAGGTGGTGGCGATGACCGAGATGACGCTTAGCAGAATAAACCGGCGGCCAATCGTAATAAGCCCCCATATAATCAATGGAAGGTTTCCGATAAAATAAATGAGACCGATATTCCAATCGGTAAAATAGCCGATCAGCATGGCGACCCCCGACAGTCCGCCGCTAAGCAGCTGGTGAGGGATCAGCAGCAGGTTGAAGCTGGCAGCCAGAATTCCCGCCCCCAGCAATATGTAGAATATCTCCCCGGCATATCTTCTCAACGGGCTTCCTCCTTACAGCGATTGTTAATTTTTTCGGATTACAACAGTAGTGTATCCTTTTTCCTACGGTAAAAAAAGCTGTCGTAAATTTATTCGCGGCAAAAAGCATCCCCTCCTGAGAGAAGATGCTTATAGGATGCCGGCTCTGGCGTACATAGACGCACTTGTTACATGGAATATTTTCTGTCACTTGTTTAATACAGTCAACTTAGCACGTTACCGAAGCTCCTTAAACAGACCAAGGACTCTGGATTGGCCCCTTTAGTCAGAACGTCATATTGCAGAACGGGGGATTTTTATTCTACCTTCGTCTGGAAAAAGAGCCTTTACGTTTACTGGTCTTCGGTTTGCTTGGTTTCTTGTAAGTCGGAGTGGATCCGTCATTCTTCTTGGAAGAAGATTTCGACGAGAAGGTTCCGGTGCTTTTTGGCTTGGAAGTTGGAGCGGGTTCTACGGAATTGGCCTTGTTCTTGTCGTCTTTGGCGTTTTTGCTGCTGAAGCTTCCCGTGCGGTCGGAAGTCGTCGGGCTATCCTTCGCTTTGGGCGTGCTGGTTCCGGAGGAAGTCGATTTATCCCCTGTTGATTTGGAAGGAACCGTTGTCGAGTCCCCTTGAACCTTCCCGGATCCGCCCCACGGGCTGTCCCAGCCTCCGAATAAAGAATTCAATATCGCGCCGGTCAGAAAACCTTCCAGGAAGGAAGAATCGTAATGCTTTTTGACATATTCCGCCGAACTGATTTCGATCAGAGTGTTTTCTTCATTCTCCGGGTCTTGCTGCAGATGGATCAGCTTGTTGCTGTAAACCAGGAACATATGCTCCGAATTTTCTTCGCTAATTTCCTTAGGCTGCTCCTGTTTGGCCAGCAGGGCCGCAACGGCAGGAACATCCTGGCCTTCGGCCACATAAATTCGGGACGTATCCTTTCCTTTTCCTATAACCTCGGTTAATGGATAGTGCTCCTTGACGTAGCTTCCGGCATTGGAACATCCAACCACAAGAGCAAGCACGAGAAAAGCCGCAATGATGGATACCCAACGCTTCATGCCGAACACCTCCTTATTATTGGGCTGATCTCATAAATTTTACGTCTGCGGAAGGGATTCTCTCTCCTTGTAGAGCGATGAATTTCCCATCCTGCCATTGCAGGAAAAAGTAGCGATCCTGGGTTGAAAAATATCGCCAAATCATCATTTCGTCCCCGTTGCGGAAGTCCGTATTTCCGGCTGTGCGGGTGATGTCCTTGCGGTAATGCTCCAATTCGTATTGAATTTCCCCGTCCACATCGAGCAGGGTAGGGACGTCGTTCGGATCGTCCAGTGCCCCTTCGAGAAATTGAGTGAGGAAGCATTCGTAAGTCCGGCCTTTTTCGATAAGCAGGCAGCATATTTGGCGTCCGTTCTGTAAATAATAGGCATAGCGGTGGGGAGGATGCCCCGGGTCGTAATATTCGACCTTGCCGCTGATTACGTACTGCTCGAGCTCTACAGTGACAATGTCCCCTACAGATGCTTCTTCATAGGGATTATGCAGCTCGGTATGGGAAGAAGGTTCTTCTTTGTGACTTTTCAGAATCGAGCCGATCCTTTTGAATATGGACATGAAATTCAACGCTCCTCCGTCTTGATCTACATACAGCTATATACGTGTTAGCGGTATTTGTGGTTTCGCACGGAAAAAAAGGGAAATTAAGAACAACGGAACTGGTCAATGATAGACGGGTTATGATATACTTTCTATTATTGTTCTTAAGTACGGCTGTTCGGCGGTGTTTTCCCGGTACCCGTGGAAAATGCTTTTTTGTTTGTCGATAAGTTTTCACCTTTGTAATAAAGGACGATATATAAAATAGAAAATGTCGCACCGTCGCACTTAAGGGAAGAAGACAGGGTGACTTTTGCCCAATAGAAAAAGGAGACTGAAACATTTGAAAAACTTCCAAGAATTTGGCCTGGAGCCAAAAGTTTTAAAAGCAATTACTGAAATGGGATTTGAAGAAGCGACCCCGATTCAGGCAAAAACGATTCCGCTTGCCATGCAAGGATTGGACCTGATCGGACAGGCACAAACCGGAACCGGTAAAACCGCTGCGTTCAGCGTACCGTTAATTCATAAAATTCAGCCGTCGGAAGATAAAATTGTAGCGCTTGTTATGTGTCCTACCCGGGAGCTGGCTATCCAGGTAGCCGAGGAGATCGAGAAGCTCGGACGGTTCAAAGGCATCCGTTCCCTGCCGATCTATGGTGGACAGGATATCGTCAAGCAGATTCGTGCCCTGAAGAAGCGGCCGCAGATCATAATCGGGACTCCCGGACGTCTGCTGGATCATATTAACCGGAAGACGATTAAGCTGGAGGATGTACGCACGGTTGTACTCGACGAAGCGGATGAGATGCTCGATATGGGCTTTATGGATGACATCCAATCCATTCTGAGCCTTGTCCCCGACGAGCGGCATACGATGCTGTTCTCGGCCACCATGCCTCCCAACATTCAGAAGTTGGCCCAGCAGTTCTTGAACAATCCGCAGCATGTTTCCGTCATTCCGAAACAAGTCAGCGCTCCCCTAATTCAGCAGTCCTATATTGAAGTACATGAAAAACAGAAATTCGAGGCTCTATGCCGTCTGATCGATATGGAGGCTCCGGATCTGGCCATTATATTCGGAAGAACGAAGCGGCGTGTCGATGAGCTGTCGGAAGCTCTGCAGAAGCGCGGATATTCGGCGGAAGGGCTGCACGGGGACCTGTCGCAGAATCAGCGGGACACGGTTATGCGCAAGTTCAGAGACGGAAGCATTGACGTGCTGGTGGCTACCGATGTGGCGGCCCGTGGTCTCGATGTGTCAGGGGTATCGCACGTAGTCAACTTCGACCTGCCGCAGGATCCGGAAAGCTACGTCCACAGAATCGGTCGTACCGGCCGCGCAGGCAAGGAAGGAACGGCTTGGACGTTCGTGACCCCTAGGGAGATTGACCATCTGCATTTCATCGAGCGGGTAACCCGCCACCGGATCGCACGGAAGCCGCTGCCGTCGCTGGCGGAGGCTATTGAGGGCAAACAACGGCTGACCGCGGAACGTCTGATCGAGATCATCAATAACGATGGGGCCCAGCAATACAAGGGCGTTGCCATTCAATTGCTCGAGCAGTATGATTCGGTCAACCTGCTGGCTGCCGCAATGAAGCTGATTACAGGAGAAGCTAGAGAGGTTAGCATCGAGTTAACTCCCGAGGAGCCAATCCGCGCGAAGAAGCGCCGGCCGGATGTTCGAAGCTCGGGTAGAAGACCAAGCGGCAACTTCAAATCCAACTTCCGCCGGGGAGACCGTCAGGGCGGTGGTGGAGGATACGGAGGAGGTTCGCGTTATTCCCGCAGGGACGGAGATAATCGGCGGGACGGCGGTTCCCGTTCCGGCAACAGCTACGGACGCGACCGCGACTCCTATACGCGCAACCATTAATCGTCTGGCAGTTACGGCATGAATTAACATCTTAGATAAAAATCTCTTGCGCCGCAGATCTCGTAATCGGTCGGTTGCAAGAGATTTTTTGTTGGGGTGCATAATCTACAAGATTCGTTTATAAAGCCCAGGGCGGACCGTTTAGTCCGTTATCGGCGAATTATCCTTCCAGACTAATTTCAAGGGGATACTCTCATAATTGATCAGCATGATTTTCTTGGAAACGTGCCTGTCCAAAGGACGGCGATAGCCGTTTACCCTTGGGCGATTGATCAGCGGTCCCGTGACGTGAAATTGCAGTGTTTGAACATGCCGGCGAGAGCTTCCCCCTACCGATTTATATGGAAATAGGCTATAATAGACGAATGCGAATAGTCAGACTCAATCGAAGGAGGAAACTGGTTTGGAATTCCGCGGACTAATGGGGGGCTTTTACCGCATCTCCGAATGGATAATGAGGTTATCCGTCACCAATCTTCTATGGGTGCTATGCTCATTGCCTTTCTTCTATCTCATGCTAGTAGTATTTCTCAATCCGGAGAACACAGTCGATTTGTTCAAACAAGGGCTGTTTCTTATCGGAATCGTATCTCCCTTTACTGTTGTCCCCGCTACGGCCGCCGCATTTACAGTTGCACGCAAGTGGGTAACCGGTGACGTCGATGTGCCATTATTGAAAACGTTTTTTCGGGGCTACAAGGAAAATTATTTACAGAGCATGCTGGGTGGAATTGCCTATCTGATTCTAACTGGAGTCCTGTATGTTAACTATCAGTTCTATGGGTCCCAGGAAGGAACGCTGAGCCTTTTATCTTATCTGTTTATTACATTATTCTTTATACTTGTTGCTTCCTTCTTTAATTATCTGTCCATCATGGTTCATTTTCATATGAAATTTTGGCAAATTCTTAAGAACAGCTTCCTGATTACGATTGGCCGGCCTATCGCTTCGTTAATCATCATCGTGTCCAACGTGGCTATCGTAATGATCAGCTTCAGATATACGTTTCTGATTCCTTTCTTTATGGGAAGTCTGATTGCCATTGTCACCTTCTGGCATTTTCATCGTGGTTTCCTGAAGCTTCAGGAGCAGCGTGAGAAGCTGGAGCAGCTCCAAGCCGAGCGGGAGCAGGAAGAGCAGGAGGAGAAAGAGCGCGAGAATCAGGACAAGGAACACGAACAGTCTGAGACTGCGAATGCAGATAGAATGGAAGATCACAGTCGTGATCAAGCAGGACAGAGCTCTTCGTCCGACGAGGAGCCGCCGCATAAAGACGATTCTGCGAATGAAATCCGGTCCGATAAGAAAGACTAATGGACAATCCATCCGATAAGCGGGTCCTATATGGGCCCCTGCCCAATCGGAGCTTGCGAGGTTTACTTTTTGCCCTTCAATCTTTATAATGAATAATACAGTTTCAAACCTCCTGCGATGTGCGTTACGATTTACGTTGTTTTGAACCAATGTATGTTTCTAGGGAGTCCAACATTGCCGTACGGCTGTCATGCCCTCTAAAGGGGACTTCAAAAGTACTGCTGCGGACACCCACCTGCTGAGAGCGGGTTTCGAAACAAGAAAATCGGACGGCATTTGCGGGTCTTAATTTAGAATCCGACAGGAATTAAAGATTGCCTGTATGATACATAGTAGTCTGTCTAATAAGCCCCTCGTGGGGTTTATATTCTTATTTAGGAGGTTTTTTGTTTGAAAATTTTTATCGACACAGCCAACGTGGAAGAAGTGAGACAAGCCTATGAGCTGGGTGTTCTTTCCGGAATTACGACGAATCCTTCCCTGATTGCCAAAGAAGGAAGAGATATTTTTGAAACGATTAAAGAAATGGTATCGATAGTCGGCGACCTTCCGATCAGTGCAGAGGTTATCAGCCTGAATGCGGATGAGATGGTGGAGCAGGGCAAGAAGCTCGTTGAGATCGGGCCGGGAATAGTGGTCAAGGTTCCAATGTGTGAGGAAGGCTTGAAGGCTACCCGCCGTTTCAGCGAATTGGGAATCAAGACGAATGTGACGCTGATATTCTCGTCCACCCAAGCGCTTCTGGCTGCTAGAGCAGGTGCTACTTACGTATCCCCGTTCATCGGCCGGCTGGATGACATCAACATGATCGGGATGAATCTGATCGAGGAAGTCAGCAGCATCTTCAAGACACACCAAATCGAAACGGAAATCATTTCTGCGAGCGTCCGCCATTCCGCTCACGTGATCGAAGCGGCCCTGGTTGGTGCTCATATTGCAACTATGCCGTATAAAGTCATACAATCAATGATCAAGCATCCGTTGACAGATGCGGGGATTGCGAAATTTTCCGAGGATTGGGAGAAGGCAAACCTCGGTACTTTCTAAAGCGGAACCGGCTAGGAGCTGTAGCCAAAGTCGGTTAGCTATTTTCAGCCCCGCTCGGCGCCCGGTTTCTTCGAGAAAAAAGGACCTCATCATCCACCTTTGCTGTGGAATGTGAGGTCCTTTTCGTGTGTATATGGATAGGTTACCGTTTCACGCTAACTCTTAGAGGACAGCCCGGTACAAGCGGGCAAAACGGTATGTATCTTTGGGAAGGCTCTGTTAAAGGAATTAATGGGGTCTATGTGGTGAGTAAGGCATTTAGCAATTTACTGAAAAATTGGCAATTTAACATGGAAGTGATTGTTGATGGGCGGGTTGCTTAGCAATATGTTAGGTACCATATGGTAACATGGTAAGTAGAGGAGGTTGGTGGAAATGTTCGTACAGGTATTTCTAGGAATTTGGTGGCTTATAGCAGGGTTTTGTCATTTTTTCAAACTTAAATTTCTTCTTAGAAAATCTATAATAAATGCGTTAAGTGAAGATGAACTGGCCTCATTCCAAAAAGGATTGGTTTTTCCACATATTTTACTTGGGATGACTTTTATTATTATGGGAATTGTTGAAAGTAAGGGCATCCTCCCCGTGCCAGTTATTCTAGCGACATATATTATATTGGGCGCTGTTTCATTAACCATGATCTTAATAAATAACAAAAAACACTCAGGCTATTATTTTTGGTAGAGCCTTTGGAAAAAAACCGCGAGATGTCTAAATTTAAAGTGAATGTGTAGGTCTTTTTCGGAAAAAGCCGTGCGATGCTTCATTCTAAAGCAATTGTGCAGGTTTTTTTGGAAAAAGCATCCCGATGCTTCATTCTAAAGCAAAAATGCAGGTCTTTTCCCGAAAAAACCGCGTCATGCCTGATTCTAGAGCAATTGTGCAGGTCTTTGGAGCGATTTTTGCGAAACGGCTCCTTTTTGGCAAAAAGACCTGCACATTTGAGCGTCTTTCGCTCTCTTGTTGGAAAAAGGCGGGATTTTAATGCACTTTTGGAGCGACCAAGCCTAGGTCGAGTGAGGTAGCAGGTGTGAACCCTGCTTGGAAAGACGC
>NZ_VEGP01000101.1 GCF_007679495.1 Paenibacillus sp. 32O-W | reverse complement strand
TCCTACTATTTCTCCATCGATCATTGATTTCCTTTCTTTATCTAGCTATTTTGATTTTAAAGATCACGGATTCAGGTACTATAGAATCGAAATGGGAATTATTCCTTTTTAAATTCAGGAAAAGGATCTGATTAGGATGATCGATTACAACCGTCTGATACATTTTGTCAAACCTTATTATGAGAAGAAAGATATTATGCACGATTTAACCCATATCGACAGAATGATCCGGTCCGCTAACCAATTATTAAAATTTTATCCGGAAATTACTGACCATGATTTAATCAAATACGGCTGCTACTTTCATGGATTTATTTACTTGGATGAGGAACGAATTAGAAGCTTTCTGGAGGAAGAAGGATTACCAGAAGAATATATAGATAAAATTGTTAAAGTCTCTTGGGAATCGCAGAAAGAAGAGGTTCCGCAAACATTGGAGGGCAAGCTGCTGCATGATGCTCATATGATCGAGGGAGGCAAAACCTATCTCATCGTTAAATCATTATGTACAGGAACGGCCAGGGGGCAGAGTTTGGAGCAAACATTGGAGTATTTTGAGCAGCACGTACTCGGTAAAGGGAAATGTTATTTGCCGGAGGCACAGATCGTTTACGATGAAATGCAGCAGTTTGCGGAACAATTTATTAGGGACTTGCGAGCCGGACTTGAAGAAGTGTAGTCCTTTTTCCTTTTGGAGGCACCTGTTAATTATGTTCCCGAGGTCATTCGAATAGATGCAGACGGAATGAAGTATCAGGTTGGAGGAACTAAAGAAATTTTTTAACTGGACAAGCTGCAGCAGGAGAAAGGGGAAGACAATGAATCATTTTATGATTGGCCAGTATGGAGGATTTGACTACAACAAGTACCTCCGCGATTATAAGGATGGCTTCTACGGGATAGAGGCCTGCCTTTTTAATGGAAAACAAGACGGTCAAAATTCAATTTGAGCATAGATCGGACTTGATCAGCGATGCGGATTTAGAGAGGGGTTACCGTTGGGTGGACGAGGTGTTGAATGGCGGGTCGTCCTCTTAAAGATTTCGTTAAGTAAAAACAAGAAGGGTTGACAGCTTTTGGAATCGCGTGTTACGATGTTTCATGCAAAACTCATCCATTTGAGAACAAGGAGGTATAGGACCATGATCCAGCAAGAGAAATATACTCATTTTTTCTGCCAATGGGAGCTTCATGCGCTTTCCTGTACCCCATATTGCGTTATGCGCCGCTTTCCTGTGCCGATACAGCGTCTGCTTGGTACAGACGCGACTTCTTCTTAAGGAGTTTTTTCGGTATCTATACATGGGCTGCGTATTTCGCAGCCTTTTTCTATTGGTTTTTCTGTACAATGCAGCTTTTTTCACTAAATCATGGATAGGTCAAGTCATAGATGTTGCTGCTTCTTACGGCGACTGGCAGACGAACGGGTGATTCCCGTCCCTATCCGTCCAACCCTGTCGAGAAATAACTGAATAGTCTGAAAGTAATCGGAAATAGCGGCCATCGGATAGTGTAAAAGAAAGACAGGAATAATATGCACAGGAGCGGAATGGGGAATGCTCCGCAAACGAACGAAAGGATGGAAGTACATTGTACTGGTGACGACTATGACATTAAACCAACGAATTCCCGTGCAAGGTGAACTGAAATTCCAGAATGTGACGGAAAGCAGGCTTTCCATTGATGATGTGCTGCAGCGCATTTTGCGTTTTATGGCTCAAGATCCCGCATCTCTATATCATTTTGTTATCGGTTCTGACAGCCAGGTCTATCGCGGTTATACGAAATTTGTGACCGGCATCGTCATCCATCGGCCAGGCAAGGGCGCTTGGGCCTGCTATCGGCAGGTTATCGTACCCAGAGAAATGACTTCCGTGAAGGAAAAGCTGTCTATGGAGACATCGCTTTCCCAGGAGGTGGCTTCTTATTTCGCGGGAGATGCGGTGCACCAAATGGAAGAAGTGCTTCTCCCTTATGTTTATCAAGGAGCATCACTGCAATCATTCATCGACATTGATGCCGGGACGAGGCCTATTGTCAATAAAACGTCTCTCTACGTCCAAGAGATGGTCGAGCGGGTGGAGGCCATGGGCATTTATCGGGCTCGGGTGAAGCCGGAATCTGTAGTGGCTTCGTCATATGCCAACCGCTACACGAAAAATCCTTCCCGCAAGGTGATGTAGCTGCTTCGGTGGCAGCAGGTAGTAAATGATTATAACTAAACTGTCCGCAGGAGGGCTGTTGACGGGACGACTGCCTGCGGTTAAGATGAATATACCATTTATTAGAAAGGAGGCCGATGAAGATGACAGGTCAACTCGATCATTTGACAACCGCATATGATACGCTTGTTTCTCTTATCGGCCTCTCCGGTGCATAGAAGCTATACCAGTCCGGGAAGCTCCACCCTGATTTAAAGTATGCTTATACCGGATCATGGACGATAGAGCCATGGTCTTTTTTTATTTCCGGGTCCCCGGCGGCCTTAAACGGGCCTGTAATCGAAACAATGTAAGTAGACAGTTACTTTACTTGGCAAGACCGCAGGCATTGGAGCCAGTGGTCTTTTTTATTCAAACCAATAAAAGTATTGTTGGAAGTCAAATGGGTAATGTCATTCGTGAAATCCGAGCATGACAAAGGGCGCTTAAAGCGCTGGCTGCGAGATTGGAAACAAAGGTGCGTTTCTATGCTTGAGAAATTACTTACATAGAGTCAGAGGGGGAAAAATTGTGTTAAACAAAAAGGAAGAGATCAGTCTCAGCAAATTCATGACGAAAATATTGAGGCATACTCCGCAAGAATACGGAATTGTGTTGGAGTCGCGGGACGGTTCCTGTCCTACAGCAGCTTTGCTGCAGGCGGTCCGCTCCCGGCCGAAATGGAAGGCGGTGACGATGGAAGAAATCGAGCAGGTCGTCCGCAACTCCGACAAACAGCGTTTCGAAATCAACGGCGACCGGATAAGGGCTAGATACGGGCATAGTCACCAGAAACTAAGCTACGAGCCCGGTCAGCCCCCGGATGTGCTGTATCACGGGACGAATATGTTTGTCCTGCAGGAAATACTTGCAGAGGGACTCCGTCCGATGGGCCGTCAGTACGTCCATCTTTCCGAAGGGCTTCATTTTGCTTCGTTGGCGGGCCAGAGGCGCGGGCAGTTGGTCATTCTTGCTGTCGATACCCGCAAGGCGCATGAACAAGGCACACAATTCTACTATGCCGGTAATGAGGTATGGCTGGCCGATGAAGTTCCGGCCGATTGCTGCTCCCCGTTGGAAACGGCTCTTAATCCGTAAATACAACTCTTGACAAGTTCAAGCGGGTGCGTAAATATTTGGATTAGACTAAACCTCTAAGAGCTCGCTTCAACTATCCGACAGGAGTGATAACAGGTGGGTAAAGAAGACAATACCATTTACTGGCAGGCGCATCGCGGAGGAGGAGCCTACGAAGCGCCGGATAATACAATGGCAGCCATTCGCTACGCCTGGGAATTGGGCGGCATTCCCGAAGTGGATGTCCGTTCGACCCGGGACGGCGTCATCATATGTTTGCATGATGCGACACTGGAGAGGACGACGAATGCTCCGGATGAGATCAACACGCTTCCCGCTTCGCAGTTGACCTTCGAGGAAATCCGTGCCTGGGATGCGGGAATCAAGTTTGACGAGAAATTTGCCGGAGAGAAAGTGCCGTCGCTGGAAGAAATGTTTCGTGAAATGCAGGGACATCCCGAAAGGATGGCTTACCTCGATCTGAAGGAAGTAGACCTGCAGCAGCTAGGGGCCATGATTGACCAATATGGTGTGAACAAACAGGTCATATTCACCCATAATGTTCAGGAGAACTGCAAGAAGATGAAGCAAATCACCCAAGGGGTCAAAAGCATGCAGTGGGTTGGAGGAAGCCCGGACAAAATCCGCGCCACCTTCGCCGATGTTCTGGCCTCCGGCTTCGAAGGTCTGGATCAGGTCCAAATTCATTTGCGCAGCCAGGAAGGAGCCTCGGACTGGCCTTATGTTGTGGACCGGGAATTTCTGCAATATGCGCTGGACGAAACAAGGAAGGCCGAAGTAGACCTTGAGGTATTGCCCTTCGAAATAGAAGGGGGAGCTATTCATTCTCTGTTGGATCTGGGCATCCGCTGGTATGCCACTGACGAGCCGGCTAGGTTCCTGCAGTGCATCAATGAGTGGAAAGCTCAGCAGTAAGATCACCCAGCAAGACGCCGCGCGATGACCCGAAATAGACATAAACAAACGCATGTATGGAACGGTTCCATACATGCGTTTGTTTTATAAGGCGTTGCTGCCGTTAGATATAATAATGCAAAGGGTATGTCCGATACTTGGCTCTCGGCATGCTGCTGTTCAGGATGACCCGGCAACCGGGTTACCTGTCCGTCTTAAAGCTATGTTTGCAAAACGAGGTCTTCAACTTTGTGATCTTATCGGATTGATTAAAGAATACTATAGAACTAACGTGGATTCTATATATAGCGGTTGAAGTCTCCTATGGTACTCCTCATCCTAATACAGGCACCTAAACCTGTGCTCCTATAGCCGTGACTTATCCGCAACGATGAGCATCGCGACAAGAAAGGCTTCGAATAAGCCTGGATGGAGTCCAGGGTTTCTGTGTGACAGCCTGGTGCGCATTTATGCATCGAATCTCTGATTTTCCGGAGAAAATCCACTTTACGGTTGAATGCGGGTACAGGACAGGTATAATGAGGTAGAGTTTATTAGGCAGGTGCATCACCGCCGGACTCTTGCCAAGGATTGGACAGTTGTGGGGGGAGAAATCTTTTGAACAACAGGACGATATTAGTCGCACTTGGAGGAAATGCCATCCTTCAGCCCAAACAGGAAGCGACCTTCGAGAATCAACTGGCCAATGTAACTGCAAGCTGCAGGATTCTGGCCAAATTAATCCGCATGGGCTACCGATTGATCATTACTCATGGCAACGGGCCGCAGGTGGGGAATATTTTGCGGCAGAACGAGGAAGCCAGACAGGTCGTGCCGCAGATGCCGTTGGACGTTTGCAGTGCGGAGAGCCAAGGGCTGATCGGTTATATGATACAGCAGGCGATGCGTAATGAGCTGGAGCTGCTGGGAATTGATAAGTCCGTAGTCAGCATCGTGACTCGTGTAGAAGTTTCATCGGATGATGAAGCTTTTCGAAGCCCGACGAAGCCCATCGGGGCCTTCTATTCCGAGGAAGAGGCGCGGGCATTCATGCAGGAGAAGGGCTGGATTATGAAAGAGGATGCCAACCGGGGCTGGCGCCGAGTCGTTCCTTCTCCGCTTCCGCTGCATATCATCGAGGCCGATGTAATAGCGAAGCTGCTGAACGAGGATCAAATTGTGATTGCCTGCGGCGGCGGGGGAATTCCGGTCGTGCGCAAGCCGGACGGGACTTACCGCGGTATCGAAGCGGTCATTGATAAGGATCACAGCGCGTGCAAGCTGGCTCAGGAGATTGGAGCCGATGTACTGCTGATTCTGACGGATGTAGACAATGTCTATATTCATTACGGCCGTCCCGGGCAGAGGGCGTTAACCAGGGTCACTCCCCCGGAACTGGAGAGGTTCAGGCGGGAGGGACATTTCAGCGAAGGCAGCATGCAGCCCAAGATCGATGCAGCCTCCCGGTTTGCAGACTCCGGAGGCACCTCGATCATATGCTCGCTTCATGAAGCGGATCTTGCCCTGGAAGGAGAGAGGGGCACGCTAATTATGAAAGCAGCGGACCACGTTTAACTGGCGGGTCCGCTTTTTTGTAGGGCTAGGTGGAGAATTTAGAGGTCAGGGCAAGGTTTATTGTCTGCTGTCCCTCATCGTATTCAATGCCGTCGTTTATTTTGAATTGCTGGATTTCCTCGTTAATGGCAAGCATTTGCTTATCCAATTGATGAACCAGGGCGGCCGATTCCCGCAGTTGATCCGTCAGCTCCTTGGGAATTTCCCTCTGGAATTTATAGAAGATTTTATGCTCCAGACTGGCCCAGAAATCCATCGCGATCGTGCGAATTTGGATCTCTACCTTGACATGCTCTGTCCGGTTAGCGAGGAAGACCGGGATTTCCACGATTAGGTGAAGGCTTCGGTAGCCGTTGGGCTTTGGATTTTTTATGTAATCTTTAACCTCAACCATATAAATATCGCTTTGTTTGCACAGGATGTCCAGAATTTTGTAGATATCGGTCGTAAAGGAGCAAATAATCCGGATTCCGGCAACATCGTGAATGTGCTTGCGGGCACTCTCCAAAGAAACCTCCAGGTTCTTTCTCTTAAGCTTTTGTACAATGCTGGCCGGTGTCTTCAGGCGCGATTTCAAATGCTCAATCGGATTATAATTATGGCTGAATCTGAATTCTTCGTTCAAAATTTTCAGTTTCGTATTCACTTCATCCATCGCAAATTTGTAAACTAATAGGAAATCTTTCCATCCGTTTAAATCCTGGATGTCCACATTCATCACTCCAAAGCTTGTTTGCATTTTTTCCTATATTAAATAGACTCCCGTAATTATACATCAAAACAATTAAAGGAATATGAATAACTAATGAAAAGTGTCTTAAATTCAGAAAAAAAGGACCCTTCCAGTGAAGGGTCTCCATCAGGTTAACTGCTGAGTTTCTTTTTGATACGGAAATATTAATCTAAGTCGTAATCATCGTCATGGTCATCATCATGGTCGTCATCATAATCATCGTCGTCCCAATCGATAGAAAGGACCTTCCCGGTGCTCGCATCGATGGTCACGTCTGCCTCATTATAGTCTGCGATCACTTCTATTTCATAAACCAGCCGGTTGTCTTCTTCATCCAACTCGATTTCGGTAATGACAGCCCCGCTGATTTGCGATTTAACGATCTCTGCAGCCTGTTCGGCGGAGAGGGAGGGAGTCATTTTTGCCACATCGTCATCTTTCTTGTAGTGATAGTTGTAATATCGATCGGGGTTATCCTTATATTTTACAAAATCAATTTTTGGATCACCGTAGCTGACGCCGTCCCAATATTTGACGACTTTCAGTATGTTCCCCGTATAGGCATTCAGATAGACATCGAATCCTAATCGGTCTCTTTCCAAATGGACTTTGTAATACTGAAAATTATCCTGCTGCTGCAGTTCCACGGAGGTAACCTCAGCGCCTGGAATATGCTTCTTGTTCAGCGCGATTTGCTTCGCCTGCTCCTCTGTCAGCATGCTTCTCTGTTCCTGGGCTTTAACCTGGGGCTCCGCCGCTTGGCTGACGGATGCATGAACCGCCATCGCACCGCCTGTCACAAGGACCACTGAAAGTATTCCTGCTGCTAATTTCTTCTTCATTATTAATTCCTCCTCGGTGTTTTGAATGGGTGCTTCGATTTATACTGTACCGCATCAATATGAGAAGAGAAGGAAAGTTACATTAGAAAATGATGAGAAAAAGGAGAGAGCCGTTCTGCAATGCTTCTGCTTTAATCATCCCAGGTAATCGACATCACTTCGCCCGAAACGGCATGAATTTGCACCGTAGCTTCCCGTTCGTCATCCGTTTCAATGTCGATCAGGTAGTAAGCCGCACTGTCTGTTTCCTCCAGGTCCGTATCTTCCACCTTGCCCTGCACATTAGAGAGAGCAATGACGATAGCTTCCTGCTCGGTCAATGTAGCTGCAGATGAGTTTCCTTTGGATAACAGTATCTTTCCGGTCAGGGCATCCACCATAATGACGGACTTGCCGGATTCCCCTTTGACTATGGCCTTGTAGACAGGGTTTCCATTCTGATAAATACGTTTGAAGAACTGGATATCCCCCGGAGCCTCGGATTGGATAATGGCTCTAATCTGATCGCCGCTGAGCTCCTCTCCATCAGCATGCGTCTGTCCCGGCACCGGCTCCGTATTCGTTCCCGCAGCAGCCCCGGACGACGGCTCTTGCTCTGCCGGCCAAGGGGATGCCGCCGGTTCCAATGTTTCCAGCGCCGTTATATTACCATTGGCGCCGTCTACCTCGAGACGGTAGATCCCGCCTTGGTATTCAAGCTCCACATCGTAATCTTTGTCCCGCTGCTTGATCTGGCGGATCTCCCCGGCATATTGAAGCAATACCGCCTCCCGGATCTCAGGCTCCGCCAACAAATCAGCCGGAGCCGCCCCTATCGGCCATTTGAGCCCCAGCGCCAATAACGCGATGAGGAGGACGGACAGGCCGACGGCCCCGATCCATCGCCACATGCAATCACCCCGTCTCTTTTTATCATAAAAATATTACAATAGGACACTTTACGATTTTTCATGAAAAGCTTCCACTAATACGTCTTAGTCATCTTCTGGTTCTGGGGCTTCCCGCAAAGCACCCGGAATACGTTTCGAAGGACTACATCACTTTGTAGGGGATTACTTAAAGGTATCATGAAAAAATGAGAATTCGATGAGAATCGTTACGGAAGAGGGCTCAAGTCTTGATCAGTCCAGGGGCAGCCAAATGGTGGCGGTCGTGCCCAAGCCTTCTACACTTTCCAGTTCGATTCTTGCACCCATTGCCTCGGCCATTTCCTTCGCCAGAGATAAACCGAGGCCGGTTCCGCCTTGCTTGCGGCTTCTTGTCTTATCCACTCTATAGAACCGGTCAAATACCTTCGGCAGGTCTTCTTTCGGGATACCGAGGCCGTGGTCCAGTATTTTCACGAAGGCATGCCGCTCCCTGGTACCGGTGCTAACGGTAATCGATTCATCGCTGTATTTCCTGGCATTATCCAGAAAGATGAAGATCAATTGCTTCAGCTTCTGAATATCCACATACGCCATGATCGGCCCGGATGACTCGACAAGAACGGTTCGGCCATAAGCATTCTGGAACACTTTCACCGATTGCTCCACAAGCTCCTGCAGATCGGCCTGCTCGGGCTGAAGGTCCCATTGCTCGCTGTTCTTGGCCAGCAGCAGCAATTGTTCGGTCATCTCCCGCATCCGGACCGCTTCGGAATGTATCGCATCCACCGATTCCTCCAACAATTCCGGCCGCTCCTTCCCTCGTCTCTTGAGCAGACTGGAATAGCTTTCAATGACCGTAAGCGGCGTCTTAAGTTCGTGGGAGGCGTTGGATACGAATTGTTCCTGCTTCTCGAAGTTTTCTTCGAGCAAATCGATCATATGATTGAAGGACTTTCCCATCTCATACAGCTCGTCCTGCGACTTCTCCTTCAAGGCTAGTCGTTTGAATTTCCCGCTTTGCCGGATGTCGCGCATAGTGGAAATCATGGACGTAATCGGCCGCGTGAGCAGATTGCTGAGCCACCGGCTGGAGATGAGAACCGGAATCATCGCCACGAGAGTAACCGCCATAAGCACGATCCGCAGAACGGACAAGTTATGCTCGATCTCGCGCAGGCTTTGCGATAATTGAATATTAACCACGCTGCCGTCCGGCCATATGACCGGAAGCGAGATGAACGTGTAGCTCTGCCCGCCATACTTGATAATTTCGCTGCGCTGGCGGTTATCATATTTTACTTCGAGCTTGCTCAATGGCTGCTGATCCGAAGAAGTGACAAGCGCCTTGTTGTCGCCGTCCTCCGCCACGATGCGGATCATTCCGCTGAGCGGAGCATAGGTGCGAAGCAAATCGTTCAGCGGAATCGTATTCGCCGATTGGGTTAAGCTGCGGACGATTTTATCCGCTTGCGCCTTCATGTTTGTTAATTCATTGTTCAAGACCAATGTATTAAACAAATAATAGATCAATCCGTTCATCAGGATGAAAAGGGTGATAAAAAGAGCCGAGGAATACAGAAGTATTTTATTTCGCAATTTCATAGTGTCATTTATCCTTTAACACGTAGCCGACGCCGCGTACCGTATGGATCAGGGCGGGCTCGCGGCCGTGATCGATTTTTTTGCGGATATAACGGATATACACATCCACAATGTTCGTCTCGCCCATATAATCGAAGCCCCACACCGCTTCCAATATTTGCTCCCGCTCAAGCACTTGTCGCGGATGCTTCAACAGGTAGGACGCCAGATCGAATTCGCGCGGGGTCAATTCAATCGGTTCTTCACCGCGAAACACTTCCCTCGTCTGCTCATTCAATTTCAGATCTGCGCATGTCAGCCAATGGCCATGGTCCGGTTCCGTTTCGGCCGGTTCGCGCTTGCGCATTCGCAGCGCCGCCCGTACGCGGGCGAGCAATTCCTCGATCTGGAACGGTTTGGTCACGTAATCGTTCGCCCCCAGATCGAGTCCCGACACTTTATCTTCCACGGAGCTTTTGGCCGTCAACAGAATAACGGGAGTCGAATTGTCCATGGATCGGATGCGGCGCAGCAGCTCGATTCCGCTTATTCCCGGCAGCATGACATCTAACAGAATTAAATCCCAACTCTTTGTCTTATAGGCTTCCAGAGCATCCAGGCCGTTCCCGGTTTTCACGACCGAATAGCCTTCACTCTCCAATTCAAGCTCCAACAGCCTGGCAATTTTCTCTTCATCCTCAACAACCAGAATGGTTGCTTCTTGCCTTTCGTCCATAATGAACCAACCTCCTCTAGTGCGTATACAAAACCCGGGAGGGCGGTCCCTTCGAGTCTTAGTTGAGTGTAAATTCATTTTAACACCGGATGTCTATGGATTAAACATGAATTCGGAATGTAGCCTAGCCAAAATCTGAGAGATTCACGTTGTGACAAGGCATTTTCGTCATAAAAAGTT
>NZ_VEGP01000100.1 GCF_007679495.1 Paenibacillus sp. 32O-W | reverse complement strand
CATTGAACGGGGATTCTGGGGACAAAGACGGGTTATCCACAGATTTGAGTTATCCACATTCCGATTTCATGTTAAATGTTGTTAATTTATCAATTTATAGAAAGAAGGCTGAGTTAAGTACGATGATGAAGAAAAAATGGAACGTGCTGTTGGCAACTACCGTCCTAACAGCGGGAATTTTGTCCGGATGCGGTTCGGATAACAAACCACCGACAACAACCGACCCTTCGCCAAGTCCTACGGCATCCACCGAGCCTTCGGCTTCCCCGACGGCCAGCCAGAAGCCTGCGGCGGACGGGAAAGAGCTGAAGAGCAAGGACGAGAGCGTGCAAATTACTGTTCCTAAGGATTGGAAAGAGAATGACTCGCTAAACGCGCAGGCCATTCTGGGCGCAGCCAACCTTGTGAAAGAAAAGTACGTGATTGCTGTTCCATTCGCTAAATCGGAATTTGCTGACGATACTACGCTTGATGATTTCATGACCGTTGCTAATCAGAACATCGAAATGACCGCGGAAAATACAAAAATCAGTGAAACCAAAGATATTCAAATTGACGGCATCCCCGCAAAACAAGCCGTTATTTCGGCCGAGATTACCGGTATCAAAGTCCGTTATTTGATTACATACCTGGAGAAAGGCAACCGTTTCTATCAATTGGCTGCCTGGACATTGGATGAACGCTATGATGAGTACGAGGAAGAATTTACTAACGTCATTAATTCTTTCCGGGTTCTGAAAGATGATGTTGAAACTACGGCCGGGAACGGTTCGGATTCCAAGACGAGCGGCAAGGATGTCGTACTTACCGATAGTGCAGACTTGACGGAAATTACACTGCCGGGCGGCTGGACGGAAGCTAATGGGCTGAACGACGAAGCCGACCTCCAAGCCCTTAATCTCTCTGCAGGAAACGAGAACTATCTGATGGTTCTTAACGAGCCCAAGACAGATTTCGACGACGGATTTACGCTGCAAGAATACTACGATTTGATTATGTCCATGCAGACAGACGGTTCTCTCATCGGCAACGCCGTCCATTCCGATCCTGTTGAAACAGATATTAACGGTAACAAAGGCATCCAGTTTGAAGTCCGGGGAGAAGTGGATAAAGTCAAGATCGCTTATCTGTTTACACTGGTAGAATCCGAAAACGGCTTCCACCAAGTAATTTTCTGGACGAATGCCAATAAAATGGATGATAACAAGCAAACTTATATCGACGCAACCAACACGTTTAAAGTTAAGAAGTAATTACACTAACCGGTGAGCTTTCGGAATCGATGCGGGAGCATTTATGGCTGCACGATATCCGGCAGTCCGCGGAATTTATCAAGCAATGGCACTTATTAAATCATTAGCAGGAGCGAAGGGGCGTACCAACACCCCTTCGCTCTTTTTTCCGGGTGGAAGATTAATCCCGGCTCCGAAAACGCGATGAAGGCGCCTGCCTCAGTCCGGAGCACAGAACGCCTTCGTATTCATATCACTGCTATATTAATTATGACTGGGCTACTCTTGCTCTCCTTCTTTGCGGCATGTCGGGGAGCTCATTGACAGAGACCACCTGATCGGTTTTCTTCCTGGGCTTCTCCCAATACTGTTCATTGCCCGGCAAATCATCGAACCAGGCCGCATCGTCAGGGCAATCCAATACCATAAACCGGCCATAATGCCCCTCTCGGGATTGGTGATATTTCAAATACGCTTTGCCGTCCTGAATCGCCAAAATTTCAATTTTGCCGGAAGTATGGCTCATCGAGAGGCGCACACGCTTACCCAATCCGGAAGTGAGAGCTTTGGCTTCTTCCACGATCTCGTAAGCCCGCTTCAAGGGGAGTACAAAATCTTTGTTACCGGCAACCGGACGGTTGATAAAGAAATAATACGGAGTGACGCCCGCCCAGGATAGCTGGTCTAACAATTCTCCCAGAACGACAGGGTCATCGTTAATTCCTCTCAGCACCGGAGTCTGGTTGACAACAATGGCTCCTGCTTCATGAAGCGCCTGAAATGCCCGTTTCGCTTCCGGTGTAATTTCCCGCGGATGATTAATATGAGCCATTACATATATTCGTTGTTCAGGAGTCGAATAAGTCCGAATCGTATCCAGCAATTCCTGGTCTTCGTATATCCGCATTGGGTTAAAAACGGGGATTTTGGAGCCGAGGCGAATAATTTTGACGTGCTTGATTTCCCGAAGCCGTTGGAAAATCATCTTCAGCTTGGAGGTGGCGAGAATCAGACTGTCTCCGCCTGTCAGCAGGACGTTGTTGATTTCGGGATGCCGGGAAATATATTCAATTCCCGGATCTACATCCAGCATCGCCTCTTTGACATCGTTGCGGAATAGCCGTTTGCGGAAGCAATATCGGCAGTAAGCGCCGCAAACCTCCGACACAATCAACAGAGCTGTTGTCTTATACTTGTGCTGGCAGCCGGGAACCACATAATTCGTGTCCTCGTCGGAAGCATCCCAGCGGCCGTATTCGAGAAGCTCTCCTTCATTGGGAATTACCAGCTTCTTAATGGGATCATGGGGATCTTGCCAATTGATTAATCCTAAATAATAGTCGTTAACCCGAAAAACGAACTTCTCCGTTATTTGCTTAAGCTTTTGTCTCTCTTCCTCCGGTATAGCCGTTATCTTGTCGATATCGGTGATATACTTCGGCTGGGCCATTCCAATTCCTCCTTTATTCTGTTCAAGTCGTGTCTCTTCCTATCTTAGTAATGAGCAGGAACCAAGAGCCTATAGGCGGAGGTTCGCTTAGAATCGATTCTTCGGTATCCACGTTCAACACCCCATTCCAATCAGTGTATAAAAGCAAAAATGTCCCGCCCTGACGGAAAGCCCATCTCTGTCAGCGGCGGGACCCTATACACAAAAAGACCCTACAAGGGTCAAAGTGTAAGCAAGTTTGCTCCTATATCAGTCTTGACCCATCCACTGCAGACGAGGTTAGCTGACGGGCTCGGGAAGATGGTTCCCTACATTCGTAAAGCAATGATTCGCCCCAATAACTGGTTCCCCCGCTTTCCGATGTGATAATCGGAAATTAAGCGTAATCAAATTGTATAGCAGAATAAGGAAATTGTCAACCATTAAGCCTTGACAACCATCCTTTACAAAATCGGCCATCCCCTTCCTTTTACTGCTCAACGCCATTATCCCCTCCCCTAACTGATTGATTTTTTGCCCCTCCCTCGCCGTTATCTTCTCCGCTCCTGCATGACTCCGCGATAGCTAGACCCATTTCTATCACGAAATCTCTCATTATTAAATACTCTATTACTATTAGATAAATCTATTAAATTGCTTTATCAAATTTTGAGGACGGTGGTTTGTATGATTCATCCGGATACGGAGCTTCGCTTCGTTAACGAAAAGATAGGGCTCGGCGTATTCGCGACCAAATTTATTCCTAAAGGAACTATTGTTTGGGTATTGGATGACTTAGATATGATTCTGGACGAGGATTACGTCGATTCTCTGGAACCGCTGCGGCGGGATATCGTCTACAAATACGCTTACCAAAATGAAAAAGGAGAATATGTTCTGTGCTGGGACCACGGAAGATACATCAATCACAGCTTTAATCCTAATTGTATAGGAACGGCGTATGAACTGGAATTAGCGGCGAGGGACATCCATCCCGGCGAAGAGTTAACGAGTGATTATGGAATTTTGGGGGATGAGGAGCCCTTTGTATGTGTGCCGGAGGAAGGCACCTCCCGGACTATAGTCATGCCCGACGATTATTTGCATTATTACCGGTTGTGGGATGAGATGGCCGCGGAAGCCTTCAAATATTTTAATCAGGTGGATCAGCCTCTGAAGCATCTCATTCCCCGCAAATTCAGAAAAAAAGTCCATGCCGTCGCCGCAGGCCTGAGACCGTTGGATTCGATCCTGACTACGTTTTAGCCTTATTCGGCCTGGCTGGAATTTGATGAAAGAGGTGAACGATATTGGCAACTAACTTGGTGATAAGCCTGCTCGGAAGCAGCGGAGGGGTAGCCAAAGCATTGCTTGCCTTGTTAAATCATTCCTGTCAACACGCTTCCGCCCCACTCCACTCCCTTCTTCAGAACAGTCAAATCCATTTGATAGATATCCGGCAGAAACCATTGAATCATTACCGGACAAGATATCCGTCCCTGGCTGACAAACTGGCCGTACATTCGTTCGATTTGGCAGACACGGACCGCTTTAAGGAGCATTTGCTCCATACCCGGACCAATCTCGTTATTGATGTCTCCTGGGCCGATACCGTCGGCATGCTGGAATGCTGCAATGAATTCGGCATTTCCTATATCAACTCGGCTCTGGAAAATACTTGGGTGGACGAAACGGAGGCCGTGGAGAGATTCACCCTGCTGGAAAGATATCGCATTGTAGATGAAGCAAGGGATAAGTATACAAATATGAAAGGAATTCTGTGCTCGGGAATGAACCCGGGGGTCGTCCAGTGGATGGCCATAGAGATGATTAACCGTTACCCCGATGAACGTCCGCTCGCTTGTTATATAGTAGAACAGGATACTTCCTTCTATAGAGATCCGTCCGTCATTCAAGCCAACACCGTCTACTCCTCCTGGTCACCTGAATGTTTCCTTGACGAAGCCATATTAAATTACCCGGTGTTTATGAAATGGCGTTCTCCTTTCGTCATTTTTAGAGAAGTGTACGAGCTGGAGTTCAAGGTCACCCTTGGGGACAAAAGCTTCTACGGCTGCCTTATGCCGCATGAAGAGGTTGTCACGTTAGGGAAATTGTATGACATGGAGGTCGGCTTCCTCTATCGGGTCAGCGAATACATGACCGATATCATCCGAACGAATCTGGACAATGTGGACGATTTATGGGACTGGCATCACCGGGTGCTCGATCCCGAGGAAGCGGAATTATTGGGCGAGGACCTGGTCGGGGTGCTGCTAGTATACGAGGATAAAGAACGCTATATGTATAATGTTTTGGACAATCGTTCCATCTTTCGCAAATTCGGAATCAGCGCCACCTATTTTCAGGTCGCTTGCGGACTGTACGCGGCAGCTTCGGCGGCGATGCTGGACAGCCTTTCTTCAGGAGTGCATTATGTAGATGAACTTCTTCTAGCCTCGGCTTCCCGCTACGGCAGTTATGTATCGTATTACATGAAGCATTTTGTTACAGGGGAAAACCATTCCTCGGACGGTTTGTTATCCGACCGGATCAAAGAAATACCGACGGAATAGACAGCAGCCATCCCGGAATGATACGATGGGGAAAATATATGGATACAGGTGGCTTCCATGAATTCAAGAGGTAGAATGGGACTTCTGCTGCTTTCCTTTCTGCTTGTTGCAGCTTCGATTCCCGTGGGTATATCCGAGTCTGACGGCCCTTTAACGATCGGCGATCCTTTGCTGTCATCACGGCAGCCGGATTCCTATCTCCACTCCGTCGTCAGAAGCTTCGAGCCTACAATGGCCGTTCTCATCGCTGTAGTTTTATATCTGATCTTTCTCCGGAAGAAGCTGCTGCCGCTTTTTCGTTTTCGTTATGCAGATTTAATGATCTTCAAACTGCGGCATCGGCAATTTCTGATGCCTATCAAGTTTACGTCCACTTTCGTGGGCTTCCGTATAGATTTGTTCCGGTGAACATTTCTATACAGAGAGGAGCCTGAGGAACATGCGGCAGAACAAGCCACCTGTGGATGAGAACGATCCGAAGCGAATTAACAGAGAGCTGTTAGGGACATTGCTGTTTCTGATTTTCGCCGGTGTCGTCATCACGGTTGCCTACTTTTGGATAGGTTGAGAAAAGCAATTGGCATCGATTCCGCAAATCCTAATCTAGTGAAGCAGGCTAGTGGAGTGTTAAGCGGATTCCGGCCCATAGTTCTTAATTAAGAAACCGTCCGGCAGATACGCTGTCGGACGGTTATTATTGTACATATCCTCGCCGGCATAGCCGGCCTGCTTCCCGCGCTTCCGCCCCGCTTCTCTTCTTAATGATTAGCCTGTAGCTTTGGATAGCGCACGAGCGGAGATGATCTCGCTCATGCTTTCCGCTCCTCGATAGATCCGGGGCACCCGGGCGGTTATCATGGCCAGAACTTGCTGGGGGATGCTCCCGATATGATCGGCCAGGTCGTTCAGTTTGATTTCCCTGTCCCTTTGCTTCCCGATCAGCGTTACCGGTGTACCGACGGGATAATATCGGGGCAGCCGGATGATGATTTGATCCATGCAAATATTTCCGGCAATCGGAGCCGCTTGTCCATCAACAAGCGTATAGAAGCCTTGATACCCTTTGCAGCAGCCGTCCGCATAACCGATGGAGACGGTGCCCAGCCACTCGTCGCAAACAGCCGTGTAGGAACGGTCATAACCAATGCTTTCGCCCTGCTTTACATATTTGACCTGCACGATTTCCGAATGCAGGGACAAGGTCGGCTTCAGCTCGACATCCAATCTCCGCTTGACTTCCCCGTCACATGGATTGATTCCATAGACAGCAGCCCCTACCCGCACCATATCGAGAGAGAACTCCGGATATTGCAGTGCCGCTGCGCTGTTGGAGCAATGTGCAATAAAGCCGGCAAAACCGGAATCAGCTACCCACCCTCTCATCTCTTTAAAGCGGCTGAATTGCCGTTTGTAATAATCTGAGTCCGCCTGATTGGCTGTTGCGAAATGAGTATACACCCCTTCCACAATGAGGTCTTCACTCTGCAAATATGGGGCCATCGCTTCCCATTCGGAGAAATGGCGAATGCCGATGCGGCCGAGGCCGGTATCCATTTTGACATGCACACGCAGCGGCTTGCGGCTCTGCTTGTGCCGTCTCATCTCCCTCAGCCAGCCTTCATCGCAAACCGTCAGGGAAATCCCGTATTCCGCCGCCAGGTCCGCATCGGCCGGAAGTGCCGGCGTCAGTACGAGAATAGGTACTTGAATGCCGCTTTCCCTAAGCTGCAGCGCCTCGCTGATCAGACCTACGGCCAGCGCATCGGAACCGGCCTGTAAAGCGGCGGCCGCCGCCTGTACGGCACCATGCCCATATCCGTCCGCCTTCACGGCCGTCATGAACTTTGTCTTCTGAGGCAGACGCCTGCGGATTTCCTTAATGTTGTGGCGGATTGCGTCCAGATGCACATCTGCCCATGTATGTCGGTACCTCGGTTTAACCACCATATCCGCTCGCCTCTTTTCTGAGAGTCTCGACCACTTCCTCAAGCTGCCAGCCCCTGGAACCTTTGATTAACATAATGCAATCCTCATGAAGCTCTTCCTTTAACAGTTCGGCCAATTGCTCTTTATCCATACAGCTGGTAATCCGGCTCTCCTCCATATTTTTCCTGGCCGCTTGGGCAATATGTGCCGCCGAGGTGCCCAATGTGTACAGGGCGTTCAGTCGCTCCCCGTCCAACTGCTCTCCGATTTCCCGATGCATTCGGTCCGACTCCTCCCCAAGCTCGACCATATCTCCAAGAACCGCAATTTTGCGCTTGTCCGGATTCAAGGAGTATAAGGTGTCCAGCGCAGCCCGCAAACTGGTAGGGTTCGACTTATAAGCATCGTTGATAATCAGGCATCGACCGGCCTGAACTAGTTCGTTGCGCATTCCGGTAGCTTCCACTTGCAGAAATCCTTGCCTGATCTGCTCATAAGTAAGTCCAAAGTGGCGGGCGGCAGCAATGACGCTCAGCGCATTGATCACCTGATGTCGGCCAAGAAGAGGGATAAACATTGGCGGACAATCAGGATCGTTAATGGAGAAGCGGACCCCCTTGTCCTCAAGCCGGTATTCGACAGGATAGAGCTGCTGCCCGCGACCGCTGCCGAATGATACGGTTTCGAACTCCACCGTAAGCTCGTCCAACCGGTCGGTTAACCGGGGATTATCCCCGTTATAGATGAACAGGCCGTTCTTCCGCAGACCGCATAGAATTTCCAGCTTCGCTTGGACTATCCGCTCCCGGGTCTTCAAATCGCCCAGATGAACCTCGCTCACATTAGTGATGATCGCTGCATCGGGCTTGGCCAGCGAGGCCAGACGATAGATTTCCCCCAATCCGGACATGCCCATCTCTACAACGGCCATTTCCGTATCCTCTTCCAATCGCAGCAGGGTTAATGGAACGCCCAGATGGTTATTCAAATTACCCGGCGTTTTCATAGTCTTATACTTCACAGACAGGACGGCGGCCAGCATATCCTTGGTCGATGTTTTTCCGTTGCTGCCGGTAATCCCGATAACCTTCACCGCCAGCTGCTGACGATATGCTTTGGCCAGACTCTGCAGAGCATCCACCGTATCATCGACAAGCACCAGAGGGATGTCCTGCGGCGGATCCAATTGCTTGCGGTCCCAGAGTACAGCCGCGGCACCGCCGGCCAGCGCCTCCCTGACGAAGCTGTGACCGTTAAAGCGATCGCCAATGATCGGAACGAACAAATTTCCATCCTGTACGGAACGCGTATCTATGGATACTCCCCGCACTATCGTGTTCCGATAGGCCTCCCGGGGCAGGTCTGCTCCGATCATTTCCGCTATTTGACGTAAGGTTCTGGTAATCATTATTCATCTCTCCTGTAATTACGTGCCTGCTTCCGCTCATGCCGCTCCAAAGCCAGCTCAATCAGCTTGTCAATGAGCTGAGCGTAGGTGGTGCCGTTCGTTTTTTCCCATAACGTCGGGAACATGCTGATTTTCGTAAACCCCGGCAGGGTATTCACTTCATTGATATAAATGTCATTATCGTCGGTAACGAAAAAGTCCACCCTCATCAATCCGGCCCCGTCCAACGCCGTAAAGGCTTGAATGGACAGATCCATCAACCGGCTGTGTATATCGTCGGTCAGGCGGGCGGGGATTTGCTGAATAAGCCGGCCGCTCTTGTATTTTTTATCGTAATCAAAAAAATCCAGTTCCTTAATAAATTCTCCGGCCACGGAGCATTGCGGGTGATCGTTGCCGATGACCGCCAACTGAATTTCCCGGCCGATCACTTCCTTCTCGATCACGAGCTTCCGGTCATACTGCAGCGCTATGTGGACAGCTCGGCACAAGTCTTGGCGGTTGTCACACCGGCTAATGCCCACACTGGAGCCAAGGTTGGCCGGTTTAACATAGCAGGGATAGCCGATCCTCCCCTCGATCCGCAAGCATTCCCGCTCCGCATCGCTCTGCCATTCATGCTGCAGCAGTGCGGTATAATCAGTTTGCGGAATTCCTGCTTGAGCGAACAGATCCTTCATGATGACCTTGTCCATCCCGGCAGCGGAGGACAGAACTCCGTTGCCCACATAAGGAACATCCATCAGCTCGAGCAAGCCCTGGACGGTTCCGTCTTCCCCGTTAGTCCCGTGAAGCACAGGAAGAACGACCTTCTGTTCCGTCCCTTCCGAAAACAGCTTGCACAGCAGATTGCCTATCGAGGCCGCCGGACGGGTGTCCGGGTGTTCCGCCTGCAGCTCGGTGACGTCGGTCAGCTCATGATCGAGCAGGCCAAGGCTGCACCATATTCCTGCTTTCGTAATATAGATGGGATAAACATTATATTTTTGCTTGTCCAATGCGTTCAGCACCGTGAGGGCCGTCAAGAGAGAAACCTCGTGCTCCGCCGATTTCCCGCCATATAATACATACAGATTCGTTGTCATCTCTAATCCTCCCGGATATTAATTATTGATGGAGTGCGTATTTCATAAAAGAAACTAGATGGAGCTCTGAATACAGAACTTCACGCTGCGACCTTTCTGTATCCTCATTTCCGGAGCTCCTGCTTCCGGCATAAATAACTATAGGAAAAAGAGCTGAAAAGTAATTCAATTAATCCTTAAGAAAACATAAAGAAAAGTGAAATAATCTTTAACAAAAGCCCCTTCAGAGAGGCCCCGGCTCATCTCCCCCCCGCCAAAAAACGAACCGTGAAGCCCAGGGAGGAAAGAAGCAGTGTGCAATCCGGGCGAAGCGAAGTGTGTGTACACTCTGACACACTCTGACGTAAAGCAGCCTCTCGATGTTCATTCGTATTTCTTCCTCTCTCTAAGCTTGGGACTATTATCCCGTTGACTCAGACAGGAGCGATGACCCGGGTTCCATCACCTGATTTGACTTCAACCATTTTTTATAACTTTTAAAACGATGATCGATATTAGCCCGAATTCCCTCGCACGAGGACAGTGAGCGAAAGGGATAATAAACAGATGGACCAAGATCAGGGGACGATGACGGTATACACGGGACACTGAGCCAAGGGGATAACAAACAGATGGACTATGATCAAGGGACGATGAAGGTATGCACGGGACACTGAGCCAAGGGGATAACAGACAAATGGACCAAGATCAAGAGACGATGAAGGTATGCACGGGACACTGAGCGAAGGGGATAATAGGCAAATGGACTAAGATCAAGAGACGATGAAGGTATGCACGGGACACTGAGCCAAGGGGATAACAGACAAATGGACCATGATCAAGGGACGATGACGGTATACACGGGACACTGAGCCAAGGGGATAACAAACAGATGGACCATGATCAAGGGACGATGAAGGTATGCACGGGACACTGAGCCAAGGGGATAACAGACAAATGGACCAAGATCAAGAGACGATGAAGGTATGCACGGGACACTGAGCGAAGGGGATAACAGGCAAATGGACGGTAAATGAGACACGGTTCCGGCTGATTGTAATGATGCAATAAGAAGCGCCCTGAACGGACAAAACTGTGAAAGAACCGTGATAGCTTTCGAAAGAAGTGTTAGGCCAGTATATCCATTCACATTTGCCCTTCTCTTTCATCGTTGCCCTTTGAATCATTGGAACAAAGGAGTAAGAGAAAGCACCTTGCATCCGGGTCGGCAACAACATCGCAAAGACGAGGTCGAGTAGGCGGGGCCTTTCCTTCGAGGATTGTGCCCCTTACCCCTCACAGATCCGTACGTGC